>JBOFKD010000296.1:0-35847 GCA_051657165.1 Bacteroidales bacterium | reverse complement strand
GTTCAGATAGGCATAGAATATTATTTTGAGAAGCATGCGTGGATTATAAGCTGGGCATCCACCTTGCTTATAAGTACTTTGAAGCGTTGTTAAGTCCAGACTATCTACGATCGAACTAATAAGACGAACAGGATGATTCCTGGCAATCTTATCGCCAATATAAGAAGGGAAAAGGGTCCCTAAATCTTGATCATATGATTTGAATTGCATCTTCATATATCTCTGTATTAGATGCATAAAGATAATAAATAAATACTACATGTTCAAATTTTACAATATAAAAGAGGGTATGTACTTTTGACACACCCTCTTTTTTTATCAAATACTAATTAATTTGATAGATTCAGAACGTATAAAGAATAATTAAAATGCTTAGATGAATTCTACAATTCCTGTGTGAAGATTAAAAATTGCTCCTACAACTTTAATATGTCCGTGTTGTTCCATTTCGTGCAAAATTTCACTTTCTTCGCGAACTCTGGCAACCATGATTTCGACATTTTTGCGGACAACATTTTCTTCAAAATTTTCTGATTCACGCTCTAAACCACATTTTTCGCATGAATCAATAGCTGGCTTAATTTTATCTAACATTTGAGTCATATTGCCAGCATCAACCCCCTCACAAGCCGAATGAACTGCTCCGCAGCATTCATGCCCTAATACTACAACCACTTTAGAGCCCGAATGTTCACACGCATATTCCATACTTCCCAAAATATCAGGATTAATTATATTCCCCGCAACACGAGCTACAAACAAGTCTCCCAAACCTTTGTCAAATATCGTTTCGACCGGCACACGGGAGTCAATACAAGATAAAACAATTGCCATCGGATGCTGTCCGGCTAAGGATTCTTCCAGCTGAGCATTATAATCTCTCTGGTGTAACCCTTTGTCGACAAAAGACTTATTACCCAATCTAAGCCATTCCACGACATCTTCAGGAGTTCTTTTCTCAACATCCTCTTTCGTTAATACGTGCGTTTCAATCCCGGTAGAAACCAATAACTTTTCAACCTTTTGCTGACATGATCCCAATATCAGCGACAACCCTATTACAGGGATAAACATCTTTTTCATGCGAATAAAATAAACTGTGTTTGTGTATGGTTAAAAAACCATAATACTATTAATGAGGTTAAGAAGTCGTGCAATTCATGATTACGAGTTGTACGGTTTCCTAAAATCGGGCGCAAAAGTAGAGAAAGATTTAAAACAAATAATCATTTATTGAGAATTTATTTCCTGATGAATCAATTTTGTAGAATAACTTCCTAATTATACACATTTTTTGCTTAACCAATAAATAATTTATATATTTCGAAAATATTGATATCAGAATAATTCAGACTCGGGCTCTAAAGGTTAAGAGAACCTGATTCACAAAAGAGTTGTTATTTCTCCGGATCAATATACTTTCAGAGTAAAACAAAATCTTACAAACGATAACATGAAAACTTCAAAGAAAACAATCTTCAGCATATTAATGTCACTGGTCATAATCTTCTTCTTTATGACTATATTCATCCCTTTTTTAATAAAAGGAAAAGTAGCAGCGGCAGTACACAGAGAAGCCGATAATATGATGTATGCGAAAGTCGAATTCACAGACTTACGGATTGACCTTATTAAACACTTCCCTTTAGTTTCGTTCAACATCAAAAACATACAGATAACAGGAACTGAAACTGAATTCAGAGGCGATACGCTTCTGTTAGCGAAACAACTGGAAATAGGATTATCACCCATCTCATTATTCAAAAATGACGGATACGAAATTCGCGAGATATTTATTAACTCTCCTTTGATTGAGGCTCAGGTCGCCCCTAACGGACGTGTAAGCTGGAATATTTTTAAACCGGACACAACACACCAGCAAAAAGACACTTTGCATCCATCCAGCTATACAGCCTTTCACCTGCGTTTGAATAAACTGAGAATTCAGAATGGTCAGATTCTTTTTACGGATCTGGAATCAATGCATGGCCTCGAATGCAAGAATCTGAACTTAATACTGAAAGGTGATCTGTCAGCAACTACCCCTAGCCTTCATATTGCATCCACTTTCGAAGAAATATGTCTGAGTAAACCTTCTAATCCGGATCAATGCAAAGCTCAGATAGAATTTAACGGAAGTATCCATGCTAATTTTCCGGAACAGAGATTCTCTTTCGGCAAGAATGAATATAAGATTGATGGAAAAAGCGAAACACTGACCGGAGATATTACGATCAATGAAGATAATTTCACTACCTCTGTTCAGCCGGAAGAGAACCACAAAGAAATATATGAGATATTTCATTTTGTATCGGCTCTTTACTTAAAGAAATATGAGACAAATTATCAATCCGCACACAGTAAACCCGCTACCCGAAACCTGGTTTATGAAAAATATGCTGAAGCTGAAGCTGATTCGATTCTGATGAATGCACAGAATGAGGCTGACTCAATTCTTATAAAAGCAGACAATGACATCAGAATGATTCTTGAAAGAGCAGAGAATCCTATACTAAAAATTGCGGCTAAAAAAGCTGCTAAAAAAATATATGAGAAGTCACGCAAAGAAGCAAAAGAAGTTATTTCTGAAGCTGAAAATGAAGCAAGTAAATTAATTCCTGCTGAATAAAATATTATCAGTATTGATTAATAACTCTTAGCTTTTTTATTTCACTCCGGATTAAACTAAAGCCTGAAAAGAGTTGTTATAAGTGTTGATTAATTTAATGTTCTTCTAACAAAATAGACAGACTTACTATGAAAATTGTTGCAATCAAAGGTAGAGAGATCCTAGACTCTCGCGGGAATCCTACTATCGAAGTAGATGTTATTCTGGAATCAGGAATTATGGGCCGTGCTTCGGTTCCATCAGGTGCCTCTACCGGAGAAAATGAAGCTATCGAACTCAGAGATGGTGACAAAAACCGTTATTTGGGTAAAGGAGTAACAAAAGCTGTTGACAATATCAATAACATTATAGCTCCTGCATTAACAGGTAAATGTGCTTTAGACCAGATGAGTATAGACAACGAGCTATTACGCCTGGATGGCACAAAAACAAAAGCAAATTTAGGAGCTAATGCTCTTTTAGGAGTTTCTCTGGCAGTTGTAAAAGCTGCTGCTAATTATTTAGAAATGCCACTTTACAGATATATTGGCGGAACAAACACATATGTGTTACCTGTTCCGATGATGAATATCATTAATGGTGGTTCTCACTCAGATGCGCCTATCGCGTTTCAGGAATTTATGATCAGACCTGTTGGTGCTGAATCATTCAAGGAAGCGTTAAGAATGGGTGCCGAAGTTTTCCATTCACTTAAAAAAGTCCTTCATGACAGAGGACTAAGTACTGCTGTTGGTGACGAGGGTGGATTTGCTCCTGTACTTAATGGCACTGAAGATGCCCTTGAGTCTATTTTAGATGCTATCAAGAAGGCCGGATATGTACCCGGTAAGGATGTAACCATCGCTCTGGACTGTGCAGCTTCCGAATTCTACCACAATGGAATTTATGACTACACTAAATTCGAAGGAGACAAAGGTGCTAAACGTACCGCTGAACAACAAGTGGACTATCTTGAATCTTTAATTAACAAGTATCCTATTGACTCTATCGAAGATGGTATGCATGAAGGAGATTGGGCAGGTTGGAAAATGCTAACTGATCGAATCGGCAACAGATGCCAGCTAGTCGGTGATGATTTATTTGTAACTAACGTAGAATTTTTGAAAGAAGGTATTGAAAGAGGTTGTGCTAACTCTATTTTGATTAAAGTAAATCAAATCGGTACACTTACTGAAACGTTGAATGCGATTGAAATGGCACACAGAAACGGTTATACATCAGTAACATCGCACCGTTCAGGTGAAACCGAAGATTCAACAATTGCAGATATTGCCGTTGCAACTAATTCAGGTCAGATTAAAACAGGATCATTAAGTCGTTCTGACCGTATGGCGAAATATAATCAGTTATTACGCATCGAAGAAGAATTAGGCGACAATGCTGTTTATGGTTATAAACGAATTAAATAAATTTGAATTTCTCTCATCTTTTCATTGATAGCGAACGTACAACTACACCGGGTTGTACGTTCGTTTTTTTTATGACGATATGGCCATACTTACAAGTGGCTGATATATTTTCTCCAGATCATCCGAATCAATCTCAATATCAACTAAATCTCCTGGCTCAAGTGAAAATCCGTCCACAAAGCGATAGGCTTCGGGGCCTCTGTAAATGCCGACAATAATACATCTTTCGGGAAGTTTCAGTGTTGCCGGAGTCTTTCCGTCCAGATAAGAGTCAGCAGAAATATCAATGCTCACAATCATACGCTTTGGATAATCATCAGGCAAATGCTGGAGCATAAAATCATACAACAACTGATCCATTGGTTTTACTTTCATCAATTCAGTCAGAAAATAAATAATAATACCGACCCATAATGCAGGAAAGAACACTTCGTAATGACCTGTCATCTCACTTATAAGAATAAAGCCTGTCAAAGGCGTACGAACTACAGATATAAAGAAAGCTGACATCCCTATAAGTACAAAATAACCGGTAGAAGCTGTAGTCATATATCCGGCTTCAGATATAAGCTGACAGAAAAACTTACCACAAAGTCCTCCGACTGTCATCATGGGCAGGAATATACCTCCGGGAAACTGCACTGCATTAGAAAGGATTGTAAATAAGGTAATCACCAATATTACGATGCCCATATAAATCAACTCAGAACTTAATACATTAGACTGAGTAATCAGATAAGACTGATCGCCACCAACGATTGTAGGAAAAAAATATCCGACCAGACAAGTTATTCCTGCCACATAAGCCAGTTTGATGTATACATTTATCCGGGACCCTTCATAAAGGACTTTTACTTTCAGCAACAAGTACGAAAACAATTTTCCGAAAAGCGAAATAAATAAGGCCATTACTGAGAGAATAAGCAAGAGCTGCCACAGACTCAGATCCGGTTGTGTAACAATTATTGCTTTATAAATATCTGTGGGGAAAAAAAATTGTGCTAATACTCCGGCTGCCAGACCAGCCAGCAATGTTGTAATTGCAGTCATAGGCAGATAAAAACGTTCCAGAGATTCCAGAATAAGCAATGAAGATGCCAGCGGAGCAGTAAATGCAGCCGACACACCCGCTCCGGCTCCGGCAGCAATAAGATGTTTTCTGCGAGCTGAGTGGACATGGAAGATCTTTGAAATCCAGTCTCCGGCAAGTGAACCCATTTGTACCGAAGAACCCTCACGACCTAAAGACAGCCCCGAACCTAAACTCAGCAATCCTCCGAAAAACTTAACAAAAAAGCTTTTCCAGGGTGTTGAGTAAGTGAGCCTTCCATTTAACAAAGCCTTCGTTTGTGGCATACCACTTCCTCTGCTCAGCGGATTGTTCCGGACCAGCAGATAAACAAACAGCATAATTGCATAAATCAGAAAAGGAACAATAAAATAGAAATAGAATGGGTGTCCGGGATAAAAAATCCACTCACGAACTTCTCCTATTTTACCAAGTAAATAACGAAAGGGCAGACAGATTCCGGCACTTACCACTCCTACAAGGATAGCCAGAAAATATATTTTTGTATCATGAATTTTCAGATTCATCGTATTGCAATTTATGAGATCATTACGAGCTTCAGATACCGTAGTTTAAACGGATCAGGAAATACAGATTATTATATCCCCGGGAACTATTTTTCAAAAGTCCGGATAATCTATGCGTATAGTCTACAAACAAGCCGTTCCCTTAAATAGTTTATACAACAGAATCATTAATACTCCGGAAAAGCTACAAGTAAACGACTGAAAGCAAAAAGACCTTTGTCTTTAAATGACAAAGGTCTTTTTGTTCTAATTTGCAATTCGTACAAGTCCGTGCTCAGCTTGCTGATGCCCTGCAGAAGCCGCTATCGTATACCACTCTTTTGCCTGGATAAGATCTTTATCAACGCCCCATCCGTTTTCAAGACATAGCCCAAGTGTGTATTGCGCATCACACAGCCCCTGCTCTGCTGCCAGCCGGCACCATGTTACAGCTTTCGTGAGATCTTTATTCGTACCCAGACCGCGAGTATAACTCAACGCAACCTGATATTGAGACTCTGCATGCCCAAGTTCCGCACCTTTCATAAAATGCTCAAACGACTTCTTTATATTTTTGTCAACAATCGTACCATCTTTATAAAACTGACCTAATGTAAATAAAGCCGGGCCATATTCCATTAATGAAGCGTTTCGGATATAATCCAGAGCCGTTTTAGCATGAGGGGTTACGTTATAGCCAATCAAATAGAATTGTCCCATTCTGAAGAGAGCTGCCGGATATCCTTTAAAAGCCGCTGCTGCACAATAATCATAAGCTTTTGCGGAATCCTGATCAACAACTTCACCCAACATATATTGTGTAGAGAGTTCAAACTGGGCATCCATACAACCACCTCTGGCCGATTTCGTATACCATTCTAAAGCATTCTCTGCATTCTGCTCCAATCCTTCGCCATACATATAAAAATTCCCCATATTGTATTGTCCCTGCGCATATCCCTCTTCGGCCGAGATTCTGAAATATTTCAGAGCCTTCTCCATATCGTGTTCGACACCATTAGCCTGATAATACATACATGCCACTGAATAAGCGCATTCTTCTTCTCTGTTGTCCCCTCCTTTCGTATACCACTTCTCAGCTTCTTTCAGATCCTGCTTTGCTATTTGTCCGGCGAAATACATATCACCGACCATCCTCTGAGCATAGGGATGCCCGTTCATAGCTGCGCGTGTTGCCCATTCAAGCACCTTTGCACTGTCTACGGATACTCCTATGCCATATAAATGACATTGAGCAAAGAGTATCTGTCCCATTGCTGAATTTTTCTCAGCTGCCAGTTTAAACTGGCGGGCCGCTTTATACAGGCTCCAGTTTACACCTTCTCCATTCAGGTAACATAATCCCAGAAGACACTGTCCGTAAGTCTCCCCCTCTTCTATCGCCTGTTTATATTGCTTAATTGCTTCGCGGTAACTCTTCTTTACTCCTTTTCCTTTATTGTAAAGGTATCCCAAAAGAGAACGACATCCTGAATTAGGATGCTCAGTTATACGCATCAGCCACTTATGAGCCTTTTCATAGTCACGATTCTCACGTTTGGAATACATATAGTGTTCGATCAGTTTACGCTGGGCATCAGCATCTCCGGCTTCAGCCTGCTCAAGAAACCACTCAGCATCAATATTCATAGATGTAGTATCCGTATATAGTTCTTTAAAGTAATACTTCATCATTGCATCTGTATCATGCATACGATTATTTGATTTCTTTTCATCCGCCGGCTCTGTAGAGATAGTATCTGAGGTAATCTGTATTGTATCAGATAATGCTATTTTCAGCGTATCAGATTGAGACTTAATCTGAGCACGGGCTGTAAAACCTATGATAGAAGATAAGGTTAACAGAAAAAACAGTATAAATTTCATAAACTACGCTTTTATTAAATTAAGACAACAAATATAATCATTAATATTAAACCGCATTATTCATATTTAATCAAATAGCAACTTATTTTCAGATATAAAAAAAAGAAGGACGCTACTTCTTAACGTAGCGTCCTTCTTTCCATATATATATAACAGGTTTATTTATAATTTTATCCTTCCATTTTGAATGATCTTCAACTGACATAGATTTAAAAAATTGAGGAGTCACATTTAACTCATTCTTTACAGAGTCCAGCTCAATAAGAACATTATCATAAGGAATCACTCTTTTCAGCTCTGCCAGTTCAGCATCTGTCACACCATCATACAGAAAATCATTTAATGCCGGTTGTTCGAAGTAATTCCCCGATGCCAGAGACCTCCAGTCACTCGCATAAACCGATAATACACTTTCAGGGTAAGCCGTATTCAGAGTCTTATTTACAACAATTAAAGCCGTTGAATCATCCGGATTCTGAATCATCCTCATTTCCATTGTGGTTTTATCCGACAACTGTAATTTCAAATATTCAGGAGACATAAAATCCAACCGGGTTGTCCCTCCGAGCAAATTCCGTACTTCAGCCTTTTGTTTGGCATTATACAGATCAATCAGATCTTTTCGCAATCCAATATTCACATATCCTAAAATATTATCAGGGATAATCGTAAAGTAAGGCGTAATATCCTGAGCAAAACTATTTGTACAGAAAAAAGTAACAATCAATATTATAAAGTAATTTTTGTTCATATTATTATATTTTTGAGACAATCATCTCCACCCTGTGAGGCCAGAAAACAATTAAATTTATGTTGATAAAGATTTGCACGGGTTGCAAAAGAATTTACCTTTGCAAATATAGAGTATTGTATTTGATATCAAAATCCATATAAGGGTTTTAATTCAAATAAGACATAATTGAATTAAGATGAACACAAAAGAAGAGAAAATGCAGGCATTCTCAAGATTGCTTGACGTTTTAGACGATCTGAGAGAGAAATGTCCGTGGGATCGTAAACAGACAAACGAGAGTCTGAGAATCAATACAATTGAGGAAGTTTACGAATTATGTGATGCACTAATCAACGATCAGCCCGAATCTATAAAGAAAGAGTTGGGAGATGTTCTTTTACACATCCTGTTTTATGCAAAGATTGCAGATGAGAAAAATCAATTTGATATAGCCGATGTATGTAATACTTTATGCGATAAGCTGATCTTCAGACATCCGCATATTTACGGAGAGGTAAAAGCCGAAACTCCGAAAGAAGTAGAACAGAACTGGGAGCAAATAAAACTAAAAGAGAAAGACGGAAACAAATCCGTACTGGATGGAGTACCGTCAATGATCAAAGCTCACAGAATACAGGATAAAGCCAGAAATGTTGGTTTTGACTGGGATATAAAAGAGCAGGTATGGGATAAAGTAAACGAAGAGCTGTCTGAACTAAAAACAGAAATTACGGCAATGAATCCGGAAAAAATGGAAGCTGAGTTCGGCGATTTATTTTTTAGTATCATCAACGCAGCCCGTTTATACAATATCAATCCCGAAAATGCACTGGAGAAGACTAATAAAAAATTCATTTTCAGATTTAATCATTTAGAGCAGAGAGCAAAAGAAAACGGGATCAGTCTTAAAGATATGACTCTGGACCAGATGAACGAATTCTGGAACGAGGCAAAAACACTGAAAGATAATTAAATAACAAAGTACATCCGGAGGATTATGTTGTTATAACCTCCTCTTATACTTTAGCTTTAATCAGATAAACAGAAGTATACTTTGAACTACTTTATAGAGCGATTCTATCAGTAGTCTTTTAATAGATTAATATTTTTGATTAACCTTACATTTAACTTTACAAATTTAGCATCGTAGAAGTTATGGCAAAATTTAAAGGAACCGTAGTAGTAAACGTGGAGCGATGTAAAGGATGCGACCTGTGCGTAGTATCCTGTCCTACTCATGTATTATCACTACAAAAAAGAGAGGTCAATGATAAAGGATATCATTATGCCTATATGGAAAATCCGGAAGCTTGCATAGGCTGCGCGAGTTGTGGCTTTGTTTGTCCGGATGGTTGTATTACAGTTTATAAAGTAAAAACACAGGAGTAAAAAATGGAAGAAGTAAAATTAATGAAAGGCAATGAGGCTATCGCCCATGCTGCAATCCGTAACGGAGTTGATGGTTATTTCGGTTATCCTATTACTCCTCAGTCTGAAATACTTGAAACACTGATGGAAGAACGTCCATGGAATACAACAGGTATGGTTGTCCTGCAAGCCGAAAGCGAGGTCGCAGCCATAAACATGGTTTATGGTGGTGCCGGTTGTGGTAAAAAATCTATGACATCGTCTTCCAGCCCGGGAGTTAGCTTGAAACAAGAAGGTATATCTTATCTTGCCGGAGCCGAACTACCTTGTCTTATTGTCAATGTTATGCGCGGAGGTCCGGGACTCGGAACAATCCAACCCAGCCAGGCTGATTATTTCCAAACAGTTAAAGGTGGAGGTCACGGTGATTATCGCCTGATTACTCTTGCCCCTTCTTCTGTACAGGAGATGGCTGATTTTGTGGGTCTGGCTTTTGATCTGGCTTTCAAATACCGAAACCCTGCCATGATTCTTACCGACGGAATCATTGGACAAATGATGGAGAAAGTCGTTCTCCCTCCAATGACTCCACGCTGGACTGACGAACAAATCGAAGAAATGTCTCCATGGGCAACTTTAGGTAAACCAAAAGGTGGTAAACCTCGTATTATCACATCTCTGGAACTTGACCCTGCCGTAATGGAACAAAACAATATACGTTTTCAGGCTAAATACAAAAAGATTGAAGAAAACGAAGTGCGTTTTGAAGAACTTTACACTGAAGATGCCGAATATCTGTTCGTAGCATTCGGATCATCAGCGCGTATTTCTCAGAAAGCTATCGAAATAGCCAGAGCAGAAGGCATAAAAGTAGGACTTCTTCGCCCAATCACTCTATGGCCTTTCCCGACTCAACGTATTGCTGAGTTATCAAAGAAAGTAAAAGGTATTCTTACAGTTGAAATGAATGCCGGCCAGATGGTTGAAGATGTCAGACTTGCAGCTAACGGAACTACAAAAGTTGAACACTACGGCCGTACAGGTGGTATGATTCCATCTCCGGAAGAAGTAGTTAATGCTTTAAAAGAAAAGGTAATCGGATAAGGAGATATGGAGCAAAAGTCAATTTCTAAAGTATTACTTATTCTTTTTTACGTGCTCACAATTGCTACAATTATTGTCTATTTCGTTTCTCCGGACAGAACTCTGTTCCTTTATCTTGGAGGCTCGGCTTTAGCAATAAGAGCAATGCACTATTTCATGAAATTCTTTTTGTAAACCAACAGTAAATTACACTGTTCATAATTTCAATTCAAAATGAAATCAGAAGAAATAATCAGTCCTGAAAACTTGGTTTATCAACCATCTCATCTGCTCAATGAAACGCAGATGCACTACTGCCCCGGATGTAGTCATGGGGTTGTACATAAACTCATTGCTGAAATCATTGAGGAAATGGGACTTGAAAACGATACAATCGGTATTGCACCCGTAGGATGTGGTGTATTTATCTATCGCTATATTGATGTAGACTGGCAGGAAGCTGCTCACGGACGTGCACCGGCATTAGCTACTGCAGTGAAACGTCTTAACCCCAACAAAATGGTATTTACATACCAGGGTGACGGAGACTTAGCTGCCATCGGTACTGCTGAAACTATTCATGCATGTAATCGGGGCGAAAACATCGCTATCATCTTTATTAACAATGCTATCTACGGAATGACAGGAGGACAAATGGCTCCGACTACTCTTCCGGGAATGAAATCTGCAACTTGTCCGGACGGACGTGATGTTCAGGTTACAGGTGCTCCGATCAAGATCTCCGAAATGGTTGCTCTGCTGGACGGTACCTGTTATGTGACCCGCCAGAGCGTTCATACAACAGCATCTGTAAAGAAAACAAAGAGAGCTATTCGTAAGGCATTTGAAAACTCAATGGCTAACAAAGGAACTTCACTTGTTGAGGTTGTAGCGACTTGTAGCTCGGGATGGAAAATGACTCCTGACCAATCAAACAAGTGGATGGAAGAGAACATGTTCCCGACATTCCCTCTTGGAGATATCAAAGATAGATAAACCTTAAGATTGTAAACTATGACACAAGAAATAGTAATTGCAGGATTCGGTGGTCAGGGCGTTTTATCCATGGGTAAAATCCTTGCATACTCTGCACTAATGGAAGACAAAGAAGTAAGCTGGATGCCATCGTACGGACCAGAACAAAGAGGTGGTACGGCTAACGTTACGGTTATCGTAAGCGACGACCGTATTAGTTCACCGGTATTGAATCAATTTGATACAGCTATTGTTCTGAATCAACCCTCAATGGATAAGTTCGAGAGCAAAGTAAAACCAGGAGGTATCCTGATTTATGACGGATATGGTATACACAAACCACCTACACGCACCGATATTCAGATCTATCGCCTGGATGCTATGGATATAGCTTCACAAGCAGACATGAAGAAAGTGTTCAACATGATCATTCTAGGAGGTTATCTGAAACTTTGTCCGGTCGTAAGCGTTGAAAGCGTTATGAAAGGTCTGAAAAAAACTCTTCCTGAACGACATCATAAACTTCTTCCTCTAAATGAAGAAGCCATTATGAAAGGAATGGAAGCTATTGGAAAATAAAAAAAAGAGGTTATTCTAAGATGCAGTGCATCATAAGAATAACCTCTTTTTTTAACAACCAGGCCTCTATAATTGCCTAAAATTACTTTTTTTTATATCTTTGTACCGTCTTACAGAAAGGCCCTGGTAGTTCAATGGATAGAATAGCGGTTTCCTAAACCGTAGATTCGGGTTCGATTCCCGACCGGGGTACACTTCAAAAGCATACATGTATAGTTTAATTGTTTTAGAGGTAATGATTTTTGCTTTATGCAGATCATTACCTCTATTTTTTTGATACTTTATACTCTTCCTATGAACAAGGCCTTACTGCAAACTGTTTTAAAGCTGTATAAAACTTAAACCTTTAGTTATGAAAACAAATAAAGCAACCGTTATCTATGAGATAAAAGGAAAAAGATACGAAGTTGATTTTGACACTAAATTCGTACCAACAGAAAAAGAAGCTAAACATATCGCTATGGAATCTTTAGCCAAAGAAGCTATTAAAAATGACATGCATGTAAATGGCATTACTGGCGATCCAAAGATTGTTGATGTTGTTATAGATTAATCATTCTACGAATAAACAGACAGAATTGATTGAACAAGTTTTTATTCTTCTGCTATTTTCGTATCTACTAAACGCTTAAAAAAAGCTCTGTGATCACTCCGGAAAGAGTAATCACAGAGCTTTTTCTATTTTTAGCCAGAAGACAACAAAGAATTCAGCGGATAGATACTTTGACTTTTACTGAAAAGATTGACAGATTCAGAAGCTAATTACGGATTCAGTTTACAATGCATTATAAATTGAGTCTGGCGATAATCACTAACTTCAGGACGATACAGAGATACGTGTATCTGCTCAACGAAATACGTATTTGTGCGCCGTGAAATACGTATTTCAATGGAAAGAAATACGTACTTCGTAGTCGGGATATACGTATATCGTGGCAAAGAAATACGTATTTCGTGGCAGGCAAATACGGGAATAAAGCTGATCGCCTCTAATGCACATAAAAGTAAACATCTCCGGGATTAGAGTTCTTATACAAATGATTCATCGGGAAAACATCTGCACACAAATTTTCCTGATTTTAATTGCAACCATTTGCAACCCTATATAATACACTGTTAAACAACATGATACAGGTTGCAATTCAAGAAATTCTATTGCAACCAATCGTCACCAATTGCAACCATTTGCAACCTCAATTGCAACCTTCTCAATCTCTCATAAAACACTATTATATAGATATTTACACCAACCTCAGCCGTGCGGTTGCAATTGGTTGCAATTCAAACCGCAAAACTCTGTGTATAGTTTTTATTGAAAAGAGTTAAGAGCTTCCGCAGATTCTCTTAAGTGGTTTTCCATTTTCTCTTAAGAGAATTTCGAATTTCTCTTAAGCAAATTTCCAACTGCATGATTATGCCCGTTTGCAAGTAGCAAACTGAAATTAGCAAGGAGCAAAACAAGTTTTGCAAGTAGCAAACTTTCATTTGCAAAGAGCTGATGAAATATGAAAGAGCCTGTTGCCAATAAAAACCGAAAAGAAACTTTACTCCGACAATAATAAAAAAAGAGATGCATCAGTTACGACACATCTCTTTTTAAAACCTAAAATAATACCTGATATTTTATATCTGAGAAGATTACATCATTCCGCCCATGCCTCCCATACCTGGAGCCATTGGAGCAGCCGGAGCGTTCTCTTCTTTTTTCTCTACGATTACACACTCAGTTGTAAGGAACATACCAGCAATTGAAGCTGCATTTTCCAAAGCAACGCGAGTCACTTTAGCCGGGTCAATTACACCAGCTGCTACAAGATCCTGATATTCTCCTGTACGTGCATTATAACCAAATGCGCCAGTACCTTCGCTTACTTTCTGTACAATCACAGCACCTTCAACACCTGCATTTGCAGCAATCTGACGAAGAGGCTCTTCGATAGCACGGCGAACGATTTCAATACCAGTAGTCTCGTCTTCGTTTTCACCTTTCATATCGATTAACGCAGCCATTGCACGGATATAAGCTGTACCACCACCCGGAACAGTTCCTTCTTCGATAGCAGCACGTGTCGCGCTCAATGCGTCATCAACACGGTCTTTCTTTTCTTTCATTTCAATTTCAGAAGCAGCACCTACATAAAGAACAGCTACTCCACCAGCAAGTTTAGCCAGACGTTCCTGAAGTTTCTCGCGGTCATAATCAGAAGTTGTTGTTGCAATCTGAGATTTGATCTGAGCTACACGGTTAGCGATATTTTCTTTGCTACCAGCACCGTTTACAATCACAGTATTATCTTTGTTTACTGTAATCTTCTCAGCTGTACCCAACATTTCAACTGTTGCACCATCCAGTTTCAATCCTTTTTCTTCAGAGATAACGATACCACCTGTAAGGATTGCAATATCTTCAAGCATTTCTTTACGGCGATCACCGAAGCCAGGAGCTTTCACTGCACAGATTTTCAATGATCCGCGAAGACGGTTAACTACTAATGTAGCCAATGCCTCACTATCCACATCTTCAGCAATGATTAATAATGGACGTCCTGATTGAACAGATGCTTCAAGAATAGGAAGCATATCTTTCAATACAGATATTTTTTTATCATAAATCAAGATGAAAGGATTTTCCATCTCAACTTCCATTTTCTCAGTATTTGTTACGAAATAAGGAGAGATATAACCACGGTCAAACTGCATACCCTCAACAACTTCAACAGTTGTATCAGTACCTTTAGCTTCTTCTACAGTGATTACTCCGTCTTTCGATACTTTACGCATAGCTTCTGCAATAAGTGATCCGATTTCAGCATCGTTATTTGCAGAGATACGTGCAACATTTTCAATACGAGTAAAGTCATCGCCTACAGCTACAGACTGAGCTTTGATTGAGTCAACAACTTTTGTCACAGCTTTATCAATACCACGTTTCAAATCCATCGGATTCGCACCTGCTGTAACATTTTTCAATCCAACACCGATAATAGCCTGAGCCAGTACAGTAGCAGTTGTTGTTCCGTCACCCGCATCATCACCTGTTTTAGAAGCTACTTCTTTTACAAGTTGAGCACCCATATTCTGGTACGGATCAGACAATTCAATTTCTTTAGCTACCGACACACCATCTTTAGTAATATGCGGAGCGCCAAATTTTTTCTCGATAATAACATTACGACCTTTAGGCCCTAAAGTAACTTTAACTGCATTAGCCAACTCGTCCACACCTTTTTTCAAAAGATCACGAGCATCAATATTGAATTTAATTTCTTTAGCCATAATAAAAATCTCCTTTAAAACAGAGTATTAAATAATTAATCGTTTAAATATTAAAGAGTTGCCAAAACATCTGATTGTTTCATGATCAAAAGCTTTTCGCCGTCTACCTCAATTTCAGTACCGGCATACTTACCATAAAGCACCTGATCACCAGCCTTAAGAATCATTTCTTCATCTTTTGTTCCATTACCTACTGCTAATACTTCACCTTTCAATGGTTTCTCTTTTGCCGAATCCGGAATAATAATTCCACCGATAGTTTTTTCTTCCGCAGCTGCTGGTCTTACCAGCACTCTGTCTGCTAATGGTTTAATAGTCATAACGATTATATTGCTTTTAAATTTTAATATATAAATAGAATAACTCTTTTCGGGAGTTTTTGTTCTGCATTACTCTATTACTAAATGCGTGCCAAACGAGTTTATAACATAAAATAGGATTGCATAAGACATAATTTCCTATTTTTGTACCCGGACAAGACAGATTGTCAGTCTTTATTTTCCATGATGAAATATTGAACATAAATTCAAACGAGTTGTTCTGAAAGCATGAGGCCATCCCGATTTAGAAAAAAAGCGAATATGGTTAACCTCGGTAAGAAGTAAACAAAATACTAAACTATTATTATATTAATAAATTATGAATAACAATCTATCTCAATCTCTTGTATTAAGAGGAATCATCTCCATCCTTATAGGAGTGGTATTTATTGCATGGCCGGGCCTTGTTGTAAGCTATCTGGTTCTGATCTTAGGTATTTTACTGGTATTATCATCTGCATTACCAATGATTTATGCTGCTGTAAAAAGCTACAGCATTCCATGGAGCAATGCACCGGCTTTAATACTGGGTATTCTCTTACTTGCTTTTCCGGCATTCTTTGTAAGTGTGATTATGTATGTACTTGGAATTATATTAATTCTGGCAGGATTAAATCAGGTATTAACCTATTCGGCTATAAAGAAAAATGGCTTTTCTGTACCCGGATATTATTACATATTCCCTGTAATCATGCTACTTTCAGGCGTAATTATTCTGTTTAATCCATTCAGCACAGCTGCTACATTATTTATATACTTTGGCATCATCATCCTGTTCTATGGTATTACCGAAGTTATAGCTGCATTGAAAGCCAAATAATTACAATAAACCGAACATTATCCATATATTTGCAAATGCAACGATAAATATAACTAAACTATGAAAAGGATCTTGTTTTGCATACTATGCATAATGTGTTTTACAGGAGCAATGCATGCGCAGCGAATCGGAGTTATGGCAGGAATGAGCTTTTCTGAAACCACTTTACGATTTGGCGATTTCTCTTATCACGGATTAAAATCCAAAGCCGGCTTTAATGGTGGTGTGATTATGGAATTTCCACTCTCTAAAGCTGCTGCTGTTAACACCGGACTACTTTACACGCAAAGAGGCTATCGCATGAATGATTCATTCGATGACATGGAACACAATATCAAAGCATCCATGATCACTCAGAATCTGGAGATTCCTGTTAACATGAATTTAAGACTCCGCTTACCGGTCATTCAGCCATTCATTCAAGCCGGTCCCTATCTTATGGTAGCACTAAGCGGAAGAATGAAGGAAGGAAAAGTATCAGAAGATATTGATTTCACAGGACCTGACAAAGATATGAAACGTGTCGATTTTGGGTTCAATATGGGAGCCGGAGCAGATATCCTGAATTTCAGAATCCTGTTTAATTATGGATTAGGATTCGTCAATCTTCGGGTACCGGACGATTATAAAATGAGAAACAGAGCCTTTACGGCTTCAGTCGCTTATATGTTTTAAAACAAAGGGGAAGCAATTGCAGATTGCCTCCCCTTTGTGCTTTTAAGAACTGCATCACCATGAGCTAAACATTTAACACTCAGCGCAAATCATTATTAACACTAAAACAAGATACTATTGTATTAAAAAAAAATATATTCGCAAAATGTAACCTTCTAAATTATAAGATTATGAAAGCAGTTTATACCCTATTACTTACAGTATTCTTACTGCTTCCGGGTATTGGGTACTCCAATCAGCGGATATCAATCTCAATGCAACTGTACTAAAATCGATAGATGGTTAGAAACCAGCATTACTGCCTTAGAAAATACAACACAAACACCTAACCGCATGAACCGGTTAGATAAATTATCAGAAGAAGTTGAATGGATTAAAACGATCGAAACATCGTATAAAACAGAAGCTTCAGCATAAAATAAGCGGAGTCAGATATTTTTTTTAATATCTGATCTTATGCAGTTTAAAAGAATAATCAAAAAACTACTCCGCATTTTAATCAATGCGATTTATACCATATAATCACAAAGCATACTCATTAAACTAAAGATAGATTTAGAGTTATAACTTTATATTTCTTTTATTAATAAAGTTACTCGGATCACTCTATAAATATTATTTAGCATCTTCCTTTACTTCTATATTCTAAACACATCACTATCTTAATGAAATCCCAATAGCATATTCTTTCCTGTTTAATCTCATCTTTCTCATAAATATATCATAAAATATCAATTATCTTCTGACAAATAGGTATTCTAAAACAGAGACACTCAGCTCATTATACTTTAACAAATTTAACACCATAATAATATAAACACAAGCCTCTAGTTAAAGCGCAACATTCTATAAACCATATTATTTCACCATTGTTTTATATCATATGAATATATAAACAATATACTATATATGACAATATAATTAAATAAATAGTATATACTTACTCTAGCCTAATAAAGATAATAACTATATATTATGAATAAAATTCGTTTTTACACTGTTTGCATAGCATCAATCATCGCAACAGGATTCATGTTTGCTCAAAAAGTAGGTATTAAGACTAATTTACTCTACGGTGGGGTTACATTAACGCCAAATCTGGGTGCTGAAATCGGATTGAGTCAGAAAGTTACTTTAGATTTATCCGGCGGTTATAACCCATGGAACAGAAAAGGAACATTCAATGATAATAAAAAGCTTGTCCATTGGCTTATTGAGCCAGAAGTCAGATATTGGTTATGTGACAAATTTAATGGTCATTTCTTTGGCTTACATGCCTTATATTCACAATATAATATATCACAGCATAATTTACCCTGGTTATTAGGCAAAAACTCTAAGCAGTATCGCTTCGAAGGGAATGCAGCTGGTGGCGGTATTTCATATGGATATCAATTTATTTTAAGTCCTCATTGGAATATTGAAGCAACATTAGGTATTGGATATGCAAGACTATGGTATAATAAATACAATTGTAATAAATGCGGTGAACGTATAGGAAAGGAACATCGCAATTATTTTGGCCCAACCCGAGCAGGTATTAATATAATTTACATCATAAAATAATAATATTATGAGAAGCGCTATACTATATATATTATTCGTATTAAGCATCATGCATATCCATGCAAAGCAAAATACAAGCCCAACAATAAGTAATCCCTCAGCAACTTTAAATAATGGAATTATTACAATCTCTTTCATTTGTGAGACAAATAAATATAATTCCGGATTTAATTATGAAGAGATATTGATACCTATACTTAAAAACGAAGCAAATACTATGGAATTACCTGCGATTATTGCGCAGGGGAGACATGAACAGATATTAATGAAACGGAAAATACGCTCAGGTGAATTTATTAACGAATTTCCAAATGCTATCTATATAAAAAAAGGAGCATCGTACGCTTATAATATTGAAATGAAATATGAGCCGTGGATGAATCATTCTTCCCTGTCTATTTATTCTTTTCGCAGAGGATGTTGTAAGACAGAGCCTATCAACAATCAACTTATCCTGGATAATATAATACTTGAGCCGGCTAAAACTATTCCAGAAAGAATTAGTACAGCACCCGTAGAACCCGAAATGATGAAAAGGTTTTTTAAAATTCACTTTAAGGTTTCTGAAGCAACTATCCTCCCTGATTTTGGAAACAACCAGAAAGTCCTTTCCGAAATTGATAATTTAATCACTGCACAATTAAAGGAGGACAATAAGACAAGACTGCAAGAAATTATCATAACTGGTCATGTTTCTCCAGAGGGACCATATAAATTCAATTATGAACTGGGACAAAGAAGAGCCGATGCTTTGAAGCACTATATCTGTAACAGATATCCATCGATTAATCAAAGTATGATTATTACGAAAAATGGTTATATCGACTGGAATTATCTTGTCCAATTAATAGAAGAATCAAATCTGACAAATAAGCAGGATCTTGTATATATAATAAAAAATACTAGTCCTGAATCAGATATAGAATCTAAAATACAGTTACTTGATTCAGGTGCAACATACCAAAAAATACTCAAAAATATCTATCCACTAATGCGAATAGACAGTGGCATAGAAGTTCGCTTAAAATATAAATAATTTTTTATCATTAATCTATTCACTAACTAATTAAATTTTCGAATGAAAAAGCTTAATCTTTACCTAGCTATCTTTTTAGTAGCTATTCTTTCATTCTCTTGCACGAGCAATGATAATCCTGTTATTCCTGATCCAGAAACCGGTGAAAAGTCTGTTGAACTCAAAATCAGTACCGCATCAACAAAGATGGATGATGGAAGTGTTCCTTCAGGCACTAAAACTGCAATTGCTGATGGTACTATCTATTTCTTTGCTGTTAATGGCAATTGTGTATTTTCGTATACTCTCACCTCAGGTGATATTACAAACCTGGGAACAGCTACACCAGCCCCAATAGTGATTAATCAGGTGCCAGCATCAGCTAATACAGCAATGCTCCTTACTAATTATGCTAAAGCAGGATACACTTACCCTGCCTCAACTGGACAAACAGTAACTACAATCAAAGGTCTACAAATAACTGTAGATAAGCAACAGCCTAGTACTGCTGCTACATCCGTAGCAAACGTAATTATGTCTGGTGTTGCTAATATTGTAACACATACTGGAGCATCTCCATTGTATACTGTTGATCTTGCTATTACTCCAATTATGTCACGTCTGGAAATATCAAGAGTAGGTGTTAGAGGTAATGGTACTCAAAAGGGTGATATTACAGAATTTAGACTTAGAGGTATTTTTATCTCAAATCATTATCTTACATCAACTGTTTATGGTAATAGTACGGTAACCCTTATTAACAAAGGAGGTGATGAGTCATTCTACACAGGTAGCTTCCCATTTGCTACAGGTACAGGTTATCTGAATGATTATGCACTATCCTCTGTTACTTTTCCTGGATTAGCTCATACAGTCACTACAAATATGTGGTCATATCATGTATTTCCTGTAACAACAGCAGGAACACTTCCTCATATAGTTGTTGCTGTTGATCATATTAAATATATTGACGAAAACGGTACTGAACAATCATGGAAAAACGGAAATATGAAATATATAACCGTAACTACTTATGTGGATCAAACCAGCAGTACTCCACTAACAGAGATGAAACCTTCATTTGTATATAAAATTGTTGGTACCGATGGTCCAAACGGACCTGGTAAACCTGGTGGTTCGGGTGGTATCATCTTTGGTCTTGATAACCTGGGAGAAAAGCCTTATACATTAGATCAAAGTGTATCATGCAATATTACTGTTACCCCTTGGAATGTGACAAACATAATACCTAATCCGTTATAAAAACAATCAAATAAGCGGATAGAATGATATTCTGTCCGCTTATTACACAAAACCTACAACTATGCTTAAAAGAGTATCTATACTGATTTTACTTGGTGTGATGGCGCTTATTTCCGGATGCGTCCATGAAGATACCGAAGATTGCATTCAGGGAATTCAATTGCGTTTTACATATACGCTAAATAATCAGCAAACGAATCTCTTTGGAGCAAATGTCGAGATAATTACAGTGTTCGTATTTGATGAATCTGGAAAATATATAAAGACATATGATAGCAAAGGGACAACTCTTACAAAAGATTATATAATGACACTTCCCTTGAAACCTGGAAATTATAATTTTATTGCTCTCGGTGGTAATTTATCATCTTATCAGATTGTTGATATGATAAACTCTGAAGCTAACAATTTCTCACCAATTCTTAAGGCTGGTGTTACAGATATTAAGGGTTTTTCCTTTCTAGTAGATGCGACCCCAACATTATCAGAACCTATAGAAATAAATGATCAGTTAGTGCATCTTTTTCATGGAAAACTTGAAAAATTCAATGCTCAAGCTGGCAAAATATCTGAAGCTACAATCGATCTGATTAAAGACACAAAAGACATTCACATTACTGTACTTGGCATAGATTACTTATACAAATATGCTAACGAGACAGGTCTAGATATTAATAACATATTAAAATTTGCATTATCATCAAATAATGGGAGATACAGATATGACAACTCATTAGATGAGCATTCTAAAGATATTAATTACAACTTTCACAATACAAAGATATCAGGTGATACTCTTTGGACAGAAACAAGAATATTACGTTTATTTGAATCTGAGGATAAGTCAGAATTAACTGTAACGATTCCAGGACTAGGGAATATCTATCAGAGCAACCTTGTTTCTGCTATTATGCAAAACCCTGTATACAGCACTCAAATAGATTTGGACAGAGAAGATCAGTTTAACTTCATTATCAAATTTCAACCGGATTACTCTGTCAGTATCTCTATTAATGATTGGAATATCATAAATATAG
The DNA here is from genome assembly GCA_051657165.1 of Bacteroidales bacterium. Taxonomy (GTDB): domain Bacteria; phylum Bacteroidota; class Bacteroidia; order Bacteroidales; family UBA7332; genus UBA7332. The sequence continues at coordinate 13,637 of JBOFKD010000296.1, read as the reverse complement.
CACCCTCAATCAATGTTAATTAAAGACTATTATGAAAAAGTACAATAAATACATATTATACGTCTTATTTGTTCTGATCCTTAATACTATGAATGGATGCAGTTCAAAAGATGATTTTGAGGGTAATTCAACAAATAATGAAGAACCTATAGAAATTGAGGTAAATACAAGAAGTATTATAGGCACTGTTATAGATGGTGTTACTATTTCTAATATGAGAATGATTATTGCAGATTCACCATCTGGAATAATACAGCAGAATCTAACTTCGGCTGATGGAAGTCTGCAATCGTTACCAAATAATAATTTCATAATCAAGGTTAAACCAGGAACTTATACTGTTTCATTTATAGCGAATGAAGCTACTGCTTTAACATCACAACTAAATGCTTGTCGATTTATTTCTGATGTATTAAACTTAAATATTGATGAAACAATATACTCTACTTATACAGAATCAAATATAACTCTGTTTTCAAAAGATAATATAACCGTAAGAGCTACCCAAACGCCAGGAACCGGAGAAGTTATGACTGACAATCAAGGATGGGGAACTTACTTTATTGCATCATTACAACGAACAATGGCAAAAGTAAGTCTTAATATAACCAACGCATCCGGAGCTACAGTAAAAGTTACTCAAATATGGCTTATGAACAGAGCTAATCACTATCATTTCGGTGGTCAGCATTACAGTACGCTAGACTATTCGAATTATCAGTATAGCCTGATTAATGCCCCTATTACAATCGGTACGACTCCTAATTATCTTATTTCAAATAAACTAATTCCGGAAAATATTCTGGCGCCGGAAAACAATATCATAGATAATGCTACTTATCTTTTAATCGGGACTACATACAATGGATTAATCTCGGTATATACGGTCCCTTTAGGAACTGTAAACTCCTCTAATGTTTATACTGACTATAGTACGTTAAGAGGTAAACATTATATAATTTCAGGAACGATCACTCGTCCGGGAGAGCTTCAGGAAGACTTTACATTAAATGTTCTCCCATGGAATTTGATTAATTCTAATATTGGTTTTGATCAGGTTATAAACTTCTCTGGTTCCTGGGCTGGAGGGACAAGCATTAATCAAGGTAATATATATGTATATTATAATGAAGATGCGACTTTTCAATTCACTCTTAATGAACCTCCGGGAGCTATTTGGTCAGCTTCATTATCAAATGGACAAGATTTCAAATTTGATTATACTGATAATGCCGTATCGCAAGGCATTACAAATCCCGGCTATGTTTATAAAATTAAGGTTACACCTCGCCAGCTACAAACAGCACCTGGTATCAAAACAGATCTGTTTATCACTGTAGGCGGTGAGGAAATTGACATCAACGGGTTAAATGCCGGTACTCGATATTCTATTTATCAAATTCCACAATAAAGACAAATATATGAAAGCACTCTTATTTAAATACATAAGTATACTAATACTACTTATCATGGTAGGTTGTAGTACAAATGAATTTGATAACCCTTACGACAAAAATCAGAATACAGTGGAATTTCAATTAAATATTTCCTCTGAAAAAAGAACGAAAGGGACTATCATAGGCGATCCTGCATTAAACGAAAATAAAATTGACCGTTTAGATGTAATGCTTTATAATGGACAAACACAGAAATATTATGCACAACCTGATATTGCTACCGAATATAATCCAGTAACAGGAAAAGTTACGCTAAATTTCATTCCTGATGACTTTGTATTATTTGACAATCTTACAAACTATACATTACTTGTTATTGCTAACTCATCAATTCCTTCAAATCAACTAAGATATGCAACCTATGACAACGTAAGATCACTTATTGAAAGTAGTGATTTTACAGGAAACTTGCATCCACAAACAAATTTTCTGATGGATGGGACTGTTACGACTAAATTATCATTTTCAGCAGCAACAATACCCAATGTAAATATGAAGCGTGCTGCTGTTAAAATCCGCACAACGTTGAGTCAGGTAAGCGTAACTGGCTATACTGCTATGTCTGCACAAATTCTGATGGTTAATTATATTGATAAAACCAGTCTAACAGATAACAATCCGTATAGTTCTTCTGGCCCTGATTTTAAAAATACTTCATACAGGAACATTATGTTACCTGGACAAGGTAATATCTTCCAGCCATTTTATTGCTACGAAAATGACTGGACTCTTGATAACAGTAAACAACCATATCTACTCATTGAAGTTACCTGGAAAAACAATACTACTTCAACTATATCTAAAGGATATTATAAAGTTCCTTTTAACTATCTTAATTCTCCAAATATATCCGACAATCTTTCTTTTAAGTTACTTCGAAATACTGTATATGATATAAATATTAGTATTTCCGGACTTGGTAGCACTTCACCTGAAACACCTCAAACTTTGAATGGTAACTTTACACTTGTTGATTGGAGTACAAGCAATATTCTTGCAGACTTCATAAATTATCAATACATGGTTGTTCACGAATTATTTGTGAACATATACAATATATCAAACCGTTCCATTGGCTTTTCATCAAGTTTGCCTGTGCAAATATCAAATATAAAAGCTTATTGTGAGGAATATGATATTAATGGAAATCGTACCATTAAAAACTATGTTTCAGGAAACCCTGAATTTCCGGTCATAACTGCTGATAATAATAATATGGTCATAAATATTAATTCAAGTATACCTATAAATTATGTTCCTAAATATATCTCTTTCACAGTATCAACCATAGGTGCTACTGTAATAAACCAACAGGTCGTGATTAATCAGTATCCACCTATTTATGTTACTGCTACACAATCAACAGATTTAAATGCAGGTGCAACTAATGGTACAGCTAATAATCCTGGCGGAGCTCCGGGACAGACTAACTTTAATTTTTTCAAAATAAGCACTGTCGTACAAACAGGTAATCAATATTTTGTAGGTGATCCGCGGCAATTTAATTCAGGTGTTATGACTACCCGAACAGATTTACAAGGTAATAATTTACGTTCTCCTCAATTTATTATCGCATCACAAAGAGGAATTACCCAATCGTACTCGTATTCTCTGTCTCAGGGACGATGTCAGACTTATCAGGAACTACCATATGCAAGAGGAAATTGGCGTATACCAACAATGGCTGAAATTCTACTTATCCAACAAATACAGATGGATACAAATAGTGCTATAAAAAAATTATTAATAGGGCCAGCTTACTGGAGCGCGTATCAATATGCATATTACGACTTTATCAACGGTGTCTTTACTTATGGTAGTAGCAACAGTTCTGCATATATAAGATGCGTAACTGACACATGGATGCTATAGTTAAATCCAAAAAAACAAAATTGACATGAAAAAGTATATATATATAATTATATCATTTATTTGGATCATTGGTTGTACAACTGACGTTCCTCTGGAAAAAACCTCAGAAGATGATCAGGAAATTACTTTGTCTTTCAAAATAAATATTCCTGAAGCTGAAATAAATAGAACAAAAGGTAAAGATGAAGCGACAATTCCGCAATCTTTAAATTTATTAGTATTTGATCAGAATGGATTATTCTTATCCAGATATACGGCTACATTAAATGGATCGACATACTCTGTAAGAATCATTACTAGTTCACAACCACGTATTATACATTTTGTCTCAAACTATGACTTTTCAACATTTTCTGATGTTGCTAATTTATATACAAGTGAGACAACTTTAATACCTTCTCTTACGCTTAAAGATCAGGTGGCATATTGGCATAGAGAGATGCTTAACAACGGTATATCATCTAGCACTTTTCCCACCACAGTAAGCCTGATAAGAAATATCGCTAAAGTAACTGTTAACCCTAATAGTACTTCAGCGATATACCCAAAACTTACCGATATTAGATTTGCACTTGGTAATGCATTAGAATATGGGTCTGTTGCTCCATTCAATGCTCAAACCGGTATTTTTACAACTGGAGTTGTTACAGAAGCATCTGGCTCTTCCATATTACCACTTTCTGCATTTACAACTCAGGCTAATGACGCTTTATATCTTTATGAAAGAAAAAATAATGGAATAACTAATCCTGCCTATGTTATTGTCAAAGGCAATTACATAGCTAGTGCAGGGGCAACGCCAAAAACTTGTTATTATAAGGTTGATTTTATATTACCAAATACAACTTCTCTACTTGATATAATAAGAAACTTTCAATATAATATAACAATAAATACGGTTACAGCAGAAGGATATTCTACTGCTGCTGCTGCTGCTCAATCGCCTGCATCAAACAACATATTGACATCGATAGTATTACAACCTTTACTAACGATATCAGATGGAATTGCGGTATTAGGTGTTCAACAAACAAACTTAATTCTCACCAGAGCGAATCAATCTTTCTCAATCACTTATGCTTATTTTCCTAATGGTACATCATTAGGATACAACAACATTGGTGCATCTGTTGTATTGGTAAATGATGATATAAACAACCCTGTATTACCTTCAATATTGACAACATATACTAGCAATATTGCACCAGCAACCGGGCCTCAAAGTGTAATTACAGGAACTACCGGACCAATGCCAAGAGCTCTTCTTGCAACTGGTAAAATTATCGTTTCTAAGCTTGGATTAATTCGAACTATAAATGTACAATATCGGTATCCATATACGATGTCAATGCCCTACATAACACCTAATCCAGTTGCATTAGCTCAGAATATGCCTGTAAAATTAAGTTTTACAATACCAAATACGGTCCCTGCAATTCAATTTCCTATGACTTTTAATATATTAGCACCAAATCTATCTCCTGACAACTCCAAGAATACGATTCCAGTTACGATTATTAATCAAAAGTATTACTATCAATATACTGCAACTCAATCTGGAGTCCAAGATTTATATTTTGTAACAAACTCTGCAAATGCAACAGGACCTGTGACGGTATCCGGAACATTATTCTCAGATGCGTTAATTAATCTTACAGCGAGTTCTACAAATCAGAAAACATTTATTTCATGGTTACATATAAAACCAAGAATAATGTATAATCAGTCACAAATTATACTTTATCTTCAACTTCCTCCAGGATCCGCTAGTGCATCAAGTCCCTTAGATGTTACTATTAATACAAGTACTTTAGCTATTGATGCAAATAATCAAAATACTGGAGAAATGATAAATGTAACACCTCTGTCAGGTGGTGGTGGATTTAGATATAGAGCATATTCATCCGGGACAGTTATTCCATTATATTTCTATACTACACAAGATAATTCAACAGAATCAATAACTTTATCTGCTTCTGGTTTCGTTAATTCTCAAAATCTAAATCAATAAAATCATATCCATAATTAACATTATTAATCATTTTATACAAACAAAATAAGCGGAGTCAGATATTAGATAAATATCTGACTCCGCTTATTTTATTTATTCTCATTTAATGTGTATTATTTCCACATTATTCCACACAATGTCTACAATCGATACTTACACAATATTATTGAAATAAAAAATAAGCCTGCTTGAAATACTGTTTCACAAACACTTAGCTTAGAAACAGAGCTCAACAAAGAATAAGATGGCATAATTATGGCTTATAAATAGCTATAAATAGTAAAAAGACAAATATGAAAAAATTTCTGTTTGCAACATTTGTATGCATAATAAGTGCCATCTCAGTTTATGCACAGGAAAATGAAATCACAGGGATCGTAAGAAGTATGGCTGACAAACAGCCATTAATGGGAGTAACCGTCGTTGACCCTTTAACCAGACAAGGAGGAATCACAGATGAAAATGGAATTTTTAAAGTAAAAGTATCTTCAAAAACCAACGAGTTAGAATTCGCGTTTCTCGGAATGCGAAAAAAGAAACAAAAAATCAGCCCCAATATGATTGTCCTTATGGAAGAGGATGCAATTGAGGTGAATGATGTCATCGTAACAGGATACGGTAATTATAACCGGGGTACATTTACCGGTTCGGCAAGCGGACTAAGCTCTGCACGCATCAATAATATCCCGTCACTGTCCGTCGAACAAAAGTTACAGGGTGAGGTTTCGGGTATTCAGGTCACCTCAACCTCATCAATGCCGGGTGCCCCGTCTTCCGTACGGATCAGGGGTATGGGCTCTATCAATGCATCCAACGAACCATTGTACGTGGTTGATGGAGTACCTGTTCTCTCTGGAAATCTGTCAAATAAATCATCCACTGAAGGGATGAATACAGGAAGCAGTATTATGGCATCTCTCAATCCGGCAGATATCGAGAGTATGACAGTTATTAAAGATGCTGCTGCGGCATCACTGTATGGTTCCCGTGCAGCAAATGGTGTGATTATTATTACGACAAAAGCCGGACAAAGCGGAAAGCTTAAGGTTAACCTTCGCACAACTCAGGGGTTTAGTGATTTTGCCACACCTTACAGACCGGTCATGAATGGAGATGATCGCCGCAGTATTTTATACGAAGGGCTTTATAACTATGCTACAGATATACAAAATCAGAGCACAAGCGAAGCAAAAGCTTTCGCTGATGATAATATTGATTCTTATGCATGGCTCCCATCAACCGGATGGGAAGACTGGAAAGCCAGACTTTTCCGCAAAGGCCGCTCTCAGAATTACGAAGCATCCGTATCAGGAGGAGATGATAAAACACAGTTTTTTAGTTCACTTAGCTACACAAAGCAAGAGGGAATCTCGCGAAATTCAGATTTAAGCAGATTTACCGGAAGACTGAATCTGCTACATACCGAAGGCAGATTAAAGTTGGGAGCTAATATATTATTTGCATCCATGCAGCAGAATGCAAACACAGAGCGCACCAGCTTCTCAAATCCACTTCTAGCCATATCTGTTATGGCAACACCTTCAGACAAAGCCTTTACTGAAGACGGTGATTACAATATGGGATCATTTCTCGGATATGGAAAACCTGCAAATCCAAGACAAGCACAGGATTTGAATAAATTTGAATCAAACACAACACGCTCATTTAACACATTAACCGCAGCTTACGAAATAGCAAAAGGATATACAATTAAACAATTGGTAGGTTTTGATTACAATCTCACTAATGATTTTGTTTATTATCATCCGGAGACAAGTGATGGTGTGAAAAATAACGGATCAGCCTCACGAAGCGTCACTGAGCGCAAAAAATTAAATACATCAACTTCCTTCAACTGGGTTAAAAGTATCGGAAAACATGATTTCGATGCCTTAGCAGCTTATGAAGTCGAAATGTTTGACTCAAATATATTGTCTGCTTCAAAATCCAATTTCCCGAATACTCATGTTGAAGCTCTTGATAATGCCGCAACAATCGAATCAGCAGGAGGAAGTTGGGACAAAGAGCGGTTGCTTTCTTTAGTGACTCGTGCCAATTATAATTACAATGACACGTATTATCTGGGAGCCAGTTTCAGAAGAGACGGAAGTTCCCGTCTTGCTCCGTCTACCCGATGGGGTAACTTCTGGTCTGTATCAGGAGCCTGGCGTATTTCGAACGAGAAGTTTATGCAGGCTTCTTCTGACATACTGAATGAGATGAAATTAAGACTGTCTTATGGAGTCAACGGTACAATGCCGGGAGGATATTATGGCTACTTAGGTGTTTACAGCTATGGATTTAACTACAATGATCAGCCGGGATCTATGGAGACAATTCAACCTAATCCGAATCTGAGCTGGGAAAAGAATTATGCGTTAAATGTCGGATTTGACATTGGACTGATCAACAGAGTACAGTTATCTGTAGATATGTACAACCGCGATACACGTGATTTGATTATGAATGTACCCAGTTCTTCGACTACAGGGTTTAATACATATCTGAAGAATGTAGGACGTATAAACAATAAAGGTATCGAGGTTGAAATCAGAAGCACAAACATCATAGCTAAAGATTTCAGCTGGCAGACAAACTTTAATTTATCGCATAATACACAAAAGATTAAAGCTCTTGACGGAAAACAGACACAAATGATTTCGACCTGGTATAATACCACGTTCATTCACGAAATCGGGAAAGAGTATCACACATTCTACCTGAGAGAATTCGCAGGTGTAGATCCTGAAACAGGAAAAGGTACATATTATATAAATGCTCCGCTTTATGATGACAATGGCAATCTAACCGGCAGAGACAGATCCGTTACAACCAATCCGGCTGAGGCACATCAGATAGCCACAAAGAAGGCAGCTCCGGATGTAACGATGGGATTAACCAACAGTTTCAACTATAAGTTTATTGATCTTTCATTTACACTGACATCTTCCTTAGGCGGATACAGTATAGACGAAGGAGCCCGCTTGCAGGGCTACAGCGGAGGAGGTTCGCAATACACACGAAACGTGCCGGCCTATTACAAAGACAGATGGCAACATCCGGGTGATCAGGCAGCTTATCCAAAGTTCATTTACGGACAAACGGATAATGAGAGTTCATACCCCTCGACACTCCGGCTTCACAGCACGAACCACTTAAGACTAAAGAGTGTATCAGTCGGAGCTACTATACCGCAAAAATGGACTTCGGCTCTTGGAGTAAACCAGATACGTTTATTCTTCAATGGAAGCAACTTATGGACCTGGGCTGCCTACAAAGGGTATGATCCGGAGACACAATCAAACGGAGTTGTAGCATTTGATACTCCTGCTCTGAAAACATTCCTTTTCGGGGTTGATATAAAATTCTAAAACAAAATTGCATATGAAAACTACAATACAATCCGCATTAATGGCTCTTACATTATTACTATCCTCCTGTTCAGGATTTCTGGATGTTAAGCCCTCAGTCGGACTTCCTACAGATGATGCTTTTGAAACAATAAAGGACGCTGAAGTAGCATTAAACGGTATATACACACAATTTCAGCATTATGTCTGGTATGGTTCATTCTTTGCTCTTTACGCTGATGTTAAGGGAGACGATATGCAATGTACAACTGATGGGGCCAGACTGGAGACTCAATACCGGTTTCAGGAAACCCCCAACACGAACCTTATCCCGCAGGAATTGTGGAATAAACCTTACTCTGCCATACGCCAGGCGAATAATCTTCTCTATCAGTTAGAGGGGAAAACACTGAGTGGAGCCACTGAAGTTCAGACAAACGATATCCGCGGAAAGGCGTTAGCACTAAGAGGACTGGCTCTTTTTGACCTTACCCGTCTGTTCGGCCGGCCTTATACACAGGATAACGGAGAGTCACCGGGCGTACCTGTTGTCACAGAAGCCGTAAAACCTGATTATCAACCAGGACGTCAGTCCGTCAGAGAATGCTATGAACAAATCATAAGAGACTTCGAAGAAGCTATCACTCTAATGTCAGACGAAAAAAAGCCGGGTGAAATAAATAAATACGGTGCAATGGCTCTTCTTTCAAGAGTGTATCTCTATCAGGGCAACTGGAAATTGGCTCTTCACTATGCTGAAGAGGTCATTCAAAACTCTGATTACCGTTTGTGGAGCCGGGACGAATACAGCTCTGTATGGGGAAAAGAAGGTACAAGCGAAGTTATATTTGAAATCGTTATGACTCAGACTAATAATATCGGCACAGAAGCTCCGGGGTATCTGCTAAGCAAAGAAGGATACAATGCAGTCATCCTGACGGAAGCTTTTACGAAATTAATTCAGTCAGATCCGGATGATATACGCAACCAGATAATTAAATCTGAGAGCGCAGAGGGTAAACCGTTCGACAATCAGAAAGTATATATCCTGAAATATCCGGGAAAAGAAGGAATGAATGTGACTATCAACAATATCAATGTTATTCGCCTGTCTGAAGTTTATCTGAACGCAGCAGAAGCCGCATTCAAAACAGGTGATAGCAAAAAGGCCCTTAATTATCTGAACGCTATAGCCACACGCGCAAATCCGGCTGCCGGTACAACGGATATTTCTCTGGAGCGAATCTTGAATGAACGCAGAAAAGAACTTGTAGGCGAAGGACACCGGTTCTTTGATGCAGTGCGTAATGGTATTAATATTGAAAGATCGGGAGGATGGCATCTGATTCTCAATCCGGAGTCACAAATCATTAAGACTGACGATCATAAGATTGTACTACCAATTCCTCAATCCGAGTTTAATGCCAACACTAATATGACACAGAACTCAGGATACTAAAACCACAAAAAGAGATGGCGGATGAATATTTTATAAATTCATCCGCCACCTCTTTTTGTGATCACTCAATGCTTATTCATTTTCTTCAACAATCCCGGACGAAGCACCTCAGCCACCCATTTATAATTTGGATATTGTTTAAGAATTGAATTATAACATTGTAATGCTTTATCATATTCTCCCAAAGCCTCATAGTTCTGAGCAATAGCTCTTAATAATGAAGCATATCTCCAGGGAGTCTGAATCGTTATCCGTTTATGAAAACGATCTTTGGCTTCATAAAACAATTTAAGAGATTCATCTTTAGAGCCACCAAAAACAGCAGGAGCATAATACTTCACATTTGCCAGCTGAAGAAAACCCCACGGCTCATCCGGAGCCATTTGCATAGATTTTTCGGCATAAACGAAACACTTATTTCCCATAAAAGGAGCCTTATAGGGTGATAATCCAATCTCATAACCTATAAAAGCAGACATCAGAGATTCCAGTTCAGCTGTCCGTCCTTCTTTTATCAGTCTGTTCAACCTATCCTGAGCACCCGGATAATATATTCCGGCTTCTTTAGTCATTTTTTTGCCAAGCAAATACCCTATATATTCGTATTCATAAAGTAATAAGGACATACTCTCTTCTCGTGACAGATGATCTGCACTCCGCAATGAATCAATCTGTGATTTCCAGTATCCCATATCCCCTGTCAGATACGCATGAAACATCCGTTGTTTATTAGTTCCTGCATTTATAGAATATACAGAGAGAATACTCCAGAAAAAAATGAGAACATAAAAATATTTCTTCATCATCAAAAAAGTCTGATCATTTATACACTCCGGACATCACATATCTGCTTATTCCGATTCTCTACAATAAAAACAGATATTCCTTTCTTTTGTTCTTTTCTCTTAATAAATAGGAAGTAATACTGCATATGTTTTTTTAATTAAATCATGAATATTATATATTATAACCATTTAATGACTTCCTTTGCATCCTATAGTTAAAAATGAAAACAATTACCTTATTAACACATTATACATAAATCATGAAACGATCTTTACTGCTTACACTTCTGTCGTGTGCATATATAATAAGCCCGGCAATAAATGAAAATCTCTATGCAAATATCCCTACTATCTCTTCACCTGATTTCGGGAGTCGCAATAATACTCTTATTCCCTTAAGACTTGATTCAACAGAATCTTACACTAACGGGCCTTCAAAAACAATAAATGCCTATTCGTATGATGGAGATCAGCGGATCACAGAATGCCGCAAGTACGGTTCAGACAGAAAGATCTTCGAAAAGATTGTTTATACCTATACACCGGCAGGTATGATAGAAAGCGAGACATTATACGAGAATAATCAATTCACAAATAATGAGCTTAAAGTAACTCAGGTTAATTTGTATGAGTATTATCCGGACAATACACTATATAAACAACATATAGAAAATCCCTCTATCCCCGAGAAGTCATATTATGAATACAGCTATCCTGATGGAGGTACTAAAATAGATTATTACCGTTTAGTCAATAACATCTGGAATATTGAGTCCAGAAGACATACTGACAAACGCGGATTTGTGCTCCTGGATGAGAGGAAAACTTCTCTGACAGAAGGTGTAGTAGATGAATCCACAAACACATATACGAGCAATACATATAAGCGATCCGAAACTAATTTACTAATTGCAAAAAGCATTCAGTCCTTCACATCTGACTGGAAATATATTCTTTATGATGAACAGTGGGGTGAGGATAAACAATGCTCCTATTGTACGGCTATCCCTTTAACCCGAAAAGAATATATACGTAATGATTACGGCTATATTATCGGAAAGACAGAATATGTTTATAATACGCGGACAAGGAAATGGGTCGGACTACATAAGACTTATGCCGAATATTATGAAACAGAACCAGGTATGCCTCACACGGGACATACGAAAAAAGATATAATGTACACATTAGAAAACGATGGAACATGGCGGCAAGGATGGGAATCAGACTATGATAAGACAGGAAATTTACTAAACGGGCAATTGCCTGCATCATATAGAAAATCAGAATCCCGTTATGATTTCAGAGTCCTTCCCGATGGATTCAGATATTATACGAAGTCTTTATCAGGCTTAAACTATGAAAATGAATTTCCTGTAATTTATGAACTCGATAACGAAGGCTTCCCGGTGTCTGTTAACTACAACGGGCAACATGCCGCAATAACAAGAAACGAAAGCATCGAGAATAACCTGCGTAAGATTGTATTTACTTATCCTTTTACAGAAGGGGAAAATCAAAAAACGATGACATTGACATTCTTGTTCAATGAAGACCATAAGATAAATACATATTCAGAGAGTAAATCTGCCACAAGTAATCTTGTTTACAAAACTTACGCATATAATAACGATACGATCATTTGTAATAACAAGCAAAACAATACATCAATATGGTTTACAACTGATATGCATATTGCTAAGAAAGAAAAGCATGACACTGATCCAAAATATTACACGGCCATAGAGTGGGACTCTAAAGGGCGTGTCACAGACTCTGTATCTGTCGTTACGCCAAATAACAGTGAGTCTGAATCATCTAAAATCAAATATGCTTATAATGCTTTTAACGGAATGATTGATGCAAAACATGAAGCAATCGGCAATAAATATGGTGATCCGGCTGATCCGGCTTATTGGGATAGAAAATTTGGATACAGCATAGAAAGAGACGAAAATAATCAGATCAAATATAAAAAAAGCTACTCGGATAATGCTCTTGGTAATTCTTTAACGGAAGAGTTTTTCACCTATCATTCGCAGCATCCGGACATCATGGTTTCTTCATCGAAAACCAATTATAGAAATGAGAGTATAATTTATGAGAAGAATACGCTATATCACTATTCTGAATGGGATACAACATCTGATGAAAAGACAAACGCGAATAATCAGTTATCTGTAATCTATAACGGACAAGAGATAATAATACAGAATCATACACAGGAATCAGGAACATGGAGTCTGTACAATATAAACGGAACCCTAGTCAGACAAGGAGTGATCAATTCAGATTCTATAACAGTCCGACCAGACAAAATGAGCAAAGGTGTATATATCCTGAAAGCTGATATTACATCCTGTAGTAAAGTCATTCGTTTCATTATACAATAACAGAAAATCACAAAGGTCTCCTGTAGAATATATTCACAGGAGACCTTTGATAATTGCTGAATTCAACTCTCTAATGCTGCATATAAATTTGAGAATAATTCACTATTCCTTTTAATTACCCCAATCTCCTTATCATATTGAATTCTTTCCTCTTCCGACATTTGATATAAATCTATCTTCCTCCCATCCGGATCCACATACATCACCGGATTCCCCGCACAATACGCATAAGGAGAAATAGAATAATACTTTTCGGCAAGCGGATCCATGGTTGTGAAACGAGAGAGGACTGGTTCGTAATACCTTGCTC
>JBOFKD010000295.1:0-1051 GCA_051657165.1 Bacteroidales bacterium | reverse complement strand
TGTATATTTCACATTATGATGATCCTCATAGCGCTCCTTGATGTTACGCAGAATCTGAATTGTCTCTTCCGATGTTGTAGGCGATACAATAATCTTTTGGAATCGTCTTTCCAGAGCTCCGTCCTTTTCAATTGTTTTTCTGTATTCGTCAATAGTTGTCGCACCGATACACTGAACTTCGCCTCTGGCTAATGCAGGTTTCAGAATATTGGCAGCATCCAGAGAACCACCTCCGCCACCGGCTCCGACTATTGTATGAATTTCATCAATGAAAAGAATTATATCCGGGTTTTCTTTCAGTTCATTCAATATAGATTTCAAACGTTCCTCAAACTGACCTCTGTATTTTGTACCCGCTACTACAGATGCCATGTCCAGAGAAATAATACGTTTATTGAACAACAAACGTGATACTTTCTTTTGAACGATACGTGCAGCCAACCCTTCTACAATCGCTGATTTTCCTACACCGGGATCACCAATCAAGATCGGATTGTTCTTTTTTCTGCGACACAGGATCTGAGCTACACGCTCAATTTCATTCTCTCTTCCGATAATCGGATCAAGACGTTCCTCCTGAGCAGCCTTTGTTAAATCCGTACCGAAATTATTCAATACAGGAGTATCTTTTACCGGTTTAGCCGCATGCTTTGACTTATCTGTCGAATTAGTTTGCTGGCTTGCACCAAAGCTATCCTTATCGCTGTCTTCATCGTCATCTTCTTCGGTGAATCCGGCTTTAGGCAGCTCCTCTTTTTTTATTTCTGTATTTTTTCCGTTCACGATCTGATAAACTTTATCATACGTTACGTCATGTTCGTTTAAGATTTTTTTCGCCATGTTTTTATCCTCTTTCAATATAGCTAAAAGCAAATGTTCGACATCTGTAGTATCATTTTTCAGTAATCGCGCTTCCAGACGACACATCATCATGATCCGGCTTGTAATTGTATCAACCGGAATTGACGAGTCCATTTCGCTATCTGATTGTGCGTAATTACTCTTCACAGAATCGTCTATTACACTTTTAAGGTGAGTAACATCTATATGC
>JBOFKD010000294.1:0-5952 GCA_051657165.1 Bacteroidales bacterium | reverse complement strand
GGGTTCTCTCCTATTCCTGCTTTCTCCATGGTTTCATATGCTTCCGGCATGAGATACCTTAATTTGATTGGAGGAGCAAGTTTGAGTTTTTATGACTTTTACTGTGACCTACCACCTGCTTCTCCACAAACCTGGGGAGAACAAACCGATGTACCTGAGAGTGCCGACTGGTTTAGTTCGACATTTCTCATGCTCTGGGGATCAAACGTACCTGTAACACGTACTCCGGATGCACATTTCATGACACAAGCCCGATACAAGGGGACTAAAGTCGTAGTTATTGCACCGGATTATAACGATGCTGCAAAGTTTTCTGATATTTGGGTCAGACCTAAACAAGGTACAGATTCAGCTTTGGGAATGGCTCTGGGGCATGTTATTCTAAAAGAATTTTATGTTGATAAACAAATTCCATATTTTACGGATTATGCCAAGCAATATACCGATCTCCCTTTTTTAGTGAAGCTAGAGAAGAATGGCGAGCGGTGGGTTGCCGGAGAAATACTGAAAGCTTCTGATTTTAGTGATACTTTAGGTATTAATAAACATGCAAACTGGCGTCCGATCTTGCTAACACGTGATGGAGAAACCGTAATACCGAATGGAACAATTGGATCGCGGTGGGATGGTGATAACAAATGGAATCTCGAATTAAAAGATGTCCGTACAGGTAATATATTCGATCCGATATTAAGTGTTTCTGAAAATAATCATCAGGTTCTTGAAGTTTCTTTTCCTTTCTTCGGTGGGGAGAATTATAAGAATCCTTTTATTAATGCTACGGAGCATGCTGATATCATCACACATAATGTACCGGTAATTGGAATAAATACAGGAACTGAGACCGTTTATTGTACGACTATTTTAGATTTGATGATCGCCAATTATGGTGTGGATCGAGGATTAAATGATGTAAATTCTGCGAGGTCTTATTCCGACAATCTCCCTTTCACTCCTAAGTGGCAGGAGCAGATTACAGGCGTACCAATGCAACAAGTTATTACAGTTGCCAGACAATTTGCTGATAATGCAGCTAAAACACAAGGTAAATCAATGATAATCATAGGTGCCGGAGTAAATCAATGGTACAACTCTGATATGACGTATCGCAGTGCTATTAATCTATTGATACTTTGTGGATGTGTCGGCCAATCCGGAGGAGGTTGGTCCCATTATGTAGGACAAGAAAAGATCCGTCCTTTGGCTGGTTGGGGTATTCTGGCTTTCGCTTTAGACTGGTTACGTCCTCCTCGTCAGATAAATTCGACCTCTTACTTCTATATGCATAGTGATCAATGGCGTTATGAACATGTCGGATTATCGGAAATATTATCTCCTCTTGCTGATCAAAAACGATGGGAAGGATTATCAATTGTCGATTGCAATATAAAAGCGCAGCGTATGGGCTGGACTACTTGCTCTCCGGAAATTAATATGAATTCACTGGAGGTAGTAAAAAAGGCAGAAGCGGCTAATAAGGATCCTAAAGATTGGTTATGTGAAAAGCTTCAATCAGGAGAAGTAGCTATGGCGAGTGAGGATATTGATAATGAGCAAAACTATCCTCGAAATCTTTTTATCTGGCGCTCTAATTTGATCGGTTGCAGTGCAAAAGGTATGGAATATGTTCTGAAACATCTGCTAGGAACCCAAAATAGTGTTGGTGGTGATAACTTAAAGCAAAGAGGGGTTTCTCTACCTAAAGAAGTGAAGTGGGTGGATGAAGATATGGAAGGAAAACTTGATCTGGTTATTACAGCTGATTACCGCATGACTACATCGACTTTGCATTCCGATATTGTATTGCCCGCTGCAACCTGGTATGAAAAGAATGATATCAGTAGCACGGATATGCATCCATTTATTCATCCATTCTGCCAAGCTGTTGATCCGGTATGGGAAGCTCGTTCAGATTGGGAAATGTTCAGAGAATTATCAAAGAAATTCTCTGAGCTTTGTGTAAACCATTTAGGTAAAGAAACAGATATTGTTTTACAGGCAATACAGCATGACTCGCCTATGGAAATATCTGAATGTGCTAATGTACAGGACTGGAAAGAGACAGGTAAATTACCTCAACCTGGTGTAAATATGGCTAATATTATAGCCGTTGAGCGAAACTACCCCGAGACATACAAACGTTTTACGTCATTAGGCCCTTTAGTCTCAAGTAAGGGGGTTGGAACCAAAGGTATTAGTTGGGATGCAAAAGATGAGTTTGAGTTACTAAAAGAGATGAATTTTATAGTGACCGAGAATGGTGAATCACAAGGATTACCTCAACTTCAGACAGATATTCAAGCAGCAGAGACAATTCTGACTTTAGCTCCGGAAAGTAACGGTCGTGTTGCTGTTAAAGCATGGGAAAGTCTGGAAAAGAAAACAGGATTAGACCATTCCCATTTAGCAAACAGGCGTAAAGGAGATCACTTGCGTTATGATGATCTTGTCGCTCAGCCTCGCAAGGCTATTACATCTCCTTGCTGGAGTGGTATGGAGTCCGAAAAGGTCAGTTATAATGCCGGATACATAAACGTGCATGAACTGATCCCCTGGAGAACATTAACCGGGCGCCAATCTTTTTATCAGGATCATATCTGGATGAGAGAGTTCGGCGAAGGACTTGTTACATATAAACCTCCTATTTCGACTAAAGCTGTTAATTCACTTTTAGCTAAAATGGACATCAAAGATAAGAAAGAGGTTCTTGCTCTAAATGTTATTACACCACACAATAAATGGACAATCCATTCTATGTGGTCAGATAATTTACTGATGCTTACACTTGGACGTGGAGGCCCTGTTGTATGGATAAGTGAAACAGATGCTTCTAAGATAGGCATTAAGGATAATGATTGGGTCGAATTATTCAATGATAATGGCGCTACTATGTGTCGTGCAGTATTGTCCCAGAGAATACCGGAAGGAGCATTGATCCTTTATCATAATCAAGAGCGTTTCATAAATATGCCTTTAAGTAAACATACGGGGGTTCGCGGTGGATTGCATAACTCTTTAGCTCGCATCTGTCCGAAACCAACTCATATGATTGGCGGTTATGCTCAACTTTCGTATAGCTTCAATTATTATGGAACTATTGGAGCAAATCGTGATGAGGTCGCTATAATTCGAGCTGTTTCGAAAGTTGAATGGGGTAATGACTAAATTTAAGCATTAATTAATTCACTAAAGAATGAAGATTAAATCTCAAATATGTATGGTTTTAAGCCTGGACAAATGTATAGGCTGCCATACTTGTTCTGTTACATGTAAAAATGTTTGGACTTCCAGACAGGGTGTCGAATACACCTGGTTTAATAATGTTGAGACCAAGCCAGGGCCAGGTTATCCGACAGACTGGGAAAACCAGGATAAATATATGGGGGGCTGGATAAAGAAAGGTGATAAACTTAAATTGAAGCAAGGATCTAAACTCATGGAGTTATCTATGATTTTTGCAAATCCGTATATGCCTTCAATTGATGACTATTATGAGCCTTTCACATTTAACTATTCAACCCTGCAAAGTAGCGGCAAACTTAAAACTCCGCCTACAGCACGCCCCTATTCTATTTTGACAGGTAAACGGATGGAAAAGATAAATAAAGGGCCTAATTGGGAAGACAATTTGGGTGGCTCATTTGTAAACCGTTCATCTGACCCCAATCTTTCCGGACTGGATTTAAAGGATTTCGATTCTTTTGAACGTTCATTTATGTATTATTTACCCCGATTATGTGAACATTGTCTTAATCCGGCTTGTGTAGCAGCCTGTCCTTCAGGAGCTATATATAAAAGAGATGAAGATGGTATTGTATTAATTGATGAGGATAAATGTCGAGGATGGAGAGAGTGTGTTAGTGCATGCCCTTATAAGAAGAGTTATTTCAATTGGGTGAGAAAGAAGTCTGAAAAATGCACTTTCTGTTTTCCTCGTATTGAAGATGGAAAACCAACAGTTTGCTCTGAGTCATGTGTCGGAAGAATAAGATATATCGGAGTAATGCTTTACGATGAAGAGCGAATTAAGGAGTATGCTTCAGAGAATGATCCGGCAAAACTCTACGAAACGCAGTTGAACATATTCTTAGATCCTCACGATGAGAATGTATGCAAAGAAGCTACAGCTCAAGGTATTCCTCATCAGATTATAGAAGCAGCCAAAATTTCGCCGGTATATAAAATGATGAAAGAGTGGAAGATTGCTTTTCCGCTTCATCCTGAGTTCCGTACTTTACCAATGGTTTGGTACATACCTCCTCTTTCTCCAGTAATTTATGAATTAGAAAATAATCCGGAGGCTCCTGAACTGACCACTGTCGAGGAAATGCGTATTCCTGTCAAATATATTGCAAATATGTTGTGCGCAGGTAATGAGGAACCTATAAAAACTGCGATGAGTAAGCTTGTAGGTATGAGAAACCTGATGCGTAATAAATTTGTTGATAATGATGTTATTGATCCTTCTATATATAATAAGCTAGGATTGACTGCTCTGCAAATAGATGAAATGTACAGGTATCTGGCATTAGCGCCGTATGAAGAGCGTTTTGTTATTCCTACAGTAAGGACAGATCATTTTCATGACACATTTGCGACTCGTTCCGAATCAGGGTTTGAGAAGCCTCATGGGAAAGAACGAAGTAAAAACTTAATGGGAGGTTTATAATGGATAAATGTTTAAAATTAATATCTATACTTTTAGATTATCCTTCTGCTAAAGTGCAGGAGGCATTACCTTCATTTGAAGCTTTTTTGTCTCTGAATAATACTTTAAGCTCCAAATCTAAATATAAGATTAACAAATTCATTAAGAATTTCTGTCATATGTCTTTGATCGAATGGGAACAGATATACACTCATATATTTGATTATACCCCATCAGCTTCTTTGTATATGTTTGATCATATCTATGGCGATTCAAAACAAAGGGGTATGGCTATGGTTAATCTTAAAATGATGTATGAAGATGAAGGATTAATTCTCACAAACAGTGAATTGCCTGATTATTTACCTGTTTATCTCGATTTCTTAGGATCAACAAAAGATTCTGTAACATCAAGAGATTATCTGGCCGAAGTAGTTGAGGTGTTGAATGAACTTCACAAAAATCTAAGTAAGGCAGAAAGTCCTTATGCTTTATTGGTTGAGGTGTTGATCAAAGAATATGCAAGTAAAGGAACAGCTTCTTATTATAAAGATACCGGACCTTCTGATGCTATTCAAATGGCTTGTTCAGGATGTAATTTACATCAATCCGGTATTAATATTGATAATTAAATATTCAATAGCCTTATGACTAATTTTTGGGATAATACATTGTTTAACTATCTTCCTCATGTCGTCATCGCATTACTGATTTTTGGTATTGCGACACGATTTGTTAAGGCCTCTAAGACAATCCAGGCAACATCCGTTCAATTATTATCGAAGAATAAACTCTATGATATGGCTTTACTGTTATTTCATTATGGAATTGTGTTTGTTCTTTTAGGGCATATATTTGGACTTTTTACACCCAGATGGCTTTATGAGCTGGTTATGACGCCTGCTACAAAAAGAATATTAGCAATCACAATGGGGTCATTCTTTGGAGTATGTGCTTTTATTGGTATAGTTATATTATCTTACCGGCGCTTAATGAATGAAAGGGTCCATGATAATAGTTCTATTCATGACATTTTCATCTCATTGCTGGTTTCTGTACAGATCTTCTTAGGAGTATGGTCTACGGCTATAACAGCCGTCTCTCCTCCAGAACAGTATTTTTTATTAGATACCTGGGCTAAAGGTGTCGTAAGCTTAAGTCCAAATGCGGCATCAGTAATGTCTCAGATGAGTTTAATACATAAACTTCATATTCTGACCGGATTATTCATTTTCGTCTTATTTCCGTATTCCAAATTAATGCATTTTTTGGTTGCTCCTGTACAGTATCTTTGGCGTAGAGCT
>JBOFKD010000293.1:0-2429 GCA_051657165.1 Bacteroidales bacterium | reverse complement strand
CTAAACGGAATACCTTCGGCATATTTACAAAATAACGGCCTGTTCCTGCATCGATATCGGCATTTCCCGGAAATTTAGTCAGAATCGTTGCTTTGAATCCGTAACCTGTATTTACATCCTTGAAAAAGCTGAAATAACGAGCATCGTTATTCGCATACTTATTCAATACCTCTGTTCCCGGGATATAATCCGGATAATATTTAGCACTGTTGAAGCCTAAGAAGATACGACCTAATGATCCACCTTTGTCCGTTGCGCTCATCGCTATTTTCCAGATGATTTCTTTTCCTTCATCATAACGCCACATAACATCGTATTCGGTGATACGCTCATTAGTAGCCTCATCAATATGCGTAATCTTCGTTGCATCTGTTAGTCCCAGATAGTTCAGATCCATCACTTTTGCAGCATATTCTTTTGCCTTTGTCCACTCATGCATATAAAGATATACGCGTGACTTAAGTGTCCATATTGCTGCTTTTGTGAAATATTTGGCATCTGCTCCTTCACGAGTCATGAATTTCTCTGCCTGATTCAGGTCTTCCAGAACAAATTCATAAGATGCTTTCATGCTTGAACGTGGTACTACAATATCTGTCCCTTTATAGGTTTCAACTAATGAAATACCTAACTGCTTGTCTGCAGTCTGAGGATCATAGGCTTCACAAAATGTACGGATCAGATCGGCATATGCTAATGCTCTTGCAAAATGTACATCTGCCAGACGACGATTAAACTCATCAATCTGCGTCTTTGTTGTCAGTGTCGAATATACCTGATCTTTATAATCCATAAAGAAGTTACAACGTGATGCAATCTGATAAAGACCAGCATAAGTACTTGCTACATATGAATCATTCGGACGGATTTCCCAACGATAGATGTCTCCGTATGTATTTGTATAACCTTTTACCGCATACACATAGTCTGATTGCAAGTCAGGAGCCAATGTCAATGCACCGCTATATAGTCCTGAGTTTTTGAAACAGCTGTAGATTCCTAAAACAACTTCAGAACAATCTTCCAATGTCTGCATTGCCTTATCTTCAGGAATTGCTGTATCGGGGTATCTTGTCAAAAAATCCTGACATGAAGACATCATGAAAGACAAGATAGCCAATGTATATATTTTAATTTTCTTCATTTTAAACTGTTTTATTTATCGCACCAATACTGCATTAGAATGAAATCTCGACACCGAAAGAGAACTGACGTGCCAAAGGATAAGAAGCCGCATAGATATTCATGCTTGACTCAGGATCCATTCCTGTAAATCCAGTAAATGTGAATAAGTTTTGTCCTTGTCCATAGAAACGAACTCGCTCAATGATTTTTGTATTTCTCAACAAGGAAGCCGGCAACTCGTATCCTACTGTCAGATTTTTCAAACGCAAGAATGATGCATTCTCCAAAAGGTGTGTATCCATTTGTGTCAAAACACCATGACGCGGAATTGCGGCGATATCACCCGGTTTTTTCCAGCGATCCAATAATTGTGTTGATTGATTATACATAGTGAACGTTCCGTTACTTTCATCGAAATAACGGTCATTATTCATCATGTAGCGATCGGCAACCCAGCTGAATTGTGCACTTAACGAAATGCCTTTGTAGCTTAATGACGTTCCGAAACCTCCCTGCCATGGTGCATTGTAGCTTTTGCCTACCAACACACGATCGCTCTCGTTGTATTCGTTTACGATGTTACCTTGTTTGTCATACCACAGACCATCTCCGTTTGCAGGATTTACACCGGCAAAACGTACCATATAGAATTCACCGTATGAGTGACCTACTTTCAGTAGCATCCCTGTGTTTGCCATTTCGTATTCATCTTGTCCGTTGTAA
Source organism: Bacteroidales bacterium (assembly GCA_051657165.1). Lineage (GTDB taxonomy): Bacteria > Bacteroidota > Bacteroidia > Bacteroidales > UBA7332 > UBA7332. The sequence goes on along the minus strand of JBOFKD010000293.1, from coordinate 581 downwards.
AGCTCTGTGATCTTATTCTTATTATAAGATACATTTGCATTTACATTCCATACGAAATTCTTTGTACGGATTGCATCCAGATTCACGTCCAGTTCAACTCCACGGTTAACCATCGCTCCGATGTTATCCCATTTAAAGCCAAATCCTGTTCCGTAAGAAACGGGTACTTCCATCAACATGTCTGTTGTCTTCTTATTGTAGAACTCCAAGCCCATATCCAGGCGATTGAAGAATCCTAATTTCAAAGCCACATTAGTCGTTGTCAGTTTTTCCCATGTAAGGTTCTCGTTTCCTTTTGTCATCGGTGCAATACCCGGTTTACCATCATACTGTGGTCCCGCTGCAATCAAAGCCAGGTGATCATAGTTTGGAATCGAAGAGTTACCAGATGTTCCGACACTGAAGCTCAATTGCGCGTTTGACAACCAATCATACTGTGCAAGGAATTTCTCTGATTTTGCATTCCACATTGAACCCAATGACCAGAATGTTGCCCAACGTGATTTCGAACCGAATTTTGATGAACCATCACGACGTACAGAAAGATCTACGAAATATTTACCGTCGAAGTTATATTCCCC
>JBOFKD010000292.1:0-2337 GCA_051657165.1 Bacteroidales bacterium | reverse complement strand
CAGGTCGATAATTAATTGGCATAGTATTTTTCTTGTTTTATAGGGTTAATCAGGAAACTGTCCTGCTTTATTTTGCTTTCTACGAAGTCCGGTTATGTTTTGCAGCTTTTGTGTTTTCAAGCTTTCTTCTCGGATTGATCGTCTTTCATGAAGCGCCGGAAACAAATTTAAAGTCATCAAAAATAAACAGATTGCTGAAAAAGCATACAAAATAGTTTCTATGTGGTAAATATAGTGATTTACTGTGAAATATCACGGTATAATTAATTTAGGATGCACTGAATCTAATATATAAATCGGGAGAATTAATTCTTTTGTAACCCAAATTAATTAGTGCGGTGTACAGCGCACAAAATTGCGAAGTAGGTCGCACAAAAGTGCGGAGTAGGTCGCATTTTTGTGCGACCTACGTTTAACATATTGCTACAAGTAGAAAAAAACTTGTTTTGGCTGCGAAAAATATTAGATTGACCGTAAATTATTTTATTTACGGTCAATCTGTGATGAGATATCAGGAGAGATAAGCAGAGGAGCGTATAAATAAAAAGAGTCAGGATTTAATATCCCAACTCTTTAAGCATATTACCGTAAACTTCGGCCTTTTTAGACAAAGCGAGCGGGTAGGCTCTGGACGATGATGGCATCCGGTAGAGCCGTATTACGCGATTATTATATGTAAGCTCTGTGTATTCGCTGATTTTAGGCGTAGTACAATTAAAAAGCCCGGCAAGCGTTTCTGTTGCTTTTTCACCAGTCGTAACAATGGCTTTACACTCAGGAATCTTATCCAGAAGTGCTTTGATATCGGTTGGTTCTACGACTTCGAGAAACTTATCCGAAGCATTATCTTTGAGTCGCTTGATTGAGCTGGCCGTGTCGAAAATAGCAAATCCTTTGCTGTTGCAGAAATCTATAACATCTTTCTCTTTGAATGATTTATGAACGTTATCAACAAATTGATCTTTATTGTTGAAAAAGATCAATCCCATGATTCTCCACATATCATTCTGAAAATTCGGATAGAAGAAATTCATAGACCAACGGTGTGATTGCGGAGGAAAACTGCCGAGCAAAAGGATATGAGCATTCCCCGGTAGGAAGGGCTCTAGCGGATGTGTCTCTATTTGAGGGGTCGTTTGTGTCATAACAGCTGGTTTATTGATTGTACATTACTATCAAAGATAACAAAAAGGCGCTTCCATTTGTGCATTATTGTTCTATTTTTCAGATTAAGAAGAACTCAGAAGAAGGAGATATTGTTTAATTTTATAGATACTGATCCAATTATGAGGTCGGTCATTGTGATTTATTTTTATCTTTGTGAAAATAGGTCTATTAAAAAATATAGTTATGTTTCAGCAGATTGAATTCTCGCTCGCTCCCCGAATGAGAGGTTTCCATTTAATTACTTCTGAAGTTTTAAAGAAACTTCCCGCATTACCTCATATCGGAGTTCTTCATCTTTTTATTCAGCATACTTCGGCTGCATTGTCGATTAATGAGAACGCAGGCCCTGAGGTTCTGACTGATTTGAACGAAATCATGAATCGGCTGATTAAAGAAAGAGAGTCTTATTATCAGCATACGTATGAGGGCGATGATGATATGCCGGCTCATGCTAAATCGTCGTTGATCGGAGTAAATCTGACGATCCCGATAACGAATGGTAAATTGAATATGGGGATGTGGCAGGGAATTTATTTGTGTGAGTTCAGAAACAGGGCTTCGGGCAGGAGACTTGTTGCAACTATTATTGGAGAATAAAATATAATTGATTATGAAACCGTTGTTTATACAATACGCAAAGTGCGGAACTTGCCAGAAAGCTGCAAAATGGTTGAAGGCAAATGGGATTGAAGTAGAATCCCGCGATATTATTACGATTAATCCGACTAAAGAGGAGTTGAGTACATGGATTCCGAAAAGTGGATTACCGATTGCTAAGTTTTTTAATACCAGCGGTGTCCGCTATAAAGAACTAGGATTGAAGGATGTGGTTAAAAAAGCATCGGACGAAGAGTTACTGGATTTGCTGGCTTCGGAAGGTAAATTGGTGAAGCGCCCGATTCTGGTAGCACCGGATTTTGTTCTGGTTGGTTTCAAAGAAACGGATTGGGAAGGAAAATTAAAATGAATATGCAAATAATCATTCGTCAGGAGTCCGAAGCAGATTATGAGCAAATCGATCGTCTTTTGACCGAAGCTTTTGCAAATGATCCGCATAGTGATCATCGGGAGCATATCTTAGTTCGGAATTTGCGGAATAGTGCTGAATTTATACCTGCGCTGAGCTTAGTTGCAGTGGATACGTCTGACCAGGTTGTCGGATATATCTTG
>JBOFKD010000291.1:0-21821 GCA_051657165.1 Bacteroidales bacterium | reverse complement strand
TAGTTTTCTTAGTCAAAATGTGACGTTTGAAAGCGTGTTTTCTTTTGATCTTTCCTGTTCCGGTAAGGGCAAACCTTTTTTTGGCACCGGAATTAGTCTTCATCTTAGGCATTTTGTACAAATTTTAAATTAGTAATTTAAGAAACAAAAGGGAATCTAGTCTACGCACAGTGTTTGTATTGTAAAAACCTTTCTGTCTCTGAATATAGCGTTATGCTTAATTCCAATTTGAATGAATTACTTATTCTCCTCTTCAGCCTTTTTCGGAGCTTTAGGTTTAACCTCCGTTTTTTTCTTAGGAGAAAGCATAATAATCATACGCTTACCTTCAAGTTGAGGTAATGAGTCAACTTTTGCAAATTCTTCCAGATCGTTAGCAAAACGAAGCAGAAGAACTTCTCCCTGATCTTTGAAAAGGATAGAACGACCTTTAAAGAATACATACGCTTTTACTTTAGAACCTTCTTCTAAGAAGCTCTTCGCATGTTTCAACTTAAAGTTGTAATCGTGATCATCTGTCTGAGGTCCGAAACGAATCTCCTTAACCACAATTTTAGTAGCTTTCGCTTTTTGTTCTTTAAGTCTCTTCTTTTGTTGATATAGATATTTCTGATAATCAGTGATTCTACAAACCGGAGGAGCCGCATTTGGAGAGATTTCAACAAGGTCAAGACCTTGACTTTCTGCCATGTTTAAAGCCTCAGTAAATGAGTATACACCAGCTTCGATGTTTTCTCCTACAAGGCGAACTTCTCTTACTCCACGAATGAATTCGTTGATTCTGTTCTCAGGTTCTTTAGTAGTGGGCTTTCTGTTATTAAATACTGCCATTCAGAATTTTTAGTTCTATTTTATAATAGTGTTTTATTTATCTCTTTGTTTTATTATGAGTGTTTAGACTCAAAAACTTTGCAAATGTAGTTAATTCTTTTGTATGCATCTATACTTTGCTCTCTTTTTTTCAGAATATTCTTGTTAAATTCTTATTTAGACCCGAAATAGATGAAGAGCATTCCTATAAAGACCAGAATAAGGTCTGCAACTTTACTTTTCAGGTTCTTCTCATGAAACAAAAGTGCACCGAAACCAAATGAAACTAATACGCCGCTCCGGCGGATCATCGAAACAATCGAAATCATAGATCCTTCCGTGCTTAACGCAAAGAAATAAGCGAAGTCGGCAGCGCATAAAAAGATTGAAATAAACGGAATTGCCCATGACCACTTAAAGGGTGTGTTCTCTTTCCGCCGTGGATACCAGATCGTGAGCATCACGATCAGCATAATCAGCATCTGGTAGAATGAATAATAGCTTAGTACGGTCATCCGGTCGAATCTCGACATCAGAAATTTATCATACAAACCGCTCATCGAACCACTGATTATGGATAGGACCATAAACCATACCCACTTGTTGTTGCGAAATACGATTCCTTCTTTCTTGCCTGATAGCGAGAGCAGATAAAAAGACAACAGAGCGATGCTTACTCCGATCCATTGCATCATGTTTAATCGCTCACCAAATATCAGCATCGCACCCAGCAGGGTCAGTACAGGCTGCGAAGCTTTGATAGGCGATGACAAAGTGATCGGCAGATGCTTCATTGCGTAATAAGCAAAGAGCCACGATGTGAGAACAATCACCGACTTTAAGAGTATATAGAAATGAACCTGTACACTTTCTCCCGGAACGAAAAAGAGCGTTCCTTCCATCCATTCCGGAGATGTCCGGCTCAAAATAATAAACGGAGTGAAGATTGCTGAGCAAAAGAGTGTGTTAAGGAACAATACCGGGACAACAGCATTATTTGTTACTCCCAGCTTTTTAAACACATCGTAAAAACCAAGTAAGGCGGCTGATAAAAAAGCCAGTAATACCCACATAATAAATTGTGTTTTAGTCTTGTCTGAAATTATTTTCTTCGTCTGTTACGACGGTTTGCCTCTTTTCGCTTTTTTTCAAGATCGGTTTCAGCTTCAAGCAGGCGGCGCAATAAATGAACGTTTGAGTATAAATGCCCTTCCGTTACCCGGATTTTCTGACGTATATATTTCTCTGTTTCTTTTAGTTTACCCAGCTCCTCCGGAGTACAAAGCGTAATCGAAACCCCATTGTTCCCGGCTCTGCCGGTACGTCCGATCCGATGAACATAATTCTCTGTCTCCTGCGGTAAATCGTAATTCAGAACGTGTGACACGTTTTGCACATCGATGCCGCGTGCAGCTACATCCGTTGCAATCAGATATTTAAACTCTTTGTTCTTGAATCGTTCAATGGCCTGATTTCTCTGCATCTGAGATCTTTCGCTGTGTATCGCTTCTGAGGTGTATCCGTTTTCATTCAGAAAGGCTGACAACTCATCCGTACCTTTTCTGGTTTTACAAAAAATGAAGGCCGAATCTACAGCTGTCGTCTGTAAGATATGTAGTAAGAGATTCTGTTTTAAGCTCTTCTCAACGAATAATACGGTTTGAGAAATATCTCCGGCTGTTACTTCCTGTGGTCTGATACTTATTTGCAGAGGATCATGAAGAAGCTGATCACATAGCTGGCGTATTTCGAAAGGTATAGTTGCCGAAAATAAAAGAGTCTGTTTCTTTTCGGGCAGCAGAGAGATAACCTTCTTCACATCTTCGATGAATCCCAGATTCAGCATATTATCTGCTTCATCCAGTACAAAAAAACGAACATTGCTTAAGTCCGCATATCCTTTTTCATGAAGATCCAGCAAGCGCCCGGGTGTGGCTACCAGAATATCAATTTCGCGACTTAAATAATCAATTTGTACTTTGCGTGGAATTCCCCCGAATATAGCAGTATGATTCAGAGAAGTATGTGCAGCATACGATGAAAAGCTTTCTTCAATCTGTGTCGCCAGCTCTCGTGTCGGAGCCAGAATCAAAGCCCGGATACCCATATACCCGTTTTCTTCTTTCTCAAGGGATAGCTGTTGAATAACCGGAAGAGCAAAAGCAGCACTCTTTCCCGTCCCGGTCTGAGCACAGGCAATAAGATCTTTGCCGTCAAGTATGGCCGGTATCGCTTCCGATTGAATCGGAGTAGGGGTTGTATAGCCTTTTTCAGAAATAGCTTTTAGTAAGTATTCTGAAAGTTGAAGTTGCTCAAATGTCATATTTCTTATTTTCTTTCTAACTTTTATTTTGCAAAAGTATATTCTTTCTTTAAAAATGAGAAATCATACAACTATTACCTTTATCCGATTTTGTGAATTATATGATTTGTTATTGATTTATTTCTATATATTTACAACCATTATTATTTATACTAATACCTTGTTATTATGGAATTACCTTACGCAGAATCTTACAAAATTAAGATGATCGAACCGATTTACAGAAGTGCCAGAGAAGATCGGGAAAAGTGGATTAAAGAGGCCGGATATAATCTGTTTGCCCTTAAAAGCGATTATGTTTATATCGATTTACTGACCGACTCCGGCACAGGTGCCATGAGTCAGGAACAATGGTCTGCCATGATGAGAGCAGATGAAAGTTATGCAGGAGCCCGCTCATTCCATCGCCTGAAAGAAATGGTTGCCCGGATTACCGGTTTTGAATATTTCCTTCCTACCCATCAGGGACGGGCTGCTGAGAATGTATTGTTTTCTGTCCTTGTAAAGCCGGGTGATATTGTTCCCGGAAATTCGCATTTCGATACAACAAAAGGCCACATTGAATCACGCAAAGCTATTGCTCTGGATTGTACGGTTGATGAAGCTAAGAATACACAGCTGGAAGTTCCGTTTAAAGGAAATGTGTCAATTGAAAAACTTGAGGCTGCCCTGGCCGAAAATGCAGAACGGATTCCGTTCATATTAGTTACTGTAACTAATAATACCGCTGGAGGTCAGCCGGTCTCTATGCAAAATATCAGAGAAGTAAAAGCACTGGCAGACAAATACAACAAGCCTGTCATCATGGACTCTGCCCGTTTTGCCGAGAATGCCTATTTTATTAAAACCCGGGAAGAGGGATACAAAGATAAGCCTCTCAAAGAGATTGTACGGGAAATGTTCTCGTATGCGGATGGCATGACCATGTCCAGTAAAAAAGATGCAATTGTAAATATGGGCGGCTTTATTGCTACACGCCGTAAAGAGTGGTATGATGCAGCATCAGTATATACTATTGTATATGAGGGATATCTGACCTACGGAGGTATGAGTGGCCGGGATATGGAAGCTTTAGCCGTAGGTCTTCATGAAGGTACGGAATTTGATTATCTGGAATCCCGGATCAGACAAGTACAGTATCTGGCTGATAAACTTGATGAATACGGAGTATGTTACCAGCGTCCAGCCGGAGGCCATGCCATATTTGTTGATGCATTGAAACTTCTGCCGAATGTTCCCCGCGAAGAGTTCCCGGCCCAGACAGCCTGCGTCGAGCTCTATCTCGAATCCGGAGTCCGGGGTGTTGAGATTGGAGCCGTTCTGGCCGACAGAGATCCGGTGACCAGAGAAAATCGTTACCCGGAACTGGAGCTGCTCAGATTAGCAATTCCTCGTCGGGTTTATACCAATAATCACATGGATGTAGTGGCAGTAGCACTGAAAAATGTAAAAGATCGTTCAGAGTCAATTCGCCACGGATATAAAATTGTACACGAAGCACCTATCATGCGTCACTTCACGTGTGTGTTTGAGCCGGTAGTGAAATAATATAAATATCAATATAAGAAAGGGAGGTCGCGCTGTTTGTGTAACCTCCCTTTTTTTTGAATTTAGAGTTGAAAATTTATACTTAAGCACCCGGAAAACAGCTTGCTGTTGTCGTATTCCGGCGCAAGATTGAATCCTATACCTCTTATTCGGTGTTTTTTAACCACCAGTTGTTTGAAAAACAACCTCTTATCGTAGGGGCGCGATCTATGTGTTCATCCTTTTTGCACAATAAACGAATGATTCAGTACCAAACAGAATGTTGCTGGATGTTTATTCGAAACGGTGTGCAGATTATCATCCCGGGCGGACACGTGGGGGCGCGCCCTACAAAAAGACATTTTCAAGAGATTTTTACAAAGAGTTCAGGAGTTAAAGGAGAAAGAGAATAATCCTTTAAACGGGTGTACGCTCTGAAACTCCCGTACTCCTTGTGACAATAGGCTGTTGATCGCTGACGCTGTTGATCTCTTTCGGCTGTTGTAGGGACGGCTGGCGGCCGTCCGTGGTGAACAATTGCATTCTGTTTCAGATTACTCCACCAACATAGTGTGTATGTAGAACACAAGTGTTCTTTTTTATTGCATATATAAATACTTTTTTACATCTTTGAGGTATTGAAAAAAGTTATACAAAAACATGAAATTGAAAATATGGCAAAATACACAATTTACACATACCAGTTTGCTACGATATCACTAAATCAGTATCATTTATTTGAAGAGATCAGCAAGGAGCGTGATGAAATCATGAAAAACAAGCAAAAGGTTTTTGAGAAAATCTTTAAATCTGATTTTGCATTTAAAAATAACAACAGGCAATATGCGCATAAACTCCTTTTTAATAAGGATCATTTTATAGTCTTTCGTATTGCTAATGACAAGACTATTAAGCTGGAAGAAGATTTTAAAGCAAATAAAGTACCTCATTCACCAAGTTGTCTGGTTCTAATTGACAATCGTAATGATATCCAGACAATTGCCATTGAGGAGAATAATGATGCCTTTACCGATACCCGAACAGTAGCAAATATATTGGAAACTAATTTTAATAAGTTGCTAAAGCCTTCAAATCTTCATGTCGAGATTAAAAAAGAATATGACAATAATGAGTTTTGGGATATCGTTGATAAGTATCCTAAGGGGCTTTCAATGGTGCGTTTCGAGTTTTCATATCCAAATCTGCCGCGCGTTTCGAAATCCATAAACAAACTTATCTCTGAAACAAGTAAGTTGACAAATAGTAATAAGACTACTTTTGAACTTAAGGCCGAACAGTCTGATGTATTGGAAGTTTCTAAAAAAAATAAATATCTGGAAGATATGATATTAGCATCGGCTACCAGCGGAAATGTCATTACGATAAAAGCAAAAGGAATAAATGCCCATCTAAAGACCGGAAATACTGAGAAAACGATCGAAATAAATGACTTGGAAGCTCAGCTAAAAGATGATGTATTGTTCAATGCCAGTTCAAAGCTTATCGAAATTCTTAATGCTTTGAAATAATGGAACGGATTCAGGAGTTTTTCAAGTACATCGGTTATGCTGCTTCAGCATTTTTCTTAGGTTGGTTTTCCAGTTTGGGAGGACCTGAAAATGATTACCTGTATAAAATATCAGGGGCTATAATTCCAATCCTTTTAACACTGCTGGCATTGAGTACTACAATGACGAGCTTATTATGTAATGAGTTATGCAAGCTTGCGAATAAGCATAAAACGGATACTATACCAGTAATCAAAGATTGTAAGCGTAGCATTTATATAGAACTGGTTATTATATGTTTTGCACTTCTTTTATTTATCTCAAAAGGAGCAATGACAAATTATGAAAGCATATTTTCTTATTATATTGTTTTATCGAATGCGGTGACAGTGTTTGCTATATTTTATTTTATGCTGATTATTGCTGATAATGCAACAGGTCTTTTTGATTTAATCTCACATAACAATAAGGTCGATTAATTATAAAAAAAGGAATCTCCGGTTACAATCTCAGGGGATTCCTCTTTCTCTTACATCACGCCCGGCACCTGTTTCAGCGAATCCATAAATGAATATAGTCGTATTTTTTCATATATTTGCATTATTACATGATAGAGGCATTTAAATTGCTTTTACATTGGCCGATCAGATATACGATGGGTTTATTCATCAGATTGCAGGATTCAATTCTCCGGCTGATGATGTGTCTGATATTAGTCAATCGGTTGAAAGAGCACAAACTATAGCTAAACTGAAAAAAAAAATTGCGGAACTGGAAGCGAAAAAGAGAAAAGAGAAGCAATTCAATAAGCAGTTGCAGATAAGTAATGAAATAAAGAAACTGAAAGAATTCTTAATTCGTAATTCTTAATTCGTAATTATATGAAAACAGAAAATGTGATCGTTGATAAGAGTAAAGCATTTGCACTGAGAATTATTAAGTTATATCAATATTTGAAAGTTGAGAAGCATGAGTTTATCCTTTCGAAACAATTATTACGTGCAGGAACAAGTATTGGAGCCAATGTTAAAGAAGGGATAAGGGGACAAACCAAACCCGACTTTTACGCGAAACTCAATATATCACTCAAAGAAGCAAGTGAAACGGAATATTGGTTAGAGTTACTGCACGAAAGTAATTATCTCGACAAACAGCAATTCCAAAGCATTTATAACGATTGCCAGGAATTAATAAAGATATTAATGTCAATAACCAAAACGCAGAAGAATAATGCTTAATGCTTAATTCGTAATTCGTAATTCGTAATTACGAATTGCAAAGAATTACGCCTTGCAAAGCCTTGCAAATCATTAAGCATTACGAATTACGCATTAAGAATTGCAAAGCCTTGCAAATCATTAAGAATTAAGAATTACGCATTACGAATTAATATAAATGGACAAACTAAAACAAGAATCGGTTGACTTGACCGAACAAAATATAGATAAGATTGGGGCTATGTTTCCCAATGTGATTACAGAAACGAAAGATGAAGATGGTAACCTGAAAAAGGCTATAAACTTCACGTTACTTAAACAGATGCTATCCAAAGAAGTAGTAGATGGTGATGAATGTTACGAATTTACCTGGGTAGGCAAAAAGCAATCTATTATTGAGGGTAATACACCAATTCGCAAAACGTTGCGTCCATGCAAAGAGGAGAGTAAGGGCTGGGATATGACAGAGAATCTATATATTGAAGGGGATAATCTTGAGGTTCTGAAACTACTCCAGGGGTCGTACCTGAACTCCATTAAGATGATTTACATCGACCCTCCATATAATACGGGTAATGACTTTGTGTATCGTGATAACTTTGCCATGAGTAAAGAGGAATACGACGAAGAATCCGGCCTGTTTGATGAAGACGAAAACCGTCTGTTTAAGAACTCAAAAACAAACGGGCGTTATCATTCGGATTGGTGTTCTATGATGTATCCTCGCTTGCAATTGGCTCGTAATCTTTTGACAGAGGATGGTGTTATTTTTATTTCTATTGATGACAATGAGGTAGGTAATTTACGGAAAATATGTGATGAGGTTTTCGGGGAGGCAAATTTTGTCGGCAACATACTATGGAAGAAAAAGACAAATGGAAATAATATGGGGTTGATACCTCCTGTGCATGATTATATAGTAGTTTATGCAAAAAATCAACTCAATATAAATGAAAATGAGTTTGGCTTGCCATTTTCTGAAGAATACATAAATAAAAGCTATTCTAACCCTGACAGTGATCCTAAGGGAGTGTGGAATACAATGGATCTATCTGCGAATCATAAAGGTCCCTATTTCCCTATCGAAAATCCTAATACTGGTGAAATTCATTATCCTTCAAAAGGAAGATATTGGGTCTTTAATGAAGATGAAGTAAATAGACGAATCAAAGATGGCAGAATTATATTTGGGAAATCAGGTTTTAGTAAGCCTGTTCAGAAGGTTTATCTTTCTGATAGAATTAATAAAAGGCAAAAGTCTGATTCATGGTGGGATAATAGTGGAATGAATGAAGATGCGACAAAAGAATTGACCAGTATTTTTGGAATAGCAAAGTTGTTTGACCATTCTAAAACATCTATTCTAATAAAAAAGATATTGCAGATAGCCACAAAACCTGATTCAATAATATTAGACTTCTTCTCAGGCTCAGCAACAACCGCTCATGCAGTCATGCAACTGAATGCAGAAGACGGAGGGAATCGTAAGTTTATTATGGTTCAGCTACCCGAAGAAACGGATGCAAAAAGTGAAGCATATAAAGCAGGCTACAAGAATATCTGTGAGATAGGAAAAGAACGTATTCGTAGAGCGGGTGAGAAGATTAAATCGGAATTAGAAACTCGTAAAGCAGAATTAAAGAAAAAGGATACATTGGTACTTAATTTTGATGAGGCGGATAATTCTGAATCAGCCATTAACAATTCTACATTAGACACAGGGTTCCGAGTATTGAAACTCGACACAACCAATATGAAGGATGTGTATTATAGTCCGGCTGAATATAGCCAGCAAATGCTTTTGAACTTGGAGAGTAACATCAAAGAAGACCGTACTGATTTAGACCTTCTGTTTGGCGTTCTAGTAGACTGGGGTGTGCCTTTATCATTACCTCTTGAAACAAAAAGCATAGAGGGGAAAAAAGTGCACTTTGTGAACGATACTGACCTGGTTGCCTGTTTCGAAGAGCATATCAGCGAATCGTTGATTCGGGAAGTGGCAAAAGCAAAACCGATGCGTGTGGTGTTCCGTGATAGTTCATTTGAAAATACTCCTGATAAAATCAATGTAACAGAGATTTTCAAAACGATTTCTCCGGATACAACTATCAAAGTGATTTAAAGTTATGGAAGATAACAAAGGTAAAATACTGATTTATCAGAACGAAAAAGGCGATACCAAAATTGATGTATTTTTTGAGAATGGAACAATCTGGTTGCCTCAGAGTGGCTTAGCATCTCTTTATCAGGTGACTCCTCAAAATATCACCATGCATATAAAAGCAATCTATGAAGATGGTGAATTAGAAGAGGAGGGAACTTGTAAGGATTACTTACAAGTTCAACAGGAAGGCGAACGCACAGTAAGTCGTAAGCTAAAGCATTATAATTTTCAAATGATTCTGGCCATTGGTTACCGGGTACGCTCAAAAGTAGGTATTCATTTTCGCAGATGGGCAAGCCAGGTACTTACCGAATACACCCAAAAGGGGTTTGCGATGAACGATGAACGATTGAAAAATCCCAAACCTTTTGGTGCCGACTATTTTGATGAGTTATTAGAACGTATTCGTGATATACGGAGTTCGGAAGCCCGCTTTTACCAGAAGATTAAAGATATATATGCTACTTCTGCCGATTACGATAAAAACGATGAACGTGCAGTTCTCTTTTTTCAAACAGTCCAGAATAAACTCCATTTTAGTGTACACGGGCATACTGCTGCTGAACTCATTGCAGAACGTGCAGATGCAACAAAAGACAATATGGGATTAACCGCTTTCAAAGGGGCTAAAGTTCGTAAGGGTGATGTGGATATTGCCAAGAATTACCTGACACAGGAAGAGGTAACAAGTCTCAACCGCGTAGTTACGATGTATCTGGATTATGCCGAAGATCAGGCATTACGTCAGAAACCTATGTATATGGCAGACTGGGAAGCTAAATTAAATGACTTCCTCCGTTTTACGGGTAGGGACGTGCTCGAAGGTTCGGGACATATATCGGCAGAAAGAGCCAAAAAGATTGCTGAAGAGCAATATGAAACGTTTAATCAGCACAGGAAAGAACTGGATGCCGAGGTGGATGATTTGCTGAAAGAGGCAAAACGATTGAATGGAGGTAAAAAAGGATGAAATTAAAATTTAAACATCAGAAGTTCCAGGCCGAGGCATCCAAAGCAGTTTGTGATGTCTTTGCAGGACAGCCTTGCTTTGACGAGACGCTTTATCTCATAGATAAGGGCGATACACAAGGCCAGATAGATATACACGACTTTACGGGTTTCAAGAATCATTTGTTGGTTCCTGAAATGACCGATAAAGTTGTTCTGGAGAATATTCAGAAAATCCAAAGAGCACACCAGATAGCTCCCTCAAAATCGCTGGATGGGAAATACAATCTGACCATTGAGATGGAAACGGGTACAGGTAAAACCTATACCTATATCAAGACTATGTTTGATTTGAACAAGCGTTACGGTTGGAGTAAATTCATTGTAGTCGTACCAAGTATCGCTATTCGTGAAGGTGTGTACAAATCATTCCAGATAACGCAGGAGCACTTTGCTGAGGAATACAACAAGAAAATTCACTTCTTTGTATATGACTCATCCCGTTTGGTCGATATTGACCGTTTTGCAAGTGATAGCAATATCAATGTGATGATTATCAACGCTCAGGCTTTTAATGCCCGTGGTGCAGATGCCAGACGTATATACATGAAGCTGGATAGCTTCCGTAGCCGTCGACCGATTGACGTGATAGCAAAGACAAATCCGATTGTGATTATTGATGAGCCTCAGAAGGTAGAGGGGAAAACAACCAAAGAGAAGCTGAAGGAGTTTAATCCTTTGATTACGCTTCGTTACTCTGCTACTCACAAGAAGGATAGTCTTTATAATATGATTTACCGTTTGGATGCTTTGGAAGCATACAACAAGCGACTGGTTAAGAAGATTGCTGTAAAAGGAATTTCCACTACAGGCTCAACTGCTACGAACGGATATGTTTATCTGGAGAAAATCAATCTGTTTAAAGATAAGAGCCCGACAGCAAATCTGGGATTCGAGGTTAAGCAGGCTTCGGGTATCAAAAGTGTAGTTCGTCAGGTATCCATAGGCTACAACCTATATGAGAACTCAAACGGGTTGGAAGAGTATAAAGACGGATATATTATAACGGATATAGACGGTCGTGAGAACTCTAACTTTGTAACTTTCCAAAACGGAATAAAGCTATTCTTAGGTGATGTGGTAGGTAGCGTAAACGAAAATCAGCTAAGACGCATTCAGATTCGTGAAACCATTTTATCGCATATCGAACGAGAGCGCCAACTGTTCCGCAAAGGAATTAAGGTGCTTAGTTTGTTCTTTATTGATGAGGTGGCGAAATACAAACTGTACGATACTTCAGGTGTACCCTATAATGGATTGTATGGGGATATCTTTGAAGAAGAGTATCAGAACATCGTTTCAAATCTGCAACTGGAATTATTTGAAGATAAGGCTTATATTGATTATCTGAAGAAAATAACAGTAAACACGACCCACAGTGGTTATTTCTCTATCGATAAGAAAAAGAAACAGTTTGTAGACAGTAAAGCGGAAAGAGGAACAACGGAATCGAATGATGTAGCGGCATTTGACCTTATTATGAAAGAAAAGGAACGACTTTTGTCCTTTGCGGAACCTGTTCGTTTTATCTTCTCTCACAGTGCGCTTCGTGAAGGTTGGGATAATCCCAATGTGTTCCAGATTTGTACCCTGAAACAAAGTTCAGCCGATATTGGCAAACGTCAGGAGGTCGGTCGTGGATTACGCTTGTGCGTGAATCAGGACGGAGACAGAATGGATGAATTGGCTATTGGTGAAGAGGTGCATAATGTAAACGTGTTGACCGTAATTGCGAGTGAATCGTATGATTCTTTTGCAAGGGCTATTCAAACGGAAATGGCTGAGGTGATTGCAGATCGTCCATTAAAAGTAACGGTCGCTTTATTTGAAAATAAGGTTATCCGCAACTACAATGATGAAGAACAGACAATAGACAGCGATACCGCTCAATTGGTATTTGAAGGTCTTATAGAATATGGATATGTCAAAGGTGGAGTGTTGACAGATAAATTCTACGAAGACAAAAAGAATGGCAATGTGCAAGTGGCTGAAGTTGTTCTGGATTGTAAGGAATCAGTCATTGCAATTTTGGATACTATCTATAATCCGAAAACGATGGAGCCGGAAAATGCCCGTAGCAACAATGTGGAGCTTCGACTAGACAAGAATAAGTTTGAGCGAACGGAATTCCAGGAGCTTTGGAAACGCATCAATATTAAAACAGCCTATGTCGTAGATTTTGAAACCGATGAGCTTATTAAAAAGGCAGTTGACAAACTGAATGCACATCTTCATGTTTCGAAAATTTACTACAAGGTTCAAACTGGTACGATGGATCAAATCAAGTCGAAAGAATCTCTTACCAAGGGAGATGCTTTTAAAGAGAATGATTCACGTATGGTTGCTTTGGATATGTCATCTAACAACAGCGTCAAATACGATTTGGTCGGTAAAATGGTAGAAGAGACTGAGCTGACCAGAAATACAATCGTAAAGATTCTGACAGGAATCACACCGACTTGTTTTGAACAGTTTAAGTATAATCCCGAGGAGTTTATTCTTAAAGCGTCTAAACTTATCAATGACGAGAAAGCTACCGTAATCATACAGCATATCAGTTACAATAAACTGAATGAAACATTCGGTACGGATATCTTTACAGAACCAACAATGAAGGGTAGACTGGGTGTAAATGCTATGCAAGCAGATAAACATCTTTACGATTATCTGATTTTTGATTCTCCGAAAACAGAGAAACCTTTTGCTGAACATCTTGAAACAAGTTCAGAGGTTGCCGTATATGTAAAACTCCCACGAGGGTTCTATATCAATACACCTGTAGGGAAATACAATCCGGACTGGGCGATTGCGTTTGAAAATGGTACTGTTAAGCATGTTTACTTTGTAGCCGAAACCAAAGGGTCAATGTCGACCATGGATTTGCGGTTGGTAGAGGATGCCAAGATACACTGTGCACGCGAACACTTCAAGGCATTGAGTACTGACAAGGTGATATATGATGTAGTAAACACGTATGATGAATTAATGAAACTGGTAAAATAAAGAAGCATATAATTGCAGAATTTGTAATCTTTTAGTAGGTGCAGTTTAACATATTGTTCAAATGAAAATAGCAGAGTAACGAATTTACTCTGCTATTTTTTTTACTCAAAATGCCATCCACTGTTTTAAGAGTTTTGTATATACGTTACAATGTATTTGTATCTGTTTGGTTTATAGTTATATATGATGATGTATTCTCTTGAAAGATATCAGTGTTAATTGTGTGCGATGTCTTTTGCCTTCCTGCATCGGAAAGGCCATTATAATTTTTCCTTTGATTTCCATTTTGTTGATTTGTTGATTTGTTGATCGCTGGCGCTGTTGATCACTACCGTTGTTTATCGCACCTCCGGTGCTGTTGATCGCCTTCGGCTGTGAAAGGCAATGCCTCAAAGGCAGTGAGGACATGGAGGACGATGGGGACATGGACGACCATGAGGACGGCATTAAAAGGCCGTTGATCACTGCTGTTGTTTATCGCCACCGGCTGTGAAAACAATATCCATTCAAAGAAATTGGGTTAATTGTGGTAATTAGTGATTGGATAGATTATGGAATAAGAGAAAACCGAATCTGAGCTTCTTAGCTCAAGTGAGAGTTTAATTTATTCCGTAATCAGGAGATGCGATAGCAGATCCGGCCAGAGATCCAATAACATAATTGTGTGCGATGCCTTTTGCCTTAATATATGCCTTTAATATATCAGAATAGTGAATTAATTCACCTAATATACGGAGGTGCATTCTGCCTTTTACTCCTTTACTCCTTGTAAATATTTGTCTTTTACTTTTGGCGCTGTCCCCATCCCAGCGCCCTCTTGCTCCTAAAACGGCAAATCATCCCCCGTATTCTCCGTCGGATCAACCGCAGCCGGTGGTTGGTTGTTGGATGGGAGAGGAGGCGGAGTTTGACTAGGATTGGTATTGAGTAGACCAATGACAAAAGCAGTAGATTGGCTAAGAATTTTCGGCTTTTATGTCATAGATAGCGAGAACTATGCAATCACAGTTAATAATCTAATATCTAACTTTTCAATAAAATGTATAATCCTTTATTTCTCTGAAGATAAAGATGTTTTCCGAGAATAAAACAGCAACACTAAGCCCTACGGTTTTTTGAAATTTTTTCCTTTCTCGTTCCGATTTTCCCTTTTCACCCACACTTGTATATTTCCTGATAATATCTTTTGGAACATCCAACAGCAGAATCAACGGCTGACTACTTGTTGTTAACTTCAACAATCCCGGTTGCAATGCCTGTGCAGAGGTCCAGAACGAACAGATGCCTTCCGATGTGATCAGCAGAATGGAGGATATAGGTAAACTGAAAATCCTTTCTGTATATCCCGATGAAGATCTGGACGAATGGCTGAAACACAAAGACGAACAGCCCGATCAGTGGATAAGAGGCTACGACTCTTCGATAGAAATCAAGAAACCAGCTATATGATCTTAAAGCAATCCCAACACTTTATCTGTTGGATAAACAAAAAATGTGATTCTGAAAGATGCAACCCTTCAGCAAATCGAATCCTACTTTTACAACAACTGATTCCGAAACGGTTTACTAGTATACCAGAGCGGCTGTCTGATAAGATTATCAGACAGCCGCTCTGCTTTTAGATTATAACTTAAATCAAGCAGAAATATGGTTTATATGCTAATAAAGTTTTGTTTAGATTTTAATTTCAATTTCAAAATAAAATATCTTTTATAATTTTTGCATTTATGCGTAAATATGTATATTTGGGATTAAAATAAACAAAAAGACCTATTATGGCTAATACGAACACAATTACATTCAGAATCGGTGAAGAAACCAGACCTGTTTTAGAAACAGAAAACTTACACGAATCCATCTTTTCAGAACTCTACCAGAAAGCATTTGCTGAGATAGATAATTATATTGGCAAAGTAAGCAATATTAATAACGATGAAAAAGGAGGTTATAACTACGAAGGGGTAAATAATATCTTTGCTTTTATCGGGGAGCGCGGTGCAGGTAAAACATCGTGTATGATGTCCGTTGCAAAAGCATTAGAGAACAAGGGTAACAATCTATCCTTAATCAATGGATTAGAAAACATTAAACAAACAACATTCCTGAATAGTGTTTTAATTGATCCCTCTTTTTTTGATCAGAAAAATAATATTCTCTCTTTAATCATTGCTCATCTCTTTCAATCATTTCGGGATCAAGCCTCCAAATCAAATTGTAAGAATGATGAAGAGAAAAGACGAACTCTGATTGCCTGTTTCGAGAAAGTTCAGAAGAACCTGAATAATCTGTTTCCTAAAGATAACAGCCTGTCAACAGACACATTGGAAGGCTTAGTTAACTTTTCAGCAGCGATTGATCTTCAAAAGAATATCAAAGCATTGATTGATGCTTATCTGGATTTTATGTCAGAAGATAAAGCTAAGTCTCTCGTTCTTATGATTGATGATATTGATTTGCATACTAACCATGCTCGTGAGATGGTGGAACAGATTCGTAAGTACTTTATTCAGCCGAACGTGGTTGTGCTTATGGCTGTGAAGATAGATCAGTTAAGCCATGTCATAAAAAATGGTTTAAGTGAAGAGTATAAAACATTGATCAAAAATAAAGAGATGTCATTTGATTTGATCAATGAGATGGTTGAGCGATATTTAGGGAAATTGCTACCGCATAGTCAACGTATGTATCTCAGTAATGCTTCAATATACTTAAAACGGACATTAGCCATAAGAAATAATGAAAAGATAATAAGTGAAGATAGAACTGTAAGAGAGGCTATTTTACAAATGATATACGAAAAAACTCAATTTTGTTTCCTAAATTATTCGGATATTGCTAGTCACATTATTCCTACTAATTTAAGGGAATTAAGACATTTGATTACCTTACTCTATAATATGGGTGCAGAACATGAAGTTAACAAACAACTATTCATAGATTACTTTAAAAATGCTTACACAAGTAATTGTGTTGATGCTAAAGGAATGGAAATGGTTATGGCTATCCTAGAAATCCAAGATTATAGTGTAATTAATAAAAGAATAGTTGATTTTTTAAACTCTACATATATTAAAGGTAGCTTATCATCTACAAATACATCTACAAATACATCTACAAATACATCTACAAATACAAGTAGTAATGATGATGTTGATGATGACGATGAATTACAAACAGTATTTGTAGGTAATTCAACTAAACAAATAGAGGCTATTACTAATTTGCAGAATTTACCTTATAATATATCTTTAGGCGATTCTATGGGAATAGTTGATTTTTGCATTGCTAAATCAAGCATGGATAAAGAACGGAAATTGTTATTTGCACTGAAGGTCGCACTTTCAGTTAAGATACATGAAGCTATAAATATAGATAAAGAAAGTAGAAACATAGCTGAGTCTTTGGTGATTAAAGCTGATAATCTATCTAATTATAGCAATTACAGTAAAATTCTATGTTCTTCATACATTAATCCAAATATCTTTAGGTATTTACGAAATGTCAATGGGGCTGCTGATCGTCAAAATATAGCAATCTTTCCAAATAGATTAACAAGAGATCTTTTTTCTATTTCACAAAGTGTAGATTTATTTGGGCTTAGTTATATTGATGACTTAAAAAGAATGTCAGAGTTTATTGCTCTTTCAATATCATCTACATACGATTCTGAAAAAACATCTAATGCAAGACGTAAAACAGGATTAATATATGGAAAGAAGCTAATTAAAATAAACTCAAAGGTTTCATTTGATCCGTTATCTATGTTGTTTAATGTCTATGATATTGAAAAATCATATAAGCGTCTTAAAAATGGAGATCAGCTATTTAATTGGGCGGTAGAATCTAAAACATCGCTTTTAGGTAAGATTTTTTTTGAATTAATAAGAATTGAAGATCCAAATTTGGATAGAGAGTCTTTCGAAATGTCTTTAGATGTATATAATAGAAATAAGTTTAAATTAATAGATAAATTAATTATCAAAGATATAGATATTTTGGATTTGTTAAAATTTTATTTATTAGAAAAAAAACAATATTATAGAGGGGAGGGGTTTGCTTATTATGTAGATTTTTATAAAATGCTTTTTGATTTTGATATTCCTTTCAGAGACGCATTAAATTTCAATATTTTATCCCCAATAGGTGAATTTTTAGACTTAAACAAGGATAGATTTAATTTTGATGATCTAAAGCAAAACCCAACACAGAATGGACAACCTACGGCAAGTAATTAAAACATTGTTTGTTGAAGCCAATGCTGAAGATATATTGCAGCAAAACCGGAAGAAAGAACCTAAGAAGAATTTTGCTTCGGAGGTTTCTTCTGATTGGTTAGTTGACGTGTTGGATCATAACAGCAGAGGGTATACGCGCGATGAAGTGCGCTATTTGCAGCATGTAACCAATGATAGTTGGTTGCGTGCTCCTCAGTCTTCGGTAGGAGGAGAGCAGGCAAAGCGGAAATCTGTGTTTTATTCGCTGCTGCATTTTACAGACAAGGTATTGACTGACGAAGATGATGAACCCATCTGTCGGTTTTCTCAACTTCTGCGCTGGCGTGAGCTTTCGTATCTGATGGGTGAAGACTTGTTCACATTGGCTTATTTGGCAAACAAAGATATCCGTATCGGACGAGAGCGGAACTATTTCTCGTGGAGGGCTATTATTAACAATGACAATAAGCCTTTGCGTGAAATCCTTGCACGCGGTACATCCGAACTTCATTTTCACTTGTGGGGTTCGGCTTTCGTGAATGAAATTAACTGGATTTCGCTGATGAATGATGTGACGGGCAGAAAGGATCAGTTTGCGAAACTTAAAAGCCCGAAAGCTCCGGATACGATTTATGGTTTTGGTGGTAATGTACCCTTACCGCTCCACGAACGTTGTCTGAAGGCTGCGGCTTTGCGTGCTTATCTTTTTCAGAAGGTTTATGATATCAAGTTTTATAAAGAGAATAAGGAGAAGGATAAAGATAATATACTCGATCAGATCAAAGAAAAAGATAGTTTTGGAGAGGCTATAGTTGAAGAAACAAAGCATGATTCAGATTCTTGGCTCTCTGAATTGATTTATTCCAAAACAAAGTCTGAAGCTGCCTTATACAGAGACCAGTTACAGGGGCGGATCAATTGTCTGCGATATGAATTTGGATACAGAGTTGAAGATGATATTCTGGATTATGCTTTACCTCAGAATCTTACCGAAAGGGATGAGAAATGTTCGCATCGGGCAAATCTGATCCTGGCAGGTGAGCGAAAACTAATTTACGATGCATTAAAGAAATGCTATCGTGATTCAGATAAATCGAAATCGTTTACAACAGATCCCGATTTTGAAACCTTTCTGTATGCCTATCTGATCATCAAGAATGATTTCCGTAAAGAGATCGTACAGGTGAATGACCGGGTTGGTTTTGCTAATTTTGCAGAGTATCAGGACCGGAAAGAACATTTCCTGAAAGAAGGGAGTATTTACGACAAAATAATGGGGCCTACGGCAATTATGGCTACAATGCTCGATCAATCTGTTGAATATCTGGAAGCAAAAATAGCTCCCAAAAAGACAGTTGAAGAGCAAATTAAGGCTATCCGTACAAATGATAAAAAAATAAAATCTCATTTATTCAGGCGTAATACTTTATGGAAAAAATGTCTGATTTGTGCGAAGTCAAATGATAATTGTCAGATAAAGCCACAGCTCGTAACTCCTGAATATTACTATGTACTGCACTTTATAAAGACAAAGTATAAAGAAGATGATATAAAAGATGAGTTTATATTGAGTAGCCATCCCAGAAATTGGGCTTTAAGGAGTATTGTAAAGGATCAGGCTTTTGCTTTGAATACTATTCGTAAAAGTCATTGTGACACCAAACATCGTATAGCAGGTATTGATGCTGCAAATACGGAGATTGGTCATCGTCCTGAATTGTTTGCACAGGCATTTCGTTATCTGCGGCAATATTCGTATCGGTTTCCGGATGAATACCTGCTGGATTGTCACTTTACGAGTATTGGAATAACATACCATGCCGGAGAGGATTATCTGGATATCGTGGACGGATTGCGAGCAATTGACGAAACTGTTTTATTTCTGAACTATGAATCAGGCGACCGGATCGGTCATGCGCTGGCTTTGGGTATTGATGCGATAGATTATTATTGTTTGAAAAACAACACGCTCGTAATGCCAAAACACGATTATATAGATAATTTGGCGTGGTTGCTGATGAAAATTCAGCTTTTCGATATCGATTGCTCTTCAACGCTTATAAGTAAACTGAAGTCGGAGTTTAAGCGTGTATATTACGATATTTATAAGGGAACAACGATTGATTTAGATACCTACTATCAGGCATGGTTGCTCCGGGGTGATGATCCGATGATTTATTACAATTACGAGAATGTGGATATTGAATCTAAAGTGGCTTTCTCGTTTTGGGATAAATGTGGAACAAACAAATATGTTCCGGAAATGGAGACAGCCAGAAAGAATAAAATTGTCCGGGAGATTGTGCATAGATATCATTTTGATGCAGAGGCAAAACTTCGGGGAAAGGAGTGCGAGGAGTTTGAAGTAATAGATGGATATGATCGTCTGGCGGCTACGGTGCAACACAAGATGCGTCATGAGTTGGCAGCTAAGCATATCGCAATTGAATGTAACCCGACATCCAATCAGGTAATCGGCACGTACAAGCGCTATGCAAATCATCCGATTCTGGCTTTTAATAATCACAGGCTACATCATGATCCGGCTAAGATGGCCGATAATCCGCAGTTGTCGGTTTCTCTGAATACTGATGATCAGGGTGTTTTCTCTACGTATCTCGAAAATGAATATGCACTTATGGCTATTGCATTGGAAAAAGAGAAAGATGAAAACGGCAACCGGAAGTATACTTCAATGTTTATTTATGATTATCTGGATCACATTCGTCGACTGGGACATGAACAACGATTTGTGAAACGTATTAAGTGACCTGAAATAAGTCTGCCTGATAACAGGCAGACTTATTTTTTTTGAGCTATTTTTATACGATTATTTGTTTAATTAAATCTATCTGTATATTATAGCGGATCTTTTATGAAAAAAAAATGATAAGGTTATGAGTCTCAAAAAGAAGATGCTAAATAGTTTATTATTTGTCGTATTAAGCACATCTTTCGCTTCTTGCTCCTCTTTGATTTCTTTGATAGCCGATCATGACAAATGTATGTATCCTGGTTGCACCGCTCGGTCAAAAAGAGGAGAGATGCATTGTGCTATGCATGATCTAAAACCAATAAATAAGAATCTGGATAAAGCTTTAGATAATGCCCGTAGACCTTACACTCGCTGATAATGTATCAATGCTTTCTTGCAGAAAGCTGTCAGGTACAACCTGACGAATAGTAGGTCCGGGGCACAGCCCCGAACCAGAAAAACAGAGAAAGGTTATAAATACCCTGTCTTTTCGCTCATCATCACAATGCCTCTTCTTTACTGGTGCAAGGTTGTACCTTGTACCTCATATTCGGTGGTTTTCAACCACCAGTTGTTTGCAAAACAACCTCTTACGCTCACAAAGATGCTTTCTTGCAGAAAGCTGTCAGGTACAACCTGACGAATAGTAGATCCAAGGCAAAGCCTTGAACCAGAAACAGCGTCGCTGTTGTCCTCCATGCATTTGGCGCTGTCCTCATCGTCCTCATGGTCCTCCACGTCGTCCACGTCCCCATCTCAGCGCCTCTTCCCCCTTTAACACCCACTCTCCGTAAACACAGAGAATGTTTCGTTGTGTTTTACCGTGAATTCGCGCGTTTCACCGTTACGGTGCTTCACCAGATCCAGCAACATTTCGCCGCGGTCTGCTTCGCTGCGCGAATAGTAATACGGGCGGTGGAGGAAAAGGACGGTGTCGGCATCCTGTTCGATGGCTCCGGAGTCGCGGAGATCGTGCAGCTGCGGACGTTTTGTGTCGCGACGTTCATTCGAGCGGTTCAGCTGAGAGAGCACCACTACCGGTATTTCCAGTTCTTTTGCCAGAATTTTCAGCATACGTGTGGTGGCTGATACTTCCTGTTCGCGGTTGTAGTTCTTGTTTTTCGTGCGCATATCGATCAATTGCAGATAATCGATAAAGAGGATGTCCATTCCGACCGTGTTTTTCAGTTTCAGAGCCAGATTGCGGATCTGCGAAACATTCTGCAACGGATGGTCGTTGATGTAGAACGGCAGGGTGACCAGCTGGTCGGCAGCATCTTCCATCAGCTGAA
>JBOFKD010000290.1:0-59447 GCA_051657165.1 Bacteroidales bacterium | reverse complement strand
ATAAAAAATAATTCCTCCTTTGTTCCGGCTAACAGATACGTATATTTGCTTGCGTTTATGCGAATATTACACATAAAACAATACCCATGCACGACAGACTCAAAAAGAAAAGAGGATGTGACCTTTTGACACATCCTCGGGGGAAAAGAAGGAGACGTAGGTCTCCTGAATTAATCATACGTTCGGAACAAATTATTTCTGCTTTGAATAAAGTTATTCATACGTATTCTATAATTTGTTTGCAGTGATATTTTCGCACATCATACGTATCTTCAGCCGGCAAAGCCCGAAATGCCGGAGCCGGTTTAAGACGTATATCTTTCCGGGTAAATCAATTCCGGCTCCATATGTGTGTGTCTCCTCTTCGTGGATTCGTCTATCGGGTTCACCGGGATTGCTTGTTTCATACATAATACTCCGTATGTTTGTGTTATAAACGAAAAAAGGCGATGCATTGATTTGCATCGCCTTTTTGGTAGTGTATCTGTAGAATTACAATTGTTCTTTGATAAAACGGATCATTTCAGGCTCTTTCTTCTCGATAGAAGTCAGAAGTCTGAACTGAGCAACTGATCTTACGTGGTTGTGTTCAGGATACTTGATTTTGTAGTAAGTATCACCGTTCAGGTAATCTGTAAGGAAACGAACTGTTTGCATATAAGTAAGCAATTTAGCTCCATAAGGCAACATTTCGATTTCGATCGGAAGAAGGAACGAACGGGCACTTTCGATATAACCTTTTGCAAAGGCTTTAAAGATTTCCATATCTACACTTACGTTCTCCAGATTTTCATCATCCTCAGCTCCTGTATTTCCTGCTGTACGGATGAAATCTCCGAAATCAGACAAAACGAATCCAGGCATAACTGTATCCAGGTCAATAACACAAAGTACCTCTCCGTTTTCGTCAAACAGCAGGTTGTTTACTTTTGTGTCGCAGTGAGTAATGCGTTTTGGAAGTTTCCCTTCACGGTGAAGAACTTCAGCCTTACACATCTCATCAGCTCTTTTTTCGATTTCATCAACCAGCCACTGTACAGAATCAAGGCGGTTCGCTTTGTTTTCTTTTACAGCAATACGGAAATCATTCAGGCGGGATTCCATATTGTGGAAGTTTGGAATTGTTTCACCCAAAGCTCCTTTAGGAATATCTACCAGCATCGACTGGAATTTACCGAAAGCATTACCTGTATGAAATGAAGATTCGGCATTAATAGCCTCGTATGTTTTTGAACGGGGAATCATTACTGTAACACGCCAGTAGTTGATTCCGTCGAAATAATATAATTTCCCATCTGTTGCAGGAATGATTTTAAGCGATTTACGCTCAATATCTGTTTCACCAGCCTCTTTTAACTTGTTGGTAATTTGCTCTGTTACGATTTTGATATTGTTCTGAAGTAAATCAACATCCTTAAAAATAGCATGATTGATGCGTTGCAAAACATAGTCAGGATGTTCGTCCGAATATGTTTTCACACAATATGTATCGTTGATTAATCCACTTCCGAGCGGATTGATAGATTCAATATTACCTTCAATATTAAATTTTAGGGCTATGTCTAATAATGGGTTCATCTGGTTTTCTAGTTTTTTGTTATATTGAATTTATAGAAATCTTTGGTGTTACTGTTTTTAGCAGTAAGAATCAAGCGATATACTTTCTCACCCCAGACATTTGAAAGACGAGGGTCGTCAAGTTTAATCTCTTCGACCTCAAAATTAAACTGATTTTTGTTATAATGAAATATTAGAGCCTCTTTCTTTCCTTTTAATCTGAGTTTTCCTTCAGCAATTTCCTCTACACCGTTTGCAATCATAAATACAACCTGATTAGCACTTTGTGATTTTGTAAGCTGAAAGTCATCTGTGATTTCAAGTCCTTTTTTGCGGTCCAGTTTATAGATGCGGTTCCAGTATTTACAATTTGCTTCAGCCGGATAAGCATTTGCTATATTCAGCTGAATGGTTGCACCATTGCGGGTGTTGCTAAACTTCATGTCGCTTGCCTTGAAGTCTGAACCGAAGGCTTGCTGCTGTCCGTTTATGTTCGGAAGATTGTGGTATGCTGACTGCATTGTCCATATCGTATAACGATCTTTAGAAAATGTTTTGGCAGTATAAGTACCGACACCCACATCAATTAAAATCGGATCAGTATTGTAATATAAAGAGAAAGTACCAGCATCGTTGTGATTATGGCTCTCATTATTGTATCCGCCTTTGGCAGCCAGGAAGAAACCATCGGTCGTTCCTGATTTAGAACGTACACCTGCTACCTCTGTCCCTTCCAGATAGAAGTGAGAAGGATAGTATGCATTAGCCGGAGTGTTCTGAAGTTCATTCCAGATAAGCATTTTTTGTAATGTCATATCCAGTGTGGACGCTACGTATTTATTGCTCTGACCGGTTGAGTGCATAACATAAGATGCGAATTCTTTCAGATCTTTGCTGTGAATAGATTTTCCGTATCTGTATATAATATCAGATAACCCTTTTGCAAAAGCTGATGCATCGGCAAAGTTCATATAATAGCCGTTCCCCACATGGCTAAGAGCAATGTATTCACCCATTCGTTTAACAATTTGCTCATCAAAGATATTGATGTTGCCATTGCTGATACGATCAACAAGTTCAAGATATTCCAATAGCTTTCCGGCTGCATGATCCCAATACGTAGGACCTTCTTCGCAACCACCATCAGCTTTATAATAGTTGATAAATTTATCTGTTGAATTTAATGTCTTACGCATTACTTTAATTTTAGTTTCAGCATCATCTGATGTGAGCATTGTTGCGGTAAGTACATTGAAATTACACCATGGATTCCAGTTATTAACCAGATGTCCCGGTTTGTATCCCATCCACCAGAAATCAGTACGTGTCAGATATGGCTGGATGATGCGGTTGTTAATTTCGCGCTGGATACGCGCGGCAATTAACGGATTAACTCCGTCAAACTGATCTTTGAAGAAATAATAGGACCATCCTAAGAGATTGCCTATTTCTCCTACAGTAAGATCTATAATAGGTTCGTTTGTGTCCGGAACACCTACGCCAGCTTTCTGTAAATTAAGATGAGCAGAGATAGCCCATGATGATTGTTCGCAAAGCGACCAGGCTGCATCAATAATCTGATCCACAAAGCGACCGTTCCCTTCAACTAATTCTCCGAGAATTAAGTTTCTGAAATTATCACGGCGGGCTTTATAATGATCTTCGTTGATCATCCGGTTACCGTTGCGTTTTACAGCCAGATAAGTGGTCAGAGGTACTGTTCCGTATGTGTACTTGGCGCTCTTTTCAGCTTGTTTGATAATTTCTTTTTTTTGTTTTTCGGGAATAACCGAATCCCAGAAAGCACGGTTCGAATAGCGTGCATACGGTTCGAAATTTCCATCAATGAGCTGGTTGTCTGTTAGTTGTTTTGCCTTGTTGTCAAGTAAGTTGCGCTCTTCCTGAGCACAAATCATGCAACAGGACGCAACAAACAATAAGACAAGATTTAATAATCTAATCTTCATAAATCGATTCTGTTCGTTTTGGTTTTTATTTTGGTATGTGTAAAATCTGATCTTACTTGTTCTGATTCATTTTTTCAAGATACTCCGCCGGAGTAGTTCCCGTAACCTCTTTAAATACACGGTAAAAAGACGTTTTAGAATTAAATCCACACTCTTCACCGATTGCCCAAAGAGTAAAGTCTTTGTACCGGGGCTCTTCCATTTTTCTTTTAACAGCCTCAATACGATAAGAATTTACATAATCCGGGAATCCTTTCTGCTTGTTTTCCTTAAGAATCTGAGTCAGTTGTTGTTCTGATAATTTGAGATAAGAAGCTAGTTGAGCTTTGTTCAATCGCTTATTCAGATATAACTCTTCTTTCTCCATCAGGCTGTCAAGCTGGGTCATCAAGCGTACAGATGAATCTGTAATCTCTTTTGTGGCCACCGGGATAATATCTTTATGCTCCTTGCGGATTCGTTTATGTTCATGAATTTCCTCTTCGTGTGATTTCGCATCTGCCATTCTCTTTTTTCTGAAAATAAAGAATGCTATACCGGCAGTCAGGATAATACAGACAATCAATATAATTGTAGCCGTATACGGGAATACAGTTATGTTTGCAACGATACGTGGTATTCCCCAGAATCCATCAGCATTAGCTGCACGAATTTCCAGTTTATATTTACCCATAGGTAAACGATTCAGCGAAAGGGTATTGTCTCCAAGCGGAATCCATCTGAATGCGGAGTCCAGTCCTATTACACGATACTGAAAGCGATTACGCCAGGCGTTCAGATATGAGAACCCTGAGATAGAAATATCCACTTTGTCTTTATTCGAAATAAGCAGATCTACGACATCATGTTTCGCTATTTTAGCATCACTGATTGTTTTGCTTCCGACCTTAATTGTCAGAATATGAGGTGCTGCAATATATTTATTTGGGAAACGGATATTTGAATTGATATAATTTAATCCATTGTCTCCACCAAAAAATAATGTTGAATCAATACGGGTATTTACCCAGTTGTTAAACTTTTTATTAACAAGTCCGTCACCTTCTGCAAAGTGAATCATCGTTTTATTTTTTAAATCCAGACGTGCAACGCCCTGGTTTGATGTGGCAAACCAGATGTTTCCTTTAGGATCTATTTCCATACCTGTTATGGCAGAGCCAATAGTGGCTTCCGATATCGGACTCCGGGTAAATGTTTCCGTTGCAGGATCAAAAATGGCAATACCGTTAGTTGTGGCAAAAAGCATTTTTGATTTATAATCGGCTATCTGTAATATCTGATCAGATAATAGATTCGGATCTGTTTTTGTCGTATATAGTTTGTGTTTCGCCGGATGTGCCGGATCGAAAGATAATACGCCGCCCAAATGGTATACTACCCATATTTTACCATCTTTACCTTCATAAATCCATTTGATATTGGTGTAAACATCTTTGGGTTTATCTTTAACCAGAGCATTGAATAATTCCAGTTTTCCGGTTCTTGGATTATAACGGTAAAGTCCGCGGTCAAGAACTCCCAGCCATATATTTCCCGATTTATCTTCGAAAATAGAATAGATCTCTTTAAGCTCTTTTCCTTTATCTTTTAGTGTTTCGGATACAGGTGTCTCTTCTCCTTTGGGTACGCGGATGAGTCCCGCATCAGTCCCGATTAGTAAATCGCCATTGCGCAGCATAGCGCCTGTATGCAGATTTTTATACTTGCTGTCAGTTTTGCTTACGGCATCAAGTGATAATTTTTTGAATTTACCGGTCTTTACGTCATAGATATCGATCGCCCCGTTCTTGGATCCAAACCAGATTTTCTTACGGGCTGTATCGGGTACAGCAAATATTAACAGATTCGATGTGAGATCGGAATCTGTTACTCCCTGTTTGTGATTTTGAAAAACGGCTCCCGGCATAAGCAGAGATATTCCGCGAGAAGTGCCTACCCATGCAGCGCCCGAATGATCGCAGTATACGGATGTTACAATATTCGACAATAATGAATTAGTAAGCTGATCATTTTCGCGGAACCAGCTAAAACCATCCGATCCACTTCGGTTGTAGATTGCAAAACCATCTTCTGTACCAATAAGTAATGCTCCGGACTTATTTTCAGTGATCGAGTTTACTGTGATATTTGATAGCTCGCTGAAGTTTTCAAACTCAGTTTTTTCTTTGATAAAGCGGGATAGTCCTTCTGTCGTACCAATCCATACAACGCCAAACTGATCTTCAAAAATTGAAGTAATGAAGTTTCCGCATATCGAGTTAGGATTGTTTTTATCATTTCTGAAGACCATTTGCGAGTCAGATTTCATATTCAGTCTGACCAGTCCGTTTCCTTCAGTTCCGATCCAGAGATTGCCAAGTTTATCAAAAGACAGACTACGGACAATCCGTTCTGATTTAGTAGCACTGTTGAATTTCTCATGAAAAGCAAACGATTTCAGCAATACAGGTTCCTGGCTCTCTTTTTTTAGAAAGTAGATTCCATTTCGTGTACCAAAATAGATAGTTCCCTCTGCATCCTCAGTAATGTCGTATATTATATTGCTTTTGTGAATTTTATTGTCAGGAATAGGAAATATAAGAGTGTACTTTTTGTCGCTTTTATTGTATTTTAATATGCCCGGAGCCATCCCGATCCATACATTATCATCCTGATCACAATGTATAGTATTGATAACTCGGTTTTTAGTCTGAAGCAGGTCTTCCGGATAAGGAATGCTGTTCAAAGTATATCCGTCAAAATAATTAATCCAGTTTTGAGTAGCAATCCATATAATACCTTCTCTGTCCTGTGTGATATCAACAATATGTGATGAGGATAATTCAAAGTTATAACTAAATGGAGATAAACGATAGGATTGAGCTTTACTACCAAGGGTAATAAGGCTTATTAAAAAGATGAAAAAATATCTGAGTGTAGCTCTGTTAGTCATATTATTCAGGAATTCAATGCTATTTATCAGACAAATATAATGATTCTTTTTAATAACATTTTCTATATTCATAATCTGAACTAGTTTTTAATTCCTTTTTTTTTCTTTGGTATATGCAAATTTAGTGATGTGAGATAGTGAAAAGTTAAAGCATACGACGCGATTATTAATTTTATATAAATTAGAATAGTATCACACTTAAAATGCAGTCTGAGAAATTAAAAGATTTAAAAATTAGAGAGTTGATATGTGTCTTTATGGAAATGTTAAATATTTTTTTTAGTTTCGCAATTCATTAGTTACAGATTAACCAATAATTAACAGTTCAATGAAAAGAAAAGTTTTTGCGACGGTCTTATCTTTATTCGTATTCGCATCTTTCGCTTTTGCGCAAATGAGTGATCCGGTAAAATGGACTTTTTCAGTTAAGCAAACAGCAAACTCAGAAAATGCTGAGATCGTAATTTCAGCGGCAATTGATGCCGGCTATCATTTGTATTCACAAAAGCCGGTTGAAAATGGACCAATTCCAACAGAATTTACTTTTGATAAAAGTAAAGATTTTGAATTGATCGGAAAACCTTCTGAGCCAAAAGGTGTAACTCATTTCCAGGAAGAATTTGGAGCAGATGTTACTTATTTTGACGGGAAAGCCGTTTTTGTTCAAAAGATTAAGATCTTGACTGACAAAGATTTTTCTGTGAAGGGGGCATATACTTATATGGTATGTAATGACGGAGCTTGTGTGCCGTTTTTTGACAATGTATTCTCTGTTAACGTAAAGGGATTTAAAGCTGAAGCGAAAAAAGAAGAGCCTAAAGCTGAGGCTGTTCCTGTAGCTAAGGCTGAAACAGCCCCTGTTGCTCCTGTTGTAGTGGAAACGCCTGCAACACCGGAAGCTGATACTGTAGTTGTTGAAGAAGTAGTAGAGGAGACAGTTGCTGCTCCTGTTGCTGCCGAAGAAGCTCCTGTTGAAGAGAAAGAGTCTTTATGGACTTTCTTCTGGATTGCTTTTGCCGGAGGTTTTGTGGGATTACTAACTCCATGTGTATTCCCGATGATTCCGATGACTGTGTCATTCTTTATTAAAAGCGGATCTAAAGGTAAACTACAGGCAATTGTTTATGGGGTGTCAATTGTATTGATTTATACTATTTTCGGAACGGTTCTGGCAATGGTATTTGGTGAAAACTTTGCGAACCTTATGAGTACGCACTGGTTGCCAAACTTCTTGTTTGCCGGTATCTTTGTGGTATTCGCAATTTCTCTTTTCGGATATTTCGAAATTACTGCACCTTCGTTCCTTGTAAATAAAAGTGTGGCGAATGAAGATAAAGGTGATTTTATCGGCCCTATCTTTATGGCATTAACACTGGTGCTTGTGTCATTTTCTTGTACGCTTCCGATTGCCGGAACAGTTGCTATTAGTGCAGTAGGTGGAGAAGTTATTCGTCCGATTGTCGGGATGGTTGGATTCTCTCTGGCTTTTGCTATTCCATTTACATTCTTTGCATTCTTCCCTAAATTGATGAATAAGCTTCCTAAATCAGGAGGTTGGTTGAATTCAGTGAAAGTATGTCTTGCTTTTGTTGAGCTTGCTTTTGCCTTGAAATTTATCAATACGCCTGATGAAGTTTATGGATGGAGATTACTGGACCGCGAAATTTATCTGGCTGCATGGATCGTAATCTTTACTATGTTAGGATTCTACTTGTTAGGTAAAATCAGATTCCCGCACGATAGTGATACACCGGTTGTGAAAAGTTGGTTCCGTCTGTTGCTTTCTATCGTGACATTTACATTTGTAGTGTACATGATCCCGGGTATGTGGGGTGCACCATTGAATGCTCTTTCAGGATGGATGCCAAGTATGAAAAATCAGGACTTCAATATTGAGAAATCAATCAGAGAAGTGGCGGTTTCTGCACCGGCAGGAACAACAAATACGTCTGCATTTGAATTATGTGAAAAGCCTAAATATTCGGAGAAACTTTCATTGCCTCATGGCTTAAAAGGTTATTTCGATTATGATCAGGCTTTGGCATGTGCGAAGAAACTAAATAAACCTGTGTTTTTGGATTTTACAGGAAAAGCATGTGTAAACTGCCGTAAGATGGAACAACAGGTTTGGTCTGATCCTCAGGTCTTGAAAACACTGCGTGATAATTTTGTTATTGCAGCTTTATATGTTGATGAAAGAACGATTGAGTTGCCACAGGATGAGTGGTTCCTGGATCGTAACGGAAGAGAAGCAAAATTGTTAAGTCAGAAAAATGCAGACTTGCAGATTACGAAATTTAAAGCAAATGCTCAGCCTTACTACGTAATTCTAAATCCTGACGGTACTGTTCTTACAAATGAAAACTTTGCATTCGATCCGAATGCTACTAAATTTTTAGAATTCCTTAATGAAGGGATTTCTAATTTTTTAAAGTAATTTAAGTATAGTTATACAAAAAGAGGAGTTTTCAGGGTCAACTGAAACTCCTCTTTGAATGTTTAAATACTAGAAAATGCTTTCTTATGTCTTTTTTCTTGCTTTGAATTAAAAAAAAAATCATTTAGAAATTGGCGCAATAAAAAAAATATTACATTTGCACCAAGCGATTATTTAAGTAGTCGTTCTCTAACCGAGAAATATAATACTAAACAATATGGAAATAAAAAAATCACCTAAAGCAGATCTAGAGAACAAGAGGCTGATCTATCTCCTTCTTGGCTATGTATTCATTCTTGCGGTTTTATTCGTAGGGTTTGAATGGACAAACAGAGATGTAAAGAAAGCAAACATGGATGGAGTTTCAGATGTTTTCGTTGAGGAAGAAATCATTCCGATTACTGAACGTATGGAAACACCTCCACCGCCACCACCTCCGGCACCGGAAGTTGTAGTTGAGGAAATCAACGTGGTAGAAAATGAAAAAGAAGTTGCTGATGTTCAAATCGAGTCAACTGAGGATACGAAAGATAAAAAAGTTGAAATCGTATTCCAGAAACCAGTTATCGAGGAAGAAGATCCAACAGAACACCAGATCTTTACAGTAGTAGAGGAAATGCCACAATTCCCGGGTGGAGAAACAGCACTTCTTCAATACTTGGCTAAATCGGTTAAATATCCGGTTATTGCTCAGGAGAATGGTATTCAGGGCCGTGTAATTTGCTCATTTACTATTAATAAAGATGGTAAAGTGGTGGATCC
Organism: Bacteroidales bacterium; assembly: GCA_051657165.1. Lineage (GTDB taxonomy): Bacteria > Bacteroidota > Bacteroidia > Bacteroidales > UBA7332 > UBA7332. Next base: position 49,792 of record JBOFKD010000290.1, on the reverse strand, counting down.
GGTTGTTGTCAGAGGTGTTGACCCTTCTTTGGATAAAGAGGCAATCCGGGTTATCAATGCGATGCCTGCGTGGAAACCTGGTAAACAAAGGGGTAAACCGGTACGTGTAAAATATACTGTACCTATCAACTTTAGATTACAATAATCAGACAAATTAGTATAAAGAGGCTACCTTTCGTAGCCTCTTTTTTTTGTTTAAATCAACATAAGATTCAAAGTATGAAAAATACAGAATTGTATCTGAATGCAATAAATCAGGAAATTAATCAGATTGAATATCCTGAATCACCTAAAGAACTATATGATCCGATAGCTTATATTCTGGCTTTAGGTGGAAAGAGAATACGTCCGGTACTAACGCTGATGGGAGCTGAAATATTTTCGGAATCTCCTTTGAAGTCAATGCCGGCAGCTATGGCTATAGAAGTGTTTCATAACTTCACTTTGCTTCATGATGATGTTATGGATAATGCAGATATACGACGAGGTAAACCAACCGTCCATAAAAAATGGAATGAAAATGCGGCTATTCTCTCCGGTGATGCAATGCTGATTCTTGCTTATCAGTTTCTGGCAAAAGTTGATCCGCTGAAGTTACCACAATTGTTGCCGCTGTTTTCCAAAACAGCAATAGAGGTATGCGAGGGTCAGCAGTTTGATATGGAATTTGAGTCCAGAATGGATGTTCGTGTCGAGGAGTATATGGAAATGATCCGTTTGAAAACAGCTGTTTTGTTAGGTTGTGCATTGAAACTCGGAGCCTTAAATGGGGGAGCGGATATGAAAGATGCAGATTTATTATATGAGTATGGTGAATCTATCGGTCTTGCTTTTCAGTTAAAGGATGATTTGCTGGATGTATATGGCGACGTTGCTAAATTCGGAAAGAATATTGGTGGCGATATTGTCTCAAATAAGAAAACTTTTTTATTGATCAATGCATTGCAAAATGCTGAAGGCCCATTAAAAGAGGAATTAGAATCATGGATAGCAAAGCAGGTATTTGACCGCGAAGAGAAAATCGCAGCCGTGCGTGCAATTTATGATCAGTTACATTTAAAAGAGCTGAGTGAGGAGCGAATGAAATATTATTATGATAAAGCAATTCATGCTCTTGATCAGATGAGTGTTCACGCAGATAAAACGAATGAATTGAAACAGCTGGCATACCAGCTTATGTTCAGAGAATCATAGAATCAATGCTTATGTTGAAATTCGTAGATACACATTCTCATATTTATCAGGAGGATTATAACGAAGATATAGATCAGGTGATTACAGATGCACGCAAAGTAGGAGTGGACCGGATTTATTTGCCTAATGTAGATCAGGAATCTATAAAACCTATGATAAATTTGTATGAAAAGGATCCTGCTTATTTTCGTATGATGATGGGGCTTCATCCAACAAGTGTGGAGCTTGATTTCGAAAAACAGCTGAATGAAATAAAACCACTTTTTGACCAGTATGATTTCTCAGCTGTTGGTGAAATTGGTATCGATCTGTATTGGAGCCGTGAGCGTGAGAAAGAACAAAAAGAAGCCTTCAGGATTCAGCTGAACTGGGCTAAAGAGATGGGACTTCCTGTCGTTATTCATACCCGTAATTCCTTGGATGAAACCCTGGAAGTTGTACGTGAATTTGATGGTTTACGTGGCATCTTTCACTCTTTTGGAGGTGAATTGGATGATGCTTTGCGAATTTTTGATTCAGGAGACTTTTTATTAGGGATAAATGGTGTTTTAACATTTAAAAATTGTAACTTGCGAAATATATTAAGTAAGGTTCCTTTATCAAAAATAGTAATTGAAACGGATGCTCCGTATCTGACACCGGTACCTCATCGGGGCAAGCGGAATCATCCGGCTTATATACCAATAATTGCAGAGCATCTGAGCAATATTTATCAGCTGCCTGTTGACGAGATTGCAAGTGAAACCACACGTAATGCAATTAATTTATTGGGATAGCCTGCTTTTTTATACAAAAATGGGAAGTGAATTCATAAAAAGTTCGTTTTTTTTCTGTTTTGTAAGCAAAAGATTTAAAGCAAAAGTAGGAGTCGAAAGAAATTTATTTACATTTGTGGCGGAATCGTATATTGTATGTAAAAATATTTTTATACTTTTCCGCTCAAATTAAAAGGGAGTGGTGCTCGAGTGGTTGAAGAGGCACGCCTGGAAAGCGTGTAAACGCCAAAAGCGTTTCGGGGGTTCGAATCCCCCTCACTCCGCAATCTGTTCTTTACCGGACAGACCAAAAAACAGAATTAATTAAAATAGTAACAAACCAATAAAACAAACCTAAAATTAAAGAACGATGAAAAAGTTATTTGCAATTCTAGCAATGTCAGGTTTCCTTATGATGGGAACAACTCAGTTCGTTGTAGCACAGGAGGCAGCTCAAACTGAACAAACTGCACCTGCGGCTGAAGTAGCTCAAGAAACTGCTCAAGTTGAAGAAGCTGCAACTATCCCTGTTGACGAAGAAGGTGGTCTTCACAAAGCTTTGAAAACGAAGTTTATTGAGGGTAACGCATTCTTTATGTCAATCGTTATGATTGCTCTTATCTTTGGTATGGCTTTCATTATCGAAAGAATTATTTATTTGAACCTTGCTGAGGTTAACACTAAAAAACTTTTAGCTGGCGTTGAAGCAGCGCTTGATAAAGGTGATGTTGAAGCAGCAAAAACTGTATGTCGTAACACAAGAGGTCCTGTAGCTTCTATTTTCTATCAAGGTTTGATGAGAATGGATTACGGTATCGACGTAGTTGAAAAATCAGTAATCTCTTACGGAGGTGTTCAGGCTGGTCTTTTGGAAAAAGGTCTTTCTTGGATCACTCTATTTATCGCGATGGCTCCATCATTAGGGTTCTTGGGAACTGTAATCGGTATGGTTGAAGCGTTCGATAAAATCCAGCAGGTAGGTGATATCTCTCCAACAGTTGTTGCGGGTGGTATGAAAGTTGCCTTGATTACAACAATCGGTGGTTTGATCGTTGCATTGATCCTTCAATTGTTCTACAACTACATTCTTGCTAAAGTAGAAAGTATCCTTAACGATATGGAAGATTCTTCTATCTCTCTACTTGACCTTGTTATCAAATACAATCTTAAATACAAAAAATAATACAGACTATGTCAATCAGTAAAATTGCGCACTGGGTTCTATACGCCATGCTTGCCGTTACTGTAGTAGTCCTAGGATTGTACTATGGTGGTGGGTATGTTGACCAGAATGCGGAGATTCTAGAACCTAAAAATACAGAGATTCTGTTAAATTGGGCTTATATCCTAATTGGAGCAGGTGTTATTGCAACAATTGGATTCGCACTGTTCCAGTTTATGATGTCAGTGAAAGAAACTCCTAAAAAAGCACTAGGTACAGTTATCAACATTGCTCTTTTCGTTGCCGTAATGGGTGGTGCATGGGCGCTTGGAGATAGCACACCTCTTAACTTGCCAGGATACGACGGACTTGACAATGTTGGTCCGACTTTGAAAATTGCAGACATGATGCTTTATGCTACATATTTCCTAATCGGAGTAGCTATTCTTCTTGTTGTTTTCTCAAACGTATCTAAGTTGATTAAAAAATAAAACATTCGGGAGCTCGTCTCCCGAATTTATAACGATATAGCGACATGGCAAGAAAAAAGAAAAAAGTACCTGAAATTAACGCCAGTTCAACTGCCGATATCGCGTTCTTGTTACTTATCTTTTTCTTGATCACAACATCTATGGATACAGATAAAGGTTTGGCTCGTCGCCTTCCGCCTCCTGTTCCTAAAGATCAAGAGAAAACAGATATCGATATCAAGCAGCGTAACGTTATGGTAGTGTTGATCAATGCATATGACCAGTTAATGGTTAATGGTCAGCCAATGAACGTAGGCGAACTAAAAGAAAAAGCCGTTGAATTCATCAAAAATGAAAACGACGATCCAAATTTGCCTGAGCGTGAAGTTGTAGATATTCCGTTCTTCGGACCAATGAAAGTAACGAAAAAACATGTTATTTCACTACAAAATGACCGCGGTACTAAATATCAGGCATATATCCAAGTTCAGAATGAGCTTGTAGCAGCTTATAACGAATTACGTAATGAAGTTTCGAAGAAAAAATTCGGAAAGATGTTTGATGAGTTAGATGATGAGCAAAAGAAAGCTGTTGCTCAGGTTTATCCTCAGATGATTTCAGAAGCGGAACCTAAAAATTATGGAGAGAATAAATAATGGGAAAATTTAGTAAATCCGGCGGGCGTGAGATGCCTGCGTTGAATACTTCTTCATTGCCCGATTTGATCTTTACGCTTCTATTCTTCTTTATGATCGTTACTACAATGCGTGAAGTAACTTTGAAGGTTCAATTCAAATTACCACATGCAACAGAGCTACAAAAACTAGAGAAAAAATCATTGGTTACTTTCATTTATGCGGGTAAACCAACGTCTGAATTCTCTAAGAAAATGGGTACTGAAACTCGTCTTCAGCTAAATGATAAATTTGCTGAAGTTGGCGAAATTCAGGAGTACATTGCTCAGGAACGTTCTAGTATGAAAGAGGAAGATCAACCATTGATGACCGTTTCAATGAAAATTGATAAGGATACGAAGATGGGGGTAATTGTTGATATTAAACAAGCTCTTCGCGAAGCCCAGGCTTTGAAAATTAACTATTCTGCAATTCAAGATGCAAAATAAGTTTTATCATATAAAAAAAGCTGTTCATTTTGGACAGCTTTTTTTATCTAAACTATAAATATTGCTAGTACCGGCAAAACAAATCTTCTCAGACTTATAATTTCATCCTTTCTTTATTATATTTGTGTGTAATTATTAAGAAAAAACCTATGGCTCCTTTTCAATTAGATAGTTTGGATGTTAAAATCCTTCGAATTATTATCGGCAATGCCCGCGTGCCTTTTCTGGAGGTAGCACGTGAGTGCGGTGTATCTGGTGCAGCTATCCACCAAAGAGTACAAAAGCTGATGAATATGGGTGTTATAACCGGTTCTGAATTTACTATCGAACCAGCAAAAGTAGGTTATGAGACTTGCACATTCATGGGTCTGTATCTGAAAGATCCCAGCAGATTTTCAGAGGTTGTTGATGCATTATATCAGATTCCTGAAGTGTTGGAATGTCATTACACAACAGGTAAGTATGATTTATTCATTAAGATATATGCAAGAAACAATCAGCATCTTTTAGAAATTATTCATACCAAGCTTCAACCTCTTGGTTTATCAGGATCAGAATCTTTGATATCGTTTAAAGAAGCATTTAAGCGCCAGCTTCCTATTCCGGATGCTGCAAACGAAGATTAATCTAACGAAATTTGGCTGCTATCTCTCCGGATAGCAGCTTTTTTATTTCTGTAAAATCTTTTATTTTTAATATATGTTTATATATTTGTAGATTGTGATAGCAATCTAAATATAATTCATATGGAAAATTTAAAAGAGTATTCATTTAAAGGAACGGTTTTATCCGGCTTCCTGATGCTATTTGTAGTCTTGGCCTTGTTAGTTATTGCAGGCCTTTTATTTGCATTTCCTCTTCTGGGAGATTTTAGTTATGCAGTTGCTCCCTTGTGTATAATTCTGTCATTTTTTCTTGCTGCGGGCATTGTTATGATTGAACCGAATAATCTTCGGGTAATGGTTTTCTTTGGTAAATACAGAGGAACTTTGCGCGCAAATGGCTATTTCTGGGTTAACCCTTTCTACACGAAAACAAAACTTACCGCCAGAGCCCGAAATCTGGATATTCCTCCTATTAAAGTAAATGATAAAAACGGGAATCCGATTATGATAGGCTCCATATTAGTTTGGAGGATTAATGATACCTACAAATGCATGTTCGAGATTGATAGTGCATCTATGGTTTCTTCAACACCCGGTCAGGCTGAGCCTTCGAGAATGAAAGCGTTCGAAGAGTTTGTAGCTATCCAGTGTGATGCAGCATTAAGAAGTCTTGCAGGGCACTATCCGTACGATTTGCTCGATAATCAGAAACATGAAGTAACATTAAGAGATGGCGGAGAAGAAGTGAACGAAGAGCTTGAAAAAGCTATTAACGAACGTTTGTCTCTTGCCGGTATTGAAGTTGTGGAAGCACGTATTAATTATCTTGCTTATGCACCAGAAATTGCAGCAGTCATGTTACGCCGCCAGCAGGCTGAAGCAATTATTGCAGCAAGAGAGAAAATCGTGGAAGGAGCAGTGTCAATGGTTGATATGGCTTTGCAGAGACTTGAAGAAAAATCAGTGGTCACTTTTACGGAAGAGCGTAAAGCTACAATGGTGAGTAATCTGCTCGTGGTATTATGTTCTGACGAACCGGCTTCTCCAATTGTTAATACATCCGGCAACTCCTGATAATAAAAAAAGAGGTTGGCTTCGATAAAGGAAGCCGACCTCTTTTTTTATTATGTATTCTTACTTGTGTATGGGTTTTAATATTCGGGTCATTGCGAAAGACTGTTTGTGAAACAGTAATACCGGCAATGATACACCCACGACCAGGGCAATGAGAATAAAGATTGCTGTCCATCCGTTTCTGAAAATATCAACTAATAGTCCCGGATAAGCCTGTGGATCATCACAGCGTATAAACTTAGTCAGAGATAAAAACATCTTGTATGCATACATTCCCGGGATCATAGGAAGCAATGACGGGAAAGTGAAGACCTCATTCGGACAATGAATTGCTTTTGCGCAGGCAAAGCTCAGGATGCCGATCAGTGTGGCTGCCAGAAATGTAGCTGTGGCAATATCCAGAGATGTGCGGTGCAACAGATAATATCTGAAAGCATGACCTGCAGCTGCCAGAAAAGCGGAAGCGACTACTGCTTTTTTAGGAGGATTTGAGATTACAGCAAATCCGATAGCGGCTATTGCAGCAAAGAAGCCGTCTGATATAAGGGCAAAGATAAATTCTGTGTTCATAACTTTTCAATACCAAGGGTTAATAGCGTCATAAAAAATCCAATGGAAATACATATAATCAATATCGTGGCATTAATCATCCTTGACATACCTGCAAGTACATACCCTTCCAGTATATCCATGATTGAATTAATCAGTGGAACACCCGGTATCAGAAATAGTACGCTTGTAGCCAGAGCTACGTCAGCTGTACTGCCTAACTGATATACCACACCCATTCCTGCTGTAATTGATGCTACGAAGGCTGATGTTATAAACACGACGAAGTGGTTCAGATGTCTGTTCATCATTTCCTGGCGTACGAAAAAACCAATTAATGTTGCAATAAATACAAGTCCCATAGCTATAGCATCACCTCCGAACAAACGACAGAATGATGCATTCGCACAAGCAACAAGAAACAGAACAGTCCATCTGGATAATCTCGCAGAATGCATAATCTCATGATACTTCTTTTGAATATCATAAAGATTCAGGTGCTCATCATAGGCTGTCCAGCTTAAAGAACTGAGTTGAGAAATAATGTTGAAGTTTAGAGCCATTGGCTTAATGCGTCTGACAGCTGTGACAGTTTCCAGTGTCTCTCTGTCTTTAACCATCATTGTTACATTTTTCTGGAACATGGTCAGATCAATGTCGTATCCGAGTGAATCGGCTACGCGTACGAGGTTTCTTACAACTCTCGCAGTGTGAGATCCGGCCCCCATCAAACTAATAGCATAATCAAGAAGTAAGTCAGATACTTCGTAAATTTTCTTTTGTTCGGGCATAAGGTTTCAAGTTACATTAGTGTGTTGTGGTACAAGTTTTATGAATATCACTATCCACATTTTTAAAATTTGAGCGCAAAAGTATTTATTATTTGAGATTTCTGGGAGAATATTCAGGCTTTTTTTCCTGCAAGACTTAAAAATGGAGCTTCCTGTGTATGCTGAAAAGAGAAAAGCACCTCCGGTATGGAAGTGCTTCTCTTATTTTAATTCTTATTCCTGATGATATCTGTAAGTGTTTCTTCTGCATTTTCATGTTTAAAATGGTAGCCCGCATTCAGTAATCTTTCCGGAAATGCAGCCTGTCCTTTTACAAATAGAGAGGCAGCGCCCCCGAATAGTATGCGTAAGAGGATAGGCGGTATGTTCAGCCAGGTTGGGCGGATCAGCAGTTTTGCAACAATCTGTGTAAAAGAACGATTATTTATGACATCGGGCGATGTAAGATTATAAATTCCTTTTGTCTCTTCATTCTCCATAAAAAAATGGATAGCCCGGACCACATCTTCTATATGTACCCATGATAAAGGCTGATATCCGTTACCGATCATTCCACCCAGAAATATCCTGAAAGGAAAGATCATTTTAGGAAGACTGCCCTCTTTCCGGTCCCATACCAATCCCAGTCTCATGATAACAAGTCTTACTTCCGGATCCAGATCTTTGACCTCATCTTCCCATTTTACACAAACCTTAGAAAGAAAAGTTTCTCCTACTGCTTTATCTTTTTCCCGGTAGATATTATAATCACTCGGATAAATTCCTACAGCAGACGTTGTAATAAACAGGCGGGGTTTCTTTGTCAGACGGTTTATCGCATGTACCAGAATACGGGTCGGACCGATCCGGCTTTCCATGATTTCATCTTTAGCCCATGGAGTCCAGCGTCGGGCGATGGTTGAACCGGCAAGATTGACTATTGCATCTGCGCTTTCTAATGCTGATAGTAATTCATTCTCCATACTTGGTTTAAACATTTTACGCGTGAGCGGAATTGTTTCGATAGACAATGAATGAAGATATTTAGTGAGGTATGAGCCGATAAATCCGCTAGCCCCCGTTATAGCTACTTTCATGATTTATTTAAAATAAAGTTTTTAAAGAAATCCGGGATCAGATAATTTGCGTAAGATTATTCCGCAGTCCTATCTATCACGATAATATAATGTACGAATGGTCAAAATTAGAAATTTCATTTTAGTTACAATGCATAACAGGGCCTTATTCTTTATCGGAGAAATAGTTTTTTTATACATACAAAAAGCGGTTCAGAAATTCGATAAGAATCCTGAACCGCTTTTGTATGATTAATCGGAATAATAGCTCTTTCCGATTAAATAATATCTTCTATTCTCCAGCGTGAATTGTGCTGAAAATCTCAAATAATTCTTCCACCGTATTTGCACGCAGCATAGCTATACGTGTATCTCTGAAATTCGGAATACCTTTAAACAAAGGCGTTGCTGCAATATGTCTTCTGATATGCAGGATTCCTCTGTATTCATCCAGTCTCTCCACACTCTGAAGCACCTGCTGTTTGAGTACATCCATTTTTTCATCAAAAGATAAAGGAGTCATCTCTTCTCCGGTTTCCAGATAATGTTTGATTTCTTTGAAAATCCATGGGCGTCCGATTGTAGCACGTCCGATCATGATGGCATCTACTCCGTATTTATCAAAGCACTCTTTTGCTCTCTGAGGTGTAGTTATATCCCCGTTCCCGATAATCGGAATATGCATTCTCGGATTGTTCTTTACTTCTCCGATAAGAGTCCAGTCCGCCTCACCTGTATACATCTGACTGCGGGTTCTCCCGTGTATGGCCAGTGCTTCTGCACCGCAATCCTGAATCTTTTCGGCAAGATCCACAATGATCTTTGAGTCATGATCCCATCCTAGTCTGGTTTTAACAGTTACCGGAATATTTACTGCTTTTACAACCTCACTGATAATCTCAAGCATTTTAGGTGTGTCGCGTAACATACCTGCTCCGGCTCCTCTTCCTGCTACCCGTTTCACCGGGCAACCAAAGTTCAGGTCAATAATATCCGGATTTGCCTGTTCTACTATTTTAGCCGCTTCAGTCATAGCCTCCGTGTCATTTCCGTAGATCTGAATAACCACAGGACGCTCTTCATCACTGATTGTCAGTTTCTGCTCTGTTTTTTTTACCGAGCGAATCAAAGCATCGCTTGACACAAATTCGGTATAAACCATATCGGCTCCGAATCGTTTACACATTAAGCGGAATGATTGATCAGTTACGTCCTCCATCGGAGCAAGCAATGCAGGATATTTTCCTAAGTCTATATTTCTGATTTTCATTTTTGATTTTATAGTTAAGCCAGATACGATACATATACCCGTTTGGACAAGTTTGATCTGTAAGCAAATCGAAAAGTATCTGTCTGTCTTCCGAATGAATATTCAACTGCAAAAATAGTGCTTTTTCTTGATGTATATGCTACATTTGCAGGAAACTGCTAGTAGAATAAAATATGACTGATAGGATCATAAAACCGATTATAACAGAAGACGGAAGTCATACGCTTTATATACCGGGTATGGATGAGCATTACCACAGCTTTCACGGTGCTATTCAGGAATCCACGCATGTATTTATCGAAACGGGATTTAAAGCTCTCGCAAAAGATACTGTTCATGTGCTTGAAATTGGATTTGGCACAGGCCTGAATGCTTTGCTTACTGCCTTAGAGGCTGATAAAAGTGATAAGATGGTTTATTATACAACCTTAGAATTGTATCCTTTATCGGAGGAAATTACAAATCATCTGAATTATCCGTCTGTTCTTGGACTCGATTCCGCTAAAACAGATATGTATCACCGTATTCTGGGTGCGGAATGGTTAAAAGAAGAAGGTGAGTTTGTAGAAATTACTCCCCGTTTTTTCATACGTAAACTCCATGTGGATTTTACAGACTATAGATTTAACGCTAACTATAATCTGATTTATTTTGATGCATTTGCTCCCGATAAGCAGCCTGAAATGTGGACTTCTACTCTCTTTGATTCTGTAAGTAATGCAACAGAAGAAGGTGGAATTCTTACGACCTATTGTGCAAAAGGAGTTGTAAGAAGAGCATTGATAGCATCGGGATTTAAAGTCGAACGCTTACCCGGACCTCCGGGCAAACGAGAGATGTTGCGTGGTACAAAATTGTTAAACGATTAAATGAAAGTATTATGGTAAAGGTCGGAGATAAAGTGCGATTCCTGAATGCCGTGGGCGGAGGGATTGTTAGTAAAATACTTAGTAAAGAAATGATATCCGTTCAGGATGAGGACGGATTTGATATACCTGTATTGATCAAAGAGTGTGTGGTTGTTGAAACAGTAAAAGCGAAAGAGCCGAGTGTATATAACACAGCAGGATCTATGACCGTTGCAACTCCCACAATTAGTGATAAGGTAGAGGAAGAACTGGCAAATGTTGGTGAAATCGTAGAAACAAAAGAAGGTGAACAGCTGACTGTCTATCTGGCATATGTGCCTCAGGATGTGAAGACTCTTCAGACGTGTGACTATGATTGTTATCTGATAAATGACTCAAATTACTTCTTATTTATCAGTTATCTTTCCAGAAAAGACGACCAGTGGGTTGCTCGTTATTCGGGTATTATAGAACCGAATACAAAAATGTTTATGGAAGAGTTCTCTAAGACTCAGCTTAATGACCTGATGCGTGTTTGCGTACAAACTATTGCGTTTAAATCAGGAAAAGCATTCGATATAAAGAATCCTCTTTCTGTAGAACATCGTATTGATCCTGTTAAATTCTACAAGCTGCATAGCTTTAAGGAAAACGAATATTTCGATGAGCCGTCTCTGCTTTATCCGATTGTTCGTAAAGATATTCCTGAAAAGATATTCCAGGTTTCAGCTGTTGAAATCGAACGTGCTATGAACGAGAAGTTACGTGAAGACCGTCCGGCTAAACAGCCTATTGTTAAGAAAACAATGAAACAGTCTGATCTGTTGGAAATTGATCTTCATATCGAAGAGCTGATTGATACAACTGCCGGAATGGATAATGCGGCTATTCTTCAGGTGCAGATGGAAGAATTCAACAAAGTAATGCAGGCTTATTCTAAAACTGTAGGTCAGAAAATCGTATTTATTCATGGAAAAGGAGAGGGCGTATTACGCAAATCTATCCTGGATGAACTGAAACGTAAATATAAAAACTGTGTGTGGCAGGATGCCTCTTTCCGCGAATACGGTTTTGGTGCAACTATGGTTATTGTAAAGTAATTCTTATCTTTACAGCATGACATTTGATTCATTTAAATTCTCAGAACCTTTACTGAATGCTATAAAAAGTAAAGGATATACTGAAACGACACCTGTTCAGGAAGAAGCAATACCTTTGCTGCTGAAAGGAAAAGATGTACTTGCCTGTGCACAGACAGGTACGGGGAAAACCATTGCTTTTCTCTTGCCTCTGCTTCAGTCATTGATGGAAGCACCGACCGGATATGGAATTAAAGCACTGATTCTGACTCCTACCAGGGAACTGGCTATTCAGATCGGAAAGGAAATAGATAGTATGTATTCTCATACCCGGATTAATTGTGCCGTAATCATCGGAGGAGACTCTTTTGATGCGCAAACCGATCAGATTGAGCGGGGAGTGGACATTCTGGTTGCAACACCCGGAAGGATGAGTCATTTACAGACGAATCATTCAATTGATTTCCGCAGACTTCAGTGGCTGATTATTGACGAGGGAGATCTGATGCTAGATATGGGCTTTATCGGAACGATCCGTAAGATCGCTAAAGGACTGCCCCGTAAACGGCACACAGCTTTGTTTACGGCTACTCTCCGTACTGAAACAATTAAGCTGGCTAAAGAAATTCTCTATCGTCCGGCCACAGTTAATATGATTGCTGAAAAGCATGATCTGTCTCTTATCAGTCAGGATGCCTATTATGTGGATAAGCCGAATAAACTGAATCTTCTGATTCATCTTTTGAAGGAATATCAGGTAAAAACAGCTCTGATTTTTGTGAGAACCAGACAGGATGCTGAAAAACTGGCACTTTCTCTTACGAAGGCAGGATTCACAGCCTCTACTCTTCATGGAGATAAAGAGCAGGATGAACGCCGTAAAGCTTATCAGAACTTTGCGGAAGGAGAAACAGATTTACTGATTGCCACTGATCTGGCTGCACGCGGAATAGACATTCCCGATCTGGAGTATGTCTTTAATTTCGATTTGCCGAATGAGCCGGAAACCTACATACATCGTATCGGGCGTACCGGACGTGCCGGGAAAAGCGGAAAAGCAATCTCTTTGTGCTCCAATGCCGAATTGCGCTTTCTGAAACCTATCCGCAAACTGGTAGGTAAGAATACAATCCAAATTATAGAAACGCATCCGTTCTCTTACGCTCCACGTAAAAAGGAAGAATAGAAGTGCCGTTATATAAACGGGTAGTCTGAGGATAGACGCTTAGACTACCCGTTTTTTTTTTGATATGTGGGCTTTTACTCTATCCGTCTTTAACGGATGATTTTGATCAGATATTTCTATTATTTCGGGTTTTATGCAGATATAATTTACTATCTTACAGCAATATTTTAATCTTGAAATCAACATGAAAGTTAGTATTTGTAATGGTAGGGGATCCGCTTTCCGGAGTGCCGGTTTGGGACGAATTATGGACGAATTGAGTTCTGAGAAAATGGAGCGGCTGATAGCTCCTGTACGCTTATTAAAACCTTTTTTAGATGGGAAACTGGCAGAATTTAATTTAGATTTTTAGTATAGTCTATTTTAGTCTCTATTTTTCTCTCTGAATTTTTTCGGAGATTCTCCATTCTTTTTTGAAAAAATAGTAGAGAAATATGATATATCTGTATAATTAAGAGATAATGCAATTTCCTTAACTGTTAAATTTGTTGTTAATAGTAGTTTACGTGCTTTTTGGAGTTTCAATTCTTGAATATATTGAGCCGGTGATGTTTCTGTGTATTCTTTAAATAATTTTCTGAATTTTGAATAACTCATATTGACCATTTTTGCGATATCTTCTCCAGTTATAATACTATCAATATTTTCAAGCATTATAACACGAGCTTTATTCATTCTAGCTATATCGCTGTTTGTATCAAATTTGCGGTTTTTGTCATTGTATGTTGCTAGGCCCAGAAGGTTTATAACTATTCCTGCCAATAGTTGTTGATAATGAGCCTTTTTACTATTTGCTACATCTAAAGCTTTAGTATATAAATTTAGAACTTCTTCGTCATATCCTATTTTATATACAGGTGTTCTTTTCTCGAAAAAGTTATTTAATAATATGTTATCAATATTTGCTCCTTTAAAGCCTATCCAGTATTCAGTCCATCCAGTATTTTTGTTGGGAGTATAACTATGCCATATTCCTGGTTTAATGAGTATCATATCTCCTTCTTCAATAGGGATAGGCTTATTTTCCCGGAGGTATAGTTCTCCAGATCCTTTGTAAATATATAGTAATTGATAACTATCTATGTAACGCCCCTTATTAATATTGAAATGATACTCTTCAGGATGTCCCTTAGGAGGATAAGATACAAAATTGGGCTCTACTTTAGCAATGCCAACAGCATTTACAATTGTCCCCCATTTTAGATCTTGAGCATTGTAAATTAAATACTCATATGTTTTATTAGTACTACTCATTTTATAATGAAAATATATAGTATATAGCTTGAATATATGCTTTTATGGATAAATTTATAAAGCAATATCATGTCAAAGATAATTTAATTAATTTGGATATGTAAGATTATGTGAAGGTTATTTTATTAAAGTTTTATGTATGGTGCAAATGCCTCAAATATAAAGTGGATTTAATTTTATAATCAACAAATTATATATAATTTGTTGATTATAAAATAGATATGATTTATTATAGTAAAAGCAGAAATTGAACTAATTTCAAGAATAGGAGGAAGATTAGTAGATTAATGCAAGTTAGTTTTATTTTGGTTGATTTGATAAGATTTCGGTGTTGCATTTAAATTCTTTTCAGTTCTCAGTAAAGTGTATTTAGGAATATTAATAATATCAAAAAACAATACTTTATTATCAAAATTCAAAATATAATAATCGCGTATTAATTTAATTTTGCAACTAGAAGGATAATATTATAATTTCTGTAGTTGCAATTAATGAATTTAATATAAATATAGAATTAACTATGCAAAAACCAATTGCTGGATTAAGAGTATTCTTTACACGATCCAAATACATGATTAAACTCTTAGTTATAACATTAGCAATCATGAGTCAAATGAATGCTCAATGTCAGAATATCGGATTAAATGAGAAAAATGTAATTATTTCTAAAAGTAGATCGTCAAACTTTGTTGTCAAAGGGCAAGTACTAGATATCGATGGTTTAGCAATAATAGGAGCTACTGTACTTGAAAAAGGAACAAATAATGCTACAATTACTGGTGTTGACGGAAGCTTCTCGTTGTCAGTTATGAATAAAGCTCCAATCATAAAAGTTACATATATTGGTTATAAAACGATTGAGGTGAAATCAGCTATTGATAATTTTTTAAATATTAAGATGCTAGACGATAGTAAAGATATTGAAGAAGTGGTAGTCGTAGGATATGGAACTCAAAAAAAAGTGAACCTTTCTGGAGCTGTTGTATCTATTTCATCAAAAGATATTGCAGAAACACATGCGAGTAGTACTTCGTCTCTTTTAGCTGGTCGTTTACCTGGTGTCATATCGACAGCGGCAAATGGAATACCAGGTCAGGGAGCATCCATTGCAATACGCGGTCAATCCTCCTGGAATAATGCACCAGTATTATTTGTAGTGGATGGAATACAGGTAAACAAAGAGGCATTTGATGCAATCAATATTGATGAGATTGAATCTATATCGGTTCTTAAAGATGCATCAGCAGCTGTATATGGAGCGAGAGCTGCCAATGGCGTTGTTTTAGTAACAACTAAAAGAGGAGATAATACAAAACCTAAATTGTCTTTTTCTACAAATTTTGGAATTTCTTCTCCAACATCCTATCCCGAATTTTTGAATGCCTACGAATATGCTACATTATGGAATGAAGTTCAAACAAATAAAGGCTTTGATATAAATAATCCAAATGATACTGAACAATTTTATTCTGAAGAATTAGTAAATAATGCAAAGAATAATAGTTCTGACTGGTACAATGAAACCTTTAAGAAAAAGTCATTAAATCAAAAATATAATTTAAGTATAAATGGAGGTAGTGAACGTGTGAAATATTTCATGTCGTTAGGTTATCTTAATGATGGAGGAATGTATGATGGTATGGATTATAATCGGCTAAACTTAAGAGCTAATATTGACGCTAAAATTACAGAAAATGTAAGTGTGCGATTAGATCTACAAGGAACAGAAAGTAACTTTAATCAGCCTCAAGTTAGTTCAGCCTCTCTTTTTGAGTATGCAATAAGACGATCTCCGATGGATCAAATCTACAATTCAGATGGGAGCTATTTTGATACAGGGAGCCGGCACCCAATAGCCGAAAGAGATAATAGTGGATATAAGAAAAATCGCACAAATAATTATCGCACTATTTTAGGGGTTGATATCAAAATCCCGTATGTAAGCGGCTTAAAACTTAATGGATTAATAAGCTATGTTCGTGGAGCAAACCATTCGAAATCTTTTATAACTCCCTATACTCAATATTCTTATGCAGAAGATGGTAGCCTATTAAGCGAGCGAACATTTAATAAGACAACCTTATCAGAGGATATGTATATAGGGAATAACTTGACAACATCATTAACTCTAACTTATAATAAAAAGTTTAAAGATCATAACGTGTCAGGACTGTTTGTATATGAACAGTTTGACTTGCTGGGAGCTTCTTTAGGAGCCTCTAGAACAAACTATCCATTTACATCTATTGATCAGATATTTGCAGGTGGTGATGATAATGAACAATCAAATTCGGGTAGTCCATCACAAGATGCTAGAAGAGGGTATATTGGTCGTGCAAATTATGATTACAAAAGTAAATATCTTGCTGAATTATCATTTAGGTACGATGGGTCTCTTAAGTTTCATCCTTCACAAAGATGGGGCTTTTTCCCATCTGTTTCTTTAGCATGGCGGCTCTCTGAAGAAAAATTTTTAGCTCAATTTTCTAATTTAGATAATTTGAAGATTAGAAGTTCGTATGGTATACTTGGAAATGATGCTGTTGGAGGTTGGCAATGGGTGACTAATTATTCATTTGGAGGATCATATATATTTAATCAAAATCCGGATAAGTCAATTGTGAGCGGGGGAATACCAAATGAAGATTTAACATGGGAAAAAACGGCGACTGTAAATATAGGAGTTGATGCCTCTTTTTATAATGGATTGATATCTGTAGAAGCTGATTTCTTTAGGAAAAAAACGTATGATATTCTTGGTTCAAGAAACTCTTCTATGCCTGGAACATTTGGGGCTACGCTTCCTTCTGAAAACTATGGTATTGTTACAGCTAAGGGCTTTGAACTACAGATTAATCATAAAAAAATGATTGGCGAAGTGCGATATAGTATTGGAGGCAATATTAGTTGGGCAAGAAATAATGTTGTTTTAAAAGATTATGCCTCGGGGGTTGAGCCATGGAATGTTCCTGTTGGAAAACCTATGGGATACAGAGTTGGGTTTGTTTCAATGGGTTTGTTTCAAACAGATGAGGAAGCTGCCTCATGGCCACTGTTTAAAGGCACAAAGCCTACTGCTGGTGATGTTAAATATGCTGATCTGAATGAAGATGGTATCCTTGATGATCGAGATCGTGAAATAATTTCGCGTTATGGAAATGTGCCTGAGCTTATGTTTGGTTTGAATTTCTCAGCATCATGGAGAGAGTTTGATATTAGTGGCTTATTTCAAGGAGCGGCTAATAGAAATGTTATGTTAAGTGGTTTTGCAACGCAAATGTTTATTGGAAGTGGAAACATGCCAAAGTATTTATATGATGAGAGATGGACTCCCGATAATAAAAATGCTCGTTTTCCAAAAGCTTGTGAAGCTGATCATCCTTCAAATAATAAAAATTCAACTTTTTGGTTATTTAATGGAAGCTATTTAAGACTGAAAAATATAGAGTTAGGGTATACATTTCCAAAATCAATTCTCTCTAAACTGGCAATAGAGAGATTGAGATTATATATAGGGGGGAATAATTTATTTGTTATAGATGGTGTGCCGGGGTTTGACCCGGAAAGACAAGACGGTAGTACAAATTATTATCCTCAACAAAGAGTTATTAACATTGGTGTGAATCTAATATTTTAAATTATAATGAGAAAGAGTATTATATACATTCTTGCCTTTCTGGCTATTTCATGTCAGGATGTATTGGATAAAAAAAATTTGGGGGCTATTGATGGTTCATATGTTTGGGGTGATCCAAATCTAATACAGTTGAACGTTAATTCATTTTATGAAAATTGGATGCCAAATGGCTTTGATCAAGGTCGTATCTATCAGGATGGTATAATTACTGATGAAGGGCGTAGTGGGCTTAATGGGCGAGGTGTAAATATTTTAAATGGAGTTCGATTTGCTGCTGATCGTACGGATGTTCCATATCAGGTATGGAACTATTCAGGAATTAGAAAGGCGAATGAATTCCTGGAGAATATAAAGAGATATTATGTTTTACCTAGCAATGCAGGGCAAGTTCAAATACAGAAGCGCAATCGCTTTATAGGGGAAGTTAAATTTTTCAGAGCACTTATGTATTGGGAGATGATTAAGGTCTATGGAGGAGTCCCTATTATTACGAATGTTATAGATAAGAATGAAACGAATCTATTAATTCTCTATCCTAAAAGAAATACGACAGATGAATGCTTTGAATTTATTATAAATGAACTGAAAGAATCAGCTCAATTATTATCCGAGAGTTATTCCGATGATGACTGGGGGAGAATAACTTCTGGTGCCGCATTGTCTTTTTGTGGGAGAATTCAATTGTTTAGAGCAAGTCCATTATTTAATCCCTCTGATGATGTTAAATATTGGAAAGATGCATATGATACATATATGCAGGTAGTTAGTATGGGAGTATATGATTTACACTCTAATTTTGCCTCAATTTGGGCAGATAAAGGATCATCAAATAAAGAGGTTATATTGTTTAGAGACTTCAAAAAGGGGGTTAAAACTCACGGGTGGGATGCTGCTAATAAAATGATATCTCAGGCTGTTGGTGATCTATTGGCTATTTGTCCTTCTCAGGAATTAGTGGACGCATTTCCAATGATAGATGGTACACCTTATTTGAAAAAGAGCCCTGAGGTAGATCCTTATGTCGGACGTGATCCCCGTCTAAGAGCATCTGTAGTTTGGAATGGAGATATTTATGGACCTCAGAAGAAGAGTGTGTTTACTTATATTACACCGACAACAGACCCTAAAGACCCGAGATACAATATAGACGGTTTGGATAATTTGGATAAGGGTACATCAACAGGATACTTTATGCGAAAGATGATCGATGAGACTCTAGATGGCTCTAAAGGTGATTTTGGATATGGTCGTGGAAGTTTTACACAATGGATTGAAATTAGATATGCGGAAGTGTTGTTAGGATTGGCAGAGGCGGCAAATGAAATAGGTGAAAGCACAGTCGCAATTGACCAATTAAAGAAAATACGAATTAGAGCTGGAATTAACTCAGGAGAAAATGATTCATATGGTATTTCAAACGGACTAAATAAAGATGAATTAAGAAGTCTGATACAGAATGAACGATACATTGAATTGGCTTTTGAATGTAAGCGATATTGGGACCTTCGTCGCTGGAAGCTTGCACATATAAATCTGAGTAGACAATTAACAGCAATGCAGATAAATAAATTGGATGATGGAAGCTTTAAGTATACGCGCAGGATACAAAGGCATGACAAAACAAATATGCCTGTATTCCTTGAAAAATTTTATATTCTTCCACTTCCAAAAGGAGAACTATTGAAAAATTCAAACTTAGAGCAAAACGAAAACTGGAAATAATACATCTTATGAAAAATAAAATATTATTGTTATTTATAAGCGTACTTATGAATTTCTCTTGTGGAGATATAAATAATACAAATCAGGGGACATTTAAGGGACGAGTAATTGATTCATTTACTAAAGAAGGGTTGGCTGATATTGAATTAATCCTTGATCCTCAACTTGCTTCAAATGGAAATACAAAATCAGACTCTCATGGATCTTTTAAGCTAGCTCGAATAGAAGAAGGGGTATACAAGGTTAATGTAACTAAAGCAGGAGCATCAATTCTAGATAGTAAGCAAGATGTAATTACGATTACAGATAATGTTGTAGTTGATAAAGTCTACGAATTAGCACCAAGAGTTTCCATTTATGATTTATCTGTTGATTATGATGCAACTGATAAAACTAAATTTACAGTAAGGTTTAAAGTGAAAGGAAATAGTGGTAATAAACTAAACTATTTTTCAGTAATGTGGAATAATTATCCTCAATTTGTTTTTGGAGATCTACCGTCAAACCAGAAGAAGGCAATTAAACACTCCTCAGTAGAACATGCTGAAATTACTTATGAAATGAAAGGTCTTTCTTTAAAATCGAACACGGACTATTATATCCGCGTGGGTGTAACACATTTGCCTAATGGAGGTGATTATAATCATAGCAAGGTTATTTTGATTCGATTTGCCTGACTTCTTTAAGTAATAGCTCAAAAGTATATTGTTATTTTAAGCTTAAATAGCAATATATTTTATGTTAATTTAAGTATTTATACATAAGCTTGAAGTTATGAAGGAATTATTATTTATATCCACGTTTGCTATTTCGGGACTAGCTACAATACAGGCGCAAAGCCCCAATATTATTTTAATAATAACAGATCAGCAGAATAGCTCAGCGATGAGTTGTACAGGGAATCCTTACCTCTCTACTCCTAATATTGACTCTTTGGCTTCTAATGGTTTGTTATTCAAAAATGCATATTGCACATCTCCGGTGAGTGGTCCATCAAGATCATCTATTGTTACAGGGAAAATGCCCTCGCAAATAGGTATGGATTGGAATGATAACTCATGTTTTAAAGAGGGTGTAATCACTATGGGTGATGTGTTTTCCAAAGCTGGTTATCGTTCTGTTTTAGCTGGTAAATGGCATTTGCCTGAAATTTATCCTCAACGAACCATGAATAAAAAAATTGAAAGTTATGGATTTGAATTTTTGCCTTTTTATTCAGCACCGGCATCACAGTGGTTGATGGGATCGTATACTGATCCACCTCTCACAAAGGCTGTTGTTAATTTTCTTGAGGAGTATAATGAAGCTCAACCATTATTTCTGTCTATTAACTATCATAATCCGCATGACATATGTTTTGTTCCTCGGAAAGATGGATATGAGACAAAGACAGATACAGTTTTATTGGTCAGACCTTTTGGAATGTATCGAATGCCAAATAATCTTGGGCTCCATCCGGATTCAATAAGAGGGCTTTTGCCGCCTATTCCTGATAATTTTTATATAGATTCATTAGAACCAGAATTTGTAAATGATAAGAGGATAAAATCAAATCCATATGGAGACGAAGTTCAATATACTTCCGAATATACAGAGAAAGAGTGGCAATCTTATATCTACAATTATTATCGATTAAATGAAACTGTGGATAAAGAAGTCGGTATAATAGTTGATGCTTTAAAAAGAAAAAACCTATACCAAAATTCAATTATTATTTTTACTTCAGATCATGGAGATGGTATGGGAGCTCATAAGTGGGCTGCAAAATTATCTTTTTATGAAGAATCAGTAAAAGTTCCATTTATATTGATTGCTCCTGGCCAAAAAAAAGGGGTTTGTGATAATTTGGTTTCTTTATTAGACATTTTTCCTACATGTTTAGATTATGCTGATATACATTTAGAAGAAGTTCTTCCTGGAATATCATTAAAGAGAAAAATCGATAGAACGTTTATTGTAACCGAACTAGCCGATAATCCAGTTGAAAAGAATCGAAAAGGAAGGATGGTACGTAGTACTCGATTTAAATATTGTATTTACTCTAGTGGAAAACGTAATGAACAACTTTTTGATATTACTCTTGACCCCGGAGAAAAAAATAATTTAGCTTATAGTTCAGAATACAGAGAAGTGCTAAATCAGCATCGGCTATATTTAAAGGACTGGCAAAAAAAAGTGAATGATAAGTTTAAAGTAATTATTGAATGAGAAATCTAGTTATCTTATTAGGTCTAATTTTTTCTAATATTTTATTTGCTCAGAACATTGATATTTATGATTTAAGAGTTAATGGAAAGCATACACCTTTAGGGATTGAGACTGATCCTCCGACATTTAGTTGGAAAATTCATAGTGAAAAATTTAATTGTGTTCAGAAGTCTTATCGTTTGGTCGTATCGGATGAATCAAATATAATTTGGGATTCGAAATCAATAAAATCTGATAACTCTATAAATGTAATTTATAATGGAAAATCACTTGAGAGTGGTAAAGTGTATTTTTGGCAAGTAAAGGTGAATGACGTATGGAGTAAAAAAGAGAAATTTGTAACATCCCCTAGTTTTGATGATGCAAAATGGATTTCATTAGAGTCTGATGTTAAGATGTATACTGTTTTTCCAGGGATTCATGGACCATTAGTTAACAAAGAAATAGGTAGTCGTCAGACAGGTATGTATAAATTGCCAATTCTGCGATGTGAGTTTGAAATTAAAAAACCAATTAAAGAAGCCTTTATTTCGGTTTGTGGGTTAGGTCACTTTGATCTTTTAGCAAATGGAACTAAAGTAAGTGACCATTTTCTTGATCCGGGGTGGACTGATTACAGAAAGAGTGCGCTTTATGTTACATTTGACATAAAAGACTCATTGAAAGTCGGAGGAAATTATTTAGATATTTTATTGGGAGGAGGATTTTATAATGTCCCACGCAAGAGATATTTTAAGCAACTTATAAGTTTTGGTGCACCTAAAGCTATAGCTGTGATTATGATAGCATATGAGGATGGAACAGTAGAGCGAATAGTGACTGATAAATCATGGACTGCGGCAAATTCACCGATTACTTACTCCTCTATATATGGAGGAGAAGACTATGATGCTAGAAAAAAAGCAGAATTGGAATGGGTTTCTGTACAGACTAGTGATCCTGACATAAAATTGGAAGTTCAAAAGAATGAGCCATTAAAAGTTCGAAATATTCTTAATCCCGTTAAGATTTTTAAGAATTCTGCAGGGAATTTAGTTTATGATTTTGGGCAGAATATGTCTGGAATAATAGAACTTAAAGTTGCTGGAAAAGCAGGAAGTGAAGTTTTGCTAAAGCCAGCTGAGCTTTTAAATCCTGATAGTACGATTAATCAGAGTGCAAGTGGTGGACCTTATTCTTTTTCATACATATTAGGAGATGACGAATTACAAATCTGGCGACCACGGTTTACCTATTATGGCTTTCGTTATGTAGAAGTTATTTCAAAAGATAGTATTGATTCTATTGAATTATTGGCTCTTCATACGACAAATTCAGCGGAGGAAGTTGGACACTTCCGCTGCTCATCTCCTATGATCAATCAAATTTATGAATTAATCGATTGGTCGATACGAAGCAACTTAGCTTCCATATTAACAGATTGTCCTCATCGTGAAAAATTAGGCTGGCTTGAGGTAGCCCACTTGATGCAATACTCTATGCAGTATAGATACAACCTATCAACATTTTATCAGAAAACTATTGATGATATGGCTCAAGCTCAAAATCCGGATGGTATGGTTCCCACCATAGCTCCGGAATATGTAACTTTTGCAGATGGATTTGAGAATTCACCAGAATGGGGAAGTGCATTTATAATTAGTTCATGGTATAATTATAAATGGTATGGCAATAAATATTTCCTGAAGAAATACTATAATCAAATGTCAAAGTATATTGATTATTTAACGTCACGTTCTGACAATTATATTGTCGCATATGGACTTGGTGATTGGTTTGATTTAGGACCTAAGTCTCCCGGGTATTCACAACTCACTTCTATAGGTGTTACATCTACAGCAATGTACTATTATGATGTTAAGATTATGAGAGAAATAGCTAATCTTTTGGGCTTGCAAAATGATGTTAAGAAATATGATCTATTGGCATCCGAAATAAAAAAGGCATTTAATATGAAATATTATAATGCAAAGACGCAACAATATGATAGAAATAGTCAAACAGCTAACGCGATGGCTCTCTATGTTGGATTAGTCGATATGCAGGATGAGCCCCATATCTTGAATAATTTGGTTGAGGATATAAAAAATAGAAACTATGCGTTGACTGCTGGAGATATTGGTTATCGATATGTCCTGAAGTCATTGGATGATAGAAATCAGAATGAAGTAGTTTATAGAATGAATAGTCGTTATGATGTTCCTGGTTATGGGTGGCAGTTGGCTAATGGCGCAACCTCATTAACGGAATCCTGGCAAGCCTATGGATTTGTATCAAATAATCATTGTATGCTTGGTCATTTTATGGAATGGCTCTTTTCAGCATTGGGCGGAATTAAACAGATGGATGAATCTGTAGGATTTAAAGAATTATTGTTTAGCCCTTCGCCTGTTTCAGGTGTAACAAGTGCTTCAAGTAGTTTAATAACTCCATTCGGGAAAGCTGAATGTGAGTGGAGAGTTGAAGATAATCATTTTTATATAGAGGTCGTAATTCCTGCAAATAGTTCAGCAACAGTTGTGATGCCAAATGGGATAGTCTATAAGGTAGGTTCGGGAAAATACAAGTATTCATCAAACATATAGCTATAACAGTGTTATGGTTTATGTATTTTTTGTTTGTTATAATTGAAATATTAATCTATAAATATTGTATTTATGTCTATTGTTGAGAAAAAAGCGAAATCAGGAGTTTGTATGATTGGAATAATGGCTATGACCACTATATATGCTCAAGAAATCCCTAAGAAATATAATATTTTATTAATTCAGTCAGATCAGCATAGATATGATTGTATGAGTTCAACCGGTAATCGGGCCAATACACCAAATTTAGATCATATATCAAAAGAGGGTGTATTTTTTAATAATGCATTTTCTCCTATTCCAACAAGTTGCCCGGCAAGACAAACTCTTCTTACTGGTTTATGGCCAGAGAAACATGGGGGATTATGGAACTGGGATATTACATTTCGGGCTCCTGAGTTTAAAGGCGAAACATGGACGGAAAGACTAAGTGATGCTGGCTTTAAGCTAGGCTATGTTGGAAAATGGCATGTACACCCTCAAAAAACACCTGTCGATTATGGCTTTGATGACTATGTTCAGGAATGGGGTCCTTATGAGAAGTTTAGAAAGGACAATAATATGCCTGAAGTTTATCGAGCCGGTGATGGACCTTTTTTTGGAGGATATGATCCCGTTGCAAAAGAGGATGCTAAAACACATTGGATGAGTAATCAAGCCATTGAGCTGATAAAGAAGTACGAATCAGAAGGTCATAACTGGCATGTTCGATTGGATTTAGCAGAACCTCATTTACCATGCTTTCCGGCTAAAGAATTTTATGATAAATATGATCCGGATAAACTTGTTCCCTGGGGTAATGTAACTGATAGCTTTGTTAATAAACCGTATATTCAGCATCAACAATTATTTAATTGGGGGATTGAGGATTTTACCTGGGATGATTGGAAGAAATATGTACATCGTTATTTAGCAACTATAGAGCAAGTAGATGATGCTATAGGTCATGTGTTTAATGAACTAAGTAATATGGGTATCCTGGATAATACAATTATTATTTATACATCTGACCATGGAGATGCAGCAGGTAGTCATGGCATGCTCGATAAACACTATATAATGTACGATGAGGTTGTTCGGGTTCCCCTCGTGATATATTGTAAGGATTTGACTAAAAGAGGATTACAGATAGATCAGTTTGTCTTAAATGGCCTGGATATAGCAGCAACGATATCTGATATTAATAAACTAGGATTAATTACTCAGGGCGCCTCCTTATATCCTTTGTTAAAAGGAGAAAAAGTAGATAGTTGGCGAAAGTATGCATTTTCGAACTATAATGGACAACAATTTGGACTATATGTTCAAAGAATGATTCGTAATAATCATTTGAAATATGTATGGAATATGACAGATATTGACGAGTTATACGATTTAAAAAACGATCCGAATGAGTTGCTAAATATCATTGATAATCCTCAATATAAAGAGCATTTGGTTAAATTGAGACAAGAGCTTTATGCTGATCTTCAGCGTAGAGGTGATCCAGTAATTTGGCAAAATGCAACAAAAAAACAATTAATAGAATCCAGAAAACTATCAAATCGTAGAATTAAATAAAGATATTATGAGACATATATGTTTGTTGATAATATTTACATTGGCTTATAGTTGTACAACTAAGCAAATTGATTTTAAGAGAGTTCGTGTTGATGAAAAATATGAGATTAAAGTTGATTCAGTATTAGCTTTAATGACATTAGATGAGAAAATCGGCCAACTAAATCAATATACAGGTAACTGGCAGGCAACTGGTCCGGTAATTGACGATCCAACAAAAATAGATCAGATAAGGGCAGGACGGGTTGGCTCAATGCTGAATATAAAAGGCGCAGAGCAAACGCGTAGAATGCAAGATTGTGCAATGGAATCACGTTTGCAGATCCCCTTATTATTCGCGTTAGATGTGATTCATGGGATGAGAACTATTTATCCGATTCCGTTAGGTGAATCAGCTAGCTTTGATCTTGATTTAATGAAAAGAACTGCTGCCGGAGCGGCAAAAGAAGCTGCTTCTCAGGGTATTCACTGGACTTTTGCTCCCATGATAGATATATCAAGAGATGCGCGTTGGGGTAGGGTAATGGAAGGAGCAGGTGAGGATACATATTATGGAACACTTGCTGCGGTAGCCAGAGTTCAGGGATTTCAAGGAGACGATTTATCTTCTAAATCAACTGTTTTAGCATGTGCGAAACATTTTGCTGCTTATGGAGCAGCCATAGCAGGTAAAGATTATAATACAGTGGATATATCAGAACTAACTCTGCATGATACATATTTGCCTCCATTTAGGGCTGCTGTTGATGCAGGTGTTGCTACATTCATGAATAGTTTTAATGATATAAATGGAATTCCCGCAACAGCTCATATAACCCTTCAGAGAAATTTACAAAAAGGAGATTGGGGGTTTATCGGGCTAAATGTTTCTGATTGGGGGTCTATAGGTGAGATGATCGCTCATGGGTATTCTTCGGATTTAAGGGAGGCTGCTAAGCAAGCAATTTTGTCTGGATGCGATATGGATATGGAATCAAGAGCTTACCACACTCATCTGAAAGAATTAATAACAGAAGGTGAAGTTGATATATCTTATTTAGATGATGCTGTTCGCAGAGTTCTTTTGAAAAAGTTTGAATTAGGTTTGTTTGAAGATCCTTATCGCTACTGTGATACAGTATATGAAAACGAAACAGTATTAAGTAAAGAACTAAAAGACCTCTCAAGAGAAGCTGGCAAGAAATCGATTGTGCTATTAAAAAATAAAGATAATATTTTGCCTTTAAGTAGTGTACCCGGCTCCATAGCTGTTATTGGAGCTTTAGCTAACTCTCAAATTGATATGCTTGGTTTTTGGGCTAATGAGGGTGTTGTTGATGAGGTTGTTACTCCGATAGAAGGTTTAAGACATCGTTATCCTGATTCTCAAATTAACTTTATAGAGGGATATGATCTGGAGACAAATAAATTACATAATATTTCTTCAACAATTGCAAAAGCAAATGAATCTGATATAGTGATAGTTGCTATTGGTGAACGCTATTTTAATAGTGGCGAAGCGAAGTCCAGAGCTGAAATTAGTATCCCTTCTTCTCACCAAAAACTTGTGCATGAATTAAAGAAAGGAGGTAAGCCGATTATTGTGTTATTAATGGGTGGACGTCCTATGATTTTTAATGAAATGGAGCCATATTCAGATGCAATTGTTTTGACATGGTGGCTCGGTACGGAGGCTGGAAATGCCATTGCCGATGTTATTTCAGGAGATTATAATCCGTCAGCGAAACTTCCCATGACATTCCCTAAGCATGTGGGACAAATACCAATTTATTATAATTATAAAAGTACAGGTAGGCCTGAAAGTTCGGAAGTCAATTACTCAACAAAATATCAGGATATAGATTTTAAACCAGCTTATGAATTTGGTTTTGGTTTAAGTTATTCAAAATTTGAAATAAGCGATCCGATTGTTTCGAAGCGAGAGTTTAGTTTGAATGATACTATACCGGTGTCTGTAAGAATTAAAAACACAGGTCGAGTTAAGGGGAAAGAATTAGTTCAGTTATATTTGAGAGATATAACTGCCTCGGTTACCCGACCGGTAAAGGAGTTGAAGGCATTTCGTTCTGTTGAACTGGAACCGGATGAGGAAAGAATCTTGACATTTAATCTGAGTAAGGATAATTTTCAATTTCTAAATAGTAATTTGGAGAGTATTGTAGAGAAAGGGTTGTTTAAAATAATGATTGGCAATAGTTCCTTGAATCTCAAGGATGTGAATATAATGATAAAATAATAAAATAATGAGTAGAATATTTGTATTGCTTATTCTCTTTTTAATAGTAGCTAATTCATTTGGAGCAATTATTACTTCAAAGAATATACCCGGAAAAGGAGAGTGGGTTATGTTCCGTGGAAACATTCATTTAGAAAAATATTCAGGGAACTCAAAGATTATGATTAGTGCTGATTCGAAATATTGGCTTTGGATTAACAATGAGCTGGTAATTCGTGAAGGTGGATTAAAAAGAGGACCAAATCCAGTCGATAGTTATATTGACGTGTTAGATAATGTATCACAATTAAGAAAAGGAGAAAATAATATTTCAATTTTAGTATGGTACTTTGGCAAAGATAGCTTTAGTCATAGATCTTCACCTGTTGGAGGTGTGAGTTTTAAACTAACCTCAAACGGATTAACTTATGAGAGTGATTCAAGTTGGCGGGCAAAAAAACATGGTGGATTTTTTACTCCAAATGAAGAGAATCCTAATTACAGATTGTCCGAATCAAATATTGGATACGACTCCAGACTGGATGAGCCTTTTTTTATGAATGAATATGATGACTCTTTATGGGAACATGCAAAAGTAATATTGCAAGAGCAGTCAGGATGGGGTGAATATGTTGAAAGACCTATCCCTCAATGGAAAGATTTTGGTTTAAAAAACTATGAAAAGGTTTATAGAGAGGGTAATAAACTTATCGCTCAATTACCGTATAATGCTCAAATAATGCCTTATATTAAACTAAGATCGAGAAAAGGAAATGATACTATTGATATACGAACAGATAACTATCGAGGTGGTGGTGCAACAAATGTATTTGCTAAATATGTAACTAAACAAGGAGATCAGGAATGGGAGTCGTATGGATGGATGAATGGGCATCAGGTTATATATACGATTAGTGAAGATGTAGATATAGAGGAAGTTAAATATAGAGAGAGTGGTTATGATACAGAGTTGGCGGGCTCATTTACATGTAGTGATCAATTTCTTAATAGGTTGTGGGATAAGTCGCAGCGAACATTGTACATTACGATGCGAGATACATATATGGATTGTCCCGATCGTGAGCGGGCACAGTGGTGGGGTGATGTAGTTATTGAATTGGGTGAAGCTTTTTATGCTCTGGATCAAAAAGCTCATCTGTTAACACGTAAAGGAATTAGAGAACTCATGGATTGGCAAAAGCCAGACAGTGTGATCTTTTCACCTGTACCAGCCGGTTCTTGGAGTCAGGAATTACCTATGCAAATGCTGGCAAGTGTTGGATATTATGGATTTTGGACGTATTACATTGGGAGTGGAGATATTGAAACTATTAAATATGTTTATCCTAAAGTGAAAAAGTATATTGAAGTTTGGAAAGTTGATAATAAAGGATTTGTCATTCCTCGCAAAGGAGGCTGGACTTGGGGAGACTGGGGAGATAATAAAGATTTGGAACTACTATATAACCTATGGTATGTTATAGCTTTAGATGGATTTGAGCGGATGAGCCTTCTGGTAGGCAATAACGAAAATGCTGAATGGGCTTCATTACGTTCCGTAAAATTAAAAAAAATATTTCATGAACGATTTTGGAATAAGGAAATCGGAGCATATCGATCCGAAAAATATGAGGGGAAAACAGATGACAGAGCACAAGCATTAGCTGTTTTATGTGAGATTGCGCCAAAAGATATTTACAAAGACTTATTAGCTATATTTAAACAAGAATTCCATGCAAGTCCTTATATGGAGAAATATGTGAGTGAGTCTCTCTGTAAAATGGGAGAATATGATTACGCTCTAACACGTATTAAGAAGCGATATGGAGATATGGTTCATTCGTCTTATTCAACACTCTGGGAAGGATGGGGCATTGGGAAGGATGGTTTTGGCGGAGGATCGTATAATCATGCATGGAGTGGAGGACCTCTTACGATTATGAGTCAGTATATTGCAGGTATTTCAATCGTAGAACCATCTTTTTCTGTATTTAAGGTAAATCCGAATATAGGGAGATTGGGGTGGATTAGAAGCTCTACTCCTACCCCCGGAGGTTTTATTCATTTATATGTTTCAGAATCACAAAATCAAATGAGGATGAGTCTTCAAGTACCATCAAAGAGTCAGGCTATTGTTGTTGTGAAGTCTGAATATCATAAAATAAAGATAAATGGTAAGCAAATACCATATACAAGTGAGATTAAATTAAAAGCAGGTGACTATAATATAATAATGACAAAATAATGAAGAGAGTATTTCTGTTTGTAATCTTTTTGAGTTGTATTTTATTCGCTCAAGCACAAGCTAATTATTGGGAAAATCCATTGGTCGTGGATCAGGGGAAAAATAAAGCCCGTTCGTCTTTTGTACCTTTTCACACTGCCACTACTGCTGTGGGTGGTAATAAGCTATTAAGTGATAAAGTTTACTTATTGGATGGTGAATGGAGTATTCAGGTAGTTAATAGGCCAGATGCTAAACCTGTTGATTTTCATAAAGATAATTATGATATTCGAACGTGGGAAACAATTAATGTTCCGTCAAATTGGGAAATGGAAGGATTTTCATTTCCTCATTATACAAATGTCAGATATCCTTTTGTTCCTGATCCTCCTTATGTGGATAATGAATATAATCCAACAGCATGCTATAAGCGTTCTTTTCTTTTGACAAGAGAGTGGCTGAAAAGCGCATCAGAAGTAACGCTTTGTTTTGAGTCTATCGCAGGTGCAGCGACAGTGTGGATAAATGGAGAAAAAATCGGATATAGTAAAGCATCAAAGACGCCTGCCGAATTTAATATTTTATCAAAATTAAAAGAGGGTAATAATACCATTTCTGTTGAAGTTATAAAATTTAGTGATGCTTCATATCTTGAGGATCAGGATTTTTGGCGTTTGGCTGGTATTGAACGTAGTGTGTTTCTAGTAAAGCGAGATGCTATATCTGTTGAGGATTATTGGATTAAAGCTACGCTTGATAATAGCTATAGTAAAGGTAAATTACATGTAGATATAATTCTTGAAGCTTTTCAAAATAAATTGTTAAGTGGGTGTAGTTTAGAGTTTGAATTACTGGATAATGGAAAATTAATATTCAGCAAGAAGTCACCTGTCTTATCGACAGTACTCAATATTAATACGGTTGTTGATAATGTAAAACCATGGAGTGCTGAGTCGCCAAGTCTGTATCAGGCAATTCTGATATTGAAGAATAATAAAGGCGAAATTATTGAAGTTATTTCCGATAAAATAGGATTCCGTAAAATTGAATTCGTAAGCTCTCAATTGTATGTAAATGGGATGCCTATTCTTGTTAAGGGGGTTAATCTCCATGAACATCATCAAACAAAAGGGCATACTCCGGATTATAAAACTATGATTGAAGACATACGTTTGATGAAGGCAAATAACATTAATGCTGTACGCTTAAGTCATTACCCTCATAGTGTAGAGTGGATTAAATTATGTGATGAATATGGTCTTTACGTATGTGATGAAGCAAATATAGAATCTCATGGATTGGGTGCAGAATTCCAGGGATGGTTTGATAAAAATAAGCATGTTGCTTATCGGAATGAATGGAAAGCTATGCATAAGGATCGCATTATCAGAATGTTTGAAAGAGATAAGAATCGACCAAGTGTTATTATCTGGAGTTTGGGGAACGAGTGTGGGAACGGAGATGTTTTTTATGAAATGTATGATTGGCTGAAAGAGAAAGATAAGACACGACCGGTGCAATTTGAACAAGCCGGACAAAATCGGAATACAGATATTGTTTGTCCTATGTATCCATCTGTAGAATCAATGATTGATTATGCTACTTCTGATCAGAAGAGACCATATATAATGTGCGAATATGCTCATGCAATGGGTAACTCTACTGGTAATTTTAAAGAATATTGGGATCTTATCAGATCCTCACCTCACATGCAAGGAGGATTTATTTGGGATTGGGTAGATCAGGGTATACAGACAAGAGATTATAATGGAACCCAATTTTGGGCTTATGGTGGTGATTTTGGTATTCGGGATAAAGTCAATGAGGAGAATTTTTGTTTAAATGGACTTGTCAATCCGGATCGCCGCCCTCATCCAGGCTTAAATGAAGTTAAACAGGTTTATCAAAATATCCAGTTTTTACCTAAGGATATAAAGAGTGGAGCGATTGAGATTTATAATGAATTTAGCTTTACAGATTTAAATCGATTTATGCTGGAATGGGAAATTTATAAAAATGGAGATCTCCTGTTGGATGGAAAAGAACCGCTAAACTGTAAACCGCATACAAAATATACCGTGAACCTAAAATATCCTGAATTTAATGTAAATAACGATGAAGAGTATTTTATTATACTTAAAGTGATTACAAAAGAAGCTCAAGATATGTTGCCTAAAGGATCCGTAATCGCTTCTGATCAATTCCTAATCGGTGAATCGAATTTTTTTAATAGAGATGGGGATAAAGTCATTTCTGGAGATCTCAAATGGAGTATTAAAGATGACTTTATGAATTTTTCGTCTCTTAATGGTCAGCTTAAAGGTCGCTTTAATTTAAAAGCAGGTATTATTGACCAATACCAACTATGTGGGAAAAGGGTATTTAATAGTTGGTTTGAACCAAACTTCTGGAGAGCCCCGATTGATAATGATTTCGGAAATAATATGCCGGCTGAATTAGGTGTTTGGCGCTCGGCAGGAATAAACAAACAATTACTTCAGTTATCTGTTGATTCAGTATCTCAAGCAGGTATAAAGATTGTTTGTGATTATCAATTAAATAATATAAAGGAACAGTACAGAGTTACATATCTTATACGGAGTAATGGTATTATTGAGATTTTTGCTGAGTGTGACTTAAGTAATTCTAAATTACCTGAATTGCCGCGATTTGGAATGAAGTCTCAGCTCTCAAGAGAATTTGACCTTGTTGAGTACTATGGACGCGGACCTTGGGAAAATTATAGCGATCGGAAATCTGCAGCTCATATTGCTAAATATAAAGATTCTGTTGCTAATCTTGGATGGGAATATATTCGTCCGCAGGAGAATGGGTATAGGACCGATGTTAGGACAATTAAATTAACAAATAAGGATGGTGTTGGGGTTGAATTTCGAGGAATGCAACCAATATGTTTCTCTGCCAGATTTAATTTTGATGAAGATTACGATCCTGGCTTAACTAAAAAGCAGCAACATACTTATGATATAGTACCTCGGGATCTGATCGCTTTAAATATTGATCTTATTCAGAGGGGACTTGGTGGAGATGATAGCTGGTGGCGAAAACCTCATTCTGAATACATAATAAATCCATCAAAGTTAAGTTATGGATTTATTATTAAACCAGTGATTAACTAATGATATGATCTAAATTAAAAGGACTAAATCTTAATTTTGAAGATTTAGTCCTTTTAAATGATAGAAAGAATTTAATGTTGTATTTTGCGAGATAATTTTAGAGTCTGTTTCCGAAATCTTAGGTTTAATGCAAACTGAATTTAATTATAATTTAAGTTGTTTATTAATAGGTTGTTGATATTACTTGCATGTTTTCCGGTAGCTTCTTTATAAATAATGATTATGTTACGTGTATAAATTATTGGGTATTGAGCATAGTTTATGTTTTTTTGAGTGTATCCGAATATTTATGAGCAATTCCAACTTGTATTTTTAATTGAAATCCCTATCTTACAGCAATATTTTAATCTTGAAATCAACATGAAAGTTAGTATTTGTAATGGTAGGGGATCCGCTTTCCGGAGTGCCGGTTTGGGACGAATAACGGAAGAATTGAGCTCTGAGAAAATGGAGCGGCTGATAGCTCCTGTACGTTTATTAAAACCTTTTTTAGATGGGAAGCTGGCAGAGCCCCATCGTTCTAAAATACCGTATTGGAATTTTTCGGGAGTTTTTAAATCGGTCCATGAAATGAGTAATCCTGTTTCGTATACAGGTATTGTGCTGATGGAGGTTACACGGCTTGATTCTTTTCAGGAGGCTGTTGCTGTTAAGCAGGAATTAATGGGTTATCCGCAGGTAATGATGGCTTTTATTGGTTGTAGCGGAGTGAGTGTGAAGTTTCTCGTTCGTTTTGTTCCGAAAGAGGGTGACTATCCCGGAAGTGATGATGAGGTGAAGCGTTTTCATGCGGCGGCCTGTGAGCAGGCGATCCGTTATTTTTCGATGCAGCTCAGCCGCACTCCTTCTGTGAAAAATAATCATGTTTTTGCCTTTTGCCGGGCTTCCTATGATCCGGACTGTTTTTTTAATCCTGCTGCTCAGCCAATAATGCTCTCCTGTACGGAGTCAGGGAAGAGATCTCCAAAGCTGATGACCGAGGACTTATTGTTAAGAGGGAAGAGCAGAGTGGAGGTGGAGTCAGCGCTGTTTTCTGCAGCTATGCAGGAGGCTTTTTCCAATCGGGGTGAGGATGATTTGTTTCGTGCACGCAGCATCTATCTGGTCCGGCTGGCTGAAAACTGTTTTAATTCGGGTATTGGAGAGGAAACGGCTGTGCAATGGGTGCTTTATCATACAGCCTTCCGGGATTGTACGGATGAGGTGCGCATGATTTTTAAAACGACTTATAAAACAGAGAGCCGGTTTGGTGCACGTCCGGTGATAACCAAAGAGCAGAAGCAAGTATTTAATACCATTGAATTTTTGGAACGGCGCTACTGTTTCCGCCGTAACCGGATGAAAGGTTGCGTTGAATATAAAATAAATAGTCTGAGTATAGAGCCGTATGAATTTGTGACGGAAGAAGTTCTGAATACGATTAGTATTGAAGGACATAAGGAGGGGCTTGATGTATGGGATCGTGATGTGAAACGTCATGTGAAATCTAATAATGTTCCGGATTATTATCCCATCGATGAATATCTGAATACTCTTCCCGTATGGGATGGGAAGGATTATATCCGTCTGCTGTCTGATACTGTCCCCTGTAAGAATCAGGAGGAATGGCGCTATCAGTTTTATATCTGGTTTCTGGGAATGGTGGCCACGTGGCAAAAAGATGAAAAGCGTTATGCCAACAGTGTGCTTCCGCTTTTGGTAGGGACTCAGGGATGTGGCAAGTCAACCTGGTGTAAGCGTATCCTCCCTCCTGAACTGAATGAATATTATACGGATTCGATTGACTTCTCTAAAAAGACGGACGCAGCACTTTCGCTTACGCGTTTTGCACTGATCAATATCGATGAGTTCGATTCGGTTGGCAACTCCTATCAGAGTTTTCTGAAACACATTGTACAAAAAACGAAAGTAAGCATTCGCAAACCTTTTCAGTCGGTCATGAATGACGAGCGGCGTTATGCCTCTTTTATTGCGACATGTAATAACTTCGATGTGCTGACTGATCCCACAGGAAGCCGACGTTTTCTTTGTGTGGAAATAGCGGGAGATATTAATAACGACTTTGAAATAAACTATCCGCAGCTCTATGCACAGGCCGTTGCCGCTTTGGCTCAAGGCGAGCGTCACTGGTTTACACGGGATGAAGAGCAGAAAATTACTGAAAATAACAAAGAATTTGATCAAAAACAGCCCGAAGAGGAGTTGCTGCTTCGCTACTTTGCCGTTCCGGATGAAAACGGACCCTTCGAATGGCTTACGCTGGTGGATATCTACCGCCATATTCAGAAACAAAGCGGAACGAAACTGGGTGTGAAACGTATGAATTACTTCGGACGTTTTTTGCGGAAGTATGGGTTTGAACAGAAACGCTTAAGTACCGGACGTATCTATAAAGTAAGACTCGTAGAGTGAATTAATTAATCAAAACCCAGGTCTGATTTGTTATAATGTAAAGTATAATATATACCTTTGTTATAAACACTTAGAGAGATGGATGGTAGAATTAAATACTGGATTGAAATGTCTGATTACGATCTGGAAACAGCCGAAGCAATGTTGTTAACAGGTCGTTATCTCTATGTCGGTTTTATGTGTCATCAAACTATAGAGAAAATTCTCAAAGCTTATTGGAGCAGTCGGTTGACAGAAGCTCCGATTAAGATTCATTCTCTCTACAGATTGTCAGAAAAGACAGAGTTAAGTAAAGATTTATCTGAAGAGCAACTGGACTTTATTGATAAGCTTGAACCTCTGAATATTGAAGCAAGATATCCTTCATATAAAGAGCGATTAATAAGAAGTATGACAAAGGAGTATTGTATGGAACTTCTCGAACAAACAAAACAATTGCAGTTATGGATAAAGAACAAGCTATAAATCTTGCACAAAAATATAAAGAACTTGTGGAGAAGAGTTTTCCTTTAAAAGAAGTTTATCTTTATGGATCATACAGTAAAGGAAATTACACTGCTGATAGTGATATTGATATAGCTGTAGTAGTAGATCATCTTGAAGAAGATTACTTTGCTGATACTCCTCTTTTGTGGAAGCTAAGACGTAAGATCAGTAATCTGATAGAACCAGTACTCCTCACTGAAGATCAGAATAATCCCTTGTATCAGGATATTAAAGAAACAGGTATTCTGATTAAATAATCGCTGGATTTTTAGATCATACTTACCCAATAAAAGTTTGAAAAATATGTTGTCATATTGTCATTTTCGTGTAATTTGCTGTTTTATAGATTGTTATATATGACAATATAAGTGTCGGTAGAATGCCGGTAGAATGGGGTATTGTCATTTATATTGTCATGTTTAAATAGTTGATTATTAGGTGATAGTGTAGCTAGTGTCAATATGACAATATAAAATCTATTTTTTTCCGGGAGAAGAAATAAAAAAGAAGGCGGAATCGTTTTGATTGGGTAGAAATATCCGTCAGAACGATTCCGCTTTTTAGTTTGATCTTACCCGAAGATACGTATAAGGTAGCAAGATTACACGGGCAATTAGTTATGATATACCTATGAATTACTTTTTTCGACCGTATGATTTATCAATCCGCTCCGGAGCGGATTGCAATCCGATGCGCACCGGAATGTATTCCCGTGCGCATCGGAATGAATTCCCATGCGCATCGGAAATATAAATCAACCGTATATTGTAACTAAACCAACCGTATATAAAAATTAAATCCTCCTTTATTCCAGCTAATATATACGTATGCTTTTTTGAAAGAATAAGAGCTTAAGGTTGTTGGCATATTGATTCAGTCATTACGTAATTTACGTAACGCAAATTGCGTAATCCTATTTGGCCTCTCAAAATCAGTATCTATGTCTGTTTGTATTTAATTATATTACTCTTTACATTTCTCAATTATGTAGCTAAGTGTTTCTTCGGAGAAAATACAAAGCTCATTCTCATCGCCAATTATGCCATCACTTAAAGCTTGAGGAAAATATTTGCTTGCCTCCTCATATTTAGGAATAGTCAGTCTTCTCATAAAATGTGAGAATTCTTTGAAATCAGTTATACGACACCCAACTATATTATCAGGATCATGCATAAATCCAAGATGCAGGAAGCTGGCAAGATATTGATCTTTACTCTTAAGAAAATCATGTAGATGTAAGTCGGATCTACCGTTAGCATGTTCATGATGATAGCATCCTTCTCTTGATTTATTAGGCGAATACATTGGATTATGTACTATTTTGAAACTATGTACAATATGTTTACCTTGTACTTCTTCTTTAATCCATTCGACCATTCCTTCTTTTGGATTGTTAATTACTCCCCCGCATTTGTCACAATAAAAAATCATATGCATTAGATTTAAATAAATGAAATTTGTTTATTCTGGATAGCTAAATAGCGTATACAGAATTATGAGGGTAAATATATGTTTTATTTTGGATATGTATGCACATTTATGATAGATATCTATCTGAGAAATGGATATTTGCAATCAAAGTGTTACTTAATATGTGGATATTAGGTTTTTTTTAGTCGTATTTAGTTGTCTTTTTTGTGTTTTACTGTATTTGAGCTAAATGATAAAATCTTTAATTACAGATAAATAAGTAAATAGAAGATATAGTCTTGGAATATATTGTGACTTGTAATATATTATGTAACAAAAAAGCGTCTTTCGGAAACGGGTATTCCGAAAGACGCTTTTTTTATTTTTTGACGAATAATGCCTGATATCCTCTGTATCCCCATACTGCTACAAAAGCAAAGAGGAGGCGGGGGAAGATGATCCAGAAGACTGAGATGCCGAGGGCTGCAAAGATCATTGAGTCTTCGACCAGTGAGTGGCACATAGACAGATGTACATTAAGTATGCGGCAATCTTCTTTGCTTACTTTCCCTTCGTTGAACTCTTCCAGCATTACTCCTCCGCCGTATGCCAGTCCGAGTGTGTTTCCGATAAGCCACAGAAAGGTGGTTTCACGGGGTACTCCGAAGAAACGGAGTATCGGATAGAATGGTTTCTGGAGAAGAATCAGCAATTTGAATTCTTGCAGAATCTGTTGCAGGATCATTAGTCCGGAAAGTACCAGAAATAATATTCCGATTAGCTTAACCGAGGCATATGTCCATCCTTGTAATAATGCTCCGAAAGAGGCTGCTGCCTCATTCGTGCCGGAAGCGATCCATGAGGGATATCCGTCTGCGGGCAATACCTGATTCAGAAATAATCCCATCCCGAAAGCCATAATGATCCGGAAAAGAGAAATCCGTAAAAATGAGGATCCCGTCTTTTTCTGGATGGTTGATTCCACAGGCAAGTTATGTGATGTGAGACACATCAGTGCCAGAATCGTTACCTCCCGCATGGTTAAAGGCAGAGAGGACATGATCGCAATCGGAGCATAGAGGGGCAGGAATATGCTGGAGAGGAATACGATGGATGACTCCCCGCTTAATCCGATAGCCTTGAATACCGGACTCATGTATCCGGCAACGTATACCAGTATGCCCATATAGTCCAGTATCCGTACTAAGAGAGAGACCGGAAGGATTATTTTACTGAGCCAGAAAGTCATTCGGACTGACTTTTTGAGGGCCCGGACAATACATCCTTTTATTTGAACGGCTAGTGCCGGATTCTCAGTATTATTCATTCTTTCTTATTTATAAAGAAGGAATATGCACGGACGTTTTCCGATATTCGGAGTCTGTTTGCTCCATTCTTTGATCGTTTTTGTCTGGATAAACTCATCCTCACAGGTAATGTTGCATGCGATACAAAGTTTGGTTTGCGGACGACAGTTTTTAACCAGCTCCTCGATCATTTTATTGTTGCGGTAAGGAGTCTCAATGAATATCTGTGTCTGATTTTCATTGTAGATCCGGTTTTCCAGCTGGCGGATAGCCTTGCCTCTGTCGTTTCCTTCGATAGGCAGGTATCCGTGGAAAGCAAAACTCTGTCCGTTAAAACCCGATCCCATCAGAGACATTAAAATAGAAGAAGGACCAACCAAAGGAACTACTTTCATTTTCTTTTGCTGCGCGATAGCCACAACATCAGCTCCGGGATCGGCAATAGCAGGACAACCTGCTTCAGAGATAATACCTACGGCATTGCCCTGTTCAAGAGGTTTCAGGAATGTGGAAACTTCTTCGGGTGATGTATGCTGATTCAATACATAAAATGTAAGATCATCAATGACAATAGACGGTTCTTCTTTTTTCAGAAAGCGGCGTGCAGTGCGCACATCTTCAACGATGAAATGCTTGATGTTGCGCACGATTTCGCGATTGTACTCCGGCAATACGCGGTTGTGATCTGTTTCGCCCAGAGTCACAGGAATTAAATATAGGGCAGTTTCTATCATATTCATTTTATTAAAAAGGAAATTCATTAACAAGCTGATTGACTAACCGATGCAGATGATCTTCAATGCTCACTCTTTTTTCGGGAACAAAGACTTTTAATCCGCCTGCTGTAGTTGTGATGTCAATACGTTCAGGCATATTCATCGGCTCTCCGTCCAGGTGAATCACCCCCGGCTTTTCGCGCAAGATAGTGACTGAGTCTTTCTCGAATGTGCAGATATGGCTGTTCATATCGATCATACGCGTAAAGAGCTGGACTGCCAGATTCGGAATATCAATATAAGTGAAAGGTTTCAGCAATGTGATGTTGAGCTTTCCGTCTTCCATATTGGCATCCGGAGCAATAAAGGCATTGTTTCCCCATTGCGAAGCATTAGCAACAGTAACCAGAAAGGCTTTCTCTTTAATACCGTCATTATCCATCAGTATTTCGTAAGTCTCAGGCTGATAGTTCAGAAATTCAGTAATCACATTCTTCACATACATCAGTCCGCCACGTTTTTTATCCTTTGCAAATTTATAGCTGACACGGGCATCAAAACCAACACCGCACGTACAAAAAAACGGATGATTATTTGCCAGACCGTAATCTATTTTCCGGATTACACCTTCATAAATGGTTTTCAGTGCTTTCTTAATTTGCATCGAAATCCCAAGCTCTCTGGCTAATCCGTTGCCTGAACCGACAGGAATAATCCCAAGTGTGGTTTCTGAGTTTATGAGAGAGCGGGCAACTTCATTAATTGTACCATCTCCTCCGACAGCAATCACGGCTTTCAGACCTTCTTCTACAGCCTGGGATGCCAGTATAGAGGCATGCCCCGGATATTCCGTAAAAACGGCAGTGTAGTTTTCTCCTTTAAAGATCTGATCGATCAGATGGGGTATGTCAACCTTTGATCGGGTGCCTGAAATAGGATTTATGAT
Source organism: Bacteroidales bacterium (assembly GCA_051657165.1). Lineage (GTDB taxonomy): Bacteria > Bacteroidota > Bacteroidia > Bacteroidales > UBA7332 > UBA7332. The sequence goes on along the minus strand of JBOFKD010000290.1, from coordinate 8,809 downwards.
AAATAAATATTTATTATCCATTTGGTAATCAGTTGATGAAAAAATATTTCAAATTTACAGTATAAGCTCGAAAATACGCATTATATTTACCCTCTTTTCACTAGAATAGAATATTTTTTCTATTTTTGTCCGCAATATTACGGAGATAGATGCAGAATCACAAATTGTCTGCACAAATCGTATGATATTAAAATAAGAATATGAAATTATTACAATCAAAACTGGCTTTATTTGATGTGCCTCAAAAGGCAAAAGCAGCAGGGATTTATCCATACTTCCGTCAGATCGAGAGTGATCAGGATACTGAAGTATTGATGAATGGACGAAAAGTTTTAATGTTCGGTTCGAATAGCTACCTTGGACTAACCAATCATCCTAAAATTAAAGAAGCTGCGATAGCTGCAACAAAAAAATATGGAACCGGATGTGCCGGATCTCGATTTTTGAACGGAACACTTGATCTACACCTAGAACTTGAAAAAAAATTAGCAGAATTCGTTGGTAAAGAAGAAGCAATTATCTATTCAACAGGATTCCAGGTAAATCTGGGAGTCGTTTCATGCTTAACTGGTCGTCAGGATTATGTGATTTGGGATGAACTGGATCACGCTTCAATTATTGAAGGACGTCGTCTGTCTTTCTCAAACTCAATAAAATTCAAACACAACGATATGAACTCGTTGGAAAAAGTATTGGATAAATGTGAGCGCGATAAAGTTAAACTAATCGTTGTTGACGGTGTGTTCAGTATGGAGGGGGATGTAGCACCACTACAGGATATCGTAGCTTTGGCTAAAAAATACGATGCTGCTGTGATGGTTGACGAAGCTCACTCATTAGGAGTTTTCGGACCAAACGGTCAAGGTTTGTGTCACTCTTTGGGTGTAACAAACGATGTAGATTTAATTATGGGTACATTCAGTAAATCATTTGCCTCTCTGGGTGGATTTATCGCATGTGATTCAGTTACAGCTAACTATATCAGACATAATTCCCGTTCGTATATTTTCAGTGCGAGTATTACACCGGCATCAACAGCTGCTGCAATGGCTGCTTTGGAGATTATGCAATCTGAACCGGAACGTTTTGAGCATCTTTGGGAAATTACCCGTTATGCAATTGATCGCTTTAAAGAGATCGGTTGTGAGGTAGGACATACGTCTACACCAATTATCCCATTGTTTATCCGCGACAATGATAAAACATTCTTAGTAACAAAAGAATTGTTTGATGATGGAATTTTTGTAAATCCGGTAGTTTCGCCTGCAGTTGCACCATCGGATACATTGATTCGTTTCTCATTGATGGCGACTCATACAAAACAACAAGTTGATTATGCAATCGAAACAATTGAAAAACACTTCAAGCGTTTGGGTATCATTCAAAAATAAATGAAAGATAAAAAAGGCTTCAGATATATTTCTGAGGCCTTTTTTATTTCTTAATGAACCTTATGTGTGCTGCTGGTGTATTATATTATAAAAAAGATATAAAACAATGACAGAGTGGTTTCTTCAAATACTGGAAGATCAGGAAATCGGATTTAAGACTAGTCTGATCAGAATACTGATTAGTCTTATTCTGGGTGCTATTGTTGGGATAGAGCGGCAACGGAGAAAACAGTCGGCCGGTTTCCGTACGTTTTCCCTGATCACAGTAGGTACGACAATTATGATGCTTATATCCGTATATGTGGGTAAAGTTTACGGCGGTGACCCTACCCGTATCGCTGCACAGGTAATATCCGGAATAGGTTTTCTGGGTGCAGGTACTATTATTCAGAGTAAAGGTACGATACGGGGCATGACTACGGCTTCCAGTATATGGGCAATGGCAGCAGTAGGACTTTGTGTGGGTATAGGTATGTATACAGAAGCTTTAATAGGAACTGTGTGTGTGTTGTTTATTCTGGTAAGTCTGGAGCGTTTTGAGAAAAAAGCCGGGATAGAGTGGGTTCCCCGTACATTAGAGATCGAATTCAATACATTGGATGTTCCTGTAAAGGACGTTTCCAAGATGTTGCAGGGAGGGCATATTGAGGCTCATTATACCGGGTTTCAGCAGGATCTGAATACGCAGGTAACGGTGCTTCAGTTTATTGTGTATGTGAAAATCAGAAGTAACTATCAGGAAACTCTTAGTAAGATAAAAGATTATCCGGATGTTGTCAGAGTAAAAATGTACTCGGAATAGCAGGAGGGTGATAACGATAAAAAAGACAGGTACCATTCATAGGCGGTACCTGTCTTTTTTTATTCTGTTATTTCACCCGGAAATAAATCGAAAGGCTGAAGTCCGTCCTCATTGATGAGGTGAACATCTGCTCCGGCGTTTATCAGTATTTGAGCAATTTCAATTTCTGAATTTTCAAAAGCATAGTGCAATGCAGTATTTCCAAAATGGTCCTGAATATTGATATCAATACCGTATGAAAGCAATTGATTTACGCCTTCAGGAAATGCATTTCCTGCTGCAAAAATAATAGCAGTTCTTCCGTTGTAATCACGGATTTCAGCATCGGGTTTATATTCAAGAATAAGTGGCAGTAGTTCAGCTGTCTTGTCTGCACAAATAGCATGCAGAGGTGTAGTTTGCGATATATCCTGACAATTTACATTTGCCCCGTTATCCAGCAAAAGTTTCGCAATCGTTTTGTTTCCAGTGACAACGGCATTGTGAAGTGGGTGATTTCCGAATTCATCTGTACACTCTAAATCAAAACTGGCAGATATAAGCGATTTGCATTTTTCGGTATCCTGAGTAAGGATTGCTTTGTGTAAATCTGACCCGACGTATGCTTGGCGGGAAATAAACAGTTCTGCAATCTCCGGTGTATATGTGCCGGTTTCGATTGTGATATAGAAAGGGTAATATCCGGAATGAGACTTGTGATTGGGATTTACTCCGGCGTCAAGCAGAAAACGAATAATTTCAATATCGCCGTATTCCGCTGCGTGGTGTAATAAATTCCAGCCTTCCTCGTCGCAAAGGTCAATCCATCTGGCAGGATCTTTTTCGAAAGATTCTTTGAAAAGCTGATATTCCCCTGCGTACATGAGCTCAAGAAGTGTGTGAAAGTCAGTCATATCAGGCAACACTCACCAGTTTTACTTCGAAAATAAGCGTCGAAAAGCCCTTGATTGTTCCGTCGGTACGGCTGCCATATCCTTTTTTGTAAGGAATGAATATTTCCCATTTAGAACCCTCCGGCATAATCTTCAGGATATCCTGCCAGCCTTCAATAACTTCGTATACCCGGAAAATAGCAGGTAGTTCATCTTCCAGGTTCGAATCGAACTCTTTACCGTCAATAAAAGTTCCTTTGTAGAAAACCTGCACCAGAGAAGTCGAAGTAGGGATTCTGCCTGTACCTTCTTCCAGAATGCGGTATTGTACGCCTCCCGGTATTTCAATAATTCCTTCCTGTTTTTTGTTCTCTTCTAAAAAGCGAATATTCTCTTCTTTATAAGCACTGCTTTTTCCTTTATTTCTCATATACTTTTTATTAATGTGTTATAGTTCCAGGATGATACCTACCGGACAATGATCGGAACCATCGATTTCGGGATATATAAATGCATCTTTAAGTGATGGCTTTAGCGCTTCAGAGATCAGAAAATAATCAATCCGCCAGCCTATGTTTTTAGCTCTGGCTCCGCCACGGTAGCTCCACCAGCTGTATGCCTCGGTTTTATCGGGATGCAGCGTACGGAATGTGTCGATAAAGCCTCCCTGAGTATAGCGGTCCATCCCGTCAATTTCTTCCTGCATAAATCCGGCAGTCTTGTTGTAATTGGCTTTCGGACGTGCGATATCAACCGGTTTGTGAGCTACATTCATATCGCCGCAAATAATAACCGGCTTAGTGTTTTCCAGATTCTTGAGAAATTCGAAGAATGCTTTATCCCACTCCTGTCGATAGTCCAGACGAAGCAGCTCACTTCCTGAATTGGGAACATACACATTCACCAGATAAAAATCAGAAAACTCAGCAGTGATCACACGTCCTTCCTGATCGTGTTCGTCAATCCCAATACCGAATGAAACATTCAGTGCAGGCTGTTTAGAAAGAATAGCCGTTCCGGAATATCCTTTTCTTTCGGCTGAATGTGTATAGATATGGAATCCTTCAAGCGCAGAGAGCGTCTCTGCTACCTGATCGTCCTGAGCTTTAGTCTCTTGTAAACATAATATATCGCTCTGAAGTGTTTCGAGATGATCAAAAAATGACTTTTTGGCAATAGCACGTATGCCATTGACATTCCACGATACTAATTTCATACGCATAATCTTTTAGTTTGATTTATAGATGTGAAGGTAGGAAAGATTTACCGGATATGAATAAATTTGAAAAATTTTGTAGATTTTCTGTGATTATTCAGACTTTCCTACGAATAATAGAACAAATGATTAACTAATTACGGTGGAAAAAGAGACATTTGCACGAATTGAAAAAAGAAATAAAAAAGGAATGCTATACTGGGGTGCTGCTTTTATTGGTGTGTGGATTCTTACCATACTGATTGTTAATTTATTAAATTGTAAAAATATGTCCCTTGAATCGATGTCAGCTCTTTTTTTATGGGCTATTTTTACCGTGCTATTGTGTGTGGTGGGTGCTAATTTATTTCGATTTTACTATAATCGCAAACTCAGAAATATAAAACGGTTTCTTGCTGAAATCGAACACTTCGAGAAAGAAGAATAAAATTTTTTAGATTCATATCAAAGTGAAAGGCGCTTGGTCGGATGATCAGGCGCCTTTCTTATTAATAGTGTCAGTGAATTATCTTTTCATCACTTTAACAACCTTCGTTTGCTTGTCCTTCTGAATGTGGCAGAAATAAACACCCGGAGTCAGGTGATTTAATTCGATACGTTCGTGGGATGCAATTATCTGTTTGTTGTAAATAACAGTTCCTGCAAGGTCAACAATGCGAATGTTACAGCCATCAGCTCCTGAAACAGAAAGAATATCTCCAAAAGGATTCGGGTAAACAGAAAGTCTGTTTTCTAACGATTCTTCAGTTCCTGTTATTGCGTCAAACTCAACACTGATATCAGATGCTTCCGACAGATTTGTAAGTGTGAATTCTTCTGCTTCATGTCCTTCGATAACCTTATTGTTTACCTTCCACTCCTTAACTTTAAATCCATCGTTTGGAATAGCTTTGAATACAACATCTTTCCCTTCTTTAACTTCAGTACCGTTAGATATCTCTTTTTCATCAACAGTTGCAATGACAGATCCGTTTCCACTTACAGTGCTGAATGTGATTCCGTAGTTACTGATTGGAGATGCATATAAGGTGAAGCATTCATTCTCTACAATATTATTGTTTGCATCTCTGGATGTAACCCGCATTTCTTTTCCATCAACTGCACAATGAATCCATCGTCCGTTAGCTGTAGATCTGGTCATATCTCCCAACTGGAAATACATTGTTCCTCCGATACCCGGAGTAAACGTTCTTTTATCACCCGGAGGTACAACATTGTTTCCGTTATATATCTGAACGCGCTCGTATGTATGTCCGTGTCCGCAAAGAAGAAGTTGTACGTTGTATTTGTCGAAAACAGGGCCGAAAATAGCTTGAGTTCCGGGAGTAGACTCATAAGGATAAATCGGATAGTGCATGGTTACAACTTTCCATGTTTTGTCCGTTTTGCTTAATACCTCTTCCAGCCACTTAGCTTGTTCATTCAGAATTGTGTTTACTGGTGCACCGCCTTTATGCGCCCAATCCAAAGAAATAACAAGCATATTGCCATATTCAGAAGCATATGTACCTGTTCCTACAATTTTAGCATCATAGTTCGCAGAAGGTTCTACTGTATGATGTCCGTTGACGAATTTAATATTGTCAGCATCCGGATTACCCATATATTCGTGATTTCCATACGCTGCTACCATATCAATATTAGCAAATCCCGGACGTTCATTAAACAGATGCCCATAGTAAGAATAATAATCATGTCTGTCGTCTGTATCAACAATATCACCTACATTCAGGTTAAACCAAGGTCTTTCCGGCATTTCCTCTATTGTTTTGGCTGCTGCCAGGAATCTGCTCATCTGCTCATTAGATGTCGCCTGTAAGTCGCCAAATGCACTGAAAGATAGTTTTTTGGAGTCGGAGGTAGTCGTGAACTCATGTGTTGGAGACCAGTTCGTTCCGTCACCTACCTGATAAATATAAGTTGTGCCCGGATTCAGATTTTCTAATGTTACTGAGTTTCCTTTCGCAATGCCGTTGCTGGCTAAGGCATTGTATTCAAGAATCTTTGTTGTTCCGGTAAACTCAATGAAGCTGCTTTCGCCATCGGTTTTCTTAGCAATCTTTATAATTGCAGGTTCTTCAGAAGATACCGGATTTGTTACCCACGTAATAGTTTTAGAGGTTTTTGGATCACTGGTCACCCCTGCACGAATAATAGCAGGTATATTTGTATGTAGAGGATCAAGCGTACGGACTAAGCGTGTATATGTGAATTTACCTTCTTTTTCAGCGTATACATTTACACTTTGAGCGGTATTGGTAAAGCTCATGTTCTTAGCGATTCCGTCACCTTGTGTTACAGCAGAAGTGATTACTTCTGTTTTTTCTTCATTCAGAACATATACAGTGGCTCCGGCAACTGGGCTTCCGTTCATATCCGTAACTTTAATTTCCCCGGGTGCTCCTACGATACGTTTCACTACATTAAAGTCAAAATCAGATTTGATATTTTTCTCAAATGTTTCGAACAAAGAGAATAGCGAAAGGGAGTTGTCTGCATAAACAGCCTTGGCTGATACAGGTGTGCAAATTAAAATATCTGTAGGGTTACTGAATTTTGAAATATTCACAAGAATTGTAGCAAGTGTTCCTTCGATATTGTCAGATGGATCTGTAATATCATTTTTAAGACTGATAGTAACGTGTCCGTTTCTTGGATTGTATGAATAACTACTGCCTTTTTGTGCTGAACCAGCAAATTCAATCCCGTTTTTATCAGATACAGAACCAATATTATTTAATGACAAAACAATATCCAATTCTTTTATATCCTTCGTGTTGTTACTATTAATCTGAATTTTAAACGGATTGCCAACTTTAGCCTCTTCGTCCGGTTGTGTGTTTATAGTTGTAGTTTTACCATCCGAAGCATCAACAGTGAACGATCCTGTTCTGTTAGTAACGTGTCCAAAATTATCTTCTACATTTACAGTTACTGTATGCATACCGTTTGATAAGTTCATCCCATTAAGCGAAACTGTATTGTTTTCCGGATCAATGTTAAAGCCCGGATCTCCGGTTTTAAAAAGATAACCGTCTACGTTCATATGTATACTGTTGTAGTTTAATCCACTGGATGGATTTCCTACCTCGCTAAATTTAGCGGCCAGATCAATCTGACTTGTAGTTAGTGTGCCGGTAAGGTTCTCGCCGTTACCGGTCAATGAGTTAACAACCGGAGGGAATAAATCCTCGGTGAATGATTGATTCGTTACACGGATATTATCTATTATTATATATCCGTTCACGAAATAGTTAGTGTTGCTCTTTAATACCAGAAAGCGAATGCCATCCGGATGAAATTCATGGCCTTTAGGCAGATTGCAATGTACGTATTTCCAGCCCGTCCAATTGATAGAACTTGCTAAATCAGTATTGGTAACTCCTGACGAAGCACCGATCGCACGAGTTGAAACCCGCATCCACATACCTTGTACACCTGGTGTGGCATATACCCACATACCTAACTTCTTACCTCCTGCTGCATTTCCCGGAATCAGCAATGCATCACCAGACGTTCCCGGACTGATTTGGGCTGTGAGAGTCTGATTCTCCTGAGCATTTGTGAAATCAATATTGACTTTTAATGCATGATTACCGAACTTGATTAAATCTCCATTAGTGGCATTCATTAAATCAAATGTCATTTTTTCACCACGTGAACCCGGACGTGCTGTCCATTTAGAAAAGCTGCCGCTTTCGAAATCATCCATCATAACAGCGTTTGGATCTACGCCTGTTCCTGTTGTTTGAGCCTGAACTGTTGTTATGCCTGTTAAAGTCAGCAGGAACAAGCATAACATGGTCTTGATCTTGGTTAATTTCTTAGTTTTCATTTAAGATTTTGTTTAAGGATTAAATTATAAGAGAAATAGAGGTTTAAATTTGAGGATAATTTTATTTGCTTTAAATTAATATCATTGAGATATATTCACGTTTATGGTGTTTTGTGCTTAATTGGGGTATTTGAGATATAATATACTTAATGAATGTAAAATATAATATTTATTTATATAGTATCACTGTCTGGTAACGTTTATATTCTAAGATTATAGAGACATCCACCGGTAATGAATTAAATTTATAATTAGATGGAAGAGTAATGATGATTCATCAAAAAGTTATTGGAGACTTATAAAACAGAATCAATGATAGTTTTGAGACTACAGTCAGATATATTGCTTACGGTGTTTTTTTTACAATTTTTATGGCATCTCATTCTTAGGTACTTACTTCGCGTGGCGTAAAAAAAGGCTTTGATTGATGCTTTTTCTGTCAATAAAGTTTGGATATTCAAAATAAATCCCTACTTTTGCATCGCAGTTGAGAAATAAAACAACTCAATGGTGTGGTAGTTCAGTTGGTTAGAATACCTGCCTGTCACGCAGGGGGTCGCGGGTTCGAGTCCCGTCCATACCGCCAAGAACAGAAGAAAGCTCTGTTCTCTAAAATAAAAGCTTTCCCAACGGTGTGGTAGTTCAGTTGGTTAGAATACCTGCCTGTCACGCAGGGGGTCGCGGGTTCGAGTC
>JBOFKD010000289.1:0-4494 GCA_051657165.1 Bacteroidales bacterium | reverse complement strand
TGAATCGTAGTAACAATAATCTTATTATCATCTTTTTCGATGTTCCGTTTTAATCCTAAGGTGCTATCCGATCCATTGACGCTATCCGGCGAAAAACGCTGGTATTCTTTCATGGTCTGAAAATCCAGATCTTTCCGATCTACCACAAAAAACACTTTGTCAATAAATTCAAGCTCCGTAGCCAACCGTGCAGCCTTAAAACTGGTAAGTGTTTTACCCGACCCTGTTGTATGCCAAATATACCCGCCACTCTCCGTATCAGACCATTTCTTAGATAAATAGGAACTCTTTATTTTCCATAAGATTCGCTCGGTTGCCGCAATCTGATACGGACGCATAATAAGCAGTGTATCACTTGTATCAAAAACCGAGTAGGTAAATAATACGTTCAATAGTGTTTGTTTCTGGAAGAACGTTGCTGTAAAATCTTTCAGATCACGAATCAATGTATTATCAGCCTTGGCCCAGTTCATCGTAAAATCAAAACTGTTCTTGTTTCGTTTTACCGTATTCGCAAAGTAGCGACTGTCCGTGCCGTTAGAGATCACAAAGATCTGCAGGTATTTATAGAGTGAGTTTGTGCTGTTAAAGCTCTCTTTGGAGTAACGGTGTACCTGATTGAAGGCTTCACGTAAAGCCACTCCTCGCTTCTTAAGCTCGATTTGCACCAACGGCAGTCCATTTACCAATATCGTTACATCGTAGCGGTTCGTATGGGCTCCCGTCTGAGTAAATTGTGAAATTACCTGCACCTTATTTCTGGCAATAATTTTTTTGTCTACCAGATAGATGTTTTGGATATGACCATCGTCAAATACAAAATCATAAATATAGTTATCATGTATTTTGCGGGTCTTCTCGATCAGATTATCACTTGGTTTATCCAGATATTCTTCTACAAAACGACGCCATTCACCGTCGGTAAATGCCATATTGTTCAGCGCCTGAAGCTGTACTCTTACATTTGCAAGCATAGCTTCAGGTGTATTCAGATCCGTCGGGTTTTCATAGCCCTGATTGATCAGGTCTTGTATAAATTCACTCTCAAGTGCAGACTCCGTCTGATATACAGCCGGAGTCTCGTGCAACTCGGAGTATTTCGTATAGTTGTCGAGAACAATGTAATTGTTCGTTTCTACGATTGTATTATATTGTGTCATTGTTGCATATCTACAAATTATATTATTCTTATCTGAAGCGGTATACATTTTTAATATCACGAACTAAAAAACTTAAAACTCTTTTATCCTCTTCTTTAACGAAGTGGGATTCATCGCCATTATGTTTAGAGTGGCTATAAAGGTTTATTATTCTATTATAATATGAATCGCGAGCATCTTCTGGTAAAAGATCTTTCCAGTTTACGTAACCTAGAAACGTTGATGTTTTCTCTAAAACGTTACGGAGAAAATTAAAGTGATATTTTTGAATATTATCTGACTCTATAGCTTTTTCAAGCTCAGATAAAAGAAATAAGTGATATGAAAATGGAGAATCTCTTATTTCTTCTAATATATACTTACCATCCTCGAGCTTATTTAATCGATTTTTCAATATGCGTTTCTCTCCATTAAACTCATTAAATAATACATTGTAAAATAATGGATTATGGGTTGTAATAATAAATTTCACGTCAGATGTACTTGATTTAATTAGTTTAGCCAAATTTACAGCTAATTCAATTAAATGATTATCATCTAACGAGCTTACGGGATCATCAATAAATATATATTCTAAATGATTAAACTTGTCAGTTTCACGTTCATTAGGTTCTACTACATTTAAGACATCGATTACTTGTTCTATTAAACTGAAGAAGATACACCAAATCAAACAGCTCTCTTCCCCTTTGGATATCTTAATATTTTCAATAACGTCATTATTACCTCCTGCAATTGAAAACGTTATTTCCGAATTAGCTTTTACTGCAACCTCTTTTTTTTCGTTATTTAAATAAGTGTATTCCTGATTAAACAGAGGAGTTAACTTATCACTTGTATAACGTTGAAAATGGGTTATTATATTCATTCCTTGTCCTTGATCTTGAAGCACCCAATCAGTAAAACTATTTGGGTGTATTTTTAGTTTGCGTATTGCTTCTAAATCTGAGCCAGCCGCCAAATCATTATCCCAATAAAATAAATCTTCGGTAAAGGCATTATAATAAAGTATTTTTTCTAAAGATTCATTTTGTTCCTGCTCGTTCTCTGCAGCATTAGCCTCTGTTGGTGCTATTAAATCCTTAAACACACGTGATAATCGTGTTTTTCCTGTGCCATTAAAGGCATAGATTAATTGCACTTTCTTTGGGCTATCTTTTAGTTCTTGTGCTATTTCGGTTAATGTTTTTCCCATAATATCATTTTAAATTACTTCTTCGGAAATGACAACAACAAATCTCGATAGTATTCATATTGCTTCTTCCGCATCTCTATCTCTTTAGGTAAACCTTCGGTTATCGAAGTAGTGAGCGTATCGAATTTATCCAGAATATCAACGATACGTTGTTGTTCGGCTAATGATTTTTCTGAATCATTGGGGTATGGAATAGGAATTTTAAAATTCTTTATAATCCCTGAATTCAAATCTCCGCGAGCACCTTGTCCAAGTCTCTTAATATTTTCATAATTAAAACTTACCCAATGAAAAACATATCGATATAATACCTCTTGAGAATTAACTTCTAAGCAACAACAATGCTGATTAGTCGTTAATAGAATTTTATTGATTGCAGAACGTCCAGCTGTTGCTCCAGATATCGCAATTATAACACAATTAACTGGTATCCATTTAATAGATGATTCTTTTAATGCTAAAGGAGTAACCTTAACTTCTGTGCTATGAATATCTGTAAATTTGACTTCTTGCGTTCTCAGCCATGGTATTGTTCCGCCTTCGTAATATTTTGGATTACCTGCTGTTGGAGTTCCTCCAGAGTAAGATTTTAGAGTTATATCTCCCAGCGTCTTCCATTCAGAATTATGAATTATGAATTGTGAATTAAACAACTGTTCCCTATAATACTCATACTGCTTTTTACGAGCTGTAAGCTCTGCTGTAAGCTCTGCTGTAAGCTCTGCTGTAAGCTCTGTAAATGTATCTAATATGCGTACAATCTCTTTTTGAATGGAGAGTGATTTCTCCGGATTGTTTGGGCATGGGATGGGGATGAGAATTTCAATCAACTTGGCTTTAGTGAGTTTCGCTCTATCACCACCAGATAAAAACGGAATAAAATTAACAATTTTCAAATAATGATATATAAATCGACTATTTACAAAATCGGTACCACGCAATACATGCACATGATTGTTCGCCCAAAACTTACCTGTCGCCCATTGTATTGAATAATTTTCTATGCTTGCCGTCCCATCTTCCGCTATAAGAACATATACGCCATCATGAGTAAAGCCTTCAACATAATCTTGGATATTGTTAGCCCCATAATACGGTACATTACCAGATATTCTCTCAGATGCCTTAACAGGACGTCGACCTGTATTGGCAATTTCAATGAATTTCTCATCTCCCAAAGTCTTCCATTCAACCTCAACACCCTCTAACAATTTATCTAAATAGCTCATGCTTCAATCTCCTCTATTATAGCGTCAATACTTATGCGCAGTGCATCAATTCGCTTAACCGTTTCACTGATCTCAGCATTTAATTTCGTAATATCGATCACCTCACGCGTATCTTTTGCCTCAACATACGAACTAACCGAAAGATTGTAATCGTTTTCGGCAATTTGCTTGTTATCAATCGACACAGCCACATGATCTACATCCACTTTACGATCAAACAGCTCCATAATTTTATCGATATGCCCCTCTTCAAGCACATTGTTATTCGTTACTTTCTTGAAGAAATCCTCTCCGCTGGCATCGATAAACTGCGTTTTTGTTTCAGGTTTGTTCTTTGCAAGCACAAGAATATTCACGGCTATCGAAGTGCCGTAAAACAAGTTTGGAGCCAAAGAGATAACCGTTTCTACGAAGTTATTATCTACGAGATATTTTCGAATTTTCTGTTCAGCCCCTCCGCGATAGAAGATCCCCGGAAAACAAACAATCGCCGCTCTCCCTTTAGCCGATAAATAATTTAAGGCATGAAGCACAAAGGCAAAGTCCGCTTTAGATTTAGGTGCAAGTACCCCGGCCGGAGCAAAACGATCGTCGTTAATCAGTGTCGGATCGTCCGAGCCTACCCAGTTTACCGAATAAGGAGGGTTAGATACAATGGCATCAAACGGTTTATCGTCTCCGAATTGAGGATCTAACAACGTATTGCCTAAAGCAATGTTGAACTTATCGTAATTGATATTATGCAAAAACATATTCATACGAGCCAGGTTATAGGTCGTATGGTTAATCTCCTGACCAAAGAAACCTTCTTCGATAATATGACTGTCAAAGTGTTTTTTTGCCTGCAAAAGCAAAGATCCCGAACCGGCTGCCGGGTCATAGATCTTATTTACAGTTGTTTGTTTGTGCA
>JBOFKD010000288.1:0-2175 GCA_051657165.1 Bacteroidales bacterium | reverse complement strand
ACTAAATATTATCTTAAGTGTAGTATCGTGTTTTATATTCTTTCAAACCCTAATCTTTGCCTCATTCATGATCCCATCCGATTCTATGAGTCCGGAATTGAAAGAAGGTGACAATGTATTGGTGGCTAAGCCTGTCTACGGAGCCCGATTGTTTAATGTATTTGCTACGCTAAATCTTAAACAGGTCAAGATATATAGAGTTCCGGGTTTGGGAAATATAAAGCGCAATGATATTATTGTCTTTAATAATCCTTATCCGGAAAAGGGAAAAGCTCTGAATATGCATATTCTGAAGTATTACGTTAAGAGATGTGTGGGGTTGCCCGGTGATTCAATATCTATCGTAAATGGATTCAATAAAGTTAATTCATTTCAGGGTGTATTGGGTAATTACGAAAGTCAAAAGCTATTGTCAAAAACGGAGGCGCACCATATCCATCAAAATGTGTATGGTGCTTTGCCTTTTGACAGCATAGCGCAGTGGAATATAAAGGATTTCGGACCGATGTACATACCCGCCAAGGGAGATTCGGTGGAAATGACCCGATTGAATTATTTGTTGTATAAACGCTTGATAGAATGGGAAACAGGTGAACGGTTAGACTTTAAAGAGAATAAGATATATCTGGAGAATTGGGAATGTAAAGGATATCGCTTTAAAGAGAATTATTATTTTATGGCTGGAGACAATGTTATGAATTCGAGCGATTCGCGTTATTGGGGCTTAGTACCTGAAGAATATATTGTGGGGAAGGTCTGGTTAATATGGAAATCGGTAAATCCGGCAACAGGGAGCTTTGATTGGAGCCGATTTATGAAAATTGTTAATTAAAAATATGAAATATTTTTCTTTGGTTCGAGAAACAATATTCCCTGTGGGATTATTACTCTTTTTTATTATGATCTTTCAATTCAAAAGTATTTATACTGCCGACTTAGTCATGGCTAAACTGGCAGGGATACATTTGATGTTACCTTTGCTTGTCGTATTTTGTTCTGCAATTATTATTCTCGTATGTAAACAGGTTTTGTTTAAGTTTTCACTCACAGATGGGATTGTATCCTGCATTGCTCTTTGGGTTATCGCAGGTTATGATAATCAATTAAATGCCGAACCCGAAAAGCTTTTACTGGGTATTCAACTCCTGATATTGTGGTTCTGTTTACGTTTTGCCTTTCTGAATTTGCCTAAGTTGAACTTTTGGACTTCTGTACTGCTTTGTTTTGTGGGAATAATGGAAGCTATAACCGGATTATGTCAACTTTATGGCTTAGCAACTTCAAATCACGGATTGTTCCGAATCACGGGTCATTTTTATAATCCCGCACCGTTTTCGGGTTTTTTGTCAATGATTCTACCTATAGGTGTTTATTATTTACTTCGATATCATCGATTTTATAAAAGTTGGAAATCACCCTTCATGTATGCATATTATGCAGGTGGAATATTACTTATAAGTGCAATTTTGGTATTACCAGCCGGACAAAGTCGGATAGCGTGGTTAGCAGCAGTTGTCTCGAGTGCATTCGTATATATAAAAGAGAAGCAAATTTGGCAAAAAACATACAAACTTTATCGGAAAAGGCCTTTACTCATGACTGTCTCCATACTATCTGCACTCGTTATTTCAGGGGTAATGATCGGGGAGGTATATTCAATGAAGAAGGATTCAGCTGACGGCCGGTTGCTTATGTGGAAAATAACGACACAGGCAATTAGCGATAACAATTGGAAGGGAACCGGACTGGGCGGATTTCCAGCAGATTTTGCGAAAGCGCAAGCGACTTATTTTTCAAACGGAGACGGAACGGAACAAGAGCGGTTAGTGGCGGGAAGTCCCGAGTACGCATTCAATGAGTATTTGCAAATAGTCACAGAACATGGCTTGTTAGGACTTCTGTTATTTTTATGTTTAGTTTTTATTTCTCTCTATAAGGGGATAAAGCATAGCCAGACTTATACAGTAGCCTGCGTTCTGTCACTACTGATTTTTTGTTTTGCTTCATATCCTCTGCAACTCCCTGAGTTCTGGCTTGTTCTTGTGATTTTACTTGTAGCATTAAACACAACGAATGTAGTGCAAGAAAAAAAGATTCTGCAAAAAAAAGAACCCCGGATAAGAAAATATATTTTCTTGAGTTTCATGACTCTTTTGTGTCTGATAAGTCGGTATA
>JBOFKD010000287.1:0-3019 GCA_051657165.1 Bacteroidales bacterium | reverse complement strand
TTGTGTTTTCACTTTTCGGGATAATCCAGATCTGCAAGAATTCAACGAACTCAGTCAGACTGTCATTGAATTCACCGTGAGTAATGCCTGTCCCGGCACTCATGACTTGTATCATTCCAGGAGTAATCACTTCTGTATTTCCCATGCTATCCTGATGTTTTAGATGTCCTAGCAAAGGGATACTAAGTATCTCCATGTTTTGATGTTTGTGCATATCAAATCCTTTTCCCGGCATAACGCGATCGTCATTTAAAACGCGTAATGCACCAAAGTGAATTTTATGAGGGTTGTAGTAGCCTGCAAAGCTAAAAGTGTGATAACTCTCCAACCATTCGTGATTGGCATGTCCGCGGCTATTTGCATGGTCGATTATATACTTCATGACTTTATTGTATAAGGTTTTGTATATAACACCTTTTAACTAGATTCAGTTTATCGAATAATGGATTTTAAATCTTGAACATATACATTCTTTTGAATGTTTTATCTTATTCTAAAACACTTGAATATGAATATTCTGCTTACCGGAGTCACAGGTTATATAGGTGGGCGTATGCTACCTTTATTGTTAGCCGCAAATCATCAGGTGTACTGCCTGATCAGGGATATTAAGCGGATGCCTGAGGAATATCGTCAGAATCCTCAGATACATCTTATTGAAGGTGATTTGGTTAAAGGATCCGGATTAGCAGCTATTCCGGAAGATCTTGATGTAGCTTATTACCTTGTTCATTCAATGAGTGGTTCTACTACTCATTTTCTGGAAGATGAATTACAGGCTGCAACAAATTTCGTAAATCGGATAAAAGAGACACGTATCCGACAAGTGATTTATTTAAGTGGCTTTGATCATGAAAAGAATCTGTCGAAACATTTGGAGTCGCGTAAAGAAACAGCGGATATATTGAAATCTTCTGATCATTTTGCCGTGACTGTTTTACATGCGGGTATTGTTATTGGAAGCGGGAGCGCATCTTTTGAGATCATAAGTGATTTGGTAGAAAAACTACCCGTTATGCTGGTTCCTGAGTTTATGGAGAATAAATGTCAGCCGATAGCAGTTCGTGATGTATTGTTTTATTTGACTTCGGTATTAGGAAACGAAAATACCTATAACCGTGATTTTGATATAGGAGGACCAGATATCTTATCCTATAAAGAAATGTTGTTGCATGTAGCTAAAGTTAGAGGCTTAAAGCGGCATATCTTTGTATTTCCCATAATACGTACGAGATTATGTGCAAATTGGCTTTATTTTGTTACTTCCACCTCTTATAAATTAGCTTTGAATCTGACAGAGAGTATGAAGAACAATACGATTTGTGCAGAGCATCTTATACAGGAACTGTTTCCGAGAGATTTACTCAATTATGATACAGCTGTACAGTTTGCTTATGAGAAAGAGGAAAATGATGACGTTTTTACGAGCTGGCGGGATTCTTTTTCAAGTAGCGGGATTAACTGGAAGATAAACGATCGGATACATATACCTAAATTCGGAGTATATAAACATATTCAGGATACTGTATTAGAAATTCCTGTAGAGGAAGCTTTGGATAGAATTTGGCAAACAGGTGGAGAGAATGGTTGGTGGTATGCAAACTGGTTGTGGCGTTTGCGTGGCTTTTTAGACCTTTTTGATCATGGGGTGGGCATAAAACGTGGACGCACGCATAAAACTATTCTTTATCCGGGAGAAACCGTTGATTTCTGGCGTGTATTAGTTGCAGATAAAAATGAAAAAAGACTTTTGTTATATGCAGAAATGTGGATGCCCGGAGAAGGTTGGTTGGATTTTAAGATCATTTCAATGTTGGAAGGGCCGACATTAAGGATATGTGCAACAATGCGTCCGAAAGGTATTCCGGGAAGGTTATATTGGTATATGACTTTACCATTTCATGACCGGATATTTACAGGAATGGGTCGAAAACTGGCAAAAAAGTAGATATGTTTTACAATTGAATTAAACTAATCGCAACTAATAAAGTCATAATGTTTAATATATTTGAAACCTTTAATTAATTACAGAGCGATAAACAAATGAAAAAGTTAGTTGGATTGGTATTATTTATAATTATCTCTATTCCGCTTATAGCCGGGAATATTGAAGGAAAGATTGTGGATGGGAACAGTAAACAGCCTTTAGATTTTGTGAATGTAGCTATTTACAAATCATCTGGTAACAAACTAGTAATGGGAGTGGCTACCGATCAAAACGGAGGTTTTATATTTAAAGATGTAGGCATAGGTACTTATATATTAAAAGTTACATTCGTTGGATATACATCATTGGAATTACCAATTAATCTCACGCAACAAAAGCCTTCAATAAATCTTGGTTCACTCTCTATTACGGAAGATACTAAGGTGTTGGGTGAAGTGAGTGTTACGGGACAACGTGGACAAATGAAACTTGATATAGATAAAAAAGTATTTAATGTAGAACAGAGTGTTGCGACTGCGGGAGCAGGAGCTTCAGATGTACTTAGAAATATACCATCTGTAAATGTCGATCCCGAAGGGAATATTTCATTGAGAAACAATAGTAGTGTAATGGTTTGGATCAATGGAAGACCATCCGGGTTAAATGAGGATAATCGTGCACAGATTCTTGAACAAATGCCGGCTGAGACTATTGAGCGAATTGAGGTTATTACGAATCCGTCTTCTAAATACAGCCCTGAAGGATCTGCCGGAATTATAAATATTATTCTGAAAAAGGATCGGAAAGCCGGTTACTATGGTAGCGCAAGTGTGGGAGGAGATACTTTTGGCGGAGTAAATGGTAGCGTAAATATCAATTATAATTCAAATAAATGGGAATATTATGCCAATGTTGGAGTTCGTTCGCATAAATTTAAAATGAAGGGAGATTCAGAACGTGAAACGTATAGCGAAACGGATACAACCTATCTGAATACATTACAGAGACGTAATATGGCACCTGTAGGAGTTTTTGCACGGGCAGGCGCAACCTATAATATTACAGATAAAGATCACTTAGGTTTGACTTTGA
>JBOFKD010000286.1:0-2416 GCA_051657165.1 Bacteroidales bacterium | reverse complement strand
CCTGATTCACATCCAGCAATAAAAAATCAGTGGCACGGGTTTGCGTAATCTGCAAACCCTCCACCACCTCTTTTCCGGTATGTCCGTAGCCAATCGTCCATCGTCCTGCCTGACATTTATAAGCCGTAAGGCGGCAACCTTCGAACGAGCGGATCAGCTCCAGACCCTTTTCCGATACTTTCATCATAGTTTAATTTTTTTTAAATACAATGCCTTAAAGGCAGTGATGACATGGAGGACAATGGGGACATGGACGACCATGAGGACGGCATTGAAAGACAAAAAGGCAAAGAAAAACAGCATCGCTGTTATCCTCCATGCATTTGGCGCTGTCCTCATCGTCCTCATGGTCCTCCATGTCGTCCACGTCCCCATCTTAGCGCCTCTTCTGCCTTTTACGATTCTCCCGGTCCCGGTTCCGGATCAGGAGTTGTACCGCCTCCACCAGATTCAGTCTTTGCTGCCGGAGCAACCTTCTCAAGCGAAGTACGTTTTAAGCGATCCATCAATTGAACTTCCGGACGGAAACGGATACGCGGACCACGAATCAGGTGTGTTCCGAACTCCTCCAGTGTGTCAGCTCCGATGCCGTTCAGCGTAACGCGGAAAGTACCCAAACCATCCAGTTTCACAGAATACCCCTCTGATAACAACTGGTTTAGCTGTGTTGATAATGCCATTAAGACAAGAATTGTGTCCGCTTTGGACGCCGTCGTTGCATCCGCAATGCGTTCTGCGAGCCCTTCCAGACCCATTGAACCACGCTTTTTCGATACTGCATAAAACTTCTTCGGAGCTGTGCGGTCCAACGGATTCGGACGCTCCACTAAAAAATACTGAATAGCCATAACTTTTTGATTTTAAGTGATTCGAAGCAGGGATTTTCCCTCTTTCGTTACCTCAAAGGTACGACATGGGGATAGCGTCATCATGACCAATCATGACAGAATATGATCAATCAGAATAGAAATATTTATTTATGCTAATTACACATTAATTTACTATTAAATCAGGATAATACTGCATATTTCATGAATACAGTGTATATATCCTCTAAAAACACTTGGTTATTTCCTAAATATTATTATATTTGTAATGGGTAGCTCCATGATATTTAACCAAATAAATTAAATTATTAATATGGAGCAATCTGTTCTATCTGAAAAAGAGCCATTAGAAAACATGCAGTTACCGCATGAGAATCAATCATTCGAAAGTTTAAAAATCATACTAAAAATCTACAAAAAGCAGCCTTTGTATTACAAGTTACTGGATCTTACCTTCATTCAGAAGGATTTCCGAAATGTGTATGCCTTTTTTGTCTCCGGCAAACAAATCAATCTCTACGAAAGATCTATCCTTAAAATACAGAACCTGATCAAATCCCAGAATCTGGAAAAACACTTCTATATGAATTCCGGGATCATTGTGAGCTTTCACTTTATTCATGAAGTAATTGATTTATCTTTAACAAACCAGGAGGGGATAGATTTATTTCGTAAGATAGGACTAAATATCGGACGAAATGAATACATAAATCTTAAAAGCGAATACGAAACATTATGCAATTCATCTAAAAAATAGATTCCAAAAAAATCAAAATAGTTTACCAGATACCAAATTTTTACGAAATCGTTTGCCAGATACCAAACTTTTGATAGCGCTATTGCAAATAAATATGTTAATTCATACCTTTAGACTAACAAATAGAAAGAATATCATTTTTTCGCGGAGCTACCGAATGAATGAAAAAAGTGCAGTGGAATCTATTAAATCACAAAATGATAAACATATGAAAAATGAAACGGCGGTATATATTCCGCCCGATCCGCAGTTCTTTTTTTGGCTGTTAAGCATCCTGTTTACCGGCTTTTCCCTTTTATATAATTCGTTCGGATAAATCCGGACAAAAGTTTAAACGTATAAACGTGCGCGTTCATTCCTATGAACGTACAAGATCATTTAAATGAAAATATTTTTTCATACTTATGAACGCGCACGTTCTTTTAAATGAACTTTTAGACAGATACTTATGAAAAATTCGATTTTGACTAATCCTGAAAAATTAGACAATCCCGGAATTATTATCCTGAATTTGTTTACAACATCTAACAATTAAATCTATGGTAATGACTAAATTTAGTTCCATCGCTCAACGCTATTTTCCGGATAAAAAGCTGCATAATGCCTCGGCTAATTTATCCCGCTGGATATTGAACTGTAAACCTCTGCTTGATGATCTGCGGGCGATGGGGCACCGGATGAAATTGCGCTATCTCACTCCGCGCCAGATCGAACGCATCTATTATCACCTGGGAGAACCGTGAGAAGAGGCGCAAGAGGCGCTGGGATGAGGACGTGGACGACGTGGAGGACCATGAGGACGATGGAGGACAGCGCCAAATTCATGGAGGAC
>JBOFKD010000285.1:0-1747 GCA_051657165.1 Bacteroidales bacterium | reverse complement strand
ACTGTATAATATATTATCTTCCAGTTGATTGTAAATTAGATAGAGGCAATAAAAAGACAGATTGAGTGTAGTTGTATTTTGGGCTTAGTAAGCACAGGGAAATAGCCTGGAAAATCTCCCCGTTGGTCCGGTAGTATATTTACTTCAATGGTTTCAATTTACAAGAAGTTAATACAGGGTTTTCACTGACTTTGTCAATACTATTTTCTTTATAGAAAACCGGATTGGATTTTTGATTGATCTGCGGAAAGAAAGATGCATCCATCAGAAATAGTAGTTCGTCATTAGCGGTTAATTGTAATGGGTATTGCAATCCCATAAAGAATTCGCTTTGAGGGTCCATCTGTACAACCTGATCTTTGCCACTTCGTTTGTCAATAACCCAATGATATAAACCGGCTAATTCATGGCCATTGTTTTCTACAAGTCCGATGTAAACGAAATTTCGATTTTCTAAATAACGGAATACAGTAATATAGGAATTCTGTTTCAGGTAATTGTGAAAAGCATCTCCCATCCCGGCCACGATATTTTGCGGAACCTGAAGGGATCCGAAATTTAATTTGTGTGCTAATTGCAGACTGTCATCAACCAAGTGGTAAATATTTTCATTGAAGCTTTCCTGGAAAGCACGTACAGGACTGTTGCTGAAACATTCGCTATGAGCAGGCGAGCGATCAGAGGTAACAGGCAGATAACCTTTTACTTTTTGTGTTCCTTTATATAGATAGAGTTTGTCCGGACCAGCCATTGTACTACCGCCGGTGTAAATCCAATACATATCATTATCGGCCAGAGTGAATGATGAAACAGGAATTTCGAGTGATTCACTGTTGCGGAATGTTCCATCGAGGTTATAATGATAAAGTGTGCCGGATGGAGTAGCATTGATGATGATTTCGTCGGCAGATTCATCAACAATAAAGTTTTTGGCCATGGCATACTCACCGGGTCCGTTACCTGTTTGTCCGATAAATGACTGGAAGTTTCCCTTTGTATCGAAAGTCAGTACGCGCTTGCTGTATTGTTGATCAAAGACATATATTTTTTGTGGAGAAACGAAGAGCTGTGGATTGAATCCGATGAGATTTTCTTCCGTTGTTTCAAGAGGAGTATAACTGACTTTTGAGAATAAAGTACTCAGATCGTTGTTAGCAGCATTTGTTTTATCAAATACGTAAACATCCGGAGTCGATTCTTTGATGCTGTTGCATGCACATAGAGCAAAAATGATGAAGATACTGTATAATCCTTTCATACGAATAGTTTTTAGAAGTTATCAACAGCTTTATTTGTGTTCATTCATGGTTTGAAAAAATCGGAATCACAAATTTTGTCAATCAGGTATATTTGCAAATATAGTCTTTTGACTGTAAAAAAGACATTATGAAGCACTTTTATTGTTTTATAATAAAGAGCTTAGGCATATAGAAAAGGCTGTCTAACAAGTTTATAAGTAACAATAAGAACTGATAATATGTAAGTGATCGTCTTTTATGTAGTGTCAAAGCAATACGACGTCATAAAATACCATTCAATGGTTTATAATGATCGCTGTAGGGGTGGGCTTTATGCCCATCCGTGTGCCTAAACCATCAAATAATCAATATATTATGCAAGCTATATGATCCGCATAACATATTGATTTCGTTCATTGAATCCGATTGCCGTGCAATTGTGAACCACGGGTAGGCATAAAGCCTACCCCTACATAAAACCGAAACATTCATAATAAAAGTCCCATTTT
>JBOFKD010000284.1:0-1864 GCA_051657165.1 Bacteroidales bacterium | reverse complement strand
CCAGCATCGGATAAACATCGTTGCAGAAAGCCAAAGAGAAATCACAGCTTGTAACGGTGAAATCCTCCGAAACTTCCAATACCTGAAATAACAGAATATCGGTGAGCAAAAAGCTTATTCCAGCTTTAAGCTCACATTCGTAAGAATTGATAGCAATACGTGCATATCCGGTATGGCATTTGATAATGGCTAATCCGGATGTAAATTGAGTTTTGCCTGTCAGATCCTTCCAGTCCGTATGTCTTACTTCAAACTCGTAATGAGGTTCCGTTGCTTTCTTGCGCTTCATAATCTCAGGCTCAGTATTTTTTAATGGAAACAAATATAGGATTAGTTCCGAAATTATACAACACTGTTCATATATTAAATTAAATAAGAACAGATATCCCGGTATCTTTGTAAAGTTTATGTAAAACACAAATAAATAACAGAGATATGACGATTAAAAAGATTATGTATGTTCTGTCATTAGGGGGAATAATGATAGTGACATCTTGCCACAAAGAAAACAATCATCAGGTTAATGCAGAGTATAAGCTTATGGAAATTAAGCCTACGGATGTGAAGCTTGACAATCCCTATTCGGCTGCTATCCGTGGTAAGCAGGATATTAAGATTATACCGCGCGTTGATGGCCACTTAATGGATGTGTTGGTAGTCGAAGGGGCTGTGGTGAAGAAAGGTCAGCCTTTGTTCATTATTGATCAGGTTCCCTATCAGGCTGCACTGGAATCAGCCCGTGCACAGGTAGCATTGGCTAAAGCACAGGTTTCTACTGCTCAACTAAATTACGAAAGCAAAAAAATGCTTTTCGATAAAAACATCGTTTCTAACTTCGATCTGCAAACTACACAGAATGCACTGACTACTGCTAAGGCTCAATTACAGGCAGCTGAAGCTCAGGCATTGGCTGCTGCCAACAATTTGTCTTATACTGTTATCAAGAGCCCTTCGGATGGGGTCGTGGGTAAACTTCCGTATCGTAAAGGAGATTACGTAAGCCCGGGTATTCAGGATGGATTGACTGTTGTAGCTGACAATTCAGAAATGTATGTTTATTTCTCCATGACTGAAAATCAGGTGCTTGATTTGCTCAATAAGTACAAAAGTCTGGATGAGGCTATCAATGATCTGCCTGAAGTGGAATTACAGTTGAGCAATCAGACACGTTACAACCAGAAAGGTAAAATCGAAAGCATCAGCGGTATTATCGAACAAACAACGGGTGCTGTCAGTCTGCGTGCCGTATTTCCTAATCAAGACCGTAAACTCTTGAGTGGTGGTACCGGATCGGTTGTTATGCCTTATGAACGTAACGGTATTTTCGTAATTCCTCAGGAAGCTACTTTCGAAATTCAGGACAAGGTATATGTCTACAAAGTAGTAGATGGTGAGGCAAAATCAGCAATGGTTCAGATTGATAAGATTAATAACGGAAAAGATTATATCGTTTCTCAGGGATTAAACAAAGGGGATATCATCATTGCCGAAGGTGCCGGATTGGTACAGGAGGGAACAAAAGTTTCAAATTCACTTGTAAAAGAGTAAGAGAGTCAGATTATGAATATAAGAACATTTATAGACAGACCACTATTGTCGGGTGTGATCTCGGCATTTATCGTTATCGTGGGTATTATTGCCCTGATGACACTACCCGTTGAGCGTTATCCCGATATTGCTCCGCCTACGATTGTGGTGTCGGCTTCCTACCCGGGAGCCAGTGCCGATGCAATTCAAAAGAGTGTGATTGCTCCTCTGGAAGAGGCGATCAATGGGGTAGAGAATATGATCTATATGACTTCTTCGGCTTCCAATAACGGTACGGCGGAGATTTCTATTTATTTCAAACAGGGTATTAATGCCG
>JBOFKD010000283.1:0-17334 GCA_051657165.1 Bacteroidales bacterium | reverse complement strand
CAATGAGCCACGCTTTGAATCCTTCATCCGTTCCGATTCAGGATTCAAAACGCGGTTACAGACAAATTACACCTTCGGCGTAAAAGAACAAAACAAATGGCAATGAGAATCCGGTAAAGACGATATAAATATCGCCTCATATTAATGGCAAATAACTGATTGCAAGTATTCTATGTAATAAAACCAGAGTTGTATTTAACAGAAATGGGTAATCCGAAACCTCGTAGGGAACATCAGCGGGAGGGTGTGTCAAATCAATACGATTTTTGACACACCCTCCTTTTTCTTGTTTATCACTATATATTTTCACCTTATATGTTTGTATGTATAAAGGAGGAATTAGTTTTTATATACGCTTGATTTAGTTACGAAATACGGACCGGATTATTAAATGACATGGTTAAGTAAACTAAATCATGCATACAGAGTTAAGAGTTGCCGGTTTATTCTATCTAAAAGATACGGTTGGATTTTTGTGAGATAAGGTGACTGAGCTCAAAATATAATATTGGGTATTGTCTTTTATAGCAGAATCAAATGGATTGTTGTTGATGGATTAAAAAGTTCTGTTCTAAAATATTACTCTTTTTGCATACATTCGGAATAAATGAAATATATTCGCATCATAAATCTTTGATTACTTTAGACTATGGATAACGTGAAAATAAATTTATATACAGCTCTTATGCTTACTCTTTTAGGCAGTTGTTCGCCTAAACAAGAGACCAGAGGAAATGTAGATGTAGATCAGTTAGGTGTTGAAGTTAGTGTGAATGCTAACAGAGAGTATTCATATACGGATAAGAAATCGGGATATTACTATGGACGTACGCATGAAGATAACTTCGGAGAGTGGTTTGCGGGATGGAATATTGCGAAAAAAAGAATATTATCAGACTATACTCTATATGCAGATACGATAGCTTTGCTTCGTAAAAATGCAGAAAAGACAATGGTTTATCCGGATAAACTGATCCGGACATATCCTCAATTAACAGAAGAGTTTAGTATGGTTGATAATAATACTATCTTATTTATGGGTTTATCTGATATTAAATCAGACTCAGTAGGAATAAGTATTAATAACGGACTGGTCTCAGATCCGGTATTTGAAAACCAGGTGCTATACTATAAGCCGAAGGAAGCAAACGGAGTTATTGCTGTGGCATCATATAAATCTGTGACTAACTCATTCTTAAAGGGCCGGTTTATGTCTCCGGCATCTTCCGGCGGATTTATTCTGGCTTATGGTGATAATAAAATCAAAGCAGATTCATTGATTGAAAAATTCAGAGTTTCAGGCGTACAGATGCTGGCGAGCCGAAAAGAACGGTTGCAAAATATTTTAATGAATAATACGCCGGTTCACTCTAATAATGACAGTCTGGATAAGGCTCTTTCATGGCTAGTTCTTACGACTGACCAGTTGGTGACAGAGCAACAGGGAAAAGGAATTTATGCCGGGCTGCCGTGGTTCAATGAATACTGGGGAAGAGATATGTTTATATCCATGCCCGGGGCAACTCTTGTAACGGGACAATTTGATACTTCTCGTGATATTTTGCGCGATTTTTCTCAATTTCAGGATAAAGATTCCACTTCGGCTACATGGGGGCGTATCCCTAACAGAGCTAATCTGGAAGGTATACTTTATAATACGACTGATGGGACACCGCGTTTTGTAATTGAAATTGAAGACTATCTTAAATACTCCGGAGATAAAGAGTTTTTGGTTGAAATCTATCCGTCTGTAGTGACGAGTATTAATGCTTCTATAAAGAATTATACCGATTCATCAGGCTTTCTGACGCATGCAGATGCCGATACGTGGATGGACGTAAAACGCAATGGTATTCCGGGATCTCCGCGGGGAAACAGAGCGAATGATATTCAGGCTCTGTGGTATGGTCAGTTAATGGCGGGAGTTGAATTTGCGAAAGCTATGAATGATCAGAAAAATGCGCTGGAGTGGGAGAGTGTGGCCTATAAGCTGAAAAGAAATTTTGAAAAGGATTTCAGTACAGGAATGAAAGATAATATTGCAGATCACCTGAATACAGACGGTTCGCGTGATATGCAAGTAAGACCGAATCAATTATATACATTTGATCTGATTACGGATGATGCGAAAAAAATGCGAATCACCCGTAAATTATGGGAGGAGATTGTATATCCATGGGGAGTTGCTTCTTTGAGTCAGAACGATCCGGATTTTCATCCTTACCATGAGAACTGGAATTACTATCATAAAGATGATGCTTATCATAACGGGACTGTCTGGCTATGGAATAATGGGATTGCGATGCAACGAATGATTGAAATGAATCAGCAGGATATTGCATATCAGTTATTTAAAAATATGAATCGTCAAGCTCTGGTTGAAGGGGCTGTCGGCTCGCTTTCTGAAAATGCTGATGCGCTTCCGCGCGAAGGTGAAAATTGGGCCAAACGCTCAGGAACGTTCCTTCAGGCCTGGAGTAATGCGGAACAACTTAGAGTATGGTATCAGTATTTTCTGGGTATTCGTCCGGATATGATTAAAGGGCTTATTACGATTGAGCCTAAAATTCCGGGAGAAATTACAGATCTTACCTTTAAAGAAATACTTGGAACCGGTGCGATTAAAGGTTTTTATAAACGAAACGGCTCCAGAGCAGAGTATGAGTACGTTCTGGACGGGGAAAGTGCAAAAGTAAATTTCCATCTTTGGCCTTTTCTTCCGATCATACTGGATATGGAGTCGGATTCTAAATTACATGTAACACGAATGGGTGCATCATTGAATGTAGAACTGACTGATGCAAAAGGAAAGGTTGTTTTTGTAAAACAGTTTGAGCCTGATCCTAATCAGGTTCAACTGATGGATGAGCAGAATAAATTTTTCGAAGGAACGACCTTCGCAAAACCTTATCTTCAACCTGATCTGAAGGCTTTGAAAACTTATCATAAGGAACCTCTGACCTATTGATTGTTTATATAATATATAAAAGAGAGGCAGTCTGACCTGATCGTCTGACTGCCTCTCTTTGTTTTAATTCAATATCTTAATTCGAACCTCCTCCCAGAGATTTGTAAAGACTGATTTGTCCCTGAATACCTTCAAACCAGTCCGAGACCTGAAGAAGTCTGGACTGAAGTAAAGAGTTTTCGGCATAAATAACTTCCAGATAAGTAACAGAACTGTGTTTCATGAGCTCTAAACTATTCGATAAAGCCTTTTCGTTTGCTTCAATTTCACGATTACGCAGCGCTACTTTATCAGTACTATTCTGACACTTAATCAAGGCATTGTTGACTTCAATACCAGCATTGAGTAAGGATTGATGAAACGAAAGTAATGCCTGATCGTACTGAATCTTAGCTACTTTCAGATTTGCCATATTCAATCCCCGATTAAATAACGGCTGTGTAAGAGATCCGACTGCTGATAAAAGCAACTTACCTGGATTTGCGATCATTCCACCCAGATTATTGGTCCACCCGGCAGTTCCTCCCAAAGTTATCGAAGGGTAAAAGGCAGAGTGAGCCGCATTTTTATCATAAAAAGACTCACGTAGCTTATACTCTGCATTCTTAACATCCGGTCTGTTTGAAAGAGCTTCCAGAGATATTCCTCTGAACAGGTTACTATTTAAAGACAGAGTCTGATCAAAACTAGTTGTAATAATCTCCTCCGGAGCTTTATTCAGCAATAATGCCATATTGTTCTCAAGTGTCTGTATCTGCATCAAAAGATCTTTTTCTGAAGTACAAGTGCTCAGGTAATTTGCTGTTGCCTGATTTACTCCGGCCTCAGTCTGTAGGCCGGCTTCCTTCATGGCGATAATAATCTCCAGATTCTGCTTTTGATTATTGATAAAAAGACGTGTGATCTCTAATTGCTGTCGTAACATTTGCAATGTATAATAACTGTTTGCAATTGTTGAGATCAGTTGAGTTTCTACTAATCTTTTGTATTCCTGACTCTGCAACAATATAGAACGTGATTTTTCTTTATTGTTTCTGAGTTTACCGAACAGATCTATTTCCCATTGGGCATTTACCGGAAGACTATAGGCATAAGATGCTTTAGACTTATCAAAGCTGCTTATGCTTCCCTCCGGAGTGAGCATGAAAGACGGAAGATAGGCTAGTTTGGATGTCAGCAACAACGTTTGAGCCTGTTCAATATTCAGCTCTGCAATTTTTAAATCCGTATTGTAAGCCAGTCCCTGAGTTATTAGTTTCTGCAATTCAGGATCTGTAAATACTTCACTCCATACTGGTATAGTCTCTGCCGAATCGGGCAGCTCATAGTAATCACCGGTTGTCTGAGCTGATGATACATCCGGTGTTTTATATGTCCCGTATATGGAGCAACTGCTAAGCAAAGTAACAGCTGCTAATCCAATTAAATATTTCATTTTGATGTGTTTTTAAGTTCAGAATATTTTCTGATTTCTTCCATTTCCTGAATAATCATAGGGTCGGTAGATTCTACGAAAGTAACCGGTTTCATTCGTTCCTGTAAACTCTGGAAGATAATAAAGAGCGCCGGTACAATAAATAATAAAGCCAGTGTTCCGATCAGCATACCTCCAATGGTTCCTGCTCCGATGGTCTTGCTACCATTTGCTCCTACACCTGATGCAAACAGCAAAGGAAGCATCCCGAATACCATCGTAAGAGATGTCATCAGAATCGGACGAAGACGAACTTTAGCTGCGAAAAACGCAGATTGCTTTAATGACATACCAGCCATACGGCATTGTGTAGCATATTCAGTAAGCAGGATAGCCGTTTTAGCCAATAGTCCGATAAGCATGATCAAACCAACCTGAAGATAAATATTGTTCTCAATGCCCATAAGCTTAGCAAACATAAAACTACCCATCAGACCAAACGGAACAGATAGAATTACAGCGAATGGAATAAACAAACTTTCGTATAAACCTACCATCACCAGATAAACAAACAGGATACAAATCGCAAAAATAATAACGGTATTGTTTCCTCCCTGAGCTTCCTCACGTGTGATACCACTAAAGTCAACATCGTAACCTACAGGAAGACTTTCAGAAGCTGTTTCGCGAATAGCCTTAATCGCATCACCCGAACTATATCCTTCTGCATAATTTCCGTTTACACCGATCTGTCCATACATGTTGAAACGATTAAGAACCAACGGACCGTATACCTTTTTAATGGTTAAGAACTGACTTAGAGGAGCCATTTCATTTCCGATACGTATAAATACATTATCCAGACTCTTCTCACTGTCGCGATGTTTTGGATCGGCCTGAATCATTACACGGTATACTTTTGAGAATTTATTGAAATTCGAAACATAAGCCCCTCCGTAATAAGCTCCAAGCTCAGAAAGCACAGCAGCCGGTGATACTCCCATGCGTTTACATTTAGAGGCATCTACATCAACTTCAAATTGAGGATAATTGATGTTGTATGAAGAAAAGGCACTCGAAATCTCAGGTCTTTCGCGTAATTTGTTTAAAAAGTTTTGTGTAACATCATAGAATGTACTGATATCTCCGTCACTTTTATTCTGAACAGAGAACTCAAAACCACCACCATTACCGTAACCGGGAATCATACCCGGAGCCAAAGCGTAAATCTGAGCAGATTTAATATGTGCAGTCTTCTGAAAGATTTGTCCGATAACCGCATCAACTGAGTTTTCTGCTCCTTTACGATCACTCCAGTTTTTAAGCTGAATAAAGAATGTACCCATATTTGCTCCGGAGCCTGAAATCAATCCCCAGCCCGAAACTTTACCAATCGTTTCAATCTGAGGAATATCAGAGATGCTTCTTGAAACCTCCATCATGATTTCATTGGTTTTAGCCAGAGAGAAGCCCGGAGGTGTACTAACATCGACATATACACTACCCATATCTTCATTAGGAACGAATCCGGTTTTTGTTGTATTCATCAGCACAATGAGTAATACAAAACAGCCGATAATACTGCTCCATACCAACCAGCGTTTACGAATAAACATCATTGCAGCACCCGTATAACGTTTCATCAGAGCATTGTACGAAGTGTGATAAGCGGTTCTGATACGCTGAGCCATCTTGCTTCCTTCTCCTTCTTCGGGATTGGGCTTCAGGATAAGAGCACATAATGCCGGGCTTAATGTAAGTGCATTAATAAATGATATACCAACAGCTACAGCCATTGTTAATCCGAACTGTTTGTAAAAGACTCCGCTTGTTCCTGATATAAAAGCTACAGGAATAAAGATCACCATAAATACAAGAGTGGTTGTAAATAAAGCAGCAGATAATCCGTTCATTGCATCTACAGTTGCCTTATATGCAGATTTGTAGCCAATATCGAAGCGAGCCTGAACAGCTTCTACAACTACCACAGAGTTATCCACTACAGTCCCGATTACAAGTACAAGGGCAAACAACGTAAGCAGATTAATAGAAAATCCGGCAAAACTCATAAATGCGAATGTACCAATCACTGAAATTAAAATACCTAAGGTCGGGATAAGAGTAGCTCTTAAATCCTGTAAAAAGAAATATACAACAACAAGTACCAATACAATTGCCAGAACTAACGAAAGGACTACTTCCCGGATAGAGGCGAAAAGAAAATCATTAGAATTCTCCATGGATACAATTTTAATATCCTGCGGAAGTCTTTTTTCTATTTCACTAAAGAGGCGGTCAATTTCGTTGTTAATCTCAGTGGCATTTGATCCTGCTGTCTGGCTGATCATCCCCATTGCTCCGGGATTTCCATTCAAAGAACTGGAAAACGAATAATTATCAAGCCCTAACTCAATATCTGCAATATCTTTTAGCTTTAATTCTTCACCGTCGGGTAATGTACGAATAACCAGATTTTCGAACTGATCTACATCTGATTTACGTCCGGTATATTTTAGCGTATACTGGAACACATTCTTTGTATCTGATCCTAATGATCCGATTGCAGCTTCGATATTCTGTTCGTTAAGAACATTGGTAATATCTGAAGGTACGAGTTTGTATTGTGCCATCAGAGCAGGTTTCATCCAGATACGTAAACTATAGGTACCACCAAATACCTGTACATTACCTACACCCGGAATCCTTTGTAATTCGGGTTTCAGGGTATTAGCCGCATAGTTGCTCAGAAATGCTTCGTCATATGTACCATTCGGACTTTCCAATCCGAATACCCGCAGAATCCCGGGTTGCTGTTTTGAGGCAGTAACACCAATTCTTGTTACTTCTCCTGGCAGAGTTCCTACAGCCTGAGAAACACGATTTTGTACATTGACGGTTGCCATATCGGCATTAATCCCCTGCTTGAAATAAATAGAGATTTCAGCCGTACCGTTATTTGATGCCGAAGAAGTCATGTAGATCATATTTTCAACACCATTAATAGACTCTTCAAGAGGTGCGATAACACTCTTCTGAATAGCATCGGCACTAGCACCCGGATAAGAGGCGGATACAACAATTGTAGGCGGCGCAATATCCGGATAGCGTTCAACAGGAAGTGTCATTAAGGCAATGATACCTACAATGACTATAAAAGCAGAAATGACAGCCGATAGAAGAGGTCTGTCAATAAAAGTTCTGATATTCATAGTTTATTTTTACTGTTTACTCTTTCGCAAGAGAGTTGTTAACTTTCGTTCCTTCTTGTACTAATCCGGCTCCTTCGGCTATAATAATATCTCCGTTACTCAAACCTTCAGATACAATATATTCCTGACCGTTATTAATCTTATCGATCTTAACGATAGCAGATTTAGCTTTTCCATCAACGATTTTATAGACATATACTTTATCCTGAATCTCGAATGTAGCTTCCTGAGGAATCACAAACACATTACTTTTGGAATAAGGCATAATGATTGTTCCGGTACCACCGCTAAGAAGTTTGCGGTTACTGTTTGGGAAAACAGCACGCAAGCTCACAGCCCCTGTCGATTGCTCTATAACGCCACTGATACTCTCAATTTTACCCGTTTCGCTGTACATGCTTTGATTACTCATCATGAGGCTCGCTTCCGGTAGTTCTTTCAATGCCTGATCCAGATTCTCATATTTATCAAGAAGATCAAGGATTTGATTTTCTGTCATTGAGAAATATACATACATCTCAGAATTATCTGAAATAAGTGTCAATCCATCCTGAATAGCCGGACTAACGAAATCTCCTTTACGGTAAGGTAACTTGCCTGCTACACCATCTGACGGACTTTTAATAACTGTGTAGGAAAGATTATTCTCTGCTGTGTATTCCTGAGATTTTGCAAGATCTAATTGAGCAATAGCTGTTTTTAATGCATTTTCGGAAGTTTGCAGATCAAATTTGGAAACAATATTTTTCTCGTAGAGGCTTTTTTTACTTTCCAGATTTAATTGTGCCGTAGCCACATTCGCTTTGCAAAGAGCAACGTTCGCTCTGGCACCCTGAAGAGCGGCAATGAACGGAGCCTGATCAATGATAAATAAAGTTTGTCCTTTCTTTACAATGCTTCCCTCATTGATACAAACATCTGTCAGATAACCATCCACACGCGGAATGATACGGATATCCTGCTTTCCTCGTATCGCTGCCGAATAAGGATTGTCAAGTTTTACATCTGTTGGTTGGATCTTCAATAGCTTGTAGTCTGAATTTACGTGTGTTTCGTGTTGTTGATTGCAGGATGATACTATCATTAATCCCCCTAATGATAGTACATACATAATCTTTCTAATAGTCATGTGTTTATTGTTTAAATTGTAATTTTCTGAAATCTTATTGCAAAGGTACAAATTGCTTAGTTCCTGAATGAATTGATTCTTGAACATTATTGTATGATTTCGGAACTAATTATACATTTGTACCAGTAAATGATGATAAATAATGAATAAAAAGAGAGCAACAGAACCAGAATATGATTTTGAGATCGAAAGTTCCGGTTGGCAGGATTTGGTTGGAGTAACAAGCTTTACTTCCGGGCTGACCATTGTGAAGTGCAATACCGGTTATGCCAGAATTGCAATCAACTCTTACGTGTGTGAGTTAAAAGCAGGAATAAGCTTTTTACTTTCAGATACGCTGCTGTTTCAGATAATCGAAGTTTCTCCGGACTTTACGGTTACATGTTGCCGTTTTTCTCTGGCTTTTTGCAATGATGTCTATCCTATGCTGGATGATAATGTGATTGATGTGACATCATATAGTGTTCCGGATTTATACAATCCCGAAATACTTCTCCCGGCAGATCTGGCGTTGCAGCAGATATATCTGATATACAAGAACAGGGAACATTCTTACAGAGCAAAACTGGTAAAAGCTCTTCTGATTGTCTATATTCTTGAAATTTATGAAATAACACGTCCGTTTATAGATACACTAAGAGGGAAAACAACAAATTATAATGCATTTATAATAAGTCAGTTCTACGAACTGGTCCATCTGCATCATTTTGATAATAAGAATGTTCAGTTTTATGCAGACAAGCTCAATATCTCAGCACGCTATTTGTATAAAATTACTATGAATGTTCTTAAGATGACACCTAAAGAGCTTATAGACTACTACGTGATTGCTGCTGCTAAAAAGCTTTTACTTACTACAATTATGACTAATCAGCAGATCGCTGATAAATTAAACTTTTCGGATCAATCAGGTTTTGGCCAATATTTTAAAAGAAATGTTGGAATGTCTCCCGCTGTATATCGCCAGAAATATAAATAACTAACCTAAATACAGAACTAATTTCATAAAATTCACGAAGTAAGAAGAGTGGCATCATTTTGTAAATAATGTTATTGTTTTTAGGTATTTATATGTCAAATATCAGCATGGAAAATTTAAATCATGGATATTTGATTTACATATTGCTTATTTAAGAATATTAATCATGAGATTTATTTAAAAAAAAAAGCATGATTTGCTTTTTCTTTATGAATTAATGTTTACATTGCACGCAAATCAGAGAGAGTTAGTCCGGTGACGATATTCGTATCTGATTTTGTAAAATGCTGGAAAAACTAAAAACAAGGAAAACATAAATTGTTAGCCATGAGGACATTTGATTTAATTATAATAGGAGCCGGTCCGGCCGGTTATGTAGGGGCGATTCGCGCAGCTCAGTTAGGAATGAAAGTAGGACTTATTGAGAAATCAAAAGTCGGTGGAACTTGCCTGAACTGGGGATGTATCCCGACTAAAGCACTTTTGCAGTCCTCTGAAATATTCAGAACTGCCCGTGAAGGTGAAAACTGGGGCGTGACAGCAGAAAATGTTTCATACGATATAGATAAAGCTTACTCCTTTATGAACGATATAAAGACAAAACTTCAAAAAGGAATTGAGGGATTGTTGAAAGCGAATAAAGTAGAGTATATAGAAGGTAAAGCAATGTTTATAGATCGCCATTCAGTTATTGTGAATGACGAGATTATAGGAGCAGACCGCTTTATGATTGCTACAGGTTCTAAAGTGGCCCAACCACCTGTTAATGGTATTGAGCATGCAATAACCAGTGATATTGTAACTTCTGTCCCGACAACCGGAGATAGTATTGCCATAATAGGTGGTGGAGTGATTGGCGTAGAATTTGCTTCACATTTTCTGAACCTGGGTAAGAATGTAACAATATTTGAGTTTCAGGATCAGATACTTTCAGTACTTGATGATGATATTGTAAGACATGTCACCATGCACATGAAGAAGGAGGGCGCTAAGCTAAAAACAAAAACGGAAGTAACTAAAGTTGAAAAACAAGATGATACGTTCAGTGTAACTTATCGTGCAAAAGAGACTGAAAATACTGAAGATTTTGATCTGGTTATCTCTTGCGTCGGACGTAAACCCAATACAGAAGGCTTAGGCATTGATGTTATCGGCCTGGAAACACTTAAAGGTGCCATTGTGATCAACAAGCATCAGCAAACAAATATTCCGACAATATATGCTGTAGGAGATGTGACAAACAAAATACAGCTTGCTCATTATGCATCAGCACAAGCAATTGCAGCTGTAGAGCATATGGCTGAAGTTGAGCCTTCTCAGGACTTGAATGTTGTACCCGCTTGCATATATACCACTCCTGAAGTTGCTTGTGTGGGACTTACGGAAAAAGAATGCGACGGAGAAATAATAGTTTCGAAATATATGATGGCCGGCAATGGAAAATCTATGATTGCAGGTCAGGACAGAGGTATCATAAAAACTATTTTTTATAAATAAACGAAACGACTGATCGGAGCACATATGTTTGCTTCTCATGCTACTGAGATGATCGGAGAATATGCATTAGCCATATCAAACGGACTTACTGCCCATGAAATAGCTAAGACTATCCATGCCCATCCAACAGTGAACGAAGCTCTTCTTGAATGTGTAGAGGAGAGTATGGGCAAAGCAATTCACACATTACCAAAACGAAAATAAAACTATTAACAGTACTTAAATCTGTAATTTTATGTCAACACCAAAAAAAACATCTTTGTATGAAGCTCATCTCAGACATGGAGGCAAAATAGTAGAATTTGCAGGCTGGGAGCTACCTATTCAATATGAAAAGACCGGGATAATAAACGAGCACAATGCTGTACGCAATGCTGCCGGACTATTTGACGTGTCACATATGGGCGAATTTATGGTAGAAGGAGCAGGATCAATAAACACGATTAACCGAATTATTACAAATGATGTTGCACTTATGACTGAAGGGGGAGTTATCTACTCCTTAATGTGTAATGAACAAGGAGGCGTTGTAGATGATCTTTTAGTTTATAAGTTTTCAGATACACGATTCTTATTAGTTGTAAATGCAGCAAACATAGAAAAAGATTACAAATGGATTGAAAAACATTTGTTACCTGAAACTACGCTGAAAGATATTTCGGAAGAAATAGGACAAATTGCTTTGCAGGGTCCAAAAGCTGACGAAATTTTAGCAACCATTCTTCCAAAAGAAAAACATCCTTCTAAAAATTATACTTTCGTCGAAACGGATATTCTCGGTGTGAAATGTATTCTTTCCCGTACTGGTTATACAGGGGAGGATGGCTTCGAAATTTACTGTGATCCAAAGAAAATTGAGAAAATATTTGAAGAGCTTTTAGTAAAAGGCGAACATATGGGAATCGTTCCTTGTGGATTAGGTTGTCGTGACACACTAAGATTCGAGGCTGGTATGCCTTTATACGGACATGAACTGAGTGATACGATTCCGGCGAATGAAGTTGGTCTTGGCTTTTGTATTAAAATGTCAAAGCCTGACTTTATTGGAAAAGCTGCTCTGGAGGCTCATTCTGCAAAATACATCAGAAGAGGTGTTATCCTGGTAGATAAAGGTATCGCCAGAGAACATGCACTTGTTTATAAGGATGGAAGAGAAGTTGGTTACGTAACAACAGGAACTTTCTCTCCGACTAATAATGTAGCTATGGCTATGGTGAGAGTTGAAAAAGGATTAGACTCTCCGGTTGAAATAGAAGTAAGAAACAGAAAATTAAAGGCTGACTTTATAAAACTGCCTTTTATTCAAAAAAATAATAATAAATAATCTGATAAGTACTATGGAAGTTAAAGCAAATTTGAAGTACACAAAGTCTCATGAATGGTTACTAATTGAAGGAAATAAAGTAAAGATTGGTATATCAGACTTTGCTCAACACGCACTTGGTGATGTTGTTTATATCTCACTACCGGAAGAGGGAGATGATATCGAATGTGGAAATCCTTTTGCTGATGTGGAAAGTGTAAAGGCTGCATCTGACATTTACTCACCGGTTGACGGACGCATCACAGCTGTAAATGAAGAACTGAACGATTCTCCGTCTCTTCTGAATGAGAAACCATATGATACATGGATCATTGAAGTTGAGTACACATTTATAACAGAAGAAGTTATGGATGCTCAGGCTTATGAAGCTTATTGTGCAGAACAATAATGGATTTTTGATTTTAAAATTGATTTTGAGTGAACGGGGATTGCGGAATTTATTCCGCAATCCTTCTTAAACCGCCTTATTTCTATGTCAAAATACACTCCCCATACTGAGCAGGATATAGATATTATGCTTAGAACGATCGGTGTTGACACTGTATCGGATTTGTTTCGGGATATTCCCGAAGAGTTGAAACTAAAAGAAGAGCTTGATCTGAATATACCTCAGGATTTAAGTGAATTAGAAATTCAAAAGTATTTTACGGCTCTTTCAAAGAAAAACAAAGTATATAATTCAATTTACAGAGGAGCTGGTGCTTACAACCATTTTATTCCGGCTGCTGTGGATAATATTACTTCACGATCAGAATTTCTGACCACTTATACTCCTTATCAGGCTGAGATAAGCCAGGGCGTTCTTCAGTCAATATTTGACTTCCAGACTATGATGTGCGAGCTCACCGGAATGGAGGTTTCAAATGCCTGTGTGTATGATGGTGCCACAGCTGCTGCCGAAGCATGCAAAATGACTCTCGAAAAGAAAAAAGACCATATATATGTATCCAGTGCCGTAAATCCTCAGGTTTTACAGGTGATCCGTACCTATCTTGCTCCAATGAATGTTGAGGTAAGAATGGTGCCTGTTATTGATGGAAAAACAGATATGGAATATCTGGAATATGCCTTAAATGACAATACAGCAGCTTTCTATCTCGAGCAATTAAACTTTTATGGATTGATTGAGGATGCAAAAGGATTCGGACAGTTATGTAAAGAAAAGAAAGTGAAGTTTATAATGGGATTCAATCCTGTTGCAGCAGCATTACTTCCTTCAGCTGCTGAATGTGGAGCAGATATTGCTGTGGGTGAAGGTCAGCCATTAGGATTACCTTTATCATTCGGAGGTCCGTATCTCGGTATTATGACATGCACAAAAGCATTCATGCGTAAGTTGCCCGGGCGTATTGTAGGCGAAACTGTTGATACACATGGAAACAGAGCTTTCGTTCTTACTCTTCAGGCAAGAGAACAACATATTAAGAGAGAAAAATCTCTTTCAAGTATTTGCTCAAACGAAGCTTTATGTGCTATGCGTGCTGCCGTATACTTGTCGACAGTCGGCTCAAGAGGCCTTCAGAGTGTCGCTCAGGAATGTTTAAACAGAGCTCATTATCTGGCTTCTCAAATGGAAACAATCAAAGGTTTGCGTTTGAGATTTAAAGGCGAATTCTTCCATGAATTTGTGATTCTGTCTGATACACCGGCTAAAAAAATACTTGAGATATGTGAGAACAATAATATCTTAGGAGGATATCCGGTAGGCGAATATGAAATTTTGTGGTGTGTAACCGAAATGAACAGTAAAGCTGAAATGGATCAGCTTGTTGCTTGTTTGAAAGATGGACTTTAAACAACGAATACGATGAAATTATTATATGAGCTTTCAAAGGAAGGACGAAATAGTTTTGAACTTCCACACGACGGAATTAAGCCTTATGTTCTAAGTGAAACACGTGAGAATCCTGTTCATTTACCGGATGTTGCTGAAATAGATGTATTGCGCTATTACCAGGCACTTAGCAAAAGAGTTCATTGCATTGAATCGGGATTTTATCCACTGGGTTCATGTACGATGAAGTATAATCCTAAAGTGAATGACATGGTTGCAGCACTTCCCGGATTCAGCAAGATTCATCCATTGCAGGATCTGCCAAGTGTAGAAGGTGCTATTGAAGTTTATAAAATGCTGAATAAAGCATTATGTCAGGTGACAGGAATGGATGCTATGTCCATGCAGCCTGCTGCAGGTGCTCATGGTGAATTTACAGCACTTCTTGCCATTCGTGCATATCACCGTCATCACAGCGACTATGCACGTACTAAAGTTATTATTCCGGATTCAGCACACGGAACTAATCCTGCGAGTGCAGTAATGGCAGGTTTTGATGTTGTATCAATACCATCTGATGAGAATGGCTTTGTAGATATTGAAGCTCTGAAAGCTGTAGTCGGAAAAGATACAGCAGCTTTGATGCTTACAAATCCGAATACATTAGGAAAATTCGAAAAAGGAATTAAAGAAATAACAGATATTGTTCATAATAATGGTGGGCTTGTATATTATGACGGAGCAAATTTGAATGCCGTTATGGGTATAGTAAGACCGGGAGATATGGGTTTTGACATTGTTCACCTCAATCTTCATAAAACATTCTCTACTCCGCATGGTGGAGGCGGACCCGGAAGTGGTCCTATCGGTTGTAAGGAATTACTGATACCATTCTTGCCTAAATGCGATATACCTTATCGTAAGAGCATCGAAGATCAGATCTATTCGATAGGTAAAGTACGTTCTTTCCATGGCAACTTCCTGGTTTCACTCAGAGCGCTTGTTTATATGATGAGTCTGGGCGGAAAAGGATTGCGTAACGCTAGTCAGATGGCTGTTTTAAACGCAAATTATTTGTATAAAAAACTGGCACCTCTTTACAGTGACGAAGCTACAAACCTATGTATGCATGAATTTGTCGTAAGTGCTGAGCCATTGAATAAAGAGTGCGGTGTAAGAGCGATAGATATTGCGAAAGGAATGATGGATTATGGTGTTCATCCACCAACTATTTATTTCCCTTTAATCGTTAAAGAAGCAATGATGTTTGAACCTACTGAAACTGAAAGTCTTGATACTTTGAATGAGG
The DNA here is from genome assembly GCA_051657165.1 of Bacteroidales bacterium. Classification (GTDB taxonomy): domain Bacteria; phylum Bacteroidota; class Bacteroidia; order Bacteroidales; family UBA7332; genus UBA7332. The sequence goes on along the minus strand of JBOFKD010000283.1, from coordinate 1,731 downwards.
TAGCTGAAAAAATGACATTGATCATTGAAGAAGCAAGACGTGATCCGGATGCTCTTCATAATGCTCCTACAAAAACTCCTGTCGGAAGAGCTGATGAAGTATTAGCAGCACGTAATCTTGTGTTAAAGTATAATAGTTAAATTGTTTATATTGAAATTGATTCGGGTTTTATTAAGAATATACCCGGATTAACGTTATTGATTTCGAATTAAAAGAGAGTGTATCAATATATTTTGAAGCACTCTCTTTTTGCATTCTAAATATTTGAAGCGCCTGTCTGTAATCAGATTAAAAGCCGGTTGTAAATAAAAATATACTCGTATTTGTCAGCCGGGAAATACGTATTTCTTAGCTACAAAGTACGTATTTCTTTCCATTAAAATACGTATTTCCAGGCGCACAAATGCGTATTTCGTTGAGCAGAAACACGCATTTTGTATCGTCCTGAATTTAGTTGACAGTTTTAGAAATAAAAATAATTGTCGTTTACATATTTTAGAAAAATCCTAATATTGGTTGTCACTAAATTTGATTTTCCTAGAATCAGGATACAATATCCACCTCATATGTGGTCTTCTCCCATTGTCGTATGAGACAGCCCTTTCCAGTATTGATCTTACCTCATCTATATTTTTGAAGTTAGACTTGTTGAGTCATTCTTTTTTTAATATGCCATTTACCCTTTCAGCTATTGGATTTTCCAAAGGATCACCCGATTGAGTCATACTTGGCATGATCCCATATTCTTTCAGTGTATCAATAAAACTCTTATAGGTATATTGAAATCCCCGATCAGAATGGTGTATAAGCCCATATAGGTCTACTTCTGCATTGAGAATAGCATTTGACAATGCATCTCTTACATGGTAGTATTTTAAATCGGGAGATAAATCAAAGCCCATAATTCTGCGACTATACATATCAGTAATAAGAGACAGAAAACAAAAGCCATTAAAAAGCCTTATGTAGGTTATATCTGCAACCCAGACTTCATTCGGTTTTGTTGGCTCCAGATTGGATATCAGATTTGGATAAATCAAATTAGTATGATTTGAATCCGTTGTTCGCACCTTGTATTGATGTTTTTTTAATAGCAAGTTATAATCTCTGAGTATATTGATAAAAGCATCTCTACCCAAATGATTATCGAACGGAGAATCTCTATATAGCTTGTATAGCTTCTTAGACCCTATTTCCGGGGCGTCTTCCCGTTCCTCTGACACAAAAGCAATAATAATTTCAGTCATCAGTAAACGGTCGTTTGCCTTTTCTAAGTTTTTGTAGAAATACTGTCTGGAATAACCAAAATAGCTAGATAAGAAAGATATATTTACTGAGCCATTTTCTCTTTTTATTTCTTGAATGGCTCTTCCATATACTTTTTTTTATATCAAGTTTTAGATCTCTTTCCGCAATATCGATAATCTTTGTTAAAGCTTGATTTACGAGCTTCTCCTCAGCTAAAAGCTTTTCTAATTCGGCGATTCGCTTATTATAGAATTTTGACTTTTTGGATGTTAAATCTGAATCTTGTTTCATGCTATTACTTTTTGAACTATGTTTTTGTCTATTTTCATAATAACAAGGATCTTTGGACTTGCCAACTTTTTTTGGACAAAAAGTTAAGCTACATTTGAAATTCTTGTTCTTTGATTGTTGATTAATCTCCAAAACTCCTCAATTGTTAGATTATTCAATGCTGAATGTCTCCGTCTTCGATTATACCATATT
>JBOFKD010000282.1:0-9607 GCA_051657165.1 Bacteroidales bacterium | reverse complement strand
ACAGCCGTAATAGAATCGCTTCTCCGGGGGTTATGTGAAGGGGTGCCGCGAAAAGGCGATTCATCATTTCGTATATTCGTACTGAGCTTACGTCGCTCAACTGTAATCAATCCCGCATCCCGAAATTTATGCAACATTTTCTTCAGTGCATACTCCGACAGGTTGTATCGGGATGCCATTTTACGTTGGGTGAAACACACTTCAAGCGGCCGAAGCTGAATTTCACGGCCATAAAGCGTATAAGTCACCTCCTTAAAAGGAACTTTATTCAGCAAATTCAGCAGTAATCCGTGTTCGGATAAGGACATAGTATCCCATAGAGAACTTTCAAAAAGCCCCCTTGCAATTTTAAGGTAATTCATTATGAGTAATTATATTTAGCTGAAGGAAATAGCCTCAGCCGGGTAAGAAAATCAACTGTATACAACTCCGGGAATAAACATCCGTATCAGGGTTCACCCAGATAGTAATAGACACATTTACACTGAGAAAAAGTCACATAACGCTGCCCCTGACGATATCCCAATCGGATCAGCTCCTCCCTGAGCGGGAGGCATTTCACAATCCAGCGGGACAACGTTTGTGATGCATTCTTATCCGACTTGTCCGGAAAATATTCTTTGGCGACTGATTTAAAGGTTTTCATCCATTCAGATTTAGTAATTTAGAAAATACAGTCAATCTTTGGAAAGATACAGTCAAACTCCGGAAAGTTTGACTGCATCTTTCACATAAATGACTGTATCGTTTTAAAGATTGACCCGATCTTTCAGAAAAGATCACACATTGAAAAATCAGAAACTCAAAGAAATCATTCTCAACTTCAAGATAAAATACGAATCCGAAATAACACCCACACCACAGATTCCACGAACTCCTGATTGATTATATGTCAAAAATAATATCCCTGAAAACCTTATGCAAGCCCAAATCGGAGATACAGCATGAGGCAACCGTTTTCGATACAAATCAGACATGAGACAACCATTTTTTTATCTGTCACTCTCTCTATACTCAAGCAACTTCTGTCTGATACCTTTCACAATGTAAGGATTGTAACAGATCGAATGCTCATCAAGGACTTTCTTAATCTCGCGGGGTCTGATATTTTCTGATTTCAATAAAGACCTGAAAAGATATATAGGAATCAGATACACACTTACATCAATAAACTCATTGTTCAAACCCTGTTCCTTAATAAGTTGCTTAACATACTTAAGCGAATTATTATAAACATGACGCTTCTGTTCGTTTCGAAAAACGAAAGATACAGTTCTTGAAATAACAAAAACACAAGAAAGATCAGGAATAGGTATATAAATATGATCTTCAGATCTTTTTCGGGGCAACTTTAATAAATATCGGGATAAATAGACATTCATCCATTGTTTAAAGGACTCCTGAACATTCGGACACATTTTAGTCAGTGCAAATTCCAATGCTTTAGTTCTGTAATAATTGACTCTCTCAGTTCTTTCCATAAAATATAAAAGTTATGGAGCCCCTGAAACCATCTAGTGATAATGGGTGTTATCTTAAATTAAAGAACAAATATAGATAAAAATAATCAAAACAGATCTATTTAATAACAAAAACTAATTTATCCTTTATAATATATATAGGATGCAATATATATGTTACATCCTATATAAATCTGCTTCTCTAAAATAAAAGAAGTAATTCTAACTTATATCAAAATTATGACGACTATCAATCAAGCGAATAAAGACCAGGCAGACACTGTACTTCTTTCAGTACTACACGACAAAGAAAATCTTACAAAAACATCGGATATGGAAATTCTGCGCTTCCGCAAATCAATACTTAATTATCACCGTACAATTTTCTTCAAACCTATATCATTAAGTGCCCGCTTTCTTTTTTTCTGTATCTTAAGAAGAATGCTTCGCATTTGTCATGCGCCAATATTCTTTATCAATGACGAGATAATGGAGTCTGAAACAGGATTAACCCGCAATACACTTTCGGATGCTCGTGCAGAACTGGTGAAACTCCGACTTATTGATTTTAGCCCGGGCGATCATGCTTTATCAATCAAATCAATGTATAAACTCTATGAATAAACATACTCCGAAAGCCTCCTATCTCTCAAACTTGAATCAATATGTATTTTGTAATCTGATTCATTGAAGAAATAATACAAATCCGGAAGGCTGTTATGTGTACTATTATTAATTAAAAGATTATTTGTTATTTTTTTCACATGCGGAAAGTAAGTATATTTAGATCTCAATTGTTATTCAATATATTAAACTCAGGGAGAATATTATGATACCAAAATTACATTATAAAAATGAGCATGTAGGTTGTTCAAAATACAAATCTAAAGAAGATGCTGCTTTCTTTTTCGAAAGCACATCTGATGCTGCTTGTATTTATAAAGAAAATGCCTGTAAAAACAATTTACTTATGTTTGTTGTCGAAGGATCCATTCGCATCAAATCACACTATTTCAGAAATCGCAAGATAGGCAAAGACGAAATGTTTGCCATACCCAAAGATTTCTCTTATCAGATCACTACCTCCGGAAAAACACGCCTGCTATTTTTCTATTTTGATTCACCCGCAAGTAGCTGCTCCAAGCAGATACTAAACTCATACAGAAAACTTGTTTTAGAATCGGAATACAAAGGCACGACACTTATGATAAAAACTCCTGTACAGGAATTCATCCAATTACTGGATATATACCTGACAGCAGGAGCCAGTTGTGCGCATTTACATGATCTGAAGAAAGAAGAAGTATTTCTGAACCTTCGCTGGTTTTACTCGAAAGAGGATTTAGCACACCTATTCTTCCCTATACTTAAACACACGTGTTCTTTTCGCAGATTTGTTTTGGACAACTGCGAAAAAGTAAACAATGTTACTGAAATGATTGAATACTCAAACCTGAGTAAATCCGTTTTTTATGAAAAATTCAAAAAGGAATTCGGTGTTTCAGCAAAACAATGGATGGTAAACCGGCTAAAAAACAAAATGCTTTTTCGGCTATCCGAACCTGATATAACGGCAAAAGATTTAATGAGCGAATTTAACTTCTCCTCTCCTGAACATCTGAACTCATTCTGTAAAAAGCAATTCGGTATGACACCAACCGACCTGATACGGAAACATCAGAATGCATCATAAAAACGTATCGTTAAGAATAAAAATTCCAAAGCAGACTATTTATATACAATAGCCTGCTTTTTTTGAATAATCTTATCTGTCAAAAAAGGAGTTTACTTAAAATTTAACAATAAGATTAAGATTATCCATATATTAAAGAAGCTAACAAATCTCACTTTGTAACACGCAGCTAGAGACAAACAAAAGGTAACAAACTGATATATTGATCAATCCGGACAAAAATATAAGACATACGGAAATTTATATAACAACATATCCGGAGAATCCGTCTATTTTTGCAGTGTAAAAATAATATAAGCAAACATAACGCGCGGACAAACTAAAAAACCACCTAAAGCAGAGTTTCCAGATGAATGCTTTATATTTTTCGAAAAAATATAAAGAAATAAATGTTACGAACTAAGCTTTATGTGTACTGTAAAAATATGATGTATGGATAAAGATTTTTGGAATCTTATTAAGAACGGAAACGAACTGGCATTTTCTAAACTATACAACGAATATGCCGATCTCCTTTATGGATATGGAATGAAGATTGTAAGCGACGAGGAATTCGTAACAGAAGCTATTCAAAGCTTATTTGTCTATCTGTATGAAAAGAGGGAAAATCTTTCTTATCCGGACTCAATAAAAGCATATCTTTATGCATCTCTCAAGCGAACTCTTATACGGGCGGCAAGTAAAAAACGCTCTATACTTGTGTTCTCAATCGATCAGACGGCTCAGTCTGACTATGATTTTGATCTGGAAGTTGACATTGAGACCGCTATAATCCAGGGAGAGCATAAAGAAGAAACACTTCTTAAACTCCAAAATGCTTTAAATGAATTATCACCCCAACAGCGTGAAGTCATTTATCTAAAGTACTATAAAAGTTGCAGCAACGATGAAATTGCTCAGATATTAGGTGTCAGCAATCAGATCGTTCGAAATGTGGCATCGCGCGCACTATTAAAGTTAAGAAATTTAGGAAATCTGAGAAGTCTGTTTTTAGTAATAAAAGTGTAACTAAAATTAAAAATTTATCAGTGGGAAATGACATAAAATGGAAAGACTATAGTAAGATTCCATTAAAACATGAGACCTTCCATAAAAAAGAGGAGATCGCTACTGTATTGATGGATAAATACTATAGGAGCAAACAAAAGAAAAAGAGGAAACGGCTATTTTTAAGAATCGCTGCATCTGTCGCTTTATTTACAGGAGGAATCGGCATAACCTATTTTGCATCAGAGAGAAAGATCTATTCAGATATGTATCTGGCAGATCACACTTTACCGGATGGATCGCAAGTTAAAATATATCCCGATTCAGAAATCAAATACAATACGATACTCTGGAATTTCGAGCGTAAAGTTGCAATGAAAGGTTCGGCTGAATTCGATGTGGTAAAAGCCGGTACGACCTTTAGCGTGAAAACCGAAAATGTCAATATCAAAGTACTGGGTACTATTTTCACCGTTACGGAAACCGGAGATATCACGGATATAAGCTGTAAAGAGGGACATGTTCTGGTAAGTAACTCAATCGGTGCACAAGATTTAAAAGCCGGAGATACATTATCTGTATCCAAAGACAGTTATCAACTGACGACCTCTTCACAGGAAACAACTATTTCAGATATGTCTTCTAAATCAGAGCCGATTATATTGGATGCAGTTCCTCTGAAAGAATTGGTTGTTCAACTGGAACAGATCTATAGCCGAAAATTTATTATTGAGGCTAATCGCTCCGAGGTACGTTATTCAGGTCCGATATTACAGAACGATCTTGAGGGAACATTACAGTTAATATCATTAAGCTGCAATGTACAAGTCAAGGAAGACAACGGAATCTACATGCTATATTAACTTAGTAACAACGAATGAAACACATAATAATCAATTGTTTACTGATTTGCTCATACTTTTCCGCATTTGCAAATTCCGGTAAACCCAACCTGACTATGCTCTTAAAAAAGCTGGAACAATCATACGGTATCATTATTTCCTACAGTCCGTCCATGACAGATACTTTATATCCGGATAACACAATCCTGCTTCAGAGTACCGACCTGGAAACGACATTGCTTCATCTATTGGAAGGCACAAATATTGATCTGAAAACAATCGGAACCGTTTACTGCCTGGTTGAAAAGAAAGAAAAAAAGAAAATCGAAACACCTGTAATCGTACAAATTAAGCGAGACAGTGTTCGACTGCCTCGTTTAGCCAATCAGATAACATTGCCTGATATGAAACCGGATACTATTCAGACTGACTTATCCGGTGTATCCATCCAAAGTTTAGAACCATACAAACTGCCCGTATCCGGAAGGGGCGCATGGTCTATACGAACAAACACATTACTATTAATGACCGGATCACTTAATTTAGGTGTAAACTATGCGATTCGGCCACAATGGAGTATCGGTGGACAAATCTCCTACAATCCGTGGAGTTACGGAAAAACAAGAATCAGACACCTCCTGCTACGCCCGGAGTTCAGATATTGGCTATGTGATAACAACGGAGGTCATTTCCTGAGCGGGAACATACAATACGCCAGATATAATGTCGGCGGACTTCCCAAGGGTCCGGTATTTTCGGAAGATATACAAAAAAACAGATATCAGGGAACTGCAACAGGTGCCGGAATGGGATACGGATATAGCTGGATTATAGGAAATCGATTGAACCTGGAACTCGAAATAGGATTGGGAATATTATACAATTCTTACACCAAGTATCCATGCACAAATTGCGGAACAGCTATTACAGAGAAAAACAAGCTGGTACTGGCTCCGACTAAACTGGCTCTTAATCTGGTTTATATTTTAAAATAAACGAAGAATACTACCGGATACCGGTACATCTATAATAGAGACTTGCTAAGACAAGACGTTATTACAAAACAAAATAATCATGTATTTTAAAACTTTATGTTTAACTGCATTAATCTCCTTAAACTACACAGCCTCGGCTAAAAAAAAGCAAATAGCCGACAAACTGGATGTTGTAGCTGTTGACGTAAAGCAACAAGGAGATTCGATCAATCTCAACATCCTTTTTCAGGTAAATTCAGAGATCACTCCATCCGAGTCTATCGAGCTTACCCCTTTTCTGACCAGGTCAGAAAAAACAGGAATATTTCCAAGTTTAATCTTAAACGGGAAACAACGCCAAAAAATCCAAAAAAGAGACTATTCTTTTATGACTCTCGAAGAACGGAAAAAGACGATCGAAGCGGGAGCCCGTTTTCTTGAAGTTACAACCAGTCCGTTCATATACACATACACCGGGAAGATTGCTTATGAAGCCTGGATGCGTGAAGCGGCTCTGGACCTTTCGGTATCCGGATGCCGATGCGGTAAGACGGAAATCTCGTCCTTTTCCCGAAAAGAAAAAGAAATTACTTCCGGTGGTTCAAAAAAGAAGGAAGACAAAAATAAAAATCCGGGACAAACTCAAGAGGGAAATAATCAGATCCGATTACAGAGTAATATTGACCTGCCCGGACCTTACGATGCGCTCATTCCATTACTGAAAGTTGCGGAAATCAAACCTTATGTTTATGATCGGGATCATCAGGAAATCAAATACGAAATTCAATTCGACTATGAAGCTTCAAAAACAGCCGTTAATGAGAATTTCAAAAACAATAAAGGCTCCATGTCTGAACTTAAACATCAGATAAAAGAACTTATCGACAACGGAGCATATATCAAACAGATTTACATATCCGGATATGCATCTCCCGAGGGTACTTATGAGCAAAATATGCGTATCTCCCAAAAACGTTCGGAAGCCTTCGGCGAACAATTAAAAAAACATTTCGGCTTTAGCAACTCTCAGTTTATAATCAACTGGTATGGTGAAGATTGGGACGGATTAACAAAACTGCTTCACGCCAATGTTACAAATTACAGAGATAAGGCTCTATCAATAATAGAAACGACAGACATCTTTCAGGGACGAGAAAAGAAACTGATGGATCTGTTTTCAGGTAACGCATACAGACATATGAGTGAGGTCTATTTCCCATTGCTTCGAAGAATTGAATTCCGGGTTATATACAGTAAAACGGAAAACAATATAGATAAGATCCGGGAATTATATCAGATCAGCGATGAACAACTGACCATAAATGATTTCAACTTATTATTGAGTCAGGAGAAATTTGCAACGCAAGCATACCGGTCTCTGCTAACCAAAATACTGGAGCGATACCCGAATGATGAAACGGCTGTATTAAATAGGGCAGCAATTTGCCTGATCGATAATAAGCCGGAAGAAGCCTGGAAGTTTCTAAAGCGCAAACATTCAAAAAAACGGATTCTTGAATTTGAGAATAATCTGGGTGTTTATTATTTAATGACCGGTAATCGTAAAAATGCAATTCGTATTTTCGAAAATGCAGCCGGAGAAGGTTATGACTTATCAAATCAAAATTTAGAATATATTATTAATTGAAAAATTTTAAAATGAAGACTATTAAATTTTTAGCAGTAAGCTTACTTGCATCAAGTTTTTTTATTTCATGTTCGAACGAAGGAGAAACTGTACTAGACTCAACACCTAAACACGTTGCTATCTCCTTAAACCTGCCTAAAATGGCGGCAACAAAAGGATTAGATGATGTAGCTGCAGCAGGTGCGAAAGTTACCATGGAAGGTACAGTTCTGGTTTACGCAAGACAAAATCAGAATGGAGCGATCGTAAATACTTACACGCTACAAGTTTCTGATTTCACGGGCACAAGCGCAACAACTCTTACTAAAACTTTAGAAGTGAACGGTACTGCGACTTACCTTGAAGTTGAAGGGAATATCGATAATGAAAGAGGCCGAGACGCCGGTGTTAACACGCGTCAGGGCGGTGCTACATCAAGTGCTGTACGTGTAACCGGAGGTAACGCAATTACACCAGGTACAGGTAATGCTAACGGTACTTGTGCAGTAGAAGTTGCTCCTGAAATGGCTCGCCTGGAAGTTATTGGCGACTTGGGAGCTACAAACACGATTACAGATTTAAAAATCAATGGTTTTTATCTGAATAACATCAAAGAAGACAGAACAGCCACAACACTTACGAAACTGACTAACGCATCTACTCCGGCATGGAGTGTTGCTTATGAGGCAAGTGGCAGCCGTTCAAAGATGTTTGACGCAGTAACTGATCTAACATCTATTGAAGATGGTAAAACATACGGATATAACTTCTTCCCACAAACATTTACGGATGTAACAGGTGTTACAACTACAGCGACAACCAAAGAAGATGCAGCAAAATATCACGTTCACATGATCATCAATGTTTCTTTCAAAAAACAAGATGGCACAGCTGTTGACAATCAATGGTTGAACGTTGTAGCATTGAAAGATGGTTCAAACAACTATTTCGGTGCATTCGAAAACGGAAAAGTTTATCAGTTGAAACTATCTGACATCAAAGACATTATGGATGTAGTGAATCCTCCTGTAACTCCGGAACCGGATCCGAACGCAACAAGCGTTGACGTAACAGTTGAAGTTAAAGGCTGGGAGATTGTTCCGGTGAAACCTGAAGTTTAAGAGAAATATATAACAAAAGGGAGAGAGCACACCTCTCTCCCTTTTCTTGCTTTAACAAAGAATATACGATAATGATTCTTAGAGCACTTAAAAACATAATAATCATACTGACGCTAAGCTGTGTATCATCAAGCTGCGTATTTGAAGATCTACCCGTTTGCAGTACACAAAATGTTACACTGCAATTCACTTATAAACTTAACCCGACTGATTCAGATTTATTTGAAGTGTCAGCATCCCATATCGATGTTTACATTTTTGACCGGAACGGAGTATATGTTCAAACTGGATCCGGGAATATCCCGACAAGTATTACCGGGAAATATTCCCTATCTGTAAATCTTCCTGAAGGAGAATATACGTTCCTGGGAGTCGGATATAAAGATTCATTTTTTGAAGTCGGACAAGTTGGGAAAGAAAGGAGTCATCTTTTTGAATCCGGATTAACTCCCGGAGAAACACGAATATCTGATTTTCGGATAAGAAGCAAATATGACGAAGAGCATTTTTTTCCGTATAATATAGAAAGTCTTCTTAAAGGCAGAATTCAATCCGTACAAATCAAATCGGGACCAGAGCAACTGTTCGAAATGCCTGTGATTCAAAATAAAAACAGACTCAATATTCGTCTGACAGGACTTCCGGACACAGAATATCAACCGATATTGCTGGCTAATAACGGACGTTATGATTTTGAAAACAATATACCTGCAGATGCGCAGGAAAAGATATATACACCGAAATGGAATGCAGACACAGAATTCTATTTCTTTGATATTCTCCGATTAGTCGAAGGTCAGCAAGTTCAATTAATCCTGATTGACAAAAAAGTAGATCCGGTGAAAGAATTTAAAGCGACTGATCTGATCACCGAAATCATGAAATCGCCTAACTTCAATACCC
>JBOFKD010000281.1:0-27449 GCA_051657165.1 Bacteroidales bacterium | reverse complement strand
TAAGATTATGAACAGACAAATCACGAATATCATGACCATCTATTGTAATAGATCCTTTCTGCACATCATAGAAACGCGGAATCATATCCACCATTGTTGATTTCCCCGAACCTGATTGTCCGACAAGAGCAACAGTTTTACCTTTCGGTATACGCAGGTTCACACCTTTCAACACCCAGGCATCCTGATATTTAAACCATACATCTTTAAACTCGATTGCATCTTTAAACTCTTTCACTACCGCAGGCTTAGCCGGATCTTTTATCGGATTTTCAGCCGAAAGAATTTTATCTACACGCTCCATTGAGGCCAATCCACGCTGGATAGCATATGCAGCTTTTGAAAATTCTTTAGCTGGATTAATAATACTATAGAAAATAATCAGATAGTAAATAAACGAAGCAGCATCAATAGAACTGCTATTGCTCAGAATCAAGGAACCTCCGTACCACAAAACAATCGCAATTGTAGCTGTACCCAAAAACTCACTCATCGGATGAGCCAGAGCATAGCGGCGACTAATCCGGTTTATTGTTTTACGGTGAGCATCATTCCCTTTCTTAAAGCGGGTTTCGATTTTTTTCTCAGCATTAAAAGCCTTGATAATCCGAAGCCCCCCTAATGTTTCATCAATCTGCGAAAGCAAGTCACCGAATTGCTGTTGTCCGATAGAGGAACTTTTCTTTAGCTTCTTCCCTACCTTCCCCATAATAAAACCACTAAACGGCAATAGAACAAGTACAAACACAGTCAACTGCCAGCTTAGAGCAATCATAGTACCGAAGTATACGGCAATCATGATCGGATTCTTAAACAACATATCCAGCGAGCACATAATAGAGTTTTCCACCTCGCCCACATCACCCGTCATACGGGCTATAATATCGCCTTTACGCTCATTGGTAAAAAAGCCAATCGGAAGATCCAGAATCTTATCAAACAGAGTCACCCGGATGTCGCGAACAATACCCGAACGGATCGGAATCATAAAATGTGATGCCAGATAGCTTGACGTTGTTTTCAAAAAAGTCATCAAAATCAGAAATAATCCCAGGATCATAAGCATAAATGAAGCACCATGCTGATCTATCACCGAGTTAATCCAATAATAAGCATTATTGATAATGGCATCTTTAAAAGAAACCTCCCCTCCGAATGGTATGTAATCATAAACCTTTTTGTCTATTCCGAATAAAATCTGCAAGATAGGAATGATAATACCAAAAGAGAACAAGCTTAACAGTGTTGATAGAATGTTGAAAAAGATATTCAACACAATATACCTTTTATACGGAGGCACAAAACGCTTTAATAGTAAGAAAAGTCCTTTCATTGATTCTTTCTAATAAGATTATAAACAGGCAGACGGTTTCGTCACCGAATCCGACTGCCCGCACTTTATTCTAAATTCTGTTCAATATTAAATATTGAAACATTGAGGTCATCCTGACACATGGAAAAGTAGAGAAAAACTCATTCAATATCCATATTCTGTTATCAATTTTGACTCTTATTTCACTTTATCATCCTGCAATAGTTCGCTTTTGCTTTGCTATTAAAACAAAGTATGAATATGAAACAGCAAAAATCATTAACGCCCAAAAGTCAGGATTACGTCAATCAGATGTTATTATCAAATAATTTATTCATAAAATCATCCAGCTCCTTATCCAGATTCTCCATAAAGCTTCTGTCAAGAACCATTGAATCTGAATCCAGCAAGAAATGCTCGCTGATATTCTTCATATCCTCATCTACCAGTACAACTGAGAAGGGACGAAGTGTAAAGGCCGGGTCCAGCAATTCCGATGTGCTTTCTTTTTTAAGCAACTCGTCCAAAGCGTCCCTAAGCATTTGTTCTTCTACCGGATCTTCCAGATTATCGGTGGATACTTCTGTCAGAAAATTCTCTTCATCATCATAGAATTTCAACATAGCCTCCTCGGGTAACCATTGAATATAAAGGTCAGACAACAATCCCTCGGGAGTCTGCGATTTATATTTATCTACTGCTTCTCTTAATCCTTGAGTTAACAGTTGATCGAAAGTATTCATATAACCTCCTGTTCTTTTTTCAACAGACAGCCAATATGCAGTCCGTTTATGAATTAATTATCAAAAGTAGAAGAAAGTTTTTTCTAAACAAAAAAAGCAACCAATTATTCACTTTATTTGTATGAATTACAAAGAGGTCTATAGCACAAACTGTTTTATTCACCGGGGAGTGCTTTCTCCAAATCGGTTCTTCTCAGCCATGCTGTAATATCTTTCACACTCTCATTCATTGGAATAAACTCAAAATCAAGCAAGCTTTTTATTTTATCAGAGGAATAATACTTTCTGTTCAATGCAGCCAGCATTACTTCTTTTGTATATTTCACTTTACGTCCCGAAAGTCTTTGATAAAAGCCACTTAATCCTCCCAGCATACTTAAGAGCAGTTTACCGGGACGAAGAAACGGCCGTCTGACGCCGATAGCATCCGCAATGGCAAAAAACAACTCTCCGTAAGTTGCATTCTGAGCTACCAGAATATATCGTTCACCTTTTATGTCTAAATCCGCTAACCGGATCATAACATTCGCTACATCTCTCACATCTACATAACCGGTACCACCATTTGTATAAAAAGGAATGCCTTTCTTCACCGTCTCATAAATCTTCATACTGCCCCTGTCCAGCAGACCTGCTCCAAGTATTACTCCCGGATTAACTATTACTGCCGGCAAACCTTTTCGTATATAATTCAGAACAATCTCTTCTGACTGATATTTGGAAACGGAATAATCCGATCCGGCATCAGATTCTTTCTTCTGACAGGATTCATCTGCTTCTTCCTGATTTGGCCGACATGGGCCGATTGCAGCAATGGAACTAACCATACAGAATCGCTGTATACCCTTCGCCATTGCAGCACGACAGATAGATTCTGTACCTTCAACATTTATCCGGTTCAGAGCATTCCTGTCAGTCGCATCAAAAGATACCACTGCGGCACAATGATAAACCGTATGAATATTTTCGCAGGCAGCAGCCACAGATTCTTCATCTGTCATATCTCCGTAAACCCATTCTATTGCATTTTCAACCATATCCCAGTCTTCCTGATAGTAGTCCACAATCAGCCTGAGCTGTTTAAAACTGCTGGTTTTACGAATAAGCGCACGAACAGGAATTCCTTTCCTGTAAAGATGAATTAATAAGTGACCACCGACCAGTCCTGTACCTCCGGTTACTAAAATCATATCCGTAAAATGTTTATGTTCGTTATGCAAATATAGAAATAAATCCATGTAGTGATCCTGACTTTGGATAGTTACTCCGGAAGCCCACATTAGGAATATCAAACTGAGAGAATCTCAAAACAGCTTCTTAAATTATTTTGGATATCAATATTTTATTAGATTTGCATTTCATGCACTGAGGTCTTCCCTGACTTTTGAAAAAGCAGAGACAACCTCATTTAAACCAAAACAAAACATCAAATCTATATTCTAAAATGCGCAAATTCACACTTCTAGTTTGTTCGCTTCTGCTTTTGGCCTGTAGTTCAAAAGAGAAGAGCAATCAAACGGATCAGACTATCGTCTCATCTGAACAGCAAAACCGTGTAATATCAAAGCTAAAGGAAAAATATCCGGCTGCTGCCCCCCTACGCATTGAACAGGGAGTAAAACAAACAGCCGGCTTATGGGAAGCCGGACAAGGAGACAGTCAGACATTTGAAGAATTCTGCATCACCAACTTCGTGCCTGATTCTGCCGGATATGACCGTTTATTCGGTAAGTTACAACGCAATTTTGAGATCCTGTGGGGTAATTACAGCCTTATGCAGATGCGCCTGAATGAACCGCTTGATCTTACAGGCGGAGAGATAGAGAATGTGGATCTGATGTTTGGAGCATTTAGTCCTTCTGCGCATCTGGAATCTGATCTGTACAACAACAAAATAGCATTTCTGACTACACTGAACTTTCCGCAATATTCTCTGGAAGAAAAAAACACACTCGGCAAAGAGTGGAGCCGCCGTCAATGGGCCTACGCCAGAATGGGTGAAGTTTTCACATCCCGCATTCCCTCTGAACTGAATATTTCGATGAGTCAGGTTTCTTCTGACGCCGACATGTACATCTCAACCTATAATATACCGATGGGAGAATTGTTTAACGACAAAGGAGAACAACTTTTCCCGAAAGGTATGAATCTGCTTACTCACTGGAATCTCCGTGATGAAATCAAAGCTAATTACTCGAACAAAGAGAATGGTGCAGAAAAACAGCAAATGGTTTATCAGGTAATGAAACGAATCATTGACCAGACAATCCCTTCAGAGGTAATCAACAATGAAGATTATCAGTGGAATCCTTATACCAACGAAGTCCGCAAGGATGGTAAAACCATCGAATCAAAGCCGGAAGGAGGAAAAAGATATGAGCAAATGCACCGTATCTTTGCAGAAAAGAAAAAACAGGATGCGCTGTATCCCGAAGCAATGAATACCTATATCAAGCGTAAGTTTGATGGAGAAATGGAGATCTCTCAACCTCAGGTAGAAGAGTTATTTATTCGTTTTGTATCCTCTCCACAGGCTAAGAAAGTAGGTGAGATTATATCTGCACGTCTTGGACGACCACTTCAACCTTATGATATCTGGTACGACGGATTTAAAGCCCGAAGCTCTCTGGACCAGAATATGCTGAATCAGAAAACAAGAGCTCTGTATCCGGATGCTAAGGCTTTAGAAAATAACATTCCGGCTCTGCTTACTCAGCTGGGCTATGACAAAGCCCGTGCTCAATACATTGGTGAAAAAATAGCCGTAGACCCTGCACGTGGCTCCGGACATGCACGCGGTGCTGCGATGAAAGGAGACAAAGCACATCTCCGCACGCGCATAGCTCCTGAAGGAATGGATTATAAAGGATACAACATTGCTGTTCATGAACTAGGACACAATGTTGAGCAGACTATTTCATTGTATGATGTAGACAATTATATGCTCAATGGCATACCCAACACATCATTCACAGAGGCTTTAGCCTTTATGTTCCAAAAAAGAGATTTGGATCTGCTTGGTATAGAAAATACAGGAAGTGCAGATATGGCAACTCTGGATACATTCTGGTCGCTTTATGAAATTATGGGTGTTTCACTGGTTGATATGCGTACATGGCAATGGATGTATGATCATCCGGATGCTTCGGTTTCAGATATCCAAAAAGCAGTTCAGGATATTGCTATTCATGTATGGAATGAATATTATGCTCCTGTATTCGGAGTAAAGGATCAGCCTATACTTGGCATATACAGCCACATGATTTCATATCCGCTTTATCTGAGTGCTTATTCTTTTGGCCGTCTGATATTCTTCCAGCTTGAGAACCATGTGAAAGATCTGCCAAAAGCTCAGTTTGCTTCTGAAATAGACCGTATTTTTAAATTAGGTCGTCTGACTCCCGATGTATGGATGCAGCAGGCTGTCGGACAAACCATATCTATTGACCCGACACTGAACGCAGTTGAAGCAATATCCGTTAATTAATCGTTTAAGAAACGCTTAAAGATTATAAATCGCTGAACCTTATAGCCTCCGTAAACGTATTATTTGTACAATATATCTAACCTTTTAAAAGTATAAATACTATGCCACGTAACGGAGAAAAAAGATACAACGATGAAATGAACGAATTCGAGTACTATGACTCTGAATCCGGCGAATGGCTTCAACGTGACGAAATCAATGAACTTGATTCCGAAGTTGTAAATAAAGACAAAGATGTCGAAGCCGACATCTGGAGTGATTCTCACGATGAGATCGAAGATAAATTTAAGTATTAACCGGGTGAATAATCCGGCGAATAATTTTTAAGCCAATCCGGAAATTCCGGGTTGGCTTTTTTATTTAGATGTTAAGAAATCACAGTCACAATAATTTTCTTAAGCTACTATCCTGAACAAAGCATGAATTAAGGATGTTTTATAAACGAATCAAAACAGAACCTGAACTTAACTTTTTAACCTATGTCAAATCGCGCTATTCTTGTAGGGGCTGCCCTACTTTTAATTTGTGCACCGGAGATGCAGGGACAAAGCACTCATGTACCCCTGAGTTTCGACCAGTCGCTCGAATTATTACAGGAAAACAATAAAAGCATTCAAATGGCGAAAAAAGAGGTAGAGATTGCACACTCTGAACATCAGCGTCTCAACTCCTTCTGGTATCCCAATATCAGTGCAGCCGGTACATACATGCATATGTCTAATAAAATTGAGGTAAAAGAGCCTTTAAATCAACTGACTGACCCGGTAAAAGAGTTAGTCCAGTCTCATTTTCCCGGTACTGAGATCACTCAAATCATATCGGGATTACTGGATAAAGTAGGAGCTTATACTTTAAACTTCCCGCTGGCACCTCAAAATGTCGCAACGATCGATGCTAACCTGATGTGGCCTATCTTCACAGGCGGCAAACGTATCTATGGAAATAAAATCGGCAAATCTATGGTGAACATTGCTCAGTTAAATCATCATCAGATATCTGCTCTTTCTCAGGTAATGCTGGTAGACACCTATTATGCTCTGCGTTTGGGAAAACGTGTAGTTGAAGTAAAAAAGGAAGCTTACGATGCACTTTATAAAGAATACCAGAATGCTGTCAAACTGGAGCAGAACGGCATGATCAATAAGGCTGAAAGACTGGTTGTTCAAGTAGGTATGGAGGAAGCTAAACGGGAACATGAAGCTGCTGTTAAAGATTACGCGGTAGCTCAGAGTGCATTCCGCGGACTACTAAATATGCAGGATACAACATCTGTCGAACCAACATCAGCCCTGTTCATCAACGACAGCATACCGTCGGCCGCCTATTTCAAATCACTGGTTCCGCAGAACAACTACATGATTGCAGAGTTAGGCGAACAAAAGAAAATAGCCAAGTATCAGGAGAACATCGGGAAAACCGGATATGCTCCGAATATAGCACTGATCGGTAAGCAAACCATCTTCTCACACGGGATTGAAAAGAATCTGATTCCCCGCACTATGATTGGTGTAGGATTTACCTGGAATATATTTGATGGTCTGGATCGGGAGAAGAAAATCAAACAGGCGAAACTGGCCGGGCAAACTTTGCAGCTAGGCAAAGAGAAAGCTCAGTCTGAAATTAATGTCGGAATAGATAAGTTTCACAGTCAGATGGAAATGGCTTTAGATAATGTAAATGCACTGAATACAACTATTGCTTTGAGCAAGGAGTTATTAAAAATGCGCCAGAAATCATTTGTCGAAGGTATGGCCACGTCTACTGAGGTGGTTGATGCACAGGTAATGCTGGCGAAAGTACAGGTTGCCTATCTTCTGGCATACTATCAGTATGATTCGGCATTGATGAACTTATTATCTCTGTGCGGAATGCCTGAGGAATTCAGCCGTTACAAAACAGTGGGAAAAACCGAACACTTCATTTTCGAATAAAAATCAACAATATAAGCAGATATGGAAAAGTCTAAAAAAATATTACTTCTTTCTTTTGTTGCCATATTACTAATTGTGATCATCATATCGGCAATTGGCATGATCTCAATGGGCAATAAGCCGGTTATCCTTCAGGGTCAGATAGAAGCTACAGAAATACGAATTTCAGGTAAACTTCCCGGCCGGATAGATTCATTTCTCGTGAAGGAAGGTGATAATGTAAGCCGCGGTCAGGCATTGGTTCTGATCAATTCTCCGGAAGCAATTGCCAAATACCAGCAGGTAACGGCTATGGAAAATGCCGCTAAGTTCCAAAATGAAAAAGTAGATGCCGGCACCCGCAAACAGATTATCGAAACGGCCCGTCAGTTATGGAATAAAGCTCAGGCTGATCTGGCTCTTGCAACCACAACTTTCAAACGAATCAGCACATTATATAAAGACAGTGTGGTTACATCTCAAAGAAAGGACGAAGTAGAAACGCTGTATCTGAGTGCCGTTGCTGCCGAAAAGGCTGCCCACGCTCAATATCAAATGGCTGTGGACGGAGCTCAGAAAGAGGACAAAGAAAGTGCTAAAGCAATTGTTGATGCTGCTCAGGGAGGAGTAAACGAAGTTTCGGCATTATTGAAAGATACTTTACTGAGAGCACCGGAAGGTGGTCAGATTGCTACTATTTATCCTAAAACAGGAGAATTAGTAGGTGCCGGAATGCCGGTAATGAGTCTGGTCGTTCTTCAGGATGCACACGTAGTTCTGAATATCCGCGAAGACTTAATGCCACATTTCAAAATGGGTGGAAAATTTAAAGCTGATGTACCGGCCATTAATCAGAAAGGTATTGATTTTGAAATTTACTATATAAGTCCAATGGGTAGTTTCGCAACCTGGCGCTCAACCAAAGAGACCGGCAGCTACGATCTTCGTACATTTGAAGTTCATGCACTTCCTGTAACTCAGATCAATGACCTGCGTCCGGGTATGTCCGTATTAGTAAATCTGAAAGAACAATAACAATGAATGGATCCGATAAACATATTGGGTTTCGGGCAGTTGTCAAAAGAGAAATAAACCGGATGATCTCACGACGGATCTATTTTGGTGCAACGATCATACTTCCTCTTTTTTGTATATTCTTCATGTCTACGATATTTAATAACGGACAGATGGAGGATATTCCAATCGGAGTGGTAGATCTGGACCAGACTGCATCGTCACGCAGTGTCATCAGAAATGTATCTTCTACCCCTACGGTAAAAGTAACTAAAAATTTCAGCAATCAGGCAACTGCCCGGAAGGCTACTCAATCAAAAGAGATTTACGGATATCTGGTTATCCCTCCTCACTTCGAACAAAATGTGATGGATGGAAAAACAACCTCTCTGGAATATTACTATCACTATGCGCTGCTTAGTGTAGGCGGCGAAGTGCTTAGTGCATTCGAGACTGTATTGCAACCAATATCAGCAGTGCAGATTATGACCAAAGCTACAGCAATGGGAATTGATCCGCAACAAACTACTACATTTATTGCTCCAATGCTGGAAAATAGCAATCCGCTGTTCAATCCGGGTATGGATTATTCAACCTATCTGAGTAATCCGTTCTTTTTTGTGTTTCTGCAAATCCTAATCCTGCTTACAACAGTATACTCCGTAGGGATTGAAAAGAAAAAACAGACAGCAGAACAATGGCTGGAGACTGCCGGAGGAAATATTTATATAGCTGTATTCGGGAAATTATTCCCCTACACTATTATTTTTTCGGTAATGGCTATTTTTGCCAACTACGTCATGTTCGGGTTATTGCACATCCCTTTTACATGTGGGTTCTTTCCGCTGAACTTTTCATCTGTGTTACTCGTGATTGCATCTCAGGCATTGGGATTGTTCGTTTACTCGCTCTTTCCGGTGATGGGAATTATTATAAGTATTGTGTCAATGATCGGTTCGCTGGGGGCTACATTATGCGGAGTTACATTTCCGGTTCCCGATATGTTTCCGATTGTGCACGATGCCAGTAATTTATTTCCGATCCGGCACTTTGTATTAATCAATCAGAACTTATTGTACGGTGATTTTGGGTTTGCCTATTCCTGGCATAATTATGTGTATCTGGTGCTGTTTGTTGTGCCAATGCTCATGATACTACCTGTACTTCGTCATTCTATCGTGAATCACACGTTTGAAAGTTTTGTTTCTAAAGGTCAGGCTGATGAAAACGAATTATAAAAAGACAGGATATAATATCGTAAACTATATCATAGATGAGTTTAAAACAATAGGGACCAGTTATCCGATTCTTCTGGTACTTATGGGAGGAATTTTCGTCTACGGATTACTTTACAATTATATGTACGAACCGAATGAGGTTAAGAATGCTCCGCTGGCAGTAGTTGATAATTCAAGAACTGATCTGAGCCGCAAGTTTACTCAAATGCTCGATGCAACTCCTCAGGTCAAAATATATACCAACATGACAGACTATGCCGGAGCACAGGAGTTAATGAAAAAGAACGAAGTCATGGGTATCCTTGTTATTCCCGATGATTTTGAATCCCGAATCAACTCAGGTGAACAGTCAGTTTTTATCATGTATGAGACGACTACTGCTTTCCTTTATTACCTTGCTATGCAGAAAGCTGCATCATTTGTTATGCTTAATATCAATGATCAGTTACGCCCGGATCAGCTTGTGTTCTTACCAACGGATGCCCAACAGGGAATGGCACAGTCTCAATCCACAATCAATGTTGTGGGAACTGCCCTGTATAACTACACGGAAGGATACGGAACTTATCTGATTCCTGCCGTACTTATGGTTATTATATTCCAGACGCTTATGATGGTCATAGCAATGATCTCAGGAGATGAACGCGACACTCGTTCCATTGTGAAGTATAATCCGGGAGGAAGAACTTTTGGCGGAGCTGCTCAGATAGTAGTAGCTAAAACATTTGTGTATTGTATGCTTTACACAATCTTCGGTATCTTTTTGCTTGGATTAATGCCTGTGGTATTTGATTTACCGAATATTGGCAATAAATGGGAAATCATTCAGCTTATGATTCCATTCCTGCTTGCCACATCTTTCTTTGGATTAGCCTGTTCTCTTGTATATACAGGACCGGACGCTCCGCTACTTATGATTGCATTTTTCTCTGTCGGGCTTATCTTCCTTTCAGGAGTATCTTACCCGCTTGAACTGATGCCATGGTACTGGCGTATGATGCACTTTGTAATTCCGGCTGCTCCGGGAACTCTGGCTTTCGTGAAAATAAACTCTATGGGTGCAAGTATGCATGAAATAGAACCGGAATATATCACCCTCTGGATTCAGTGCATTGTGTACTTCATTCTTGCATGCCTTACTTATCGTCATAATATCCGTAAATACGCATAAGCAGGCACCGGCACCTCATTTATCATACTATTACTTAAACACTGACAAGAACCTGTGACGGGTATCGATATAAAAAAAAGAGAATGTCGCTGTATGACCAGCGACATTCTCTTTTTTTATTTTATCTGTAATTACAGCTCTATATCTCCTCCTCTGACAAACTCAGAAAAGCCTGATTCGTCAAAATCATAGATTTCAAGAAGTTCTTTAGCTATCGCCCGGAAAGCATCAAAATCATAAACGATTACGTCCAGATAAGAATAATCCAGTCCGGTAGCACCTCCGATAACATCCACAATATTCAATCCTTTTGTAGACTCAAGCAGTTTCTCAGTCATTTCTTCACGGAAAGCAACTGATGTCTGAGGGGTGAAACGAGTATTATCGTAATAGAAGAATCCGATAAGAACTCCGTTCTCCATTGCCTGACGGAATACAGTAGGATCATCATTATAGTATTCATTAATAACAGGAATACAGGATGAGTTTCCGGCAATTACATCTTCACGTAAATCCAGCGTATCTTCTTCTACAGGATCCATCGTATAAGTACTATAGCACTCTGTAGGCTTATCAATAGTCAGCCATTTATGCTGATCAATATTATTTTTCAGGAATGACAACAAGCTAATTGCATCAACCGGAGTACCTTCTTCATGTGCCTTATCTACGAAAGTAATATTCCCGATATATTCCATCAGGTTAACTTCGCCCAGATAATGTTCTAGTAATACGTAGAGTATAGAGTATTTCTGCTGATCTGTGCATGCTTCAAACTTAGGAGCATAAACAAATAGATCAATAACCGAACTTGGGCGATTCACTTCAGCAAAAAGATCAAAATCGGTATCTGCAACTTCCATATCATACATAGAAAAACTTACAGGCAGAGCTTCTGATACCGGAGGCTTAGCTGCATAGAAATTCCAGCGTGTTTTTAAATCTTCCGGAGCCAGCTGAACCCAGTAGTAATAGAGAATCCATTTCACTCTGTTTCCTTCAGGAGTGAGAATAATTTCACATTTATCTTCGTTTTCAGAAAGCTCAAAGTATACCGAATCAAAAGCAACATCCAGCAATTCCTGAATCCGTGACATAATAGCTTCCGGATCATCCTGCGACCGGATCATCTGATATAACTCCAGTTCTTTTAGCTGAAATTTCTTCCAGAATTCCTCAACTCTGAGTTTGAACGTTCTTTCCATATCGGTGTTTTTTGATGTTTTTGCAAAAGTAAGAAACTGTTTTAATTATTTCCTATCCGAACTTTTTATTTCAATGATATATTAATTCGTTCACTTTTATATACAAGAATATATATTCGCACGAAAGCATTAAATCAGTAAACGGATATTTATTGTTGAGAGCATCCCTTACAGACTTTCCCTAACCCCGAATATACAGTTATTAAAATTTTCCGGAATACGGGGGTTATAGTTCGGGGATTAATTCTGCCGCAGCCTGATCAAGATAATATTCACAATGTTTTGCATCATGAGAAATATAGGCTGCCGGCAATACCGGATTCATTTCTGCATTGCCGATTATCAGCGGTAAAATATCTTTTTTACCCCCACCGACAACATGAAACAACAAACATCTGGCACGCATCATAGTCTCTCCCGTCATGGTTATACGCATTTGTCCGGTATAAGGATTACGCGATACGGCATAGCCTGAAGGATAGTGAAACAAATTATCCTGTCCCGGGAAAACAGAACCGGTATGACCATCGTTTCCAACTCCCAGAATAACCATATCAAAAATCGGAATACCCCCTTCCATAGGCAACATCACACTCACCATAGATGAATAGCGTGCGGCTTCTTCGGCAGGTATATTCTCTCCGCAAATCCGATGAATATGAGTAACCAGAAGAGGAACTCTGTCCAGGAATGCTTTTTTAGCTTCACCATAGTTACTTTCAGCATCATCAGGAGCCACGCAACGTTCGTCCACCCAATAAAGATGAATTTTTTCCCACGGAATCATATCGTTATATTCATTCGCCCAAAGATGAAATAGCTGAAGCGGAGTTGAACCGCCGGATATGGCTAAATGAAAGAACTCGTCTTTTGACTCCTGAACAGCATTCAGAAGGCGACGTGTAACAGCTACTGCTGTTTCTCTTGCAGATGGATTTATAAATACTTTCATTTACTGATTCAAATTAATAAGCTCTTCTCAACTAATTTTCCAGAAGTCAAGACGATCTCAATGTATATTTTATTTTTACAGGTCGCAATACAGATCTGTATCTGTCAGGTTTTTACAAGGGTTAGTCCATAACTGACCATGTCCCATAAGCGTATCGGATTCAAGAGGTCCCCAGGTTCCTGCCGGATAACCATAGAGAGGAATTTGCATATTTTCTTTCCATTCATGAATGATCGGATCAAAAAAGCGCCAGCTTGCTTCTACAGCATCACTCCGGGTGAACAAAGTCGCATCGCCCTTCATACAATCTTCCAGTAATCTCGCATAAGCATCACCGGCAGGAACACCACCCAGCTTATTGTAAGAAAAATCAAGAGCTACGTCTTTGACTTTATATCCGGAACCGGGAACTTTCATACCTAAACGCAACACAACTCCCTCATTCGGCTGAAGTCTGATAATCAACCTGTTGTACACCCTCTTATTATGTTCGCTTTTAAACATCGAGTGCGGAGTGGGTTTAAAGTGTATTACTATTTCCGACACTTTTGTAGGCATTTGTTTGCCTGTGCGTATATAGAAAGGAACTCCCTCCCAACGCCAGTTGTCTATAAACAGCTTCATCGCCACAAAGGTTTCCGTGCGTGAATCAGGCGAAACATGCACCTCTTCGCGGTATCCTTTCATATTCCCGAATCGCGTTTGTGAGGCTGTATATTGCCCGCGCACAACCTGAGTTTCTATTTCATTCTGCGTTAATGGGCGAAGAGCCTGATAAACCTTCAGAATTTCATTTCTGAAGTTATCTGCATTGAAAGAAACAGGAGGTTCCAGTGCCGTAAGAGCAACCAGCTGAATAAGATGATTCTGAACCATATCACGCAATGCTCCTACCTGATCGTAGAAGCCACCACGATTCTCAACACCCAGACTCTCAACAGCCGTCACCTCAACACGATCAATATAATTCCGGTTCCAGAGAGGTTCGAGTATACCATTCGCAAAGCGCAAGGCCATGATATTCTGCACAGTCTCTTTACCCAGAAAATGGTCAATCCTGAATATCTGACTTTCATCAAATACAGATGCAAAAACTTCGTTTAGCTCAAGTGCCGATTGAAGATCATACCCAAAAGGTTTTTCTACAATAATCCGTTTCACACCGTTCTCTCCTTCATTCCTGTTCAGCCCTACTGATTTGAGACACAACGGAACTTTAGCATAGAGAGAGGGAGGAGTTGCCAGATAATACAGGTAATTTCCATCGTTATGTATCTCGCGGTCAATGGTTTGCAATTTAGCCTTTAACTGCTCATATTCAGCCTCTTCAGCCGGATTTATTGATTCGTAATAAATCATACCTGAGAATTCGTCTAACAGAGCGTCCGGCAAAATATCCTCATCCTTTAGCAATTCTGTCTTTACCAATTCGCGGTAAGAGTTATCATCATATTTTGTACGCCCTACACCCAGTATCGCAAAATGTTGAGGTAGTTTTTTCTCCCGCAACAAATGAAAGAGAGAAGGCAACAGTTTTCTTTTTGTCAGATCGCCCGAACCTCCAAAGATTACAAGGATCTGACTTTTTGGTTTTGTCATTTCCATAATCTAAGCATTGTAAGTTCCGGATTTGGTATTTCCTCCTTTTCCTGTCCAGTTTACGTGGAAAAACACACCTCTCGGCTGATCAATTTGTTCGAATGTATGAGCTCCGAAGAAATCTCGCTGCGCCTGAATCAGATTAGCAGGCAGATTTCGTGTAGTCAGAGAATAAAAATACTGTAGTGCTGAGGAGAATGCCGGCACAGCCAACTCTTCGTCCACGGCATGAGCAACCATTGCTTTCCAACTATATTTGGCAACTTCAATTTCTTTTTTGAAATAGGGCGCAAGCAATAAATTAGACAATGACATATTCTTTTCGTAAGCTTCAGCTATACGGTTCAGAAATATAGAACGAATAATACAACCACCACGCCAGATACGGGCAATAGAAGACATATTCAAATGCCAGTTATAGTTTTCGGATGCAGCTCCCAGTAGTTCAAAACCCTGAGCGTAAGATACCAGTTTAGAAGCATAAAGGGCATTTTCAACCTCCTTAATGGCTTCGTCCGACACCTCTATTTTAGGAT
Source organism: Bacteroidales bacterium (assembly GCA_051657165.1). Classification (GTDB taxonomy): domain Bacteria; phylum Bacteroidota; class Bacteroidia; order Bacteroidales; family UBA7332; genus UBA7332. Next base: position 12,282 of record JBOFKD010000281.1, on the reverse strand, counting down.
GTCGCTGCGGTTTATAAGTATCAGCTGCCGCTTCACGCATGAACTTACGAGCTGAAATATTTCGTTCGAACACAGCTGTCGCAATCAGATTTAATGGTAAACCTAACTCCATTGCATTAATTACGGACCATTTACCGGTACCCTTTTGTCCTGCGGCATCCAGTATGCGGTCAATCATATATTCTCCGTTTTCATCTTTATAACGCAAGATATCTTCAGTAATTTCAATGAGATAACTCTGGAGTTTTCCCTGATTCCATTGATGGAAAAAATCAGCCATCTGATCATTCGTCAGATCAAAACGTTCTCTGAGCACAAAATAGGCTTCTGCGATTAACTGCATATCACCATACTCAATGCCATTATGCACCATTTTTACAAAATGACCTGATCCTCCGGGACCGATCCATTCACAACAAGGAGACCCGTCTTCGGCCTTTGCTGATATCTTTTGAAGTACATCTTTCACTAAAGGCCATGCCTGACGTGAGCCACCGGGCATAATCGACGGACCATTCAATGCTCCCTCCTCGCCTCCGGACACTCCGGCTCCAATAAAGTAAAGGCCTTTAGATTCTACGTAAGCTACACGACGCTCCGTATCCTGATAATTAGAATTACCACCGTCAATGATCACATCTCCGGGAGCCATAAAAGGAAGAAGCTTATCAATAAGTTCATCTACAGGTGAACCTGCACGAACCATCATCATTACCTTTCGGGGCATTTCAAGCGAGTTCACAAAAGCAGCCAGATCTTCAAATCCGAGAAAATTTTTATTTTTACCTCTGTGAGCCAGAAAATTTTCAACAATTCCCTCTTCTTTTCCTATTCTTCTCCGGTTATATACTGAAACCTGAAAGCCTTTGCTTTCCATATTTAATGCAAGGTTCTCACCCATTACAGCAAGACCTATTAACCCGATATCTGATTTTAACTTTTCCATTCATCAAAAATTTAAACGATCGTCAAATCATTGTTTTATGTTTAAGATATAACTATCCAATAATAACTTAGGTTCATTACTTTCCCGAATTTGTAATGTCATTCTAAAAAAAAAGACCGGTTAGTAAAAAGATACTAACCAGTCTTTCTGTACATTCTGCTTTCTTATATATTATAGAAAGCCGTAAATGCTTTTACAACATGTAAATGATCGGCCACACCGGCTGTCTCACGAACAGAGTGCATTCCCCACATTGGATTCCCGATATCCACTCCGCGCATTTCCATCTGCGTAAGTAAGATATTTCCTAATGTTGACCCGCCAATCATATCCGAATGATTCACGAACTTCTGACAAGGAACACCTGCAATCTGACAAATCGTTTCAAATACTGCTGTTGAATCACCATCAGATACATATTTCTGATTCGCATGAATCTTAATAACCGGACCTCCGTTCATCAGCGGATGATTAGTCGGATCATGTTTCTCCGGATAATTCGGATGCAAAGCATGAGCCATATCTGCTGAAATCATAAATGAGTGATCAATGGCACGATAGAAATCATCCAGCGTTCCACCTAAGGCATAAGTCATGCGCTCTAATATATTTTTCAAGATCGGAGATGCAGCCCCCTGTTTGGTTCCGCTTCCGACTTCTTCATTATCAAAAATAGCCAGTACTTTCGTTTTTGCACATGAATCAGAAGCCAGTAATGCTTTCATTCCCGCATGAACCATTGCAAGATCATCCAGTTTACCACAAGAAATAAATTCTTCATTCAGTCCTACCAGTTCCCCTTTACTGCAATCATAAAGTGTCAGATCGAAGTCCAGCACTTCATCCGGCTCGACTTCCAGTTCATCCGCGATCAGTCTTTTCAGTAAGTTTTCTTTTTCGAAGTGCTCATTAATTAAAGCTATAACAGGCAGCATATCTTTCTGCTTACTGATACTCACACCATCATTAACTGCTCTGTTCAAATGTATTGCCAGATGAGGTATGATTAGTAAGGGTCTTCTAAAATCAATCAATGATGTATTTGGAACAAGTGGATTATCACTTTTCAAAAGGACACGTCCAGCGAGCGAAAGCGGACGATCAAACCATGTATAAAGAATGGGACCACCATAGACTTCAGTATTTAGTTTCAGATAGCGGTTTTCAACACTCATTTCAGCATTCGGCTTGATGCGGAAAGATGGTGAATCAGCATGGGCACAGATCATCTTGAATCCTTCTTCTGCAATATCTCCCTCGCCGGGAACAAATGCGAAAATTGAAGAATGATTTTTCTTCACAAAATACTTACCTCCCTTTTTTATCTTCCAGGCATCTCCCATTTTTAATTGAGAGAACCCATGTGCCATAAGGTGTTCTTTCACAGTTTCAACAGCATGAAACGTTGAAGGGCTTTCACCGATAAAATTAATCAGTTTTCTTGCTAATTCTTTTTCCATATTCATTGTGTTTCTTGGTTATTCAGTTCATTCTTAAAATTGTCGTAACGCTGCTAAACTACAAAATATCATTGATATATACAGTATCATTTTCTCTAAAAACATATAGGTATCATCATATCCGTTTTTAGTTCTCAGTTGTTTAGTAATTAAGTTTATAACGAAAATCCTATTATTATGTATAAATCAATCATACGCCCACTATTATTTAAAATAAATGCTGAAAGCATTCATGACAATATGGTTAGCTATTTATCTGTTGTTGAAAATAATAAATGGGCACGAAATCTGGTATGTAAACTCTTTGAGAGTAAAAACAAACAACTGGAGAAACAGGTAGACAGCCTGTACTTTATTAATCCGGTCGGATTATCTGCCGGATTTGATAAGAACGGAGAAATCGTTGATGCTCTGGCCTGTTTTGGATTTGGATTTATAGAAATAGGCACAGTTACACCTTTACCTCAAACCGGGAATCCTTCACCACGAATATTTCGTTTACCTGAAGATGAAGCACTGATATCAAGAACCGGCTATAACAATCAGGGAGTTGAACATATCTTAGAACGCATACGTAATCAACATCGCTATAAACATCTCACGTTAGGAGTAAATATCAACAAAAATGATGATACTCCACCCGATAAAGCCTGGGATGATTTTAAATATTGCTTTGAAGCTTTTTATGGATACGCTGATTACTTCACGATAAATGTGCCTTATTCAGCAGATATTCTTCCGGATGACCCTTCACTGGAATGGTTTCGTAAAGTACTATACGGACTGGTTGAGTTAAGAACTAAAAAAACAGAATACAGACCTGTTTTCTTAAAAGTTCCGGCAGATTTCACCAATGAACAGTTGCTGAGCACTGGTTATATGTGTCTGAATTTGCACATTGATGGTATTATTGCCACTGGCCCCGGCATGAAAAGAGAAAATATGAAATCAACACCGCAGGAGATTACAGCTGTTGGTAATGGCGGATTATGCGGACACCCGCTCAAAGAAAAATCATTGCACGCAATCAGGCTTCTTAAATCACATTTTCCGAACAAACTAACGCTAATTGGTGCAGGAGGAATTCTTGATGAAAATGATGCTGTCGACATGCTGAATGCCGGAGCTGATCTTATACAGGTTTACAGTGCTTTTATCTATAATGGACCGGAGATAATTAAACGTATGAAACATAAGATTCTGGATAACTCGTTAAAATGACTCTGTTTTTTCAATAGAAAAGGGTAACTTTGTAGTTTAATACTGATTTCACATTATGAGTAAAACAAAATACACAGTTGATCCGGATGCTTACGGGAAAGGACTGCTTGCCTGGTTTAACGGAGACAGAAATGCACGATTCAATGTATGGAGTGATATTGCAGAAACAGAGAAATGGGACATTTCCATCTTTTTCCGTGACTACGAAGAAATGCCGGATGTTGAAATAGAAGCTCTGAAACATTGCAAAGGAAGAGTTCTTGATGTAGGAGCAGGCGCAGGAAGCCATGCTCTTTATCTTCAGGATCAGGGACTGGATGTTGTTGCTCTTGATTTATCTGAGGGAGCCACTGAAGTGATGACCCGCAGAGGTGTAAAACAGGTTACAACCCGCAATTTCTTTGACTTTTATTCGGATGAGAAGTTTGATACGCTTCTTATGCTGATGAATGGAATCGGAATTGTGGAGAAGGTAAAAAATCTGCCTAATTTCTTCCAGAAGGCCAAAGAGTTGCTTTCACCAAACGGATCGGTTATCGTAGACTCTTCTAACATTATATATATGTTTGAAGAAGAAGATGGCAGTGCACTTATTGATTTAAATGCAGATTATTACGGTGAGGTTATTTATCGTATGGATTACGGTAAAATGAAAGGAACTAAATTCAACTGGCTTTTTATTGATTTCGACACATTAGCTGATTATGCTTCACGTTGTGGATTTTCATGCACTAAAATCTATGAAGATGAGCATTATCTGTATCTGGCAGAATTGAAACGAATTGATGAATAAGACTGATTCGTAATGAACTATCATTGATAAGAGTTTCTCACTGCTTATTTATCTATGTGGTCATCCTGACTTTTGAAATAATCTGAATTGATTAACACCCACAAGTCGGGAAGACCTCAATACTACAACTATTTTCCTAATTATATAATTAAATCAGAATTTACAGACTTATGAGTTTACAGGATCGCATATTTAATAAAGACTGGGCTGAGATCCATCCATTTCATAAAAATTGTGAGTCAGATCCATTCTTTGTTGACGTAGCAAATGATCTTTACAAATCAATTCGAAAAATCAAATCTCTACCGAACGTAGATAAGGGAGCATTACGCCTTTGTGCGATTTATGCAACGGCTTATCTTGAAGATATTATCTCATCTCCTTCTTTATGGAATGCCTTTACAGCAAAACATGAAGCTTGTTATGACAAGAAACTCCCGTTCTATGACATTGATGCAGATTATATTGAAAATGAAGTAAATCTACAGGATTTGCAATTTATCATTTGGTATACACTTCAACGCAACGTTAAAGAAGGTGTGGTTATCGATCCTGCTGATCCGTACATCCTGAATATTGCTTCTATTTTTTATAACCTGCTGCTGGACTATTACGAAACGGCTCCGGAAAATGAGGAATTGAATCAATATATTTTGTCACTGGTAAATTCTGAGGATTTAGGAAGCTTCCAGGATTTCGCTTACTGGATTTTCACTCACTCCTATTTATTTGCCGAATCTACGTCTAAACGTGATGCTAAAATTAACGCATTCCTGCAACCATATGCCGGTATGCTAAGCATGGATGAAATACAGCGACTGGCTTATGGATATCAGAAAGAAATCAATCAGACTGAACCATGCGGACCATTAGCTCTGTTTACAAATGAATGGGCTGCTTTAATAGCAGAGCAGGTAAACAAAAAAAGTGCGAAGCGTTTTGAGACGATCGAGACACGTAAAAAATCAGCTTACCTGATTACAGGCGAAACAAAAACACATTATGCGTTACTTACAACGAATGATGAAAAGATAAGAATTGCTAAATCCGATTTACCGGCAAATATGGAATTTAACAAAGGAGATTCCATACAGGCTTCTCTTACTTTATTTGACAATAAATGGTTTATTACGAATTCTCTGATTATTTCTGACGAAGAGGTCTTTAATAAAGAAAAAGAAGAAGTACAGGAGAAAGCACAGGAGCATAAATTAGCATTTGATAAGTTTAAATCTGTAGCTGGCCGTAAAACGCTTTTATGTTATCCTGATTTTGAAGCATTCTTTATTGATTTTCCTGACTTCGAAAAATACAAAGAAAGTTTGCATAAAAGTTTCGGCAATTCAAATGTACTTGTTTTTGCTTCTGATGAAGAAGGAATTATGCTTGCTCCGGGGTTAGCATCTTATATTAAGGATCCGAAGAACCTATCCTATAATAAAGAACTTACTGAAGCTAATGGTATAAAAATGCTTATGTGCAAATATATGTGTCCGGACACATTGCTCCGGGCAATTATCGGCAGTAAAAAAATGTCTGACATTGCATTCCAGTCTTCGACAGGAGCACGTGGCGGAAAGAAAACAGCTCAGACTCATCTGGAATTTATAGCCAGAGCCATAAGAGGCTTCAGAGCATAATCATAATATATCACCCTGTTGACATTTTAATTTATTTGTCAGCAGGGTTTTTTATTTACAAATCAAAACTGATACGCTAAGTTTTATTTCAGAATAGATATTAGACAAAGAATTACTGAGTAATATTGTAATCTCCATTATAATAAATGCAAAATACTGCAAATTATATATAATAATATTATTTATCCTAACGTCCGTTCACAAAGATTTCTCATCTCTTTTCAAGCTTATTCATCCAATTATCTTATTTTAACAATTACATCTCTAACGTGCAAATGATATACTGTTCTAAAACAGAAAAAAGAGAGCCTATATGAATATGTATAACATTATATCTGTATAATTATTAAAACAGAAAATACATAAAACAGCGCAGATGAGAGATAACACCTTACAAGAAGCATAAATCAAGGAATATCTAACAACCACAATAAAGGAATATATTTCCATAATTAAACTTTAAAAACACAGAATAACTCATCCTGTCAAAAACAAATATATCAACAATTTAGAGTATCAGGCGAAACAGAATAACAATCAGACGTTAACAATATATCACATATACACTCAAAAAAAGATGTATATTCCAACACACATATCATATAATTTCAGCCGTATCATATCATAAAAACGAAAACAAAGAACCATTACTCAAAATGTGAATTTTTCTTTATTGAACATTTCTAAAAATCGCACAATACAAAACACCCATAAGTTACAATTTGCACACTTTTAAAGACCGCAAATAGCATATAATCATAATTAAAGGCATTCAATTGGCCATTTTGATAGATTTATGGCATAGTATTTGAATTAGCCGAAACGTCAAAAATCACAATTTTGTTGTTAATTTTAATCCATTAATTTTGCAAACGAAATAAACGAGTGTAAATTTAATTTAATGCAAGATTGTTGATTTATGAGAAGATTGACTAGTATTCTGGCATGCCTGCTAATAGGCATAAGTTATCTTGCTGCACAAACGAAAGCATCCGGAGTGGTGATTTCAGCGGAAGATAATCTACCGGTAATTGGTGCATCAATTGTTGTAAAAGGTACAACTATAGGAACTGTTACCGACTTTGACGGAAAATTTAATTTAGAAATCCCTGACGGAGAATCAAAGACTTTGGTCGTTTCTTACGTAGGACTTCAGGCAAAAGAAGAAACTGCAAAACCAAATATGCGCATTGTACTTTCGTCTGCCAGTCAGGCTCTGGACGAAGTAATCGTAGTAGCGTACGGTACAGCTAAGAAATCATCATTTACAGGTTCGGCCTCAAATGTTAAGTCCGAGTCTTTAAATGTTCCTAGCGTGGAGTCTGTAGACAAAGCTCTTTCGGGTAAAGTCTCAGGGGTGCGTGTAGCATCTACAACGGGAGACCCGGGTGCAGCAGGTGAAATTCAGGTACGTGGTATCGGATCTATTTCATCATCTACATCACCTTTATATGTTATCGATGGTGTTCCTGTTGACAATGGCAACTTTAACAGCCGCGCGTCATCAAACATCTTAAGCTCACTAAATCCAAATGACATTGAATCACTAACAGTATTGAAAGATGCTGCTGCTGCTTCTCTGTACGGATCACGTGCAGCTAATGGTGTAATCATCATTACTACAAAACGCGGTAAAGCAGGTAAAGTAAATGTGAACCTACAGGCAAACTTCGGTGTATCATCAATGGCTACTAACTCATACGAGATTATGAGCGGTACTGAATATTATGATTACTCAAGAGCTGCAACGATCAACTATTATAACGATAATGGTGGTATCAAAGGATATGATACAGCTGATCAGTATGCAGATGCCCAAATGGACAAACGCGGACTGACACGCACTAACGGTGCAGACTGGAGAGATTATATCTATAAAAACGGTATGGATCAAAACTATCAGTTATCTGTTTCGGGAGGTTCTGAGAAAAGTAAATTCTATACAAGCTTAGGATATCAGAATATCGAAGGTTTGGCTCGTGGAACTGACTTTGAGCGTTATTCAGGGATTATCAACTCAAATAATGAAGTTGCGAAATGGTTAGATGTGGATATGAAAGCTCAACTTTCATACACAAAACAAAACGGATATCGTGATCAGTCAAATCAGGAGCAAGGAATTGGATTTGGATCTCCTCTAGGATTGTTACAACAATCAAATCCGACAAAAATGCTTAAAGATAAAGATGGCGAATACAATCAGGTTCTTATGGGACGCGGTATCAGCCCATATTACGAGCTGAACGGCAAAGATAAATTCTTGAAAACAGAAAACTATCGTGCTCTTGGTAACGTAAACTTTACGGTTAAATTCACAAAAGACCTTCAGTTCCGTTCAACTAACGGTCTGGATTTCTCGAATGCATTCATCAACGAATACTGGGGTCCAAACTCAATTGACGGTATGAACGTAGGCGGTATGGGACAAACAGATGATTACAAAGTAATGACACTTACGTCATCAAATATCCTTCAATACTCTAAAACGTTTAACGAAAAGCATAATCTGGATGCTTTAGGCGGATATGAAGTTCAGAAGTACAACAGAAGATATACTCAGGCTGCTGTTACAAACTATTCAACAGACAAACTTCCGGATCTTTCTGTAGGAGCTCCATCCAGAGCACTTGGACAAACGGACAACAGTTTCCTTCAGTCATTCCTGTCAAATGTTAACTATAACTTTGATAACAAATATTACTTAGGAGCAAATATTCGTGCTGACCGTTCTTCTCAATTGGGAGCAGACAAACGCACAGGTATCTTCTACTCGGTATCGGGATCATGGAGATTTACTCAGGAATCAGTCCTTCAAGGGAACGAGATTCTTACAGATGGTAAACTACGTGCATCATACGGAACAAACGGACGTCTGCCTGATTCATTCTACGGACACCTTGGATTATATAAGTTTGATGGTATCTACGGAAGCAATGCAGCTATCTATCCATTCCAGCCTGAAAACAAAAACTTAGGATGGGAAAGAAGTAAAAACTTCAATGCTGGTATCGACCTGACATTGGCTGAGCGTTTCGCATTCACTGTTGAATACTTCAACAAATACACAGACAACCTGATTATGGAAGTTCCGGTTTCTGCTTCAACAGGATTTACATCTGTATTGAAAAATGCAGGCGAGATCTCAAATAAAGGGGTAGAATTTGAATTCCATGGTACAGACATGTTAAAATCGCCTGTTCGCTGGGGAGCAGACTTCTCTCTTTCTACATTAAAAGCGGTTGTTGAGAAACTACCTGGTGGTACACCAATGAATATGGGTGATGGAGACTTCTACAGATATGAAGAAGGTAAAGATCTTTACTCATTCTATCTCCCTACATACGTAGGTGTAAATTCAGAAACAGGGAAAGCTGAATTCCTGAAGGATCCGACAAAACCATACTCAGCTGACAACGTAGTAAACAATGCCAGTTCAGCACAGCGCTCAATTGTAGCAAAAGCATATCCAAGCGTTACAGGTGCTTTGAACAACTCTGTATCATACAAAGGATTCTCATTAAATGTATTACTAACATATCAGTTTGGTGGACATTTATTCAATTATCCTGAGTATTTCATGCACAATGATGGCTTTCGTACAGGAACTAATATTTCAAAAGACGTAGCTGGTAATTACTGGACAAAACCGGGTGATAAAGTAGACAACCCACGTCCAACACTCGATTCAGAAAAAAGAACAGACCTATTCTCAAGCAGATATATCAAGTCTACAGACTTTATCCGTCTGAAAGAAATCGGATTTGCATATCAGCTGCCTGGTTCTGTTGTTTCAAAACTAAAACTGAGCAATGTTGTATTCAACGTATCAGCAACAAACCTTTGCTTCTTATATGCAGCAACAAAAAATATGGAATTAGAAGTTCCTCTTAACGGATACCGCACAGGTGATACTCCACTTGCACGCACAGTATCTTTCGGAGTTAACGTAGCATTCTAATTTCAGCAAACAGAGATCATAGTTCATTTTAATATTTTCCCCTTTCTATATTCACAGAAAGGGGAAATTCAATAAACTAGACAACAATGAAAAAAATATATATACTGTCAGCTCTAAGCGCATCGCTTCTATTTTCAGCATGCTCAAACGACCTGAACACAGCTCCGTCAACGTCACTACCGACGGATATGGCAATAGAATCAATCGGTGACTATCAAAAAGCTCTGAATGGTGTTTTTCAGAGAATGTCATACTCTCAGTATCTTCATGCAGGAAGCCTTGGATTATATGCAGACTGTAAAGGAGGAGATACAAAAGTGATCCAGAACAGTAATCAAATTTCAGAAATCACAAACTTTGCTTTAAACAAGCAGCAACACCAGGCAAAAGGTTTCTACCAGTGGCTTTCTATTACAAGCGCATGGGCGAATCAAGCTTTAGCTGCCGGCGAAAAATTCGCAGGACAAGAAAAAGCAACTGCAATTACCGGACAGCTTATTGCAACCAGAGCTCTGCTACACTTCGACATGGCTCGTTTATATGCTCAGATCCCCACAGTTGATGGCGTTGACATCAATAAAGCAAACTCCGGAGTGGTTATCAATGACCGTGTATTCAGTGTTTTTGACAAGTTTACACGTTCAACTCTAAAAGAAACATACGATTTCATTATTGCTGATCTTGAAAAAGCTATCCCGATGCTTCCAGAAGCCCATATCGGTGGCGGAATCAACAAATACGCAGCTCAAGCTTTACTGGCTCGTGTTCAGCTGTATTACGGAAACTGGAATGAAGCGCTGAAAAATGCAGAAAATGTAATTGAAAACAGCAAGGCATCTCTTTACACTGTTAAAGATTACGCAAAAGCATGGACTGAAGAAAACAGCTCTGAGTCTTTATTTGAAGTTTATACAACTGACAATATCAAAAACAACCCACAACGGACATCGTTAGGTGGATTTACTTCTATAAATGGTTATGCAGAGGTAGCAGTAAATGACGATATTCTTGAAATATTCAACAGTATTAAAGATAGCACTGATGTACGTAAAACAATGATTAATCAGGAAACTAAAGGCTCTTACACCGGATGGTTTACTATGAAGTATAAAGGTCGCCCTGACGCAACCAACAAAATGTATGTAAACAACCCTAAAATCATTCGTCTTGCAGAGGTTTATTATATAGCATCTGAAGCTGCACTAAAACTTGGACAACAAGAAAAAGCAGACAAATACTATAATGAATTAAGAGAATCAAGATTCGAAAGTGGTTTTGAAGCAAAATCAAATATCACAATTGATGATATTCTTGCTGAGCGTCGTATCGAATTATTCTGCGAAAACCACCGTCTTTTTGACCTGGTTCGTAATAATAAAGATGTTCCGTCATGGAATACAAGCGATGTACGCAAACCAAATGCTTTTGACATCATTTGCCCTATACCTCAATCAGAAACGGATGTTAATCCGGGATTAGTTCAAAATCCGGGATTTTAAGATAGCCTGAACGCTTTTTTGATCTTAGATCAAACTATATTTTGTAAAAACACATTATCTTCTTTAGTTAAGAGGATTGTCTGATAAACCAGACAATCCTCTTTTTCTTTTATTCATAATTAGCTGCTTTATATTTAAGATTTAGCTTAGATACGACAGAATATAAATATCAATAATCAGTCTTTTACGTCACAATCCGGAAGATCATAATTTAGAAGAAGGAATAAGAGAATACAAAAACATCAAACGTATTTATATGCTAACCTCTGCTCTCAGTATAATAATCCATGAAGAGACTAGCAGTTTAACATCGAGAAACAGGAGTCAACTATAGCAAAGATGTCACTTACCGCAGAAAAATTAGACTATTGCAAAAAAAATCGACTCTACTTTCAAACGACATTTGACATAAACTCAATCCAGGTGCAGACTTTCAGACATAATCGACAAAAAAAATCAAACTTTTTTTCATGCCATTATCTCTCCTATTATCAGAATATTAAGCCCCACAAACACCCTGTACACGAGCAAACACACAAAAAAAAGTTTGTCTAAAATTTGCAAGTATAAAAAAAAGCCCTACCTTTGCACACGTAATCACAACACAACAGGTGATAACAAAAACAAAACGCGAAAGTAGCTCAGTTGGTAGAGCATAACCTTGCCAAGGTTAGGGTCGCGGGTTCGAGTCCCGTCTTTCGCTCAAGGTCTGCCCGGATGGTGAAATGGTAGACACGCAGGACTTAAAATCCTGTGGCCATAACG
>JBOFKD010000280.1:0-1015 GCA_051657165.1 Bacteroidales bacterium | reverse complement strand
GAAATTCAGGATCTGGTTGAAGAAAATGGATTCAAAATCATTTCTGCAGCTGCATTTATTGCTCAGCATTCTATAATGCCTGATGTCGCGACAAATCGTCCGGATCAATCCGATTTATATAAAATACAAAACTTTTCTGTACAAAGTGCCCGTATTTTATCTCAACTCAAAGCCGTGAGTGACATACAGAAAATAAAGATTAAAGGAAACAGACCCTATAAAGTTGCAGGTAAAATCCCTATTCAGCCTCAGCTGACCTCATCACTTTGCAACCAATGCAACACCTGTGTCAGCCAATGTCCGGTAGATGCTATTTCTGCTACCCACAATACAGATAAAACTAAATGTATATCCTGCGGAAGATGTATCTATATTTGTCCCCAAAAAGCACGAAAGTACAAAGGAATTCTATATAAAATTGCAAAATGGAAATTCACGAAAGACAACAAAAAGCGAAAAGAGCCGGAGATATTCTATGCTTCATACTAACATAACTGACACTAAAAAGCCTGTACGTCAACACAGGACGTACAGGCTTCATGTTCTTTATATTTACAAATAACCCGGTCTTATAAGGCTATATCAAAAGTAGCTTTCACACCATCAATTGAGACCTCATTCACATATTTCATAGCAACGGTTACTGTCAATACATTTCCTTTTTTCTGAGCCGAAAGAACCTCAAAGTGGGGAGCAATCAGAAGAATATCAGAATGTATAACTCTGCGACTTACCGGAATCCAGGCATCCACATCTATATTATTCTGTTTCGCCTTATCACAATAAAGCTCCAGTAAGCCATTATCTCTGCGTATTTCCATTTTTGCTAACTTCATCCAATAAGAAACTGTATATCGCTTCATTTGTTCGGATACATCTCCGTCAGGAGCTGAAGCAAAACGCTTGCTCATATAACTATTCAATTCTTCTTTGGTCGAAACCACCCATTCCTTTTGCAGATCTGTAAGAGGTTTAAAACCCTTAAACTCATACTCAAATCGTGCTAACTCCTCAT
>JBOFKD010000279.1:0-1077 GCA_051657165.1 Bacteroidales bacterium | reverse complement strand
AGTTTGTTTGGGATAGACTTCGTAAAAAATTTGTTGCTTTAACTCCCGAAGAGTGGGTGCGACAAAATTTCATTGAGTTTCTCATTAACCATAAAGGATATCCGGAAACACTTATGAATAACGAAATTGCCGTTCGCCTTAATGGAATGAATAAACGTTGTGACTCCGTTATATTCGATAAGAGCGGTAAGCCGGTTGTCATCCTCGAATACAAGGCTCCTCAGATTCTGATTAACCAAAATGTATTTGATCAGATCGTACGATACAATATGGTTCTTCAGGTTCCTTTTCTAATTGTATCCAACGGACTGAATCACTATTGCTGCGAAGTTGACTACCTTAATCATCGTTGCAACTTTATGCAGGATATTCCTACATTCGAAGAAATTGCAAAAAGAGTCGAAAAGTAATCATTTCTGATACTTTCCGACCCCTCTTGCGTTTATTTAGTACTCATTATAGAATTCCACACAGCTTTCGTAACATCCGAAATAACCTTATCCCGGTCCGAAATACTCATTTTCGAATCTTTTACAAAAACAGCCAACCCTATTTTCCTACCCGAATCGGTAGTAAAAATCCCTACATCATTAGTAGCCGCAAACATTCCGTTTTTCACTTTTGCCGATGTTCCTGTTTTATGTTCCAGACGAATATCCTCTGGCAACCCGGATTTAATCCGATAAACTCCGGCAGGAACCTGCATCAGCAAATTCGAAAAATAGCCTTTCGCTTCTCCGTTAATAATACTACCACTATTATACGCACGAAGCAACTGACACATTCCGTAAGGAGTTGAATAATTATCATAAACTTTAGATGGAGAGCTATTTTGTTCTTTTTGCGTTGCAGCTATTTTCATACCCTTAACACCATGCTCTTCCAGAAAAGTATTTATATTTGCCATTCCACCTACTTGCTTAGTCAAAATATCTGTAGCATTCTCATCGTCAAAAGCAACCATATAAGCAATTAATTCATTCAACGAAATCTGCGAACTTTGTGTACCGTATTTATTTCTTAATGGTGAGAATTCATTATTTTCCAATTCTCCGGCCGCTACATTTACTTTATAAT
>JBOFKD010000278.1:0-8646 GCA_051657165.1 Bacteroidales bacterium | reverse complement strand
ACCGTAATCGTCATGCGGATGTGGCGTAATTGGTAGCCGCGCTAGACTTAGGATCTAGTGCCGAGAGGCGTGGGGGTTCGAGTCCCTTCATCCGCACCAATTCAGAAAAAGGAGTTTCAGAAATGAAGCTCCTTTTTTTGTTTCCATATAGTGCCCCACTCACTTCCATCATTTCATTATTCAAATAAATCAAAGAATCTTTTAAATAAAACCCTAAACAGAGTATATTTGTATTTATTACAATTTAAGATAAACCACAAACAGAACTCTGATTTATGAATTTAAAAACTACGTTTCTTCTGATCGCTATCCTGACCGGCTACAATCAACTTTCGGCTCAGCGTATCATACAAAGACGACCGGCTGCAGAACAGGCTACCCGCAAGAGAGATGCAGGCTCTCCTATTGACTCTGTACGACTCATATTTCCGGGAGCTCAGAAAATCGAAAAAATAAACTCTTGCTGGAATGCTGCAAAAGACCAGAAAGGCAATACTCTGGGTTATGTATTAAACAGCATTGAATATGGTAAAGAAAATAAAGGATTCGGAGATGATGTCCCTACCTGGGTCATTCTGGATAAAAAAGGAGTTATCCGCAAGGTCTGCATTATAAACTCATACGAAACCAGATCCTATCAGCGTCTCGTGCATCGTAAGAAGTTTTACAACCAATGGCTGGGGCTAAACTTACAAAGCGCCGGGAATAAAGATATAGACATTGTAACAGGTGCCACACTGACATCCACCGCTGTAAAAAACAACATGAAACTGATCATCGACCAGGCTATCAAAACAAAACCCGCGGGATTATAAAACAAAAAAAGGAGTTTCATTTCTGAAACTCCTTTTCTTATTATTGATATCCAATTATTAAGCTGGATGAATTGCGCTTGTTGGACAAACATCAGCACATGTACCACAATCTGTACATACATCTGGATCAATTTTATAGATATCTCCTTCAGAGATAGCTTCAACTGGACACTCGTCGATACAAGTTCCGCAAGCGATACAATCGTCTGTAATTACGTAAGCCATTGTTTTATATTTTTAAAATTAGCACTAATATGTCCGGCAAATATACACGCTTTTTGTTTTACACAAAAATATCCGCTACGAATTTTCAATTTAATATTATCTTTGCTTTATAATAATATGCGATTGAAAAGCGTTTTATAGTTGAATCAGTAAAACAAAACACGGCGTGAAAAAGATCATCTTCCTATTCGTTTTATTAATGACTGTCTCAAACAGTTATTCTCAGGAATACAAACCAATGAACCAGCCCTATGTGGATATGCGCTGGTATAATTTTGGTTTTTCAATCGGCATGCATACACAGGATCTTAACTTCACTCATAATGGCATACAGGACGAAAACGGACGAATTATTTATGCCGAGCAACCATCATTCAGCCCCGGTTTCAATGTAGGCTTGTTGGCAAACTTTCGTCTGAGTCATTATTTCAGCTTTCGGGTATCTCCTACACTTTTCTTCGGAAGCAAAAGCGTTCAGTTCATAGAACAGGGCACTACAAATATATTACAGGAACAGGATATACGATCGACCTATCTTCTTTTTCCTTTTAATATTAAATATGCAGCAAGGCGCCTGAATAACGCCCGCCCCTATTTAGTAACCGGATTAAGTGCGGGATTTGACCTGACCCGAAAGAAAGACCTGCCTGTTCTTCTGGAGTCATTCAACACTTATTTTGAATTTGGATTTGGCTGTGAGTTCTACTTTCAGTATTTCAAGTTAATTCCGGAAATAAAGGTTTGCCTGGGATTGGGAGATGTATTGGTACATAAACGTACAGATCTTACAAACCTGGACTATCTCCCCTACACCAATGCTTTAGATAAAGCAACATCCAGACTCCTTGTTTTTTCGCTCTATTTTGAATAATACGGATATTAATAGATCACACAACCGGCAACTCCGGAAAGAACTATAATCCATATCGGATGGACTTTCATAAAGTACATCAGTACAAAACTGGAAAGACAGATAACAATACTTATCCAGTCTATAAAGTTTGTCCCGTTCATCAGCATAAGTGCAGCTGAAGCGATCATTCCGACAGCAGCCGGACGTATTCCGTTGAATGCACCTTTTATCCATTTGTTATCTCTGAAAGCAAAGAAAAAACGGGCAATAAGGATCACGATTATAAATGATGGAAGTACTGTAGCCAGCGTTGCTACAATAGCGCCCCACACACTTCCTGTCACCTGATACCCGATATAAGTGGCACTATTTATACCTACCGGACCGGGAGTCATCTGAGATATTGCCAGAATATCTGTAAACTCTTCGGTAGTTACCCAGTTATGCACTTCAACTACTTCATGCTGGATCAGCGATAGTATGGCGTATCCTCCTCCAAAACCAAAAAGTCCGATTTTAAAATAAACCAGAAATAATTTCAGATATATCATTTCTCATCTCTCCTTTCATTTTCCATATGCTTCATCTTCTGTTTCAGCAGAGTCTGAGAGTATATAATACCTCCTGCGGCACTTATAACGATCACATAAATGGGTGAAATATTCAGAAAAGCAATTACAATTGCAACCAGCACAGGAAACCACACACTCTTTTTAGATATATGAGCAGCTTTGGCAGTTGTAAGCACAGGTACAATAATCAAAGCTACTACAGCCGGACGAATCGCTTTCAGCGCTTTATCCACATATTCATTACCTCTGAATCCACTTAGAAACATCACAATAAACAGGATCATCAGGAATGAAGGCAGAATCGTCCCCAACACCGAAGCAACACTTCCTTTAAAACCTCTTAAACGGAAGCCTATAACAATAGATATATTTGCCGCTATCAATCCGGGAGCTGTTTGGGCTACAGCCAGCAAATCGATAAAATCTTCCTTCTTTATCCATCCTTTCACATCTACCATTTCCCGTTCGATAATGGGCACCATCGCCCATCCTCCTCCGATCGTAAAAGCTCCTACTTTCACAAACGTCAGAAAGATATCCGGTAAGGATGCATGTTTCAATGCCTCATTTTCCATTTCTTTAAACTTCTGTTTATATTACAATGCGAATTTATAAAAAATAAAATAGGGAGACACTTTCAGCATCCCCCTATTATTATCTTAAATATGAATTACTTCAACATTTTATCCTCTACCCACTTACGGGCATTTACAAATGCTTCGATCCATGGAGTAACCTGATCGTCAGCTTTTCTGTCGTTCGGATAATAACCACATTGCCATGGGAATATCGCACGCTCAAGGTGAGGCATCATAGCCAGGTGACGTCCGTCAGCCGAGCAAAGACCTGCAACACTATAAGCTGATCCGTTCGGATTTGCAGGATATTCATCATATGCATATTTCGCAATCACATTGTATTCACTTTCTGCGTAAGGCAGGCTGAATTTTCCTTCTCCGTGAGCAACCCACACACCCAACTTCATACCTGATAATGTACCGAACATTACCGAGTCATTTTGAGGGATTGTCAATCCAAGGAATTGTGACTCAAATTTATGAGATTCATTGTGAAGCATCTTCGGTTTTTCCGAATGTTCCGGATAAATCAATCCTAGTTCAACCATCAACTGACATCCGTTACAGATACCCAGACTTAATGTATCAGGACGAGCATAGAATTTATCCAAAGCCGCTTTTGCTTTCTCATTCCACAAGAATCCACCGGCCCATCCTTTGGCAGAACCCATAACATCTGAGTTTGAGAAACCACCGCAATAAACAACCATATTCACATCTTCCAGCGTTTCACGTCCGCTGATCAGGTCTGTCATATGAACATCCTTCACATCGAAACCTGCCAGATAAAGAGAGTAAGCCATCTCGCGATCACCATTCACTCCTTTTTCACGAATAATAGCAGCTTTCACGCCCGACATTTCTTTGCGATCTGCCGAAATACCATAAGCGTTCAGTTTTCCGGTAAATTCTTTTCCGAAATCTGTAACAATCGGCTGATTTTTATAATTTTCAAAACGAGCTTTCGCGCAAGTCTCTCCACTCTGCTTACGATCAAGCAGGTAAGACGATTTAAACCACAGATCACGTAATGAATCAACATCGAAATGGAATGTTTTTCCATGTTTCAGGATCGTCACTTCTCTCTCTGCTTTTGGTTTTGCGATACGAAGGAATCCAATTCCTTTATTTTTAAGCACCTTTTCAACAGCAGTACGATCTGCAACCTGGATTAATACTCCCGGATTCTCGCTGAATAAGATCTTAACCGGATCTTCCTCTGCAATCTCTTCGATCGTTACATCCAGACCGCCTTTCGTGTTTGCAAAACACATTTCCAGTAAAGCTGTAATCATACCACCGGCTGAAATATCATGACCGGCAAGAATCAATCCGTCATTAATTAAAGACTGGATTGCGTTAAACGCTTCACGGAAATACTCGCTATCCTGTACGGTTGGCACATCATCTCCAATCTTATCAAGCGACTGAGCAAATGCTGATCCTCCTAATTTGAATGCATCAAAAGAGAAATCAACATAATAAACTGATGTTTTTGGATCATTCACCAAAACCGGCGAAACTACCTTTTTCACATCCGATACTTCACCACCTGCTGAAATGATAACCGTACCCGGAGAATATACTTTTTCATTGCCATACTTCTGAGTCATAGACAATGAATCTTTTCCGGTAGGAATATTGATTCCCAATTCACATGCAAATTCGCTACAAGCTTCAACGGCTTCATACAAACGTGCATCTTCTCCTTCATTTTTACATGGCCACATCCAGTTCGCACTTAGCGAGATACCTTCAATGCCATCTGCAAGCGGAGCCCATACAATATTCGTCAGCGACTCTGCAATTGCAAGAACCGATCCGGCAGCCGGATCAGCCATAGCTGCCTGCGGTGCATGACCAATTGACGTAGCAATACCGGCCTTACCTCTGTAATCCAGAGCTACAACACCACAATCACTTAATGGAAGCTGAATCTCACCCTGACATTGCTGACGGGCAATTTTACCTGTTACAGAACGGTCAACTTTATTTGTTAACCAGTCTTTACAAGCAACGGC
This sequence comes from Bacteroidales bacterium, assembly GCA_051657165.1. Lineage (GTDB taxonomy): Bacteria > Bacteroidota > Bacteroidia > Bacteroidales > UBA7332 > UBA7332. Next base: position 3,582 of record JBOFKD010000278.1, on the reverse strand, counting down.
TTCGATCTGAAGAACATTTTCAACATATTCATTCAGATTATTCACATCATATACCGGATTTGCAAAGTGCTCTTCAACGGTATGATCTTCCATAATCGTTTTCGGAGCCTTGCCAAACATATCTTCCAGTTTCAGGTTGATCGGGCATTCGCCGTCAGCCTGTTCAAATACAAACTTCATGTCGCCTGTAGTTTCACCAACTACATACATCGGAGCTCTTTCACGATCAGCAATACGCTGAACCATATCGATATCCTTCTCTTTAATAAGCATACCCATACGCTCCTGAGACTCATTCCCAACAATTTCTTTTGCAGACAATGTAGGATCTCCTACAGGAAGTTTTGATACATCAATCTTACCTCCTGTTGTTTCAACCAATTCAGACAATGAATTCAGGTGACCACCTGCTCCATGATCATGGATAGAAACGATCGGATTATAATCTGATTCTGCCAAAGCACGAATAACGTTAGCTGCACGTTTCTGCATCTCCGGATTCGCACGCTGAACAGCATTTAATTCAACAGCATTTGCATAGTGTCCTGTATCCACAGAAGATACAGCTCCACCACCCATACCGATACGGTAGTTATCACCACCCATTACAACCACTTTATCACCTACTTCAGGCTCACCTTTCAATGCATCTCTCAAAGTACCGTACCCGACACCGCCGGCTAACATGATTACTTTATCATATGCATATTTTTTATTATTCTCTTCATGCTCAAATGTCAGAAGAGAACCACAAATCAAAGGTTGACCGAATTTATTTCCGAAATCAGAAGCACCATTGGATGCCTTGATCAGAATTTGCTCCGGAGTCTGATATAGCCAGTCGCGTTCAGCCACACCTTGTTCCCATGGACGGTTTGGTTCCGTACGCGGATACGATGTCATGTAAACAGCTGTCCCTGCAATCGGTAAACTTGCTTTTCCACCACCCAGACGGTCACGAATCTCCCCGCCTGTTCCTGTCGCAGCACCATTAAAAGGCTCAACAGTTGTTGGGAAGTTATGAGTCTCCGCTTTCAAAGATATAACAGTTTTGATATCCTTTACTTCAAAGAAATCCGGTTTATCGGCAGAAGCAGGAGCAAATTGTTCAACAACCGGACCTTCATTAAACGCTACATTATCTTTGTAAGCAGAAACTAAGCGGTTTGGATTGTACTCGGATGTCTTTTTAATAAGTTTGAATAGGGAGGATTCTTTTTCTTCACCGTCAATAACGAATATTCCATTAAAGATTTTGTGACGGCAGTGTTCTGAATTTACTTGGGAAAAGCCAAAGACTTCACTATCGGTAAGTTTTCGTCCGATACGCTGGCTAACTTCATTAAGGTAGGAAATTTCGTCTTCGCTGAGTGCAAGACCTTCTTGTTGGTTATAAGAGGCAATATCGTCTATGTAAACGATAGGATCGGGTTGTTTTTCAATCGTAAAGATAGTCTGATTAAGTCCGTTATACAGACGCTGCAGCATCGGATCATGCTCTGCATCATCACTCTTTACAGGAAAGAATTCTTCGATACGCAAGATTCCGGCAAGACCCATATTCTGGGTTATTTCTACGGCATTTGTACTCCAAGGAGTAATCATTTCTTTACGAGGACCGACAAACCAGCCTTCCAGTTCTACACTCGATTCAGGAGTAGCTTCACTAAAAAGCCAAACTAACTTCTGGATTTCCTCTTGAGACAAGTCGCGATCAACGCCTACGGCGATCACCGACTGAGATGGGGTTCTAAAAAAACGAATCATTCTCTGTTTTTACAATATGTGAGTTTTTGAAACTTTCCAATCGGAGCACAAAAGTAAGAAAAAAGGTGGAAATTCCATTACTTTAGATTGTTTCTTATACCGAACATTGTATATTTGCACATATAAAAAGAAAGATGAATTAGCAATGATATTAACATTAGTAAAAGGAATACTAATTGGAATACTTGTTTCTGCACCTATGGGACCTATAGGCGTTCTGGTCATTCAAAGGACCTTAAACAAAGGACGATGGCATGGTTTCTTCAGTGGACTGGGGGCAATGTTTTCCGATATCGCATATGCTGCTGTAACCGGTCTGGGTCTTCATTTTGTCACTGATTTTATCGAAAAAAATCAGGCAGGACTACAGATACTGGGAAGCGCAGTATTACTGATATTTGGGTATTTTATCTATAAATCCAATCCTATTAAGAGCGTAAAAGGATCAAAAAGTAGCGGGTCTACTTTCTGGCAGGACTTCGTAACTGCCTTTTTTATTACCTTTTCAAATCCGCTTATTATTTTCCTCTTTATCGGCTTGTTTGCCAGAATGAATTTTTTTCATGCTGATATAGCTCCCGTTGAAGTTTTAATAGGTATCTTTGGAGTGGCTGTCGGGGCTTTAATCTGGTGGCTTGTAATTACTACTATTTTTGGAAAACTCCGAAACAAGTTCAATTTAAGAACTCTTTTTCGTATAAATCGTATTGTAGGTGTTTCAATTATGGTAATTGCAATTTTTGGCTTGATTTATACATCGGCAAATCAGCTGAATGCCGCACCGGCACAAAACAATAAACTAACAAAAACCCAAAATATTAACTCTATGAAAACATTAACTGTACCTTATCTACCTGAGTTAGATAAAATGGACTCTGATGAAATTAGCAATTTAATGGAAGAAAGTGCAGTTCGCCAAAGCATCGGACATGCAAATTGGAGCAAATTCCCTTATCGTCCGATTTGTACGTTTGATATAGCCAGAAGCGACAGCAAATTATATATCCGCTATTTCGTACGCGGAAACTGCCTGAAAGCAATCTACACGAACGATCAGGATCCTGTGTGGCAGGATAGTTGTGTAGAGTTCTTCACTCAAATCCCCGGCGAAAAAGAATATTACAACTTCGAATTTAACTGTATAGGCACTTGTCTTGCTTCGAAACGCGAAAACAGAGACAACGCAACGCCTCTTTCTCCGGAACAAATGAAAGAAATCGTTCGTATGCCAAGTATGGGACATCGTCCTTTCCACGAAATGCAGGGACTATTCGCCTGGGATCTTATCGTAGCTATTCCTTTTGAAGTTCTGGGACTGGATGGCAATAACCTTCCTGAGAAAATTAAAGCCAACTTCTATAAGTGTGCCGATGAAACTTCTCTCCCACACTATTTAAGCTGGAATCCAATTCCGACAGAAAAACCAAACTTCCATTGTCCGGAATATTTTGGTGAATTATATTTCTAAATAAAAAAGCTCCGCATTGACTTGAGTCAATGCGGAGCTTTTTTTTATCATTATACTCTCCAACAATCATTTCATCTACTATTCCTTTTTTACACGAATACATCAGTAGAAACAATAGGTATAAAGGATGAACCCCTTACATACATTCAAAATCTTTTCGGATTCTACTCTGAGAATAATAAAAACAAAAAAAGGCGCTCAATCTGATGATTAAGCGCCTTTTAGCGGTATGGACGGGACTCGAACCCGCGACCCCCTGCGTGACAGGCAGGTATTCTAACCAACTGAACTACCACACCGTTGGGAAAGCTTTTATTTTAGAGAACAGAGCTTTCTTCTGTTCTTTG
>JBOFKD010000277.1:0-5885 GCA_051657165.1 Bacteroidales bacterium | reverse complement strand
AAGCTTTTCTATTTTTCTGGATAATTTGCTATCCGGATCATTAGCCTCTTCACGCAATTTCTCTTTAAACAACTCTATTTCAGAACGAATCAGTTTTGTTTTTTCTTTATCTGCCTGAGCTTCCCGGATTTCGCGGATTGTATTCTCTATTTTCGCATTGGTTTGTGAAATCAGAGTCTGAGCTTCGGCTTTAGCCTGACGCAGTATTTCTTTGCGTTGCGACTCCAGAGATGAGAGTTGCTCGCCATATTTTTCTAATGTATCTTCGAGTCTCTTTTCTTTTTTACGAACCTCCTGGCGTTTATTCTCCCAATAGCGTTTATCACGAACAATATCCTGAAGGTATTTGTCCATATCGATATAATCGCTACCTACAATTTGAGAAGCATCTTCTATCAAATCTTCCGGCAATCCGATTTTACGGGCAATTTCTATAGCAAAGGAGCTACCCGGATTACCAATCGAAAGCTTAAACAACGGTTGCATATGATGACGATCATACAACATCGCTCCATTCACAACACCTTCATGATGCTCGGCATAATGCTTCAGATTCTGATAGTGAGTCGTTATCACACCGAAAGCACCTTTTTGATTAAACCGATCCAATAAACTTTCAGCTATGGCACCACCAATCTGAGGTTCTGTACCGCCTCCGAACTCATCGATCAACAATAAGCTTTTCGAGTCGCAATAACGCAAAAAGTTTTTCATATTAGTCAAGTGAGAACTATAGGTACTCAAATCATTTTCGATTGACTGTTCATCCCCGATATCAATGAATATACTGTCAAACAACCCTGTTCGTGAGTTTTCGTATACGGGTATCGGATTTCCGCATTGCAACATATACTGCAACAAACCTACGGTCTTCAGACAAACAGATTTACCCCCGGCATTGGGCCCTGAGATAATAAGCAATCGTTTCTTATCATAAAGCGTAATATCGAGAGGCACTATCGGCTTGTTTTGTTTACGTAAAGACAAGAGCAACAATGGATGTTTTGCCCCATACCAGTCAACCTGGCAATAGTCTTCGAGAATAGGTGATATAGCGTCTGTTTCTATGGCAAACATAGCTTTAGCGCGAGCAAAATCAATCAGTGCCAAAAACGAATAACTCTCTGAAATATCATTTACGTAAGGACGTAGCTCGTTTGCAAACTCAGTAAGAATTTTCAGAACCTCACGTCTTTCTTCATTTTCCAACTCTCTGATCCGATTGTTTGCCTCAACCACTTCAGCCGGCTCAATAAACACAGTTTTACCACTGGCTGATTCATCGTGTACGATCCCTTTAATTTTGCGCTTAAACGCAGGAGCAACTGGGATCACAAGTCGGCCATCGCGCATGGTCGGTGTCAGATCCTTATCTACAATACCTTCGCTCTGAGCAGATCTTAAGATGGAGTTCAGCGTGCGGCTTATCGAACTTGAGACTTGCGATAACTCTCTGCGTATACGTGATAATTCGCTTGAAGCATTATCCTTTATATAGCCGAATTTATCCAGAATACGGTCGATCCCGTTCAGGATAGAAGGAAACACCAAAATACCCCCTGCTGCATCCGTTAAGCGAGGATATATAACTTCAGCCTCATCCTCTTTTTTAAAGAAACGAACCAGTGCATAAATAGTCTCTAAAGAACGTCTTAAATCAAACAATTCACTTTGATCCAAATAGGTTCCTTCTACCCGGATTCGCGATAAAGCCGGACGGACATCAAAAAAGTAATTTGCAGGAAATTCGTCTTCCTCCTGAATAATTCTAATCATCTCTGAAGTTTCCTCCAGTTTTTGCTTAACCTCTTCAAAGTTTGAAGAAAAGCTCATTAGAGAAACTTGTTCTTCCCCTAATGAGCTTAAGCATTTATCTTTTAATAATTGGCGTATTTTATCAAAGCCAATCTTCTGTTCTATATTTGCCGGATAATTCATCTTTGTGTTTTTAAATTCTCTGATCCTTACTTAAGATAACGCTTCTGTAAAGATTTAAACTTATCACTTGTCTTAAATTTCTCAATAAAGCTATTTATTGAGTCTATCAGTTCTACTGACTCTTTGCGTGTAATCCACGAATTTAATTGTGAAAAACTAATATCTGTTTCTATATCCAGCTCCGGATAATTACCTATCAGTTTTTTTGCAATATGTTCGTCAACCACAGCATAATCAATCAAGCCCGTAGCAACCATTTGGATGAGCTGTTCATCCTGATACATATCATGCTGTCTCACATATATTGTATCGCCTATTTCTTTCATCAAATTACTTAATCGCGTTGCAACAGATGAATTAGCTGGAATGTATAATTCTTTTCCTGCTAACTTTAATTGATTGCGAATAAAAGTACTATCAACGGCATCTTTGGCTTTACGTTGTACCAAAACATGCTTTGATGTAATAAAAGGGACACTAACTGCATATTCATTTTTCAAAGATGTTGTGACAGGAATCAATCGCGCAACAATATCAAATTCATTATCATCAAGCCCTTCGAGAGACTCCTGAATATCTCCGATCGGATAAATTTCGACTTCAACGCCTAAGAAGTTAGAAAATTCTTTGGCTAATTCGTATTGAAATCCGGCCATTGAATCCGCGGAGGCATGCAATTCTACTGAATTATAGTCTGCGGCCAGTCTTAATGCACCTTCTTCTTTTATTTGCGAAAGATCACGGGGAACTACATTCTCCTGCTCTGCCATATGTCCTTTTACTACCACCATCGCAACGACAATCATTACTAACAGTATCACATACAGATAGAGTTGTTTCTTCATATTTAATGACTAATTTAATTTAGGAAATTCCATGAAAGACCAAATTTAAACGAACGTGGAGCTATCGGATAACCTGGCATTGAGAAATATTCATCTCCACCAAACAGACCTTGATTCACGTTATACATCATAACAAAGAAGCGGGCTTTTTTCAAATTGAAATTCACATACACATTCATCAACGGATAGTTCCCGATTTCAACATCTTGCTGATTAACAAACATGTTTGTAGCAGGCTGATAAGTCTGCCCATAATATTTACTCCAATAACGTAAATCAACTCCGATCTGAATCTTCAAAACACGCGCAATTGCAGTGTTGAAATACATATTATGATAGAGCATCAAATCAGGCAAAGGAAGAACCTTTTGGTTTGAACTCTTCTGATACGTTATATCATTATCAAGATGGAAAGGTCCGAATGCAAAGTTTTTCATTAATGATGCAGTAAACACCTGAACACTTCCCTCATCTTGTACAGGCAGCGATTTTTCGTTGAAATATATATGATTTGTTATATTTTCAAAACCAGCTTTCAGAGAAAAATCCCATTGTTTCACTCCGATTTCGCCTAAGGCACGAAAACGTTGTTCGAATTTAAAGTTGTTATCCCATATAAAGTTATTTGAGATCCAGCGATCATAATAGAAGTTCGGTGCTTTATTCAAAAACATACCTTGAGCATTTACGTAAAAGTCTTTTTTGAATAGCTTAAACATTGAATTAATATTACCCTGAACATCTATATCGCCTGCATTATGGCCGACAACTCCAAAACGTCCGTTAATATCAAAAGTAAAAGCACTGCCTTGTGTTTTCAGTAACTGTCCACCCACATAGAGCGTGTTCTCCGTGTATTTGTTCATTTCAGGTGCCGTTGCCATTCCCATAAAATGAAGCGGATTCATCAACTCATAGCGCTCTGAAACGAACTGAGCATAACCTGTCAAACCGAATTTCATAAATCGATTAAACCCTTCGCGCAAAGAAATTCCAACAGTATTGCTCAACTTCCAGTTACGCGTATGATCTCTGAATTTATTCTTGTCAAAATAATAATTCTCGAAAAACGCAGAGTCTGAAGGAGGTGAGTCCATTACATAACGTTTAAAGTTTTTCTGAAAATCAAACGTATGTATAAAGCTTGTAACCGGAACAAACTCTACAGAGTCTTTTAATTCAACAGAATCGACTACTACATTACGTTCAAATCCTAAATTATATCTTTGAGTGAAGAAATAATTATCACTGATAACTCTGTTAAAATTATCATTCAGATTCGTAGGAATATCTCTGGGTTTGAAATTCTTCTTTTTTGCATCAATTGCTGTCGGATCTGTAATATAACGATCATCAACTATTCCCCCGTTTTCTTTATTGGACATTGCATTACCCATAACTGCAGCATGCAACGAGTAATGGTCTGTAACGTATGATCCGAATAAACGGTAATGCGTTTGTTTAGCTGTTTGATTATTATAGATCCCTCTGGCATAGATCATATCAAAATCACCGCCAAAGTTTAGTTTTTTTCCACGATTGATGGTAAAGAATGCTTTAAATCGATCTTCACCGTTTTGTCTGTTCCCTGAACTAAAGTATGTCAGATTAGAAAATGGAACAGTTGTATCATAAAACTTCGTATTTTGCACATTATATGTATATCCCTGAAATGGTTGTAAAAACAGAAATGAAGGTGCAATTGGCTGATCGAAAATATAACGGCTCATATACGGTGAACCCATCGGGCCGGTATACATACGACTGTAAGGCTCCCCGTCCATTACCGTTTGATTCTGGAAATTGCGTGACAACGTATCCATTGCCGAACGCGAGATTTCGCCCAATAACGGATTAATTTTCCATGCAGATATTTTCATCGGCACTTCAGGCATTTGTTCATTACCCGGCTCTGAGCTATTATTGCCCGATGCCCCGGATGATTGTGCACAGACACTCACCCAGCATATTATACTTAATGTTGTTATTAGAATCTTTTTCATACTTGCGCAAAGATAAAGATTTTGATAAATCATACATACTTACAAAGGCAATAAAACAACAAAAGTGATTATAGATTACTCTATAACCACTTTCTTTTCTTGAAGAAGACTAACGCCATAACTGATAATAATATTGAAACAATAATAATACAGCCAAAGCCAAAAGGCCATTCTTCTATAAAGTTTGGAACATTCATTCCGTAAAAGCTTGCTATCAATGTCGGGATCATCAATATAATTGATATCGATGTCAGACGCTTCATGATTATATTAAGATTATTCGAAATAATAGAAGCAAATGTATCCATCATACTCGACAGGATATGACTGTATATATTAGCAGAGCTATGCGCTTGCTGCAACTCTATCTCCACATCCTCTAACAAATCTTTATCATAATGAATCTCGCTTTGCTTAAACATGCTCTTAAGCTTAATCAATAATATCTCATTCCCTCTGATCGAGGTTATAAAATAAACCAATGTCCGCTCAAGCTTCATCAATCTATGCAACTCTTCATTTCTGACGGATCTCTCCAATTCATCTTCACCTTGCTTGATCTGAACATTAACTTGCTTCAGATACTTCATAAACCAAACCGAAGAGGTCAGCATTATATGCAGCAAAAGATCATCTCGTTTCTTCTCTATATACATTTTCCGACGCGAAAACAATATAAAATCATGAAGCATTTCCACATCGTAATGACAAACCGTAATAAACAAATCACCTTTTGTTATAATACCCAAAGGTACCGTGATGAAGGGATTATCATTATCTTCTGTTTTAAAAGGAACACGCAGGATAACTAAACGCCATCCGTCTTCATGCTCCATACGCGGACGTTCCTCGTTATCTTCAATATCATTCAAGAATGATCTTGGAACATTAAACTCATCTTCTAAATATCGTATATCAGATTCTGAAGGACACAATACATTGATCCAACAGTCCGGCATCCAAGATTCCCGTTCAAAGAATCCACCCTGGCAGGTAAGAAATTTTACCATCTACTTTTGCCTCCATACTTTAATGCGACAGAGGAAAAATTAAATTCTGATATCCCCTGCCCGAATTAATACTTTATACAACTATCGTC
>JBOFKD010000276.1:0-2356 GCA_051657165.1 Bacteroidales bacterium | reverse complement strand
TGGATACGAAATCGGTAGTAGGTAAAGATCTGGTAGAAAAACGTACCGGTAAAACATGTGATGATTTCCGCAACGGTGATCATACAACTACACTGATCCGTACGGAAAACGGAAAAGTGATCGAGATTCAGCATAACGTGATGACTCCGCAGCCTTATAACCGTTTGTATCAATTGACAGGAACAAAAGGCTTTGCTAATAAATATCCGACTCAGGGGTATGCACTGGATGCATCTCAAATGGCAGCATCAGGTGTAGAACCGGTAGTGGATAATCTGGATTCGCACCGTTTTCTTCAAAAAGATGATATGGATGCTCTGGTAGCAAAATACAAACATCCAATTTTGGTAAAATACGGAGAAATGGCGAAAAAAGTAGGTGGTCACGGAGGTATGGACTTTATCATGGATGCCCGTCTGGTATACTGTTTACAAAACGGACTACCATTGGATATGGATGTTTATGATTTGGCCGAATGGTGTTGCCTTGCCGAACTGGGCGAATTATCAATGGATAATAATTGTGCGGCAGTAGCATTTCCTGATTTCACACGTGGAGACTGGAATAAAGTAAAAGGCTATAAACATGCTTATGCATCTCCTGAGGCTGAGGCCGAAGCAGAGAAAAAAGCAGAAGCTTTCACTGCTGCATTAAAAGAGCGTGGTGCTAAAGACTGGACTGAAAATAATTAACGACAAAAACTATGCAGAAATTATCTTTATCCTTGTTGTTTTGCAGCTTAACACTACAAGGATTTGCTACACAAGATTCTATTTCCGGTTTCTTCTATCATAAGCAGTTATCTCCAACAGGCAACGAATGGCAATCGCCCGAAAATCTGGCATTGAACAAAGAACAACCCAGAGCAAATATCTTTCCTTTCGAGAATAAAGAACAGGCTCGCAAATACTTACCCGAACATAGTAAATACTGGTTGTCCCTGAACGGAGAATGGGATTTCCATTGGTCACCGGATCCGGGCTCAAGACCAATCGGGTTTTACGCAAAAGACTTCAACACCTCAGCATGGGATAAGATTAAAGTACCATCTAACTGGAATATTGAAGGAATACAAAAAGACGGCAGCCTAAAATATGGTGTTCCCGTTTATGTCAATCAGCCGGTTATCTTTCAGCATAAAGTGGCTGTTGACGATTGGCGCGGCGGAGTTATGCGTACTCCTCCTAAAAACTGGACAACCTATAAACACCGGAATGAAGTGGGGTCCTATCGCCGCGAGTTTACGATACCGGAAGGTTGGGATAATCGCGAGATATTTATAAATTTTGATGGTGTTGATTCATTCTTTTACTTATGGATAAACGGAGAATACGCCGGATTTTCCAAAAACTCCAGAAATACGGCCAGCTTCAATATTACACCTTATCTGAAGAAAGGGAAAAACAGTATCTCTGCAGAAGTGTACCGCAGTTCTGACGGATCATTTCTGGAAGCGCAAGATATGTTCCGCCTTCCGGGAATATTTCGTACAGTTTCTTTATATTCAAGTCCGAAGGTACATATACGCAATATGAATATTATACCGGATCTTGACTCAACCTATAAAGACGGTATTTTAAATATAAGCACAGATATACGTAATCTTAGTCCGAAAAAGATTAAGAATCATACACTCAGCTATACACTTTTCGAGCATGATTTGTATTCAGATACAAACAGACCGGTAAAGAATGTTGCAGCATCTGCAGATATTGATATAATCAATCCGGCTGAGATAAAAGAAACTTCGGTTTCATTCACCCTGAAAAACCCGAATAAATGGTCTGCGGAAAAGCCGTATCGCTATACGCTTGTTGCCGAATTAAAAGATTCAAAAGGAAATACAGTAGATGCAACATCTGCAATCATTGGATTCAGAGAGGTCGAGATCAAAGATACTCCTGCGTCTGAAGATGAGTTCGGACTTGCCGGCAGATATTATTATGTAAATGGCAAGCCTGTTAAATTAAAAGGTGTGAACCGCCATGAATCAAATCCGGAAACAGGACATACCATCTCCCGTGAGTTGATGGAGAAAGAGGTTATACTTATGAAACAGGCAAACATCAATCATGTGCGCAACTCTCACTATCCGGATGATCCGTACTGGTATTTCCTGTGTGACAAATATGGTATTTATCTGGAAGACGAAGCGAATATTGAGTCTCATCAGTATTACTACGGAGCAGCCTCGCTCTCTCATCCGAAAGAATGGGAGAAAGCCCATGTTGCCCGCGTGATGGAAATGGCTAAAGCCAATGTTAACAATCCATCTATTGTCATCTGGTCCTTAGGAAATGAGGCCGGACCGGGAGATAATTTCATTACAGCCTATAAAGCACTCAAAAAGTTTGAC
>JBOFKD010000275.1:0-2436 GCA_051657165.1 Bacteroidales bacterium | reverse complement strand
GGATCAACAAATTTCAATACATCCGGCTGATTCTCTTTTGTTTTACATCCTCCTAAGGATAATGCAATAAAAGCACAAGCTATTAATTTCGACTTCATCAAAAAAAGTTTTGTTTTTTAGAGACTGGTTTCTTAACTGATAAATTAATTGATAATTAATTGATAATCAATTCATCGACAAACATTACTGCACCTACTTTATCAATCGCTTTTACTTTCATCTTCACATAGCGTCCTTCTGTTTTTCCGTCAAATGTAAAGTCTTTAAAAAGCATTGTATCCGTGTCTAACGGAATATCGTGTGTCAGTGTTGCAACTGGTGTGAAATTGATATTGTCATCCGAAACGGAATATTCTACTTCCTTCGGTAACCAGATCCACGGACCGACAAGTTGCATAAATTGTGCTCTGATCTCGCGGATAGGCTGAACCTCTCCCAAATCTACCACACATTCAATTCCCTTTACATACCCTTGCCACAATTGATCTTTGTAACTATATGTTCCTACCAAACCATCAACCAAGGCTGTTTTACCTCCGGCTTTGTAACCATCAAGGAAACGAGATACTTCAATCGGTTTACCTAGTCCTTTGTGTACATCGATACGGAAAGGTTGGATATCTGATGCTGTCTTCCCATTTTTAAACAATTGAGCTTTCAGATCCGATGTTGCTGTAAACTTAATCGGAGCTTCATAAAGCAAGGAGTTCATTGTCGGTGTTGAACCGTCCAATGTATAACGTATCTCTGCAGAATCCATATCTGCAAGCAAGCTTACCCAGATAATTCTATTCTCTAAGTCAACTTTACGCTCCTGAGTAATGATAGTTGAAATCGGTTTTGGTGAAATTCCGATTGACTTCAGGTATGGATAATTATTTGAAACACGAGATTTAAAACTTTTCCAATCCTTCATGTCAGGATTTGTCCATGCTACTTCACTTAATGCAAGAAGGCGCGGATAAATCATACTTTCTGTGTGAGGAATTGTTGACATATATTCAGTCCATACATTTCCCTGAATACCCCAGATTAGTTTCTTTTCTTCGTCTGTCAGATCAATATTCAACGGGTCATACGAGTAAACTTTCTTTAAAGGCATATATCCTCCGATCGCTTCAGGTTCAATCATCGGATTTTCCTGATACTGATCCAGATAGCAGTATTCACCCGGAGTCATAACAACTTTATTTCCTGCTTTTGCTGCTTTAATACCTCCTTCTTCGCCTCTCCATGACATAACAGTCGCTGTTTTACTTAATCCTCCTTCGAGAATTTCATCCCAGCCGATCATTTTACGTCCTTTTGAATTAATATATTTTTCTATTCGCTGAACGAAATAGCTTTGTAATTCTTCTACATCAGCAAGGTTATTATCCTTCATTCTTTTCTGACATTTCGGACATACCTTCCAAGCTCCCTTAGCAGCTTCATCTCCTCCGATATGTATATATTCGGATGGAAATAATGCAATCACCTCATCCAATACATCTTGTAAGAACAGGAAAACAGAATCATTACCTGCACAAAACTCACCATGTTTAAACGGTTCACCTGTACAAGAAAGTTCCGGATAAACTGCTAAAACTTCTTCTGAATGACCCGGCATTTCGATTTCAGGAATTACTGTTATGAAACGTTTTGCTGCATAGTCCAGTATTTCTTTTACATCTTCCTGTGTATAATACCCGCCAAAAGCATCCGGTTCTCCCTCTACGGCATATTTACGATCGCCAACCCACCAGGTTTTCCAATCCGGAGATTTACGCCATGCTCCTTTTTGTGTCAATTCCGGATATTTTTTAATCTGCAAACGCCATCCTGCACCATCTGTTAAATGCCAGTGAAAACGATTAAATTTATAATATGACAATGCATCCAGATGCTTCTTAATAAAGTCAACCGGATAGAAATGGCGGGACACATCCAGATGAAGTCCGCGATAACCAAATCGTGCATGATCTTTTATTTCTACAGAAGGAATCATCCATTGAGATCCTTCCTGATAAGCTAATTGTCGCAATGTCTGAAGTCCATAGAAAAGTCCGGCTGCTGTCGCAGACTTTATTTTCACTTCTTTGGAGCTCACAGTCAACTCATAAGCATCAAACTGATCATTAACTGAAGGATCAATCAGTAACTGAATTGAAGCCTTTCCTTTCTTATTTGTACTTGAAACAGGTGTTCCGAAAAGAGATAACTGCTCTGCAAAAATCTTCTGATCTGTATCTGTAGCATCGGTAAAGAACTTCGTATTTTTCTTTACGGTAAATACACCCTTATGCTCGGTAACCGACTGCGGATAAGGTAATAACTTGGACAATGATTGTGCTGTGGTTAAACTGCAAAACGATAAACTACCGACAATCAGTAGCAAATTCAAAACGGTTCTCATTTGTAGTAGTGGGTTCTTTTAAAGTCATTAATGTCACAAAT
>JBOFKD010000274.1:0-1335 GCA_051657165.1 Bacteroidales bacterium | reverse complement strand
ACTTTATTATTCCAGACTTTTACCTGGTCGTTGATTATCACAGCTTCTGCAGGATAATAAACCCCTGATTCATCCGCAATTTCAAAACATACCGGAGCTTTTCCGTCTGATGTTCCCAATCCTTCGGCATAGTCAAAAGAAATCAAAGCATGATCTTTTTTTAATACTACATCTGAATACAAAGGTCCGGAAGGTATTACTGCTTTATTGTAAGTATCAAACAACGCAAGATTTGCCATACGCTCGCCAATTACCATTTTCTGTCTCGGATGCACATCAAGAGAATCACCTCTATCGGATGAAACAACCATTCCTAAATGTGGACGGGCTTGTAGCAAACGACGTTGGCTATCGCGGAATAAAGGCCAGCTCGGACGATTCAAACTTGAAAGCTGAACATAATAAAACGGAAGTTCTTTACCCCAGTTACCTCTCCAACTGTCAATCAGCAGAGGAAATAAAATTTCATGCAACTCTGTATTATTCGCATTTGATTCACCCTGATACCACAACACGCCCTTAATCGGAAACGACTGCAATGGTTTAATCCCGGATTCATATAAATAAACCGGTTCATACGGATGTCTCTGAAGCGGATTCTTCGCTTTCTTAATATTTAAGGCAGCACGACCTCTTACCCAATCCTGAATATGATCATTCTGCTTCCAGTTATAAAGAATACGAGGTAGAGCAAATTCAAGTGTTGTACGGTCAATCCATGATTCGATAGGCGAACCACCAACTGCATTATGTATAATTCCAACTGGCACATTCAAAGAATCACTTAAGGCTTTGGCAAATGAATATCCAATAGCAGAAGTTAGCTGTACGCTATTGGAGTCTGCAACCAACCATCCATCTTCTTTGAAATATTTCAAATTATTCAAATCATCCAATACCGTGGAATCCCATTCTACAGCATAAGTTTCCCAGCGAGGTTGCATGTCAAAAATACGAATCTGCGGATGAGAAGCTGCATGTTTAGTTAGTTCATCTTTTTCTACAGCCTGATTTACACGCCATCTCATATTTGACTGACCTGAACATAACCAGACCTCACCGATCAGCACATTGCTAAAAGAAAGTTTCTTAGAAGGTGCTGAAACAGATAAAGTGTAAGGTCCACCCGCTTCCATCGGCTCCAATTCAACAGACCAGTTACCATCTTTACCTGCTACGGTTGATTTCTTTTGCTTTCCAATCTGCACCTGAACTTTTTCATTTGCATTAGCCTTTCCTTTTATGAGAAGGTTTTCACGACGCTGCAAAATCATATTGTCAGAATATATTGCCGGCATTTGAAGTCCGCAATAATTTCCTGTAATGGCTCCATAT
>JBOFKD010000273.1:0-2207 GCA_051657165.1 Bacteroidales bacterium | reverse complement strand
GCTCGGTATAAATATATCCACGTAACCCTTTCTGGATTTCTTTGCCGGTTACATCAAAACGGCTGTATGAGAGAGCAGAAGCATCATCCAGTTTCAGATATCCCTTTTCTTTTTCTTTATGTGCAGTCAAAACAAAAGGCTTACCTCCTTTAGGTGTGATTTCTGTGAATCCCGAAGCATCCGTAATCCCTTCGCCGATTGGTTGCAACTGATAGTTGTACAAGACAACTTTAACTTCTTTCTCAGGTTTAGTGCTGAGTATATTATTCACCACAATCAGGTTTTTACCATTGCTGCCTCTTTCAGCCATGATTCCCAAATTGGAAGCCAGCACATTGGTACCTGCGAATATGTCGCTGTTCATATAATAGGTAGGTTTGCACGGATTGTTCCGGTCTTTCCATACATATTGTTGCCAATTGTAATTTACAGATGAATAATAGCCATAAGGTTCATCCCAATAAGCTTCATCCTCGGCCGTAATGCCACTGTTTTCTGATAAACTGATTAATCCTTGTTCGTCAATTTCTCCATTCCGGCTATTGCAAGGCGTTATCGCATCATTCATACCAAATGTAAGTTCAACACGATAAATTGCGCCCGGATCTTTTTTGATAAGCGGCGCAAGATCAATTGAGAAATCATTCCAGCGAGTCAGGTCTTTTGCCGGATCACCTGCCAGTGAAATACGTTTTTTCAGGATTAAACGTCCGGCTGCACGTAAATCATTCGTACCTGCATAGTTGTTACTTTGCAGAAAACGGAGAATATTGTTTTCGTAAACTTTGATGATACTGATCGTCAGACTACGTAGATTGATCGTTTTAAACGGCAGGATCATGGAGGTTCCGTCAGGCATGATATTTCCTTTGTTCAATAGCTGAACTTTAGGGTTTAAAGATGCTACCGAAATCATTAATTCTTTGCTCTGATCTAATTTCCGGCCTTCGTTGTTTTTAAGTGCCGCTGATATGTTTAACGTGACTGATGTCGTCTGAGGAATGATTTGCAAGTAAACACGTAATCGATTACGATCACACTGAATGGTCAGGTCACTTAATCCATAGATCGAAATCAGGTCTTTAAATGATTGGTTTACGTCCGGTATATCCGAAAAATAGATGTCGATATAACTGTTTTCAGATTCGATAAATGAAGCTCCGATTACATCAAATACGTCGAGCGAACTAATATTCAGCTCTTTCTCTTCTGTGTTTTTTACACCGATCGGTTTACCGGTTATATTTAATTTTAGAACCTGATTCTGATTTGTACGGGAGATACTGTCAATCACAAACCGAAATTGATTTCCTGTATCATTGTTTTCCATTCTGATTTTCAGTTCGTTTTTGCCCATTGAGGCAGAAACCATTTTCTTTGCATCTGTAAGTGATATGCGGTCAGCTGTAGATAATACTCCCGACCAGCAAACCCAGTTATTGTCATTTCCTACTGTCAGATAAGATTTATCCATATCTACAGAGAAACTTTGTGGAATAACTTTGAAAGAAAAGTCAAAAGATTGATGAGCTTTATCTACATCCAGAACTTTTCCCAAATTAAAAGATGCTGTGTATAATACACCGGATTGCAATGCTCCCGAATCAGGCGTGAACACTACTTCCCTTGATGATTTCCAGCTTGTTGATCCTTTGAGTGAAGGTTTAAATGAAAATAATTTACTTTCAGACGATTCATTGAGTATGACATCAGATAAATCCTGAGCTAACACAATTCTGATATCAGAACCGGATGAAACCATTTCGCCTGTATAAGCGCTGATGTATTGACTATAACTGCTGTCCGGTGTGACAGCTTTCTCGCTACAAGCAGAGAAAAATAAAATAGATAAGGTAAATGCCAGATAAAGTATCCGGAACCATGACGATCGACGTAAATGTGCTGCGTCCATAATGGTATATATTAGAGTGTATATGAAATAAAACCAATTAAGAGTTCAATTTGTTTTCAAGTCCAAAATTATAAAAATGAATAAAGTAGCAAGTAGAAAAGAAGTAAATAATCAAAGTTCAATGGAAATAATTTTCGAAAAAGTCAAAACACTTTCTTATCTTTACTCAATAATATAAATAATATAAAAGAGAAACTATGAAACTCGTGTCATGGAATGTAAATGGTATTCGTGCCATTGCCAAGAAATCTTTTTTCGAACATCTCGAAGCCCTGAATACAGATATTCTTTGTTT
>JBOFKD010000272.1:0-1582 GCA_051657165.1 Bacteroidales bacterium | reverse complement strand
TGATCATTTTGGAGTTCATACCTAAACGAGTCAGGAACATTTTAATCTGATGAGTCGTTGTGTTTTGAGCTTCATCAAGGATCACAACGGCATCGCTTAAAGTTCGTCCGCGCATGAATGCCAAAGGTGCAATCTGAATAATATTTGTTTCCATCAGCTCTTTTAATTTTGCTGCCGGAAACATATCCTGAAGTGCATCATAAAGCGGTTGTAAGTATGGATCGATCTTATCTTTCATATCTCCCGGCAAAAAGCCTAGTTTCTCGCCTGCTTCAACGGCCGGACGACTTAAAATAATTTTCCGTACTTCTTTGCGCTTAAGAGCTCTTACTGCCAGAGCAATTGCGACATATGTTTTTCCGGATCCGGCCGGACCCAAGGCAAATACAAGATCGTTTGTATCGAATAAGTCAACTAATTTTTGTTGATTTTCTGATCGGGCAACGATGGATTTCCCGTTAATGCCATGAATAATCAGGTTATCCAGTTTTGACTCTTTAGGTGTATTCCCTTTTACGATATCAACAATGATTGATTCATTCAAGACATTATATTCGACACAATACTTTTCGAGTTCGTGTATTTTTTCCTCGAATAAAGCTGTCTCTAACTCGTCTCCCATTACTTTGACGATATTTCCACGTGCGATAATACGCAGTTTTGGAAATAAGGTTTTTAATAATTGTATGTTGCAATTATTGATTCCGTAGAATGTAACCAGATCGGCTAATTCTAATGTTATAATTCTTTCTATCATCGAAAGTCCTTCAATTTGATGTTTATATATAGTAAGAACAAACCAGCATCATGAATGTTTCTTATAATTTCCCACTGTCTGCATAGCTATAATAGGTTTGTTCACAAACAATGATATGATCTAAAAGTTTAATATCCATATATTTTGCCGCTTCGGTAATCTTTTCGGTTAATCGATTGTCTTGCGGACTTGGTGTTGTATTACCTGACGGATGATTATGGCAGGCAATAATTGAGGTGGCCATTTCAAGCAATGCGGGTTTGAGTATTAGCTTGACATCGACACTGGTAGCAGCTACTCCTCCCTGACTGATCTTTACCTGATTGATAATTTTATTGGCAGGACTGAGCAAAAGAATCCAGAATTCTTCGTGGTGCAGATGACCAAGCTGAGGATAGAAAAAGTTATAAACATCTTCGCTCCCTGTTATGGCTGTCTTTTCTACTACTTTTGCCCGCCGATAGCGTCTGCCCAGTTCCATTGCTGCTTGTATGGTTACAGCTTTGGCGGGTCCGATACCATTGTATTCACACAATTTATCAATCGAAAACTTACCTAAAGCCAGTAGATTATTTTGTGCTCCTGCATAAATCTTTTTACAAAGATCAACCGCGCTTTCTTTGGGTGTCCCGCTTCCGATTAAAATAGCCAGTAATTCTGCTTCAGATAAAGCACTGACACCTTTTGCTAATAATTTTTCACGTGGGCGATCTTCTTCTGCCCATTGTTTAATAGATAGTTTATCCATGTGTATTGGTTTGATTTAAGATTTCAATCATTCTATATGTTATTTATAGAAGGTTTTCTGATAAGCCTGAAATTCAT
>JBOFKD010000271.1:0-26461 GCA_051657165.1 Bacteroidales bacterium | reverse complement strand
GGATTTACCTATATTGGATGCATCCGAGAATGAAGACCAGTCATAGTTGGCGATGAAATGAAGCACTCTGCGCTGATCCTTACCGGTAAGAGGGATATCCCGAAAACGGTAATTGGCCGTACTCTGATTCTGAGTCATCAACTCTCCTTCATGTTTAGACTGATAAAGCCCGTTCTCGTCAAACACCAGCATATATAAGCTCCCGACATCTCCTGTTACTCCTCTTCCTGATTTGACCTGAACCGCCTCCGATATGTCAAATCTGACAATAACACCCTCAGTTGTCCAGTCCGGTTGTTCCGTAGTAATCACAGATTCACTACAGCTTCCGAGCAAGAGTATTCCTATTAGTATCTGATATATTTTAGTCATAAGATATTTCTGATTTTATTATTTACGCCATGTGTCACGAACGCACCGGACAGCTGTAGCTGAGACTCCGGTTTCATCTCTTCCGAAATGATATCCGCTTCCGAGTGCCACATACCAGGCAGTGTTATAATCTCCGCTGGTAGTTGAGAACAACCCTTTGATTGCACTGTTTTCGTCCTGCTGCATACGGTTTATCATACGTAGCTCTGCATGTGTAGGTACACGCCATGATCCTGCCTGATAAGGTTCTTCTCTGTATCGGCGGCATCTTTCCCGGGCAACACTGTATCCTCCTGTCAGAGAGGTAATCCCTCTTTGTGTAGCTACTATAAACTGTGGAGATATAACGTTGTTTGATTCAATATCTTCCCGGGTTTGATGATAAACCGGGACTTCAGAGATAAAAGGATGATCATATTTCTCTTCCGTAGGATCTCCTATTTTGATACCTTCTGCTACATCCTGAGGCGTTAAAACCTTTGTGCTGACAGTGAAAAAGTTGAAGTTTCTCTGAGTACTGGTTCCATTTGGATAGTTAAAGCCCCAATAATCATCCTCTCCTCCTGTATATTGATCGTAAGCTCCGGCAGGGTTTGTATCTGAACCTTCCGATTTTGTTGCAGTAACATACTTTTGCGGATAAATCGTCAGGTTTATAATTTTGAACAACCCGGCTGCATTCGACACTTTAACCTTCAGGTACAGCGGTACATAATTTACCGGGACAATGGCGGCGACTTCAAATCTGAAGCGTGCACTCCCCGGGGTAACCTCTCCCAGGTCCTGTATCTGAGGATATTGTGGCTCTCCGGGCTTATAATGCTTCTCGTTTATATCTCCGCTTCTGTCATATTCATAGCACATAGCATCCAGGACTTCAAAAGATATCTTACGTGATGAACGGTATTCCCAGAAATTATTCTTTCTGTTATAGATTTCTACATTCGGGTTCAGAACATATAGATAGTCATATTGCAATACGGTTGCCTCAATGCGTTGGGTCTCCCAGTTTATTATATTGAAGTTCGCCGAAATATCTATAGCTGCTTCCGGATCTAATCCGCCGAGAACGCCTACATCTACCAGAAAGTGATAGAAATAATTCCGGTTAATCCGGTATTTATGTTGTCCGATATTTCCGGAAGATTGAATATACGTAAACGGAAGCCTGTAGTAGTATGTCTGAACTTCTCCCGATGCAAGACTTTTCCAGTCAACTTCCAGCATCACATATGTTTCCTTTTCAATTTCAAATTCCCAGTTATTCGCATAGGAGTAAAAAGGATTAATCTGCGCAAACGAGTTGTCATTGTCGTTATTGGCTTTCAGATTTCTGGTGGCTGCTTTATACAATCCGATATCCGGAGAGGAGAGATTGCTGTTATCCGATCCGATCACAGACTGATCCAGATAACTCACTAACCGGGCACGGGCTTCCATCGGATGATATCCGTTTATTTTGGCCCGGATTATATCTACACTAATCTTCGCAGCGGCACGTTTAAACGTCGTTTTTTCATTCGTCTGAAATATTCCTTCCGTAAAACTCCAGTCTGATAGTCCCGACTCCATCAGAAGACTTTCCGGAGCAGTACCGGAATTGAAAGCATACTCTTCCGGATTTGTATATACGATAGCTTTTATTTCCTCCAGTGATTTATTTTCGAGTATACTCCGTTCGAGCTGTGCATTTGCCAGAATATACATTTTTCCACTCTTGTTCATCAATACCTCTTCGGCTATAGTTTTAGGGATCTTCATCCGGATCACTCTGTTTTCTTCATCAATGCTGACATATGATGTGGCCGGATAATAGAGACAGGTCTGGCCCGATTCATCATACAAGAAGATATCCAGCCGCTCAATCCGTGTTTCGTTTGTCAGAAAAACAATCCCCTCTTTGTTTGTATATGAAAGAGTGATATTCAGAGATGAACCATCCGTAATCTCTTTCTCCTCCAATCCTGTCTGACAACTCAGAAAACAGAGCAGAGTGGATAATATGAGTATATATATTTCCTTTTTCATACTTATGAGCTTGGTCTTTGTTTAATCACAAATCTGTTTCCCCGTCCGGTTTTATCATCATTGTTGATATCGGGTTCAATACTACTGCCATTATCTACAAGAATATAGAACTCCGTAGTTACGGGTCCCTCCAGTGAAGATATTATTCTTTTAGGTCTGATGCGTATATTATAGATCACACCGGGTTTACTTATCCCTTCGCGTTCGCCATCGCCCGAAAGATCAAATTCAAAATCGATATGGTTACTAAGCATCGCTGTCCATCTGGCTCCTTCCGGAGACGCCATCCCGAATTCAAACGTAATGGAGCTGTTGGCCATAATATCAATACTTCCATCCGGATTAAATAATGTTCCTTCTGCCCATTCCTTCTGAGCGACTGTAATTACTCCTCCGATATTTACATTTCCGTCGTCAGAACTTTCCCAGTCGGTGATATCATACTCCGCAGAGCCAGCGTACTCAATTTCTCCGATTTGTCTGATCGTGGCATCTACCCGGTAATGGTGATTTCTCTTAAGGCTATAATCCGGGGCATCAGCTCCCGTCACAGGAGATAAATAGATCACGTCAACCGGAGTGCTGCCTGCCCGGGTATAGCTAGCCGAAATACGGAATGCAGCTCCTTTCTCATCGTCTTGTATGTTTGGCAGTAAATACTCGTTGAGTATAATGTCCTGAGTAATGGAGGTGTAAGGCTCGTTTTGCTGAAGCTCTATGTTGCCTGAGAAAACCTTTTTCTCTGACAGTGAGGCTAAGTATGGCTGTCCTTTTAAATAAGCATAATCAGCCAGATTTATCAGGTCTACCTCTCTTATGATAATCCTGTCCGATACATTATCTGTGATTCTCCGCATACGTAACGTAAATTTCGAAGCTATCCGATGCAATGTAACAGTGAGTCCGGATTCTTTCCAGGTAATCCCGTTGTCAAGAGAGATCGCCGGCCTTTCGGGATTATTTTCAATAGCTTTAATCATGAAACTCTCGTGTCCGGCTATTACGAGCTCTTCCTCTTTTCCGGGAGTTTTTAGCATCACTGTAGCTATCTGGTCTTTGTTCGTTATATTATTTAGTATTGGCGTCAATTCCGATGTCTCATTACAAACAGTAATCAGATCATAAGCCCCCGGTTTGATTTTTAATGTAAATACAGGAATGATATCAATCCCGGAAGACGGATAAGTCACGGATTGATTGCAAATAATCACGCCTGTATTTGCCTGAAAGATCATCATGCGGCGTTTTCTGATCAGTTGCTGACTGACTGAACTGTTTATTTCGGTTCCTATGGAGAGTTCCATATTCCCGCTGTATATTGTTTCGGTGGATAGCTTTTCTTCAGAGCAGGCTAAAAAGAAAAGAGTCATCACCCATAAGATAATTAGATGTTTCATAGTTGCTGAATTTTACATTTCCGGAATCACATCGGTTATTTTCCAGTCATTAATTGTTATTCCTACTGACAGATCATAATTCACATGAAATTCAAAAACATATTCATCTTCCTTATCCAGATCCTGAAGTGTATTGTAAGCGGGATTTTCCAGAATCGTTTTTACGAAAGGTATTTTTAATCCTCCGCCAGGCAGATGTAAACTCTCAATATATATGTAAGAACTTTTGTCCTCCGGATCAAGTCTGAGCACGCGCTGATGAAACTCAACGGCATTATCTGCTATCCGGCAATCCCGGATATATATGAGATCTTCGTTGCCTGACTGGTTGTTGTTATCGGCGTCATATCTGTGATTACTCATTCGAATAACGGATTTAAAATCATCTGTACTCAACATATCGATTCCATGTATACCGGTAATACGGATAGTCACATCGTTTGTATTCTTAATCATCGGAATACTTTCAGACACAATGCGGTCTGTGAAAGTTGTGATACGTTTTATTTCGCCGTAATAAAGATGGCTGATTAATTCTCCGGTTTCATAATCCGCCTCCGTATCAGAAGTATCCATTTTGAGCGTTAGTCTGAAGTCAGACAGCGAGGTCTCTCCCGGTGTCAATTCAGAAGTGTAATTCATAGATTCGTTTTTAGATCCTCCGCTTCCTATATGATAATGATGCATATATCCTCCCCAAGTCAGTATAGTCCAGTTGCCCGGAGCCAGCGGAAGTGTAATCAGATTGTCGTTAAGCAGAGATGCAGGGTCGGTTATCCGGAATTGCTGGCTGAACTTCTCATTTGCATCGAATACCAGAATATTTAGCTCATCTACTTCCTTGCCAAACAGGTTCTGATCATATTTATTATATGTATAATAATAGCTTATAGTAACTCCCGGGATACACTTATCCAGGGTCTCTTCTGTGCAGGCTGTTGTGAGAATAACGAGCGACAGGGGCAGAAATAATAGTTTTTTTAAGTAAGTATTCATTATACATCAGATATATGTGAGTAGAAATAATCAGGGAAGTGATTCCTCTCTTCCCTGATTCTGATATTTGTTCAATTATAATTCAGGAGTAACATCCACGTAAGTCCAGTCCATAATTTCCAGTCCTACAGCCAGATCAATTTGTACCGGTTCCGGCATTGGGTCTGTCGGGTCAGGATTTGTGATTTCCGGCTCCGTAGGTTTCCCGCCGTTTGCACTTACAGTCAGCGACACGATGTATCTGTTAAGTTTGATCGCATCGGTGTTCAGACGATATACACTCCCTGCATCAAATGAAACTACACGGTTTTGAGGCGCATTTTTTTCAAAGAACGAACGTATTGTCAGCCAGCGAGTCGAAAGAATCCCGTTCTGATTTACTTCCAGTTTCAGGATGATATGCGGCATCTCTTTTCTTACTGTTTCCAGATCATTCATGCTTGCTTTCTGAGGGAACAGATTATAACCTGCAACGGTAGATTCAGGAAGGTTATATTCATCCCACATATGAGAGTAGTCCCCGTTTGTACCGTAATTGGTTTTCGCTATATCCTCCCAGTCATTAATCCCGTCTCCTTTATGATAAACCAGATTAGTTGCTGTACGTGTATTCATAAAGTTATTTACATAAACTTCTTTTGTTGTAAAGGTTTCTCCTTCAAAGAAAGGCGTGAATACAAGCGAATACTGGTAAGTGAATTCTTCTGTTGGCTCACCGTGCTCGGCAATATATAAGTCTCTTGCCTCTTTCTCCTTTTTCTTAATAACCTCTTCAGAGAAGAATAATCCGACCTCTTCTCTTTTTGCATCCGGATTGTCCTTCGGAGTCGGCACAAGCTGAAGTTCACTTTCACCTTTCACCTCAAAACGGCTTAGTGTAGGCGAAACCTGCACGGTTGCATTCCAGAGAATATGTCCGTCAGGTTGCGTATTCGTAGACGGGGTTACATCACCCGTACCGCTGTACTCCATGTTTTTTAGCTCATACCCGGCATTTTGTTGTAGTTTATTGATCACTTCATCATCCGATACGGTATTCATATATGCCGATACTTTTGCTGTTGATGTATGAATATCTTCAAACACAACGGCTTTGTTCCCTTTAATTGCTGCCAGTTGTGTTTCATTCAGCTCATGGTAAGCCAGTACCACATCCGATGAGCTTTTAAATTCCAGACGTATAGATTTAATGTTATTACGTACCTCCTTTGATAACCCTTCTTCATCAGCTCCGGGGCCGATACCTTTCGTTTTTACTTCCGAAATACCCAGCGAGAATTTCAGATTTGTTCCTTTTTTACTGACTTCCTGAATCTCCTCGTTAGAACACGAGAAGAATGAGCTGACTAAAATCACTCCTAAAAGACTTTTCTTAAACATAAGCAGATTGTTTTATAAATTAATTAATGAGATCATTTCATCGATTGCACTAACGGATCAGGTTCTTAATGAATACCCGATGTCGTTACCATATTTGTATCTTACATTGTATCAGGAGAATCCAGAATGCGTATATTCTCTTCAACCTCACTTAGTCCTTTCTCTTTCGCTCTCTGAAAATAGCTTCTTGCATCATTGTTTTTATCTTTCAACAGGCATAGCACTCCCATTGCGTTATACCATTCGGCCGGATTATCCTCTCCATCCGCATTTTTGAGGTGTCTTTCAGCCTCTTCAGTCTCTCTTTCTCTCAAAGCCATCACTCCGGCATTCAGATGGGCATTCCTGTTCGATGGATAATACTCTGTAGCCTTATAAATAAATTGTCTCATTTGGGCAGAGTCGGACACCATGCTCTGAGCATAACCGAAGAGTGCGTCGTACGTAACGAACGCGGCAATATTCTCCGGCAGATTCCTTTCACTTATTATCTTCTCCGGTATTATTTCAAATTCAATGCTCAATCCTGATCTCCGGAGTCTGTTCAGGGAGTTTTGCTTCAGAAAATCATACACTTTTCCTTGCCCGATATGCCTTAGTTCGGATTTCTGATCTTCTGTCTCCTTACCGTTGCGTAGCACTTCGTAAGCTGTTTGTGCAAGGGCGGATGAATCTGCTTTCAGCTCTGAAGTCAATCCCTGCCAGTCTTCATAAGTAATATGGACTAACGGATCCGGAAACTCCGTTTCAGGGCTCAGACGTTTTATTTCACCGGCAAAGGCAGCCGAGCGGGCTGATGCCAGTCTTCTATTGCCTGATAGCGGACCTTCGGGTGATGCAAAACCGGTTATATCCATCTTCGAAATACGAATGAACGTACGAGACAGCTCGTTCAAATCAGATCTCAGGCGACAGAGAGTTTCCGGATTTTCCAGATACGTCGTATCTATCATACACTCATTGACCCGAAAGTATAGCATGTAGTTTTTGCTTTGATTGCGAAAAGAGTCTTCCGTTCTTGCTTTCGTGAAAGCAAGAAACGGATGAATCTCCATCAGAGAAGGGCGATAGTCCAAATTTTTCGAGTCACAGATTATTGCTTGTTCCACACCGCATCCGCAAAGATCTGCATGCAGTTTTAAGTCTGCATCTTTCATCCATGGCTGGAAAGGGATAACGGTGTCTATAAACAATTCACGGCCCTTCATCTGATTTTTGTTCAGGATAAACGGACGGGAGAGTCCGCTCTTATCTATATTTTTAGCAGATGAGAAAAGTTCATCTCTTTTATGTAGATTATTATTGTATCGTCCTCTGATCGCATACGGAGTCAGAAATAAAGAATCCCTTCCTGAGGAGATCACGGGCTGGATAACAAGCTCACGCATTGTGCTGATTCGTTGCGTCTGTTTTATCCGGATAGCTATATATACCGAATCTTTTACTCTCCTGAAAGTGCTGATATCTGCTTGCCCGGCAGGCAAAGTTTTGTTTGCCGGATAAAGGACTAAAGCACATAGAAAAGCTATTACTGATAGAGTAAATCTGCTTTTATTCATAATAAACTTATTTTATTAGATAGATCAATGAGACGGCTGCCTCTGTCGGCCCGACGTAGTTCCTTTTTTCTTTGCCAACGATAACTCCGCATTCCGCACAATTATATTTGTCGTAATTCAAACGGATATAACCGAATCCGATGGATGTTTCGAGATTCCATCGTTTTCCCAGGTAGAACTGATATCCGTAGTTAATTCCTCCTCCAGCTGCAAAGCCCTGAAATCTGTATTGCTTCGAATCTTTACCAAACAGGAGCGGGAGATTGTATTTGCTGATATTGTACTTTCCTCCCAGAGCCTTCGCACTGATATAGTGTCCGGCAAACCTGCGGCAAAACCAATATTTATATTCAGCTTCCGCAATCCAGTGTACAAGTTTCTTATTTCCGTTCCGTCCTGTGTTTAAGTTCCACGGATTATATCCGGCATTCAGATCAATCGTAGATTTCTCCGACAGACCAACTTCGAATCCCAAATTGGGAGTAAACGCAGCAAAGTCATACAATAGATTCGTCTTTATTGCATATTGTTGGCTGTAAACTTCCGGGAGGGAAGTCAGAAGAATAAATAATAGAATAATCCTGAGTTTCATTTCTCGTATATTTCAATGATGTAAATATTAATCAGTAGTCGTTCTTTGGAACTGTTCAAGGTTGAATGGGCTCATTTCATCTTTTCAGGTGCAAAATTAGGATCTGATTAATACCGTTTTTTGGAAATTAATGTCTTGAATTGACAAATAGTAAAGAATTGCTGATCTGACAATGATATATTGAATTGTATATTGCTTAAATATCTGATATCTAGAATTTAAAGTAGTCTGTTTTAAGATGGTTTTGTATGGCATATTTCATGTTAAATTGTTGATTTGACATGAAATGTCGCATCTGTTTTATGATTTGTGTATCCTAATTGTTGATCTGATAATACGTGAGGCAAAATTTTGTTGTTTTGCTATAGTTTATGAAACTTATTTTTTAGTTGTTTTGGATACATGACCGAAAATAAACTCTACATTTGCCTTGATATCAGTTATTAATCACTAGTCCTTTAGGGTTCGTTTTGTCAGGGTGAACCACCTTGTTCCGTATACTTACAATCAACGTCATATATATATCCACCATAATCATAACCGTACTATGCTTAATTTTGATGGTTCTGTTTATTTATTCAGCGGCACGGTCTGCCTTTTTCTGGGAGTTATTCTTTTGTCTGTGAAAAGAGCAGGAGATGAGGAGGCATCCGGATATCTGCGTATCCGCCGCTTTCTGGCTTACTGTGCATTTATAGATGTACTGATTGATATATTTGTGATCTGGTTTCAAATCAAGAATATAGACTACTTCTTTCTTGATTACCTGTTTATCCCCGCATGCTATCTCTCACAACTTGTGCTGATGACGCTGGCAATGTTACGTGTTCTTTATGCGCCGGACTCTTATGGCCGCAAGATCCGTAAGATGCTTATACCCGTTCTTTTACTTATTTTAGTCTATCTGCTAACCTATTTGTATCTGGCAAAACAAGATGCTTTCTCGCTGTCAGTATATATTCTTCATGCATCGGGGCGCACATTAGGTTATATGAGTCTGCTGCTATATATCCTGATATTCACAATAATGTTCGTTTGTATGTACTGGCTGAGCGTAGAGTCCCGGCTTTTTTCGAACAGAATCAATAATTTTTATTCCGGAAAAATGCTGCTCGACTCACGAAAGCTTCAGCAAATAGTCTATGCAATGATAGGCTATTTCAGTTTTGCCGGTATCGACTTCCTGCTGTCAGACTTCATCGCTGACTCTCTGTTTATGCTTATAAATACCTGCATATTTGTCATCGGTTGTATAGCCTTACTTAATCTTCAGAAATTTCATATAGGTGCAGATCCGTGTTTCGATAGCTATACACCCGATACAATCAAGCATATTAGTATGGGCAAAGATCAGGATCAGCGTCTGGACCGGCTTATCTACGAGTGGGCTGAAAGATCGGATAAACCATATCTGAAAGAAAACCTCACACTCACAGTTGTGGCATCATCAATGAATGTAAGTCCAAGACTTCTTTCCGAATATCTGAATAATATTTTGGATCAGAACTTTAATACCTGGATCAATAGTCTGCGTGTTGAGGAGGTGAAAAGATTAATAAGAGAAGGTAGTCGCGACTCACTTTCTGATATATCTTATTCCGCAGGATTCTCGGATCCCGCAGCTATGAGTAAAATATTCAAGAAACATGAAGGCCTAACACCAAAAGAGTTCCGGAGTAATGTTAGGTAATGATAGATTTCTGCATTTTATCAAAAATAAACAATAACGTAAAATTCCGGATTAGAGCATGTTATGTTTTAGTGTATTTTTTAGTAAGTAAAAAATATCCATTAAAGTTTGCACGGACAGATAAAAGCAGTATCTTTGTATCACAAACATCGCGGGATGGAGCAGTGGTAGCTCGTTGGGCTCATAACCCAAAGGTCATCGGTTCGAGTCCGGTTCCCGCAACTAAGCAAAGAGGTTTCAGAAATGAAACCTCTTTTTTTTGTTTACAGCAATACGATTGCCTTCCGGATGCTCCTTCGAATGTGGAAGAGGGGTGGCCCCATCGGTAAAGCATTAAACTTTATTTGT
The DNA here is from genome assembly GCA_051657165.1 of Bacteroidales bacterium. GTDB lineage: Bacteria > Bacteroidota > Bacteroidia > Bacteroidales > UBA7332 > UBA7332. The sequence continues at coordinate 16,099 of JBOFKD010000271.1, read as the reverse complement.
CTTCCTCTTTCCACAACCCGAAGCAGATTGTTTATTGAAGCTTTTCCATCATCCATATTTATTATTAGTAAAAAAAAAGAAGCAGCAGATATTGTCATAACTGTCAGAGCTGTAATTCTATATCTCCAGAATATCCGATGGGCAAAGGCTTTGGCGAAAAATAAACATGCAGATAAGTTTGCAGGAACCAGATAAAGGAGTACCTTTGTATCACAAACATCGCGGGATGGAGCAGTGGTAGCTCGTTGGGCTCATAACCCAAAGGTCATCGGTTCGAGTCCGGTTCCCGCAACTAAGCAAAAAGAGGTTTCAGAAATGAAACCTCTTTTTTTGTTTATAGCGCTTCTCTCATCTTAGCGCCTCTTCAGCCTCTTACTCGTGGTGACTGCACTGGTGATCGTGTGCACCTTCATGTGCATTACAGCCCGTACCCGAATCGCTGATCTTGCCTGCAATGAAGTCAGAAACTACTTGTTTCACTTCGCCACTGCATCCTCTGAATACTTTTATGTTGTGCGAGGATAATTTGTTCAGCGCACCCTGGCCCATGTTGCCCGCAAGCATTACGGTAACACCCATTTCCTGCAATACACCGGCAATGTTGCTTTTGCAGCCACATCCTTGTGGTGCCTGCAGGCTTTCTTCAGCAGTGACGTTGTTGTTTTCATCTACCGAAACCAATGTATAATACTCACAGTGGCCAAAGTGGTCGTCTACTACGTTTGCGCGCGTAGGAATTGCAATTTTCATAATCATATCTCCTTTATTCGTTACATATATTCGCAGATCGGAATAACAACTCAACGTCGGAATGTTGGCATTGTTACCCGGATCATGTAAAAGTTTTAGATCCTTTGAGCGGCAAGACTGACAGTAAGGAGCCGGCTCATCCGATGTATTCACCTGTTTGCATGCGCAGCAGCGATACCAGTAAGTGTCAGACTCAAAATCACCACCGCCTATGAGCAGTGTTTTCCCTTCTATCAGAGCCGATGCTACAACTTTGCGCGCATGCTCGTAGATACGTGTGAAGGTAGGACGCGATACACCCATATGTTCTGCGGCTTCGGCCTGAGTAAGTCCCTGGTAGTCGGTAAGTCGCACGGCCTCGTATTCTTCATACGTGAGTGATATTTGCGAGGCTTTACACCGGGACATACCAAAGGGTTTAAAGCCCTCCATCCTTGGAGGCAACAATACTCTTCGTTTCTGTCTTATTCGTGGCATGTGATAAATTTACGAATGAATAATCTTGTTTTTTCGCTGCAAATATATCTTTTATTATGAACATATGTTCATAATAAAAGGAGAAAGTTATACGTTTTTTTTAGTCATACCTGTAAAGTAAAGTATTCCTTTCGCTTAGTCGGGTTAAAAGGCAATAGGGATATCTTCTCATCTTAGCGTCTCCTCAGCCCGGGGGACGAATTTATAGAGTTCACCATTTTTCAGTATCTCAAGTCTTATCCGAAGTTATGGTATGATTGTAGTTCTGGAAGTTGATCTACAATTATGCGAATTATTATTTCGGATGCTATTGGCCGGAGAACTAAGTTGTTAGCTTAATAATATTCCGTATAGCGGAACTTTGACGAAAAATAAACTTGAAAAAAGTTTACAGGGACCAAATAAAGATGTACCTTTGTATCACAAACATCGCGGGATGGAGCAGTGGTAGCTCGTTGGGCTCATAACCCAAAGGTCATCGGTTCGAGTCCGGTTCCCGCAACTAAGCAAAAAGAGGTTTCAGAAATGAAACCTCTTTTTTTGTTTCCCGGCCTTTCTTATTTGAGCGCCTCTTCTGTCTTTCGTCTTTACTCTTTGTGAATACCTGCCTTTTGTATTTGGGGTTGTTCTTTATTTGTTGAGCAATCAGCTTCTGTTTCTGCTATGTAAGTATTCGTTCTGTTTTGCTTACATAATGTCAAAATCCTAATGGCTCAGAATGCGTTAGAATTTCCTCGGATTGTTTTGTTGTGATATACGTCAGTTATGGGATGTTGTATATCTATCTGTAAATCAATGTTTTACTGTTTATGCGAAGATGTTCGTTTAGTCTTGCGGAGAAATACGTATATCTTTGCCACGAAATACGTATTTCTTTGCAAAATCAACCGTATATCTCTGCGCGGAAATACGGTTGATTTTTTGAAAACATACGTACGAAAATTTATTTTCATACGTATGTTGGTGCACGATTGAACGTATGAATTTTCGGAACTCTACTTTTGTCGGAAAAATCCCTTATTTTCACCAAAAACTTCATCTGTTTTCCGGATCAATTCTGACTATCAAAAAGAAAGCGAAATTGATTAAAATCATGATAAAGGTCAAATAGGATAAGTTGCCTTTTTAGTTTATTATCACCTTGTACAGAATTATAATCCTAAATTTTTTATAGCAGCTTCTATAACCTGATCATAATTGTTTTTATAAACATCAGCATTTTCTTCTACGATAATATCCGGTTTGATTCCTATACCTACAAAATCATTACCTTCAGCATCCCACTCCTCTTTGGTACAAATGCAACAACCTATACCAAACCCGAGATCAATCATTATTGGATTACCGGTGCTTCCACCTGTAGTAGTGCCAATAATCTTTCCCCGTTTTGCACCTTTAAAGGCAACGCAGAAGTTTTCGGCAGAAGAAAAAGTGCCGGCATTAACCAGTACTATAATGGGTTTTGTATAAATTTCCTTATTCTGAACCGGTGTCAGAGGTTGCTGGCTTTGCATATACCATTCTCGTGGATAGTTCCATGAACCGTGAGCAGCAATATACATTGGTGTTCTCCAGTTTCCTAATGGGACTGGCTTTTTGCTAAAATGCCGGTTGATATAATCAGCATGAGAGGAATTTCCACCGCCGTTATCACGTAAGTCTATTATTAATGCTTCTGACTGAAGTATTTCAGGATATACTTTATTGAATTCTTCACGATTAAAATCTCCGTTTTGAAAAGAACTGATTGTTAGGAGTCCAATTTTATTTTTAATTGTTTGGTATTTTATAGCTGACGAATTGTTTTTCAAATCCCAGTCAATATTTCGGTTGCTTTTAATTTTATGTCTTTTTCCTTTATTGTCTTTAAATGTAATTTCGGAAGTCTTGGACCCCTTATCCTTTGTTAATTCAAATTCGCGGAAAGGGGCATAGTCGGACCACTGAGGTGTAGATGATGCCAGATAAGGCTGTACTTGTTTTTGGGCAAATTTAATTATGTCTTCACCATCTATTTCAAGAATTTCAGAACCTCTGCTTATTCCTTTGTTTTCTAGAAAAGAACTGTAAACATCTGTCACGAATACCTGGTTCCCGATGCGTTTAGTCTTAAATGGGAACGGGCGGATCCAGTCGGCATCGCAGTCCGGATTATTTAACGGAAATACAAAGGTATGTCCGTCATTAAGTTGTCTGCAAAGCTTTTTTATCCCTTTTATAAAATCATCATCCGTAGGTGTACTTATAAGTCGGGGTAATGTAGCCATACACAGACTATCCCAATTAAAACTCAGTTTGTCGTAATATGCAAAATTGTATTTCACTTCTGTGCAAAATCGCGAAAGAATGTATGCTTTTTTTCCTTCGTCCAATTTGTTTTCAGTAGTTTGTCCCTGTATGCTGCCAGATATTAACAGTGCAATAGAAAGGATAATTTTTTTCATTGTATTTAGTACCGGTTTTGAATTTATTATACAAATGTATAGAAAAATATTAATGAGGTGTATTTTAGAAAGATGGAAAATTAATAAATGCTCTTATTTATAAATATATCTAATCAACCTTTCTCCTTTTTATTCTGATTTCGTCGGGTAATTCGTCGGGATTCAACGAAAAATGGACTGTATCGGTCGATTTAGTGTTTGAGAATCAATAGAATCGCTCTACATTTGCAGTATCGAAAATTTAAAAGAAATAAAAATATGAAAACGCAGTTTGGTTTGTCGTTCGGTTTGTTGTTGATCTTATTAGCAATAATATTGGTGCTTTCGTCTTTTGGTATTATACCTGCTCCTATATCTGAAATAGTTATTTCATGGCAGACATTGATTCTGGTAATCGGAGTGAAGATGTTGCTGATGCGTATGTTCCTTCCCGGAGCTGTAGTAGCAGTTGTCGGGCTTTATTTCGAAATTCCGCTGGTCTGTGATAGGCTAGGGTTGGTTTTTCCGTATGATAATTCGTCATTCCTGGCTTTATTTGTAGCCTTAATGCTGGTGCTTGCCGGAGTGTTTTCGATACAGATGCAACGAAAGGTATCGAGTAAAGATAAAGGTGTTATGAATATTAAGCCCGGATCGAAGGGATTGGTGAATATTTCGTGTGCTTTCGGGGAAAATAATCATACGATACTGGATCGCCCTTTTAAGGGAGCACGCTTGTCGGTTGCATTCGGTACGGTTAATCTGAATCTTGAGAAAAGTGAGTTGAATGAGGGAGATGCTTATCTGGAAGTGAATAATGCTTTTGGTGAAATTCGTCTTCTTGTTCCGGATAACTGGATTGTAGAGTCAGCTGTGCAGTCAATATTTGGAGAGTTTAAAGATCGCCGTCAGGCAAAAATATCGTCAGGGACCAGAAGGTTAATCATTAACGGAGCATGCTTCTTTGGCGAAATTTATCTGGATAGTGTGCCTACGGCAAATGAACACACTTATTCGGAGATAGAGCAGGAGGAGTCTGAAGAGGTTACAGAGGAAAGGATCGAAACGATTTCGGTTAAACAGAACAATCAGGTACATATTATTTCGCTGGATGAGCTTTTTTATATTCAGGCGGACGGTGATTATGTGACTTTGTGTACCGCAAAAGGGAATTTTCTGAAAGAGCAGACTATGAAGTACTTTCAGCGAGTGCTCCCATCGGAACGTTTTGTGAGGATTCATCGCTCATATATTGTTAATATCGCGCAGATCAGCTCTATAGATTCGCAAGGGAAGGAGACGTATTATGTCGTTCTGAAGAATGGTACATCGTTAAGAGTTAGTGTCTCGGGCTATCAGGAACTAAAGCAAAAGCTTGATATTTGACAAAATGTTAGTGAAATTCGGCGGATTGCTGAATTATTTTCGAAAATAAGTGACAAAAAGTTTGCGAGGGTAGAAAAAAGGAGTACCTTTGTATCACAAACATCGCGGGATGGAGCAGTGGTAGCTCGTTGGGCTCATAACCCAAAGGTCATCGGTTCGAGTCCGGTTCCCGCAACTAAGCAAAAAGAGGTTTCAGAAATGAGACCTCTTTTTTTGTTTTATACTATGCCTTATGTCTCCGGTCTTTTCGTTCATATTCTTCATGATCTGCCGCTATTGTGATCCATTTCTTTTTTCTGCTGGTCCGGAATTTATCCTTTTTTACTGAGTATATTAATGCGGAGAAGTATTTATTCGCAAATATTAATGATTGGCTATTTTAGATTAAATAAGAGTATTGTATTGATTCCTTTTCTTCAGAATGGATGATTGCAGATGTTTGTAAAGGTCAGTATATAATGTGTTTGCGGGTTTGATTTCCGGGAGGAGGTCTGCGGATTACATTGTCTTAATTATATAAAATGATGTTGAAAGGTAAGGCTGTTGCCTGTAGAATGTTTACTTTGAATGACTCCTGAAAAACAATCTTCGTTTTTTTATTTTCAGAACAAATTTTGACGTTCACGACTTCGAACGTTTAATGATTAAAAAATTATACGCCTATGAATTTACAAAAAAAAGGAACAACATTTACTTCTTCTATTGTGACGCCCAGTCTGATTGTTATAGTCGCATTGTCAATGTTTTGCGGATTATTTCCGGTAAAAGCAAGATTTGTGTTATCGCTTATTAAGAGCCAGATATTTCAGAATTTAAGCTGGTTGTATGTGATTGCTGTTTCACTTTTTATTTTCTTTCTCTTATTTCTGGTGCTCAGTAAATACGGGACTATTAAGCTGGGTTCGGATCATTCGGAACCGGAATATTCTTTCTTCTCGTGGATTTCGATGCTTTTCGCTGCGGGGATGGGGATTGGTCTGATGTATTTCGGGGTGGCGGAAGGTATTTCGCACTTTTCGTCGTTTGCAGCAGATGTGCAGGATCTGCCGGCAAGAGCTAAGGAAGCTCAGCTGTATACTTTCTTTCACTGGGGGATTCATGCCTGGTCTGTGTATGCAGTGGTGGGGCTGACTCTGGCTTATTTTACGTATCGCTATAAATTGCCTCTCTCTTTGAGGAGTGCCTTGTATCCGCTTCTGAAAGAAAAGATTCACGGACGGATAGGGGACTGTATTGATGTGTTTGCCCTGTGCAGTACGTTCTTTGGTATCACGACGACACTGGGATTCGGGGTTGTGCAGCTGAATGCCGGACTGGTGAGTCTGGGTATTCTGCCCGAAAGCAGCTTTGCGTATCAGGCGGTGATTGTTGCGCTGGTGATGCTTGTGGCTGTGCTTTCGGCGCTGTCGGGGGTGAGTAAGGGGGTGAAGTATCTGAGTCAGCTGAATATAATTATGGCTGTTGCCCTGCTGCTGTTTGTGCTAATTACAGGTCCGACGGTCTATATTCTGAATGCTTTCTCGGAGGGTATCGGTTATTATATTAATCGTTTCACATCGCTTACCTTCAATACGTATATCTATGAAACAGAACGTTTGAAATGGTTTTCGAACTGGACGATTCTGTATTGGGCCTGGTGGATTTCGTGGTCTCCGTATGTGGGGCTGTTTATTGCGAAAATATCGAAAGGACGGACGATACGTGAGTTTATTATTGCCGTGTTGCTGATCCCGTCTTTGTTTAACTTTATCTGGATGACTGTTTTCGGGTCCGGGGCTATTTATATTGATATGCATTCGGGGAATAATCTGCTGAGTCGTTTTGTGGATAACCCGGATATTCTTCTTTTCCGTTTTCTGGATGCACTGCCTTTAGGAACGCTGACATCTGTTGTTGCCCTGATTGTGATCTGTATATTCTTTGTGACATCGGCCGATTCGGGGATCTATATTCTGAATAGTATTGCCACAAAGAATGCACCGAAGTCTCCGGCATGGCAGATTGTACTGTGGGGTGTGTCGCTCGGACTGGTAGCTTTGTCATTGCTGAGCCTGGGCGGTCTTGACTCGCTGCAAACGACGACGCTGATTGTTGCTCTCCCGTTTGCGCTGATAATGCTGCTCTTCTGTTATAATCTGATGACGGCTCTCTATATAGACAAAAGGTATAATACGATCGGTTTCTCGCATTCGACGAATCACTGGTCGGGCCGCTACTGGAAGGAGAGGTTGCAAAGGATACTGACTTATTCGCAGAAAAGCGAAGTGAAGGCTTATATTCAGCATACCGTTAAGCCGGCTTTTGAGGAGCTGGCCGAGGAGCTGTCGCGGCAGGGTATTAAGGCTACGATAAGCTCGGGCGAAAAGGTGAATCCGCATATTGAGATACGGATTAATCATGATGCGATGAAGAGCTTTAAGTACGGGGTGAGGGCGAAAAAGAAAGAGTTGTCCGAGAACTTTATCCGGGAAGCGAATGCTCCTCAGACTGAATCGGAACATTTCTTTATTCCGTTTACTTACTTTGGAGACAGTCGTGATGGTTATGATGTGCAGTATTTTACGAAGGAAGAGATTATCGGTGATGTGCTGAAACATTACGAACGCTTCCTGAAAATACTTTCAGACGGAAGGCATGAGCTTTATACGCTGGATCCGATGTAGGTAGCCGGCGGGAAGTCCGGGGCAGCGGGTACAGAGAAATGAAAAAACGCAGTCTAATGACGGAATGTCATTTGACTGCGTTTTTTGTTGAGCAATCCAATTTGAAAAAAGGCAAAAGGATGCTTTTATGGATTGAACAAGTCCCGTTCGGGTACTATTGTTCTTTTTGTTCTCTTTGTTTTTTACGGGCTTCGTTTCTTTTAGCAATACGTGCTTTATACTCGGCTTTCATTTTGGCAGCACCTGAAATGCGTTTCCCTTTTTGCTTCGCAATAAGTGGACGTTTCCCGTCTTTACGTCTGTCATCTTTTCCTTTTTTGAGTGGCATACCACCCATCAAGATATCATTGAAATCCATCTTTAATTCTTTATGTTTTTACGTTTCTGACTCAAAGATAAGGATTTATCGGCGGATAATGCACGAAGCTCCGTTATTTAAGAGATTTTTTCATTCGCAATCAGGGCTGCTGAAGTCCTGTAAGTAAATCGGCTACAATAAATGTGCTGCCTCCGACAAAGATCAGATCATCCTTATCAGCTTCTTTCAGAGCTGTTTCGTAGGCTTCCATTACTGAGGAATAGCAATTGCCTGAAAGTCCTGCTTCAAAGGCCTTTTGTTGCAGGGCACGTTCTTCAAGCGAGCGCGGGATAGAGGCCCGGGTGAAGTAATAAATGGCGTTTTGGGGTAAGAGAGAAAGAACCTTAGTGACGTCTTTATCATTAACCATCCCAAGTACGATGCGTAGTTTGTTGTAGTGTTCGCCATTGAGTTGCTGTACGATCTGCTGTATACCGGCTTCGTTATGGCCTGTGTCGCAGATAACTTTCGGATTGATACGTAGTTTCTCCCAGCGGCCGCGAAGTCCGGTGAGTTGTGTGACCTGCGAAAAACCGCGTTGTACGGATGTGTCGGAAATAAGCACGCCCAGCTGTTTAAGTTCGCGCAAAGCAGCGAATACAGTGGCAGCGTTTTTGTCCTGACACAAGCCACCTAATTGTCCTTCTACGGCTCCGAAGTCGGCTGTCTGAAACAACCAGTGAGCATTGTCGAGTAAAGATGATTTCGCAATGACCTCTTCTTCGGATGCGAAGAAAACAGGTGCACTCATCTCTTTTGCCTTCTCTACGAATACAGGGCGTGTTTCGTCGGTCGTTTCGCCAACGATCACCGGTACGCGCTGTTTTATGATTCCGGCTTTTTCTCCGGCAATCTGTACAAGGGAAGTACCCAGAAACTGAATATGGTCAAAGCTGATGTTTGTGATGACAGACAGGATAGGTTTCACAACATTCGTGCTGTCCAGACGTCCGCCCAGGCCTACTTCGATAACAGCGTAATCAACTTCTTCTTTGGCAAAGTATTCGAAAGCCATTGCCATGGTAAGCTCAAAGAAGGAAGGAGATATCTCTTCAGAGTAGCTTTTTATATGGTCAACAAAGTGTACGACTTTGTCTTCGGGGATCATAGCTCCGTTGATACGGATACGTTCGCGAAAATCTACAAGGTGCGGAGACGTATATAAACCAACTTTGTATCCCTGTGCCTGTAATACGGCTGCAATCAGATTCGATACAGATCCTTTTCCGTTTGTTCCGGCTACGTGAATGATTTTGTATTTATCCTGAGGGTTGCCCAGATGAGAGCAAAGAGCCAGACTGTTATCAAGTCCCTCTTTATAAGCACTACCACCAACCCGTTGAAACATAGGAAGTCTGGAATAAAGATAATCGAGTGTTTTTTTATATTTACTCATCTTTTTTCTTCTTTATATGGATTTAATTATTACTTTTCGCGAAATATGTAGTTTTCAATAAATAATCGTATTAATTATTTTAAACTACTTTATCATGAGAAACGGTGCAAACCTACATATATTATTTGTTATATCCATAGTTTGTGAGGTTATAACAAACAAATGAATAAAAATGTCTAACCTTTAAATCGAAAAGATTATGGGCGCCAAGAAAAATTTTGTGCTGGATACCAATGTGATATTGCATGACTACAGTTGTCTTGAGAAATTCCAGGAGAATGATATCTATCTTCCGATTATTGTGATGGAAGAGCTGGATAAGTTCAAAAAAGGAAATGATGAGATTAACTTTAATGCACGGGAGTTTATCCGGAATATGGATACTTCTACCGATGATAACTTATTCAAGAAAGGAGCTTCACTGGGTGAAGGCAGAGGTCGTTTGTTTGTGTATGTATCGAAAGGTATGGAACCCGAGGTCTCTCAGGCCTTTCAGGGGGTAACACCGGATAACCGGATATTGTCGGCAACGCTGGAAATTGCGAAAAAGCATCCGGATGAAAAGACTGTTCTGGTAAGTAAGGATATTAATCTGCGTATGAAAGCCCGTGCGTTGGGAATATTAGCCGAAGATTATATTAATGATAAAGTAAAAAATATAGATGTTTTTGCCGAAGCGCAGAAAGTGTATTCCGATTTCGATCCGGATCTGATTGATAAATTCTATGCTTCGAAATCCGGACTGAATCCGGAGGATCTTCCGTTCTTTAAAGAGCTGGTGCCTAATGAGTGCTTTGTCATGCAAAGTACACGTGCTTCTGCATTGGCCAGATATAATCCGTTTACGCATAAGATAGAGCATGTGAACAAAGGCCGGTTCTATGGGATTGAGCCCAGAAATGCCGAGCAAACCTTTGCTTTTGAGGTATTGATGGATCCGAATGTGCAACTGGTTGGTATGACCGGAAAAGCGGGAACGGGGAAAACATTGCTTGCGCTGGCCGCAGCTCTGGAACAATCGGGAGATTATAAACAGATTTTGCTGGCACGTCCGATTGTGGCTCTGGCTAATAAGGATCTGGGATTTCTGCCGGGAGACGAAAAACAGAAGGTGGCTCCGTATATGCAGCCGTTATATGATAATCTGACTGTGATCAAGCATCAGTTTAATCCTTATTCGAATGAGGTGAAACGTATCTCGGAGATGGAACAGGGAGGGCAGCTGGTGATTGAGGCTCTGGCTTATATACGCGGACGGAGTTTGTCGGAAACGTTCTTTATTATTGATGAGGCGCAGAATCTGACTCCTCATGAAATTAAAACAATCATTACACGTGCGGGTGAAGGAACGAAGGTGGTATTCACCGGCGATATCCAGCAGATTGATTCGCCGTATCTGGACTCTCAGTCGAATGGTCTGGCTTATATGATTGATAAGATGCGCGGACAAAAGATTTTTGCGCATGTGAATCTGGTGAAGGGTGAGCGTAGTGAGTTGTCTGAACTTGCTGCAACAATCCTGTAAGTATGATTCTATAATCTGACTACTTTTAATCTATTGTATATAATTATATGAATAAAGGCACTCGCTTGAGGTAAGCGGGTGCCTTTCTAATTTTATTTTTTCTGATTTTTCTTTTTTATCTTTCTCGGACGGGGATTGAATTTATCCATGTAGAAGGAATAGGCCAGCCACACAGCTGCAAGCAGATTGATGACAAACCAGTAATCCCGGTTGATTCCAAAATCAAGAAATGGCTGATACAAAATGGCCAGACCACCGTAAATAATCATTCTGAATTCACGATAGTAAAGATATTCATAATAGGCAATCCACAGGAATGCCCCCATAGCTACCAGTTTGAGCATATTAAATACATCATCGGATATATTCATCATGCCGATAAGCAGAACAGCTATCATAGCTATTTTGATATATTGAATAGATCTTTCCATACTTTCTGATTTTTCAGGTTTAATATTTAGGAATGAATAAGCTATCCGGAAAAAGAAAAACGATTACTGATTGTCGGTTGATGTCTCTTTCTCTTCGTCTTCCGGAATGTGGAAGAATGAGAAATTGACGCTACCATATACACGTCTTTCTACAAAATAAGGGTGTTCGGAGAAATCGTTATTTTTTGAATGTTCAAAAATAAACCAGCCTCCTTTGTTGAGCAACCCATGTTTGAAGATATTATCCGGTATGGTTGGCAGTTCCGGAAGATCGTAAGGAGGATCGGCAAAGATGAAATCGAACTTCTCGTGTGTTGTTTCGATATATTTCAATGCGTTTCCTTTTACTGTAATCAGGTTCTCATCTTTCAGCTCCTGTTTTACTTTTTTGATAAAATCGTATTGCAGAGATACTTTCTCTACACATACAACTTTGTGGCAACCGCGTGAGAGAAGTTCGAAGCTGATAGCTCCTGTTCCGGCAAATAAATCAAGCGCAGAACGGATGTCTTCGAAGTCAATCATATTATTCAGCACGTTGAATAGATTTTCGCGTGCAAAATCAGTTGTGGGTCTTGCTTTGATATTCTTTGGTACATCGAAGCGACGACGTTTATATATACCGCTTATAATTCGCATAATGGTAAAGTTTGTATTTCTAAAGGAATAATGTTCTCCTCTTTTAGTGTCAGACTCAGCGGCGATGACACTGGCGAAACTTTATGGATGTAACGCTTTAGCAGAGAATTGAGTTCATCGGAATGATGGTTTTCGCCACAAATATAAAGTTCATCTGCATATTGGTCTAATCCGAATGTCTGCCAGATTGAGAGAATATGAAATAAATAGTCGTTGAGCTCTTGTACGTGTTCATTGACGGCAGCTTGCAATATGCCGTTTTTGTAGACACATATATCAAATCCTTGTTTGCCAAGGCAGACAAAGGCTTTTGAATTTCCCGATTTTGCCTTCTTCGAGAAGTACTCCATGAGAGGTGATATATGGGCATAAACCCGGTTGATCCCAAATGTGCGGGTCAGAAATGAGAACAACGTATGGTCAATCTCAAAGAGCAGATGATACTCATTGCGTCGCAAAGAGTTGATCATGACTTTTTTGCCCGGAGCCTGATTCTTGCCCGTGTAAAACATGTCTTCTGCATATTCGCGGTCAAAGAACGGGTTGGGGATCAGCTGGTAGACGGATATGTCCATCAGTACGGAAACCGAGCGGTAGGGCAGAAGCAGATAGGATTCATCGAATACGTATTTCTTTATCGATTCGTTGTAATCACAGCCTTCTCCGAAGGTGATATCTTTGCTATAAAAGGTTCCGGACTGATTAGGGTCTGTCACGTAAAAAGAAAATCCATCCGGTCGCAACCGGATGGATAAGCTATATTGTTCAGATTTAGTGAAATCTAACACGTTGTTTGTCATATTTGTGGATATAAAAGGATTACTCCCAGTTTCCGGCATTGTTGTTAGCTTCTTCTACAGAACCAACTTTAAGACCAGGATATTTATCCAGTTTTTTAGCAACATCGATCAGGTTATAGATCTCTTGTTTGTCCAATCCGTTCAAGTAAACAGAGTATGGAGTTTTAGCTTCGAATACCTGAAGCATCAAACCTGAAGCTGTAGATATTTCGCCTGACTTCATTTCGAATTTGTTAGCAGTACCCGGAACAAAAGCGATAGAGTCTGCAATAAATCCTGGTTTGTACAATGTGTCGATAATCGCGATGTAAGTAGTATCACGTTTGATCAGACCCAATTTTACAGCTTCTTTCTCAGTCATACCTTTTTCAAGTTGTTCATCTGTAAGAACCCCTTCTTTAAGGACCATCGGAAGCTTACCTTCTTTAATAAAAGTGATAAGAGTGTCAAAACTTCCGGTATACTTACCGTTGATGTTTCTGTACTCCATCTGTGCTTTACGAATATCAATCAGACGAGCGATAACTGCTTTTTCGCGTTTATCCTTTTCTTCTTGAAATTTAATAGGATCAAGTATACTTTTTGTACACAAATAACCCAAAACTGCGATACACGCAACCAATAGAATTTTGAAAGTAATCTTCATAGTATGTTGTTATTTTGTTTTTTTTCGTACCGCAAATATAGAAAAGAAAATTAAACTGTTTATTTTTATAGCAACTTTTATTGAAAGAATTTATGACTAAAGCAGTTTTACTGGAAAAAATAGCGTCAAAATTGCCATATATACCGACTGCAGACCAGGCAGATATGTTAAATAGATTGATCGATTTTCTTTTTTTAAAGAATGAGACCTCTCTTTTTCTATTGAAAGGATATGCAGGTACAGGTAAGTCTTCGTTGACCGGAGGTGTCGTTCAGACGCTTCGTGAACTAAATCAGAAAGTGGTGTTGCTGGCACCAACGGGACGGGCAGCCCGTGTTTTTGCACGATATGCAGGTATGGAGGCGCAGACGATTCACCGGAAGATTTACCGGCAAAAGACTTATTCGTCTGAAAATTTTGAGTTCACATCAAACAGAAATCCGCATAAAGATACGCTCTTTATTGTGGATGAGGCTTCTATGATTGCGAATCAGTCTATGGAGGGCAGTGGTTATTCTCAGGGAGGATTGCTGGACGATCTGATGGAATATGTCTATTCGTCGGATAATTGCCGCCTTATTCTAATCGGTGACACGGCACAGTTGCCCCCGATAGGTCAGTCATTAAGTCCGGCTATGGATAAAGGCTTTCTGGAAGGATACGGAATGGATGTTGCGGAGTTTGTGCTGACAAAGGTGGTAAGACAGGCTGAAGAGTCCGGGATACTTTGGAATGCGACACTTCTGAGAGACAGGATAGCCCGGGAAGAGGTGTATGATCTTCCGAAACTTGATCTCAGAGGATTTAAAGATATTAAAGCGGTTTCGGGTGAGGATTTTCTGGATTTACTGAATGATTCTTACCGGAAAGCAGGCGAAGAAGAGGTCCTGATTATTACGCGTTCTAATAAACGGGCTAACTTATATAATAATGGTGTGCGTGCGCGGGTATTGTATCGTGAAGATGAGATTTCTTCAGGGGACTTATTGTTAATAGCGAAGAATAATTATACTCTCGCAGAAGAATATCCGGAGTTGAGTTTTGTTGCGAATGGTGAGACTGCCGAAATTCAGCGTGTGCGCAGAAGGCAGGATATTTATGGTTTTCGTTTTGCGGAAGTTACTCTTCGGTTAATTGACAGAGATATCACTATTGATGCCAGAGTTAATATAGACACGCTGCATAGCGATACGGCTGCGTTGTCTCATGAGCAGATGTCTAAACTGTTTTATGCAGTTGCTGAAGATTACAGATATGATTATCCGGAGAATGTGGCTTTACGTAAAATCAAAAAAGATCCGTTCTATAATGCTTTACAAGTGAAGTATGCCTATTGTATGACCTGTCATAAGGCTCAGGGGGGACAATGGAAGCATATCTATATTGATTTGGGTAATTTGAATCCGGAGCATATGGGGCTGGATTTTTACCGCTGGTTGTATACTGCCATGACACGGGCTACAGAACGGGTTTATCTGGTGAATATGCCGGATGAGATGATTGGTTAATTTGTGGTTGTAGTTTTATAATATAAAAAAAAAGGAGAAGTCATGATCTGTTTATGACTTCTCCTTTTTTATATGATTCTGTCTCTGACTTATTCTGAATAAATAAGACCGGGACTAAGGATTATTAGTTCAATCCGCGATTTTTAAGAAGAGGAGTGATACCTGGTTCTGCGCCACGGAAGTTTGTGTACATAACCATTGCATCGTCAATACCTCCCGGTTTTAGTACATTCTGACGGAATTTATCAGCAACTTCTTTGTTGAAGATATCACCTGTTTCAACGAAAGCCTGGAATGCATCAGCGTCCAGAACTTCAGCCCAGATATAGCTGTAATAACCGGCAGTGTAACCACCACCCATTGTGTGACGGAAATACGTAGAACGGTAACGTGGAGGAATCTGAGACAGAATACCGCGTTTAGCCAGTTGCTCCTGCTCGAATTTAGCAGGTGAGAAATCAGCCGGAATTTCTTCCATTACGTGATAATCCATATCAAGGATAGATGCACCCAGATACTCAGTGGTAGCAAATCCTTGTCCCCAAGTACCGCTTTTTTGCATTTTCTCGATCAACGCATCCGGCATAGGTTCACCTGTTTCGTAGTGTTTAGCATATACTTTCAATACAGAAGGTTCGAATGCCCAATGCTCCATAACCTGAGAAGGAAGCTCTACGAAGTCACGTGGTACACCACCAACACCTGTGTAAGGTACATCTTTGAACAGGTTGTGAAGTGCGTGTCCGAATTCGTGGAAATAAGTCTCAGCCTCGTCAGCGCTCAACATAGCCGGTTTGCCTTCAGTAGGGCTTGTAAAGTTACAAACGATTGTTACAACCGGAGCAACTTTTTCGCCATCTTTGTAAGACTGACTGCGGTATGTTCCGCACCATGCACCACCACGTTTTGATGCACGCGGGTGGAAGTCCATATAAAGGATACCCAGGTGAGATCCGTCTTTATCTGTACATTCGTAAGCTACAGCATCTTTGTGAGGTACCGGAATGTCACTAACAGGTTTGAAATTGATGCCGTAAAGCTGATTGCAAACGTAGAAGATACCATTTGTTACGTTATCAAGAGTCAGGTAAGGACGG
>JBOFKD010000270.1:0-4210 GCA_051657165.1 Bacteroidales bacterium | reverse complement strand
GTTTAATGCCATTGCCGTTCGATTGGGAAACACGGATGGGCACAAGGCCCATTCCCTACACCAAATAACAATAACGGCATTTCAATCAATTTACACAAAATATGTGATCCGAATTATGCATGTGGGTTTGTTGGATTTTTGTTCAATTGCCGTACGATTGTGCAACACGAAAGTCGTAGGGACAGGCCTTCTCGTTATAGCTCACGAGACAAGTCGTGCCTGTCCGGGATTCCCAATCGTACAATATTCGAATTTAACACAACCAAAATTCGAAGCAAACATTTGTATGATTGATTGTATTGTGTTGGGTTTCGGAACACGGATGGGCACAAGGCCCATTCCCTCGTATAGGTGATCTTGCAGTGTTTGATAATGGAACAGTAGCCGCTACTACCAGTACTCCTTGTTATGATAATGATTGGATGAATACATACCTTCCTGCCGATAAGCGTCCTTGCTACAGCCACCGTTTAACAGATGATGCATTGAATGTGAAGATATGGAATGATGGTATAGGAAAGCAGTATCCTAAGAATGTTTTTTTGCATTTAATTCCATCTAAGAGTAAGACTGTGGTCTTGGATGGGAGTATCGGTATTTGTCCGGAGGCAATTAATCTTTCAGGCTATGCTAAAGGATCTCATTTGGCAGGTGCTTTGCCTAAGACTGCAGTCGTAGGTAATAAGGTTCTTGTTGCCTGGTTAAGTTACTCGGACTATGGGTATAATCATAACGGGAATTTATCGCATTCTGTTTTTTGTCTTTACGATACTGCAACACGTTCGGTTGTACGTAAGGATTCTGTACCGGGAGCTGTCCTTTTCCACACGGTTTCTATCTTATCTGATCCGACAGATGCGAATAAAGTAAAATGGATCACTCCGGAGCAAACGAAGTTTGTATATCATGAATTGAATATCAGTGCTTTTGAAGCATCCGGTTTGCAGTCGGCTTATTCCACTAAGGATATTCCTTTGCAAATAGAGAACGCGGCAACCGTAATGCCTACGGGCAGTAAGTCGTCGGGGCAGTTTGGTCCTCTTGGATGGTACGGCTCTAATCCCGATATTGATTATGTTATCGATAATCAGGGTAATATTGATCTGTTATGGCTTGACAGAGCAGCGAAGACGACACAGTACACAAACCGGGATTTCTATCCTCTTTATGTTACAACGATCAATCCTACCGGTCAGGTAACTAAGGTTGTGAATATCCAGGTACGAGCGTCGAAATAATTTTTTTTGGTTTTGTGAAAATTAATGAGAAAGGCGAGCTTGTGACTTCGGTCATTCAGCTCGCCTTTTTTATCTCTTACTTTTCATGTTTTTGCAGATAAGGCAATTGTTGTTTTTTTGTATTTGTAGGGGTAGGCTTTATGCCTACCCGTGGTTCACAATTGCACGGCAATGGAATTTAACCAATGTTTTGTTCGGATCAATGCATGTGTATGGTTGATTGTATTTATTCCTCTGTATAGCTCCACATTTTTTCCTTATCTTCTTCGAAAAGTTCAATCTTGTTTTCATCAGGCATAAATACGACATCCGGGAGATTGGTTGTTCCAAAATCAAGGTAACGCAAGCTTTTAGTCTCTGATATGTTTTTTAATTGATGAGCGCCATCTTCTCCTGCGGGAAAACGGATAACATCGCCGGGTCTGACCTGAAAGGTTTCTTCTTTTGTGATAACCTCACCTTCACCTTCTAAAATGAAAAAGACTTCCTCATTCGATGTGTGAAAATGATTAGGCCAATTGCTTTTACCGGGAGGAACTTCATATATATCACAATATAATTTGTTGATTCCTTTATCAGGAATGATCCTTTTCCGGCTATGTGCAATTGTATCTCCTTTAGACCAATTGTCTTCAGTAATATCTTCTGCGTTGTTTTTGAATACCTGATGTTTCATAAAATTGATATTTTGGTGTGACTATATTAATTCTTATTTCCAATATTTGCTGAAACGCTTTATAGCGAGAAAAATGAATACCAGGCAGAGTATTATGCTTATTCCATAGCTAAAATGATCAAGCAAAGATTGTGTGAAATAGTCTATTCTGCGATTCCTTTCCGAGATTTTAGCCATAAAGGTACTTTTATTTAATGTGAATTATTGCAAACTGGAATTATTTTAATTTTCACATCGTGAAAATTAGCAGTCAAACATCGTGATTAAAGAATAAGCGGGTATAAATCCCATGAGTTATATAACAAGTCTAATAGTCATAAAAATTAAATCAATTTGAAAGTGTTGAATATTTTGCGGTGAAATTATGTTACAATTAATAAGATTGAGGTTCTATATTTTTGTAATATTAAATATACTGAAAAATGAAAAAAAGTATTTTGCCAATTTTGCTTTTTAGTCTTTGTGCCTGTTCCAACAATAATGAGGAACTTAGTAATGTTGATAAACAATCCAGTTTTACAATTAATCTGGCACTGGATAAGTCAATTTCAACGAAAGCTGCTCAATCAACAGCAATCCCTGAAACATCCTGGGCAGATATAGAGCAGGTTCAATTGTTTCTGTATGATGCGAGTAATACTGTGAAGTTTTCAGAAATTATCACGCCTTCAGCAGGGAGTACTTCCTTTACCTATAATAATGTTCCTGTCGGAAATTACACGATTGTAGCTGTAGCGAATGCGAAGAGTTCAACACAACCGATAACAACCTCTATAGATGGAGGGACTTCATTTACGGAATGGGACAAATTTAATGTTCGGGCAAAAGATGTTAACCGGATGCAGATTGATTTTAAAGATGGTTCTTTTCCTGCATTTGCAACTGATTTGACCGGAAAAAAAGCATATGCCGAACCTGCTCAGATTTTTATGGGGAGTGTGTCGAATGTGACTGTTACCGAAGCTGTTGTGACGGTTGCCCCGACGATAGAATTAAAGAGAGAAGTTTCTTTGATGCGCGTGAGATTAAATGTGAAAGATGGTGTAGCTAGTGGTGGTTTAGCAAAGCTTGATTTTACACAGAATGCCTCTGTTATGATTCATCGACTTCCGGAATATATTAAAATTAACTCAGGGAATACCGGAGGTGTACACAATGTATCAGAAGTAAATGATATTTTATCTATACATGGAAATAATTTGTTTAATACGACTGATCCAACTTCAGGATATAACCCAACAACTATTTTGTCCGGTAATTTCACTATGTGGAAAGATATTGTTGTTTTTCCAAATAATGGAGGACGGATTAATAACGCTAATACAACGGCTACAGCTGATGCAAATAAGCAATATTTTATTGTTATTTCAGCGTTAGGTAAAGCCGGTCATATTATGGCTGATGGAACAATATTAACAGCAGATCAAACCATTTATTGGTCTGGTCTTATAAAGGAAGTGTTTACACCAAATGTTATTCGTGAAGTGAACCTTACGCTTCGGTCGGGTGGATCAACTTCAGAGCCGGTTGATCCGACAGAAGAGGGTGGTTTGACAATTCAGGTGAGTGCACCTTCAGCATGGGATAGTAATATCGTAGAATCGAATATAATTATGTAAAATGAATTTTGCATCTGTCTGGTGTTTTATCAGGCAGATGTATCTTTTTTTGATTATTTAATTCTATACTAATGATAGTACATAATATGCGACATTTATTTTTAATACTTGGGAGTGTTATTCTTATTGCATGTTCTGATAGCAAACAGTCGGTTGAAATTGATCTTTATAACACTTCATTGACTTTGAACATGACTAAGGCAAATGCCTCGATAGTTAATAATTCAAATGTATATATATTTGATGGAGCCGGATCAAGTATAGACCAATTTAATCATAAGATACAGCGTATTTCTTATGAAGAGAATAAGTTGCTTATGCCAATACTTGCCGGAGTATGGAATATAACATTAATTACGGCTGATCGAAATATTGAAGATCGAATTATATCACCGGTACGGGGACAAGAGCGGGCTTCAATGAGGTTGTGGAGAACAGAGCTGTCAGGGAATGATATGAATTCAGTTCCGGAGTTGAGAACAGGGTTTATTCAAGCGCAAAGGATTGTTGCAGATCAGACAAATGAATGCTCTGAAACAATCTTACTTGCAAGAAATGTAGCGATGGTTAAAGTGTTGATTGATGATGCGGCTGGTCTGGATGTTAATGGATTGCATACATTTGAACTGAAAAATGTACCTACGACTATTAATTGGGCGGGAGGACTTTATCCTGAT
>JBOFKD010000269.1:0-2871 GCA_051657165.1 Bacteroidales bacterium | reverse complement strand
GCAGAGCATCTTAAAATGCTCTTTTAAGAGAGAAATGAGCATTTATAGTATTTATTTCAAGAATTATAGACAATCAGCATAATTTTGTTAAAAAGAGGAGGGTGTGTCAAAAATCGTATTGATTTGACACACCCTCTTTGTTTTAATCCGTATATATTTAAACAAGAATAGAGTTTTTTTAGCACTCGGAAATAGAATCGATGAAAGAATACATTCGCCCGATTCTATTTTTTCTTATCTTTGTAGCCATAATAAACGACAATTTCAAACAAAGAAATAAAGGCTTTATGCTTACACTACAAGTAATCAAAGAAAACCCGCAAGAGGTTATTGCCCGTTTGGCAAAAAAACACTTTGACGGTGAAGCAATCATCGCACAAGTGCTGGATACAGATCAGAAACGCAGAACTGCACAATTACAACTAGATAGTACACTTGCTGAACTTAATCAACTTTCTAAAAGCGTAGGTATGCTTATGAAAGAAGGGAAGCGTGATGAAGCAGAAACTGTGAAAGCGAAAGTAGCATCTATGAAAGAAGGTGTGAAAGAGGTGGAAGCAGAAATGCGTTCAGCTGAAGAGGAACTTGTTAACCTGCTGGTGACTATTCCTAACTTACCTTGCGACGGAGTACCTGCCGGTAAAACTCCGGAAGATAACGTGGTTGAAAGAACTGGTGGTGTAATGCCGGAACTGGAAGAAGATGCTGTTCCTCACTGGGATCTTTGTAAAAAATACGATTTGGTAGATTTTGAACTGGGTGTGAAAATCACAGGTTCAGGTTTCCCGGTTTATAAAGGTAAAGGTGCGCGTCTGCAAAGAGCGTTGATTAATTTCTTCCTGGATAATGCACGTGATGCCGGTTATCTGGAAATTCAACCTCCTTATGTGGTGAATGCTGCTTCAGGATACGGAACTGGTCAGTTGCCGGATAAAGAAGGTCAGATGTACCATTGTCAGCTGGATGATTTATATCTGATCCCGACAGCAGAGGTGCCGGTAACGAATATTTATCGTGATGTAGTGCTTGATGCAAAAGATCTTCCGATCAAGAATACTGCTTATTCAGCATGTTTCCGTCGCGAAGCAGGATCATACGGGAAAGATGTTCGCGGACTAAACCGTCTTCACCAGTTTGATAAAGTAGAGATTGTTCAGATTGCAAATCCGGCAAACTCTTACGAAATTCTGGATGATATGGTAAACTACGTTCAGACTTTGGTAGAAAAATTAGAGTTGCCTTGGCGCATCCTTCGTCTTTGTGGCGGAGATATGAGTTTTACCTCAGCGCTTACGTTTGACTTTGAGGTATTCTCGGCAGCACAAAAACGCTGGTTAGAAGTTAGTTCGGTATCTAACTTTGAAAGTTATCAGGCAAACCGTCTGAAATGCCGTTTCCGCGGTGAAGATAAAAAACCTCAGTTGTGCCATACATTGAATGGTTCGGCTATGGCTTTACCTCGTATTGTTGCGGCAATCCTTGAAAATAATCAGACACCGGAGGGTATCCGTATTCCAAAAGCATTGGTACCATATACCGGATTTGATATTATTGATTAAATAAACACCGATTAAATCATACATTGCAGAGTTGTATTGAGACATTAAAAATCCCGATGCAGCTCTGTAGTGATTATAGACCTGTATGGCAAGAAAGAAAAAAATACTTCCGATCTGGGAAGAGGTAGAGATTGTTGATGTAGCTGCAGAAGGGAAAGCTATTGCTAAGATTGATGACTTAGTAGTATTTGTGCCTTATGCTGCACCGGGTGATATTGTAGATTTGCAATGCACACGCAAAAAGAGTTCTTTTGCGGAAGCGAAAGTGATTAAGTTTCACAAATACAGCGATAAAAGAGCTGTTCCTTTCTGCGAACACTTTGGCGTTTGTGGCGGATGTAAATGGCAACACCTGAACTACGAAGAACAGTTGAAATGCAAACACCACGAGGTGGAAAGCAACCTGCGTCGTATCGGGAAAGTTGAACTTCCTGAATTCGAACCAATCTTAGGATCGGCTAAAACAAAATATTACCGTAATAAGCTGGAATTTACGTTCTCTAACCGTCGCTGGTATACGGAACAAGATCTGAAAGAAGGAACAAAGTTTCCTTATCCGGAAGCGCTTGGATACCATATCTCGGGATGTTTTGATAAAGTATTGAACGTGGAGAACTGTTATCTTCAAACAGAATTGTCGAATGAGATCCGTCTGGAAATCCGTGATTTCTGTCTGAAAAACGGATATGAATTCTTCGATCTGCGTGAACAGGTAGGGTTTATGCGTACAATGATTATCCGTACGACATCTACCGGAGAGCTTATGCTTATCGTTGTATTCTTTAAAGAAGATGTGGAGAAACGCGAAGCTTTGCTTCAGCATCTGGCTGATAAATTCCCTCAGATTACATCATTGTTGTATGTAATCAATGAGAAACGCAATGATACGATTACAGATCAGGAGATTCTTGTATTCAAAGGCAATGAGTGTATTTATGAAGAGATGGAAGGACTGAAGTTTAAGATTGGTCCGAAATCATTCTACCAGACTAATTCAGATCAGGCTTATGAGCTATATAAAGTGACTCGTGAGTTTGCCGGATTGACGGGTGAGGAATACGTGTATGACCTTTATACAGGAACAGGTACGATTGCTAACTTCGTGGCGCGTCAGGCTAAACGTGTAGTCGGTATTGAGTATGTGCCGGAAGCTATCGAAGATGCTAAGTTTAACTCTCAGAATAACGGGATCGAAAATACGCTTTTCTATGCCGGAGATATGAAAGATATTCTTACAACTGAATTTATCGAAGAGCATGGTAAGCCGGATGTAATCATTACGGATCCTCCGCGTGCAGGAATGCATGACGAT
>JBOFKD010000268.1:0-101688 GCA_051657165.1 Bacteroidales bacterium | reverse complement strand
CGGTTCGGGACTTTGCCGCCGACTTCCTTCAGATTCGCCTCGCGGTCGACACCCTTGTCTTGAGCTAATGGTTGGTAACTACCGACCCCCATAGTGGACTTGCACCACCAAGTTATATACCATGCACGGCACACTAACTGAAAAGGGGACGGGTAAACAATTTACCCGTCCCCTTTGTATACAAGGAAAACCCTGTTTCTATTTTATAAGCGTAAACGTCTTCTTCAGACCGTCCTGAAGCGAACATTCCACGATTGTATTACCATCCTTAAGAGTAACTTTATACCCCTCGGCATCCTTCAGTTTCCAGCTGCCTTTGAAAGTAAGCTGTACATTCAGCGGCATAGACAACCAACGGTATTCATCATTCTTCTGAGAGTTCAGATCAGGAGATGTAACATCGGCAATCACTTCATTCCCGACTTCCTGAATCATTGCAATCACCGGCTGAGTAGCTCCGCTCAAAAGAGAGTTAACACCCGATACGGCATTGAAAAACACATATCCGGTCTTCTTATCTTTCGGGAAACTTACAATATGAGCATCACCGTCCTGACGGATTACTTTATATTCTGTACCCTTCTCAAGCGACTTAGCATACTTAGTCATTTCAGAAGCATTTGTATTAGGCTTGATCACAAATTCATAACGATCCGCTTTATCCGAATGCTTAATCCATGCTTTAGCAGCTTCCTGTGTATATGTTTTGTTTATCTTCTTATTGGCCTGAATCGTATGATCAGGAACAATCTGCGTACCTCTCACTATCTGCAACTCACCACTTTGTTTCGGCATAAAGAATCCTGTTCCCGAAGGAGCAACCATCCAGTATGACTTTTTCGACAAATCAGTCGAAGCTGTCAGCGTATCTGCAACAGATTTGTTTGAATTAAGATACATCGGCTCATTTGCTTTAGTCAGTATATGCTGAAACAGATTAGTTGCAACAATATCCTGATCAAATGAAGGTGTAGCGCTGATATCGCTACCCAAAGCCACGATCATATCGTTATTGACAAATACTGATTTCTTAAATTTCAAATCATTTGTCGGATAGCGGGTTTCCTCACCACCCCAGTAGTTCTTTGAATCTTCTTCGAAATCCAATGCAAAAATACCGCTGTTACCCACAGCCAGTGAACCGGCAAAGTCTTTTATCTGAATTTCATCTGCACGTGGCTTCACCGGATTGAGGTTTTCATAAGCCGTATGAACAGTGGTTGCACCCGGAACTACATTCCAGTCCCAGGCCTTTTCAGAAACAGGATAACCTGATTTCGTAAGAATATTCTTCGGATCACGGTAAAGAATCTCAATTGCACCATAACTCTGGTAACGACCGAAGCGGTTAGCTGTCGGATAGATTTCTGTACCCCATAATTTAGATGTAAGACCTCTGAAATTAGCCACCCAGTCATCCGTTCTGTATACACCCATAGATGCATAATTAAGCTGAGTGAATCCGTTCAGATCAGCTGCGGCTACCGGATATTTAGCTGTTTTAGTCAACGAGTTGTACACTGCTGCCAGTTCAGGATCGAAAGCCTGACCTTTGATAGCACCGCCAATCTCAATCAACTGTTCAAGCGATTTGTAATTAACCGGTACGTCCAGTTTAAATGGCCCCCTGCCTGAAAGTGCATTTCCGTAATATGCTTCATTTTTAGATGTAGCAGCCTGAAGATACAGAGTCTTCACAAAATTTGCAATATTTGAGTAAGCCTCCGGAGATGGCTGAAATGCCGTTCCTTTTAGCTTGTATACATCAGCAATCCAGTTTGACATACCATACATATACGAGTTGTGCTGTGCATTGTGATGGAAACCGGTATAATCAGGTTTTATCACACTTGCTGCACCCGGAACTATATTCAGGAAGTTTTCATAGAAACGTTTGATCGAAACCACATCTTTCACTTTCTCATCCAGTGTTGGCTGAAAATCGGCAAGAGCAAACAGATATTTTGATTTCAAATAGATAAAATCAATCGTCATATCATGCTTTTCAGAGCCGTAAACCTGACCGAATGTGTAAGTCCAGCGAAGCATATCTTTCACATCCTGAGAAAGAGTCATACCCGGGTTTGCAGCATCATAGTTCTCGTAGAAAGGCATAGCATACATAAACCCTAGCAGGAATCCACGCGCATTCTCATAGCTGTTAGTCGGGACAAATGCACGACCGCCTTCAGCGATACCCTGATCCAGCAAATAGCGTGTATAAAGAATCAGAAGCTCTTCAGCCTTCTTATCTTTCATCACATCAGCTGCATAAGTTAAAGCTACAATATTGTACGACAGTTTAACGAGTTCTGCAGGCGTTGCGTAAGTCTTCAATGGAAGGGGTTTACCAACAACTGTCCCGTCGGGATTCTGACGAATATTCAAAGATTCAACATATTTAATAGCCGCATCAGCTTTCTGACGATTCAGATAAGGAGCAGCCTTAGAAGTAGCAACACCTCCGTTACGCAAGAATTTAAGATCAATCTTAAAAGTCTCTTTAATCTTATCGTAGTCTTTACGTTCCTGATCCGTAACGGTAATCGCTTCGGGAGTTCTGAAGTAAGCATTGATATAAGATGCATCCAGATTCCCTACATTTTTGAAATAACCTTTATCGAAATCCGCCTTCATAAAAGGTCCCGGAACACGACGCTGATAAGCATCTTTATAAGGAGCTGCCAGGTCAGCCTGATCAAACCAAACTGCGCTTTCCTGTCCCGAAGGAGATACATACTCAATCTCCATTGCTACAAAGCCCGATCTCTTCTGTCCTTTACCAAAGTCAAGATCAATGTGTTTATGAAATTCTCTCCAGCCCTTAAAGTTCAGAAGCATCTCCGAACTTCTTACCAATTGCTTTTTGTCTGCATCCCCATAAAAACGGAAAATAAGTTTTGCATCTGAAGGCTTTAAACAATAAACGGGAATATAGACTACCGAATTCCAGTATGTCATCTTATCCAAAGCCACATCAATGGAAGCACCATTCACAGCATTCCATTTCAAAGATGTTTTGCCTTCACGCAAATGCTCACTGTCCAGAGAAAGAGAGCTCTTAGCGGCTTTCCATTCGGACGGAACCTGATTTTCGAAGTTAAAGACACTCTTCTGTGCATACATAGAAGATGTCAGAGCGAGAAGACATGATGATAACAGAACTTTATAGTTCATAAGTATGACTTTTAATATTAATGATTCTCAAATATTTACACCTCTAATTTAATAGATATATCCTCCTGATTCGTAACAGAAGTATACAGTTTGAATATTCTTAAGAAGAAAAAGCTTCTATTCATCTACCTATCAAACAAAAAGGAAGGCTGAAATACTCAACCTTCCTTTTTATATGATATATCGTAAGATGTATTACAAAGCAATTTTTACTGTTTTAGCAGCATTAGCTTCCTGTACTTTAACTACGAATACTCCTTTTGAAGACAGATCAAATGATACATTCTCCTGACAAACCAATTGTTTAACCAACTGACCTGCTACGTTGTAAACAGAAACTGTACCGTTAGCGTTTTCAACACGAACAGTTTTACCTGTTGCATAAACTTTAGCTTTGCTTTCGTTTGCAGAACCAAGACCAACTGTTTGATCAGGTTTCAATGAAACGTTTGCAACGAAATAAGAATATGGCAGATTTTTTGAATCTTTAGAAATAGTAATAAATGATTTCGCAAATTGATCAGCAGTCAGATTCGCGTGCGCTGCTTTGAATTTTTTAGAATAATGAAACCATCCATTCCCTAGATCTGAAAATACAGCAGCATCTGAGAAACTTACATTTGAAGAACCACCAATTAACTGAGTTTTTGAATTATCAATGAATGTTCTTACTTCCACATAAAAAGCTTCAGCGTTAGAGCCTTCTTCAGCTTTAATATCGAACTGTAATTCGTAAGTTACATTCTCCTCGAAAGATACAAATTGAAGCAATTGATTTTGATTCTGATTAGCAGGATCATCAGTTTCAGTACGAACCATATTAGCTGCACTTACAGCTTTACCACCTAATTGAACATCATCAAGAATAGTAGCATGCAAAGAAGCTTTTGCTCCTGCTTTTTTGTACCAAGTTCCGGCTACTACAGTCTCTGCACCGGCAGTAGGATTAGTTGTTTGTGTTTTACCACCCAGATCTGATGCCGCAGCAATACGCAATAATTCATTTTGCGGAGTAACAGAAGTAACACCTTTGAAATCTCCGTGCTGGATTAGTTCTTGTGCCGAAGCAGTTAATGAAGCAACCAGAATTGCTGTAGAAAGTAAAAGTTTTTTCATAATTACGTGAGTTTTTTTGTGTAAGAGCTATTACCGGAATAATAGCTCCTGATTATGTGAATTTATTATAGTTAAGATAAGTCTTATTTGATTTTCTTCAATTCAACCTGGTCAATGAAAAATTCATTTCCCTGCTCTTCGAAAGTAATCATAAAGCGAGCTTCTTCCAGACCTTCCTGATCGTCAGCAATTTTAATTTTCTGAACGACTTGTTGCCAGTCTGTTGTCACCTTTTTCTTTGGAGAGAATGGTGAATTATTATCTCCAAGATATGATTTAGTTGATGGCTTAATGCTAAAACGAAGAGACGTTCTTTCAGCAGCCGGTTTTGTAGCTTTTACCCAATAAGAAACTTCATACTCTCCGGGAGTTAATGATATGTTTTGATAGATATAGTTATCCCAAACAGGTTTTGTAACTTTATCTACTGTTACTTTAATTCCTTTTCCTTCTTTTCCTTCAACTTCGTCGATAGACATACCACCGCGTTGTGCATGATGAAAACCTAACCATGTATCAGGAGTTTTTTTCTGACCTGTTACAACAGCAGGAACACCTTCTTCGAACGCACCATTCTTTAAAATATTGTCCTGAGCAAAAGAAACGAATGAAGCCGCGATAAATAATGCAGCAACGAAAATAGATTTTTTCATAGAAATACTGAATCGTTTAATTGATGATTAAGCGCCAAAGATAAGCGCTTGATTCTATGACGCATTATTTCCGCACAAAGGGTAGTTTTCAATAATCATTTTTTGATACAAACAGTATGTATCAAAAAAATGGTACTCACTAAAAACCTTATTTACATAGACATAAACACACAACGCCAAATATAGTTGCTGAAGTTAGTACAGATAAAGAATTATATATTATCATTAATCAATAATCCATATAACACTATCTGAGATAAACAAAAAAACAGGAATTGCATAAAACAGGCCTTATAAACCACGAAAACAAACGTATAACATTGAGAATCCCTTTTTCCAGAAGCATAAAACAATTTTGGATTACGCACGGTTTACATACGTTTGATCACTCAAAATCATACGTATGAACGTGCCGGCAAATATTATGAAAATGGACGAAACAACAGACAATTATTCAGCCATAAAAGAGCACAAAAAATTCTCTTAAGAGAAATATATAATTCACTTAAGAGAATTCAGAAAATCACTTAAGAGAATTTTTTATTCCGCTTAAGCAATGAAAAAAGATACGACAATGGTTTTGCAAGTAGCAAACAAAACTTTGCAAGTAGCAAAACGAATTTTGCTACTTGCAAAGCAGATGTCCGGAAGCTGCAAACAATTGCCGCATATAACAAAAAAAAGGAGCAGCTATACAGCTACTCCTTTTAAATATATTATTGGAAGTTATTAAGCTTCGAAACGAGCTTTCAAACCTTTCAACTCTTCAGCTAGTTCAGCTGGAAGGTGTTTTCCAAAGTTAGCATAATGCTCATCGATCAATGCGATTTCGTGTTCCCACTCATCTTTACGAACTGCGATAGCAGCATCCCATTGCTCATCAGTCATGTTAAGACCTTCGATGTTAAGAGCTCCTTTAGCAGGAACTTTTCCGATTGGAGTTTCGATAGTTTCACCAATTCCTTCAACACGGTCAATAATGTAAGCAAGTACACGGCTGTTTTCACCGTAACCTGGCCACAAGAATTTACCGTCTTCTTTACGGAACCAGTTCACGAAGA
Organism: Bacteroidales bacterium; assembly: GCA_051657165.1. Classification (GTDB taxonomy): domain Bacteria; phylum Bacteroidota; class Bacteroidia; order Bacteroidales; family UBA7332; genus UBA7332. Next base: position 95,681 of record JBOFKD010000268.1, on the reverse strand, counting down.
AGAATTTAGGAAGAACGTCCTTGTTAGGAGCGTTTTTACCAATTTCAATCCAGTGACCGAAGTAGTCACCCATGTTGTAACCACAGAATGGTAACATTGCGAATGGGTCACGACGTACACCTGCTTTCAAACCGATAGCAGCTGCAGTAACTTCAGAACCTACGATAGATCCCATGAATACACCATGATTCCAGTTAGCAGCTTCGTGTACTAATGGCACAGTAGAAGGACGGCGACCACCGAACAAGATAGCTGAGATAGGAACACCAGCAGGGTTTTCCCACTGCTCGTCGATACATGGACACTGATTAGCAGGAGCTGCGAAACGTGCATTTGGGTGAGCTACAGGCTCGCCTGATGCCGGATCGTAAACGCGACCTTTCCAGTCAATTGTTCCAGCAGGACAGTCATGTCCGATACCTTCCCACCAGATATCACCGTCAGGAGTTAAACCTACGTTAGTGAAGATAGTGTTAGCACGGCAAGACAACATTGCATTCGGGTTAGTATCCATTGAAGTAAATGGAGCTACACCGAAGAAACCAGCCTCTGGGTTGATAGCGTAAAGACGACCATCAGCACCGAATTTCATCCATGCGATATCATCACCTACAGTTTCAACTTTGTAACCTGGGATAGTTGGGATCAACATTGCCAGGTTTGTTTTACCACATGCACTTGGGAATGCAGCAGCAACATATTTTTTCTCACCTTTAGGGTTAGTAATACCAAGGATCAACATGTGCTCAGCCAACCATCCTTGCTCTTTAGCCATTGCAGAAGCAATACGAAGAGCAAAACATTTTTTACCTAGCAATGCATTTCCACCGTAACCTGAACCGAATGACCAGATTTCTTTAGTCATCGGGAAGTGAGTGATATATTTTTTCTCGATTGGAGCACAAGGCCATTTAACATCTTCTTGTCCTGGCTCAAGAGGAGCACCTACAGAGTGAACACAAGGAACGAAGTCTCCGTTTTCACCTAGTACGTCAAGAACTGCTTTACCCATACGAGTCATGATACGCATAGAAGCAACAACGTATGCTGAATCTGTGATTTCAACACCGATGTGAGCGATGTTTGAACCAAGAGGACCCATTGAGAAAGGAATAACGTACATAGTACGGCCTTTCATACATCCTTTGTAAAGTTCCAACATTGTTTCGCGCATTTCTTTTGGATCTGCCCAGTTGTTTGTAGGACCAGCTTGTTCAGCTGTTTCTGTACAAATATATGTTCTGTTCTCAACACGAGCAACATCACTTGGGTCTGACTGGAAATAGTAAGATCCCGGACGTTTTTCTTCGTTAAGTTTAACTGCAACACCTTTTGCTACCATTTCGTCAAGAAGACGAGTGCTTTCTTCTTCTGAACCATCACACCAGTATACGCTATCTGGTTGCATGATTTCAGCCCATTCGTTAACCCAGTTGATTAACTTTTGATTGTTTGTCATCATAAATCTGAAATTTAGTGATATTAAAACCGCTGTTATTTATAAATAAAAAGAACTCAAAACATGATTCGTCTAACATTATTTATGTGTTAAACGATAGCGTTGCAAATATAGCAAGCCCCAATATAATATGCAAATCTTAATCAACTTGTTTTCTCAAAAAAAGCAACTTGTATTTTTACATTATTAAAGACCTTCAACCCCTCAAATCAGCCATAAAGCCCCATTTGACAGGTAGTAAGGTAGATTCTGATTAAATCTGAAAACATTTATATGGTTAATTTTATCATCAATATTAATTAGAAAGGAAAATACAGGAGCAGAACACCAACCAACCTTAAAAAAGGGTCTGAGAAGCGTTAATTTAACATTAATAAGAAACAAAATGTCAGACAAGAAAGTTCATTTATTACAAAATAATGTTGAAGAGGGAAACATCTATAAAAAAAGTCAAAGCGGAAATTTATGCCCCATTAATATTACATTAACTACCGCGAACATCTTATTAACAGACGAAAACAAGAAAAGCTTATTAACTACAGGTGAGTTAATAAGCTTTTTCTCTATTTTTCGAACTGATCCAGCCACATCTCTGAACCATCAAATACCGCAAATGAATTATACTGAATCCAGTCTCCGAGTATAAGTACACGGGAGGACTTCGTCAGCATCAGATCTAAAAGAATATGCCTGTGCCCAAACACGAAGAAATCGACATGATGATCTCTGAGGTAATCTCTGGCATACAGGATAAGATGCTCTTTATCTTCGCCAAGATACTCCAGATTATCGGTACTGCAACGGCTATGACTTGACCAGTTCAGACCAAAAGCGACCGACCATCTGGGATGAACCCAGGTAAACATCTTCTGCAAAAATTTATTGTGAAAAAGGGCACGCATAAAGCGGAATGCTCTGGAATCATCGCCCAGTCCGTCTCCGTGAGCCAGAAAAAAACGCTTTCCGTTTTCTTCTACAACCAGAGGCTGACGATGAATGATCGCTCCCGTTTCTTTCGAAATATAATCAAAAATCCAGATGTCATGGTTCCCGGTAAACCAGTGCACCTCTATTCCGCTGTCGGAAAACTCGGCTATCTTGCCTAAAAAGCGGCTGTAACCTTTTGGTACGACTGTTTTAAATTCATACCAGAAATCGATCATATCACCCAGAAGATACAATTTCCCGCAATCACTCTTTATTGAATCGAGCCAGCGGACGAAACACTTCTCCTTCTCAATCGGATCTTTAAAATATTTAGCTCCAAAATGTGTATCGGATGCAAAATAGATTTTTTTCTGAACATCCATAGACTATAAGAATCCTAATTCCAGCTTAGCCTCTTCGCTCATCATATCTTTATCCCATTCCGGCTCAAACACCAGACGAATATCAACACTTTTAATTTCTTCGATACTCTCGACTTTCATGCGAACATCCTCCAGAATAAAGTCAGCAGCCGGACAATTAGGTGCAGTAAGAGTCATTTCAATTACTACATTCTTTTCATCGTCAATATCGACCTTATAAATCAGTCCTAATTCGTATATATCAACAGGAATCTCAGGATCATATACTGTTTTCAACATCTTAATGATCTTCTCTTCCAGTTCAAAGTAATTTTTTTCCATAATCATTGAATCTTAGAATATTTTGAATCAATTACAAAGATAATAAAAGAACATAATCTCAAAATTTTCAATACACAAAAAGCAATAATGCTGATAATTAAGTTCATTGCATGAACAATTTAAGTGTACGGACATTTATCAATAAAACAAATATGTTCTATTTTTCAGACCGTAATACACAAAATAGTCTCAGATTCTATAATTTCTTATTGAATCTTTTTTATTTTTGCAAACATCAACATCCTGATTTAAAATGAAAAAACAGATAATTAAATACTTATTCCTCTTCGTTTCCGTAATCATTTCCGTTACTATTCTGGGCTCATGCACTGAGCAATACAACCCACGCTCCAAAAAAGACAATTTTGAGGTGCTCTGGAATACGATCAATGAGCGATACTGTTTTTTTGCTTATAAGGACATAGACTGGCATGAAGTGAAATTAAAATATGCACCGGCAGTTGACTCCTGTAAAACAAGCGAAGAGCTGTTTTACGTATTTGCGGATATGCTGAGTGAATTGAAAGACGGGCACGTCAACCTGTATTCAACATTCGATGTTGCACGGTACTGGAGGTGGTTCGAGGACTATCCGCGAAATTTCTATCCGAGTGTACAGGAGCGTTACCTGAGAACCGACTACCAGATTGCCGGCGGTCTCAAAATCCAATCACTGCCAGACAGTGTGGGGTATATTTATTATGGAAGTTTTTCATCGCCGGTTTCTCACACAAATATGTCTGCTGCCTTCCAGAAGTTCAAAGGATATAAAGGCATTATATTTGATATCCGCGATAACGGAGGAGGAAATCTGAATACAGCAGACCAGATCGCTTCGCGTTTTGCGGACGAGAAAAGAACTGTCGGATATATTAAACATAAAAACGGCCCCGGATATAATGATTTCTCAGAACCTGCACCTATCAGACTAACACCGTACGACGGGTGGCGATGGAATTATCCGGTCGTTATACTAACGAACAGACACTGTTTCAGCGCTGCGAATTACTTCGTGATGCTGATGCGACAACTAAATCATGTCACCATCATCGGTGACCGTACAGGTGGCGGCAGCGGACTACCATTTTCTTCGGAACTGCCTATCGGGTGGTCTGTCCGTTTTTCGGCATCGCCTATCATGAACGAAAAGATGGAAGATACCGAATTTGGTATTGATCCGGATATATTTGTCACATTCGATATGGAAAATTTAATGCTAGATATAGATCCGATGATCGAAAGTGCTAAAAAATACATTCTGGATCATCCCCATAAACTCTGATACTATGGCACTACACAACGATCTTGGAAAAGAAGGCGAACAAAAAGCGATCAATTATCTTATACGCAACGGGTATGTTATCCGCCATCACAACTGGAAATCGGGCAGATATGAACTTGATATTGTAGCCCGTAAGGATGATGAACTTGTCGTCTTTGAGGTAAAAACACGGCGAAACAAAGATTATGCACATCCGACCGATGCGATCAACGACCGTAAAATAAGAAACATTGTCGCAGCTACCGATACATATATCCGGATGTTCAATATTCCGTTTGATGTACGATTTGATGTAATATCCATCATTTTTGACGGGATTCAAACTGAGATTGAACATATTGAAGATGCTTTCTACCCACCGCGGTGGAATTAAACTTAAAAAATTATGAAGCTAAAAACACTATTAATAGCAACGCTTTCAATTCTGAATATTACTCTGGCTTTTTCGCAGGAACAAAGCGAAAAGTCGGTATTTTCATCCACGTCTGTCGGCGTGGGTTCGTCGGCAGTATTCGACACATATCTTTCGCCTTTAGAGTATAAAGGTATGAATTATCAGATCATGCACGAGAGAAGCGTAAACATACCGCGGTGGGGAGACAGATGGTATTTCCAGCAATTTGTAAAACTTAATTTCGGATCTACTGAAAACCCTGCACAGAACAATACGACCATTGACGGGTTCATCAGTTATGACGGTGGAGTTATGTTTAAAGCATTCAGTGCAGGAAACTTCAATCTGTTTATCGGAGGTTCGGGTGAAGCCAAAATCGGATTCATCTACAATCTGCGAAACGGAAATAATCCGGCTACTGCAAAGACTATGCTAAATCTGAAAGCCGATATTATGGCTTCTTATAAATTAATGATCAATCAATATCCGCTTTATCTGAGACTACATGCCGGCACTCCATTTGCAGGTGTATTCTTCTCACCTCATTTCGGACAATCGTATTACGAAATTTTCGGACTGGACAACACAAAGGGGATTGTTAAATTCGGATCATTCAATAATCAACAGGCTGTAAACACACTCTTAAGTGTGGATATACCCATTGGTAAGGTCGCTATGCGCGTAGGTTATTACCTGGAGTATTACCGTACGCATACGAATCATCTTACAACCAAAGTATTTAATAATAATTTCATGATCGGACTTTCAAAAGAGTTTCGTCTGATTCCGCTTAAATCAGGAAAAAAAGCGGCTTTATTCTATTAGATTTCAGAAATTAAAAATGGACGAATTATTACGATCATTCCGCAGATTAAGCCCTGTCAGCGACACATCCTGGCAATTATTCCTCGAAAAGACAGAAGAAGTAGAAATGCCCAAAGGGCATCTGTTATTTCGTGCCAATCAAAGAGCACATTATACCTATTTCATTATAAAAGGTTATGCCAGAGGTTTCTTTTATGAAAACGGGAAAGATATAACCTTCTGGTTTGCCTCTGAGGGAATGACTCTTCTTTCGATGAACAGCTATCACTCGGGAGAAGCCGGCTACGAAAATATCGAACTTCTGGAAGATTCACTCCTTCTGCGGATACACAACAAAGATCTGCTGGCTCTTTACGAGTGCAATCCGGAATTATCAAATCTCGGGAGAAGATTATCCGACGAGTTCATACTCTATCTGGAACGAACTCTGATGGAGAAGAACTTCATGTCTGCGTCTGCACGTTATGAGGCATTAATCAGACGTTCTCCTGAAATTCTCCACAAATCACCGCTTAAACATATTGCTTCATTCCTGGGCATATCACAAGTATCATTAAGCCGTATACGTGCCGGGAAGCAATAATTTTACATATGTAAAAGCATTTATCGGTCAATTGTCAGAACTTTGCATGCAAACAATGAGAAGTAGTTAGAATTATGACAATTGAAAAGAATCAACTAAAAGGCTTTATTTATGGGATTATATCCTCTGCCACATTTGGATTAATCCCTTTATTTGCCCTTCCTGCACTGAAAGCGGGAATCGGGCTGGAATCCGTAATGCTTTACCGTTTCGGTATCTCGACATTAGCTATCGGGGCATACCTGATCCTCAGAGGCGAATCGCTAAAGGTAAGCCTGAAAGAGTTTATCACTCTTTTTTTCCTCGGCACCTTTTATGCTTCAACCGCTCTATTCCTTACGGCATCCTATCTGTATATCCCAAGCGGCATTGCAACCACCATCCATTTTCTCTACCCGGTAGTCGTATCGGCTATTATGATTATTTTATTCAGAGAACGTGTATCTAAAACAGTAATGGGAGCATCTCTTATGGCTCTGGCCGGCGTATGGCTGATAAGCAGCAGCGAATCCGGAGGCACATTCAATCTGAAAGGAATGATCTTTGTATTATCAACCGTTGTAACTTATGCTCTGTATATCGTCGGAGTGAATAAGTCCATTGTTGCAAAGATGGATGGTTTAAAGATGACTTTCTTTGTTTTACTTTCCTCGACCATTGTATTTATTATCAACCTGCTTATATCGGGTGAGCCTCTGGCTTCAATCCCGGATATGCAGACAGGAATAAACCTGTTCTTACTGGCCATCATTCCTACGCTCGTTTCAGACTTTACGCTGATTCTGGCTATCCAGCATATAGGTTCCACGAAGACTGCCGTGCTGGGATGCATGGAACCCGTAACGGCGGTGATAACCGGTATTCTTATTTTCCACGAAAAGATGGAACTAAGCCAGTTTCTCGGAATTGGAATCATCCTGTTAGCCGTAACATTTGTTATACTCGGAGGCAACAGAAAACCAGCACAAGAAAACGTACAACTAAAAGATAAATGATATGTTTGAATTTATTCAATTAAAAAGTGCCGGCGAAAAGGAATTCGCCCCTCTTATGGAATTATACACGGATGCTTTTCCGGAAGAAGAAAGACGTGCTATTGAAGATCTTGCCGAACTTATAGAGAAAGAAGATCGTATGTCTTTTAATATTGTTAAGTTCAATAATGAGCTGGCAGGTCTGTGTATATACTGGAATTTCGGAGATTTCTATTATCTGGAACATCTGGCTGTTTATCCGCATATGCGTAATAACAAAATCGGACAACAGGTATTAAACTGGCTCGCAGATAATCTGAACGGATTGCGTATACTTGAAGTAGAACCGGCAGAAGACGAAATGGCGATACGCCGTATCAATTACTACACACGTAACGGATATGATGTTCGTAAGAAAGATTACACACAACCGTCTTATGATGGAGTACGCAATCCGATTGATCTATGGATTATGACGAATATGGAGAGTAACGAGCTCGACAAACACGTTAATACGATTAAAGAAGAAGTATATCACAAGAATCAGAAACGCAAATAAATCTGTTTATCCAAAAGACAGAACCTATACTTAAAACAAAAACCCGTCCAGCTTTTGAGCCAGACGGGTTTTATTCATTCTATTTCAATCTTGTATGAAGATGAAGTTATATCAAGAATTTACTGCAACATTTTAAATAGGTATTAAACCTAAGATTTCGGATTCTTTTAGGTCTGTTTTCCTTTTTCAAACCTTGATTTAGCCCGCTAAACCGGCGTTTCAAAAAATAAAAACATCCTCTAAAATTCTCTCGAAAAATGCCACATTAAATTCTTTCCATCACTTAGTAGTTCGGATTATTTACTCCGTTCAATTTGTGATTGATATCAATCTCATTCAATGGAACAGGGAACAATTCATGTTTACCTTTTTCGTAATAATCTTTTGCTTTGTATGATTTAGCACTTTTCGTGAAAGAACCAAAGAACTGAATAGCATCTTGAAGAATACCCCAACGAATCAGGTCATTTTTACGAGATCCTTCAAAACATAGCTCAAAGCCACGCTCCCAGTACAAAGCTGTTCTGATTTTACCCTGAAGACTGCTGTCGTCAATGTAAGTCAGATCTTTAACCTGAGGTTTTTTGTAGAATGTTGCATAGTTAGCCATATCTTCTGTGATAGGAGCTACACCTGCACGCTCACGAACTCTGTTTAACTGACGTAATGCTTCAGAAGTATTACCAAGCTCATTGTAAGCCTCAGCAGCTAAAAGAACAAGGTCAGCATATCTGACGATTACGATATTTACATCTGTATTATTCGGATCTTTTGGTGCTCCTGACATCCATTCACGTCTCCATTTTCCAGGATACCATGCAGATGGCTTATTCTCAATCTTATTGTTTTTAGCATCAATCTTATACTTACAGATGTTTACATCACGACGCTCATCACCTTCAGCATAAAAATCATACCATTCAGGCAATACACGGAAGAATGCATTCGCACGACCGTAAGATGAACTAGCGTCTACTTCAGGACCAATATAAGATCCCCATGTTCCGGCATCTTCTTTCTTTCCGTCAGGCGTATACAAAGCGATTTCAAATAAACTTTCACTAGGTTGTAAAATTTCTGCTGAATAGTTTACCCAAAGTTGTTTGTAACCTTCAGTATGGAATTTATGGAAACCGTTAGCTTCAATAGCTTCAAACTGCTTAATAACTTCTGTGAAATATTTTTGTCTCGTTGCATCATCCGGACGAGTCAGAGAACCATCCATCTGAAGGCTGTATCCTGCTCTGTGCATTAATACTCGCATCAAAAGACCGCGGGCAGCACCCTGATTTGTTCTTTCGCCAGTACATCCTGAATCACCAGACCACTTAAGCTGATTGATAGCAACAGTTAAGTCCTCTACCATCTGATCATAGATCGCTTCACGGTTCGTACGTGGCTGATAAGCTTCTTCTACAGTTTTTGTATAGGTAGTTTTAAAAGGAACATCTCCCCAGTATTTAACCAGGTCGAAAGCAATAAATGCTCTCAGGAAGCAAGCTTCTCCTTCAAGGCTTAACAAAGCTTCGTTTCCTTCTTTATAAAGGTCCATATTACGGATACTTTCTAACGTGAAATTCGCGCGGTCAAGTCCTTTATATTTATTGTTCCATAAACTGTTTACCCAAGCATTTGATGTAGACAACATGTAGTGAGAAATATCACGACGAGAGTTATCTGTCTGGCTTGAAGGCGTAATATGGTACATGTCATCTGAAGTTGGCATAGCCATTTCAAACTGACCATAGTGATCTTCTTTTGCAAAAACATCATAAATACCGATTACCGACATCTCAGCATTTGCTACACTCGTAAAGAATGTATTCTGATCCAAATAAGAATCAGGCTTCTCAGTCAGCAAATCAGTACAAGAAGTTGTACTGATTGCTAAAACCGAAAAATAGAATATTGATTTAAAAATCTTTTTCATACAAATGGTTTTTTAAGGATTAGAAAGTTACATTCATACCAACAACGAAAGAACGGCTCTTAGGATATGCCCCCCAGTCGATACCCGGAGTCAGACCATTTCCGCGAGTTGAAACTTCAGGATCAAAACCTGTGTATTTCGTAAATGTGTACAAGTTGTTACCTGTTGCATAAAGACGAAGGTTCTGAACATAGATTTTTTTCAACCATGCTTTAGGGAATGTATATCCTAAAGTAATGTTGTTGATACGTAAGAATGAACCATCTTCGATAGCCCATGAATGGATAAATTTACCATTCTCTCCCATATCACTTACAGCTGCCACTGTTTTGCCCTGATTGATCTGAGCCAACATGTTTGGATCTGTAATATTTTTACCATCTGCACCAACTGTCACCCAACGGTTAGCCGAGCTGATTGCTCCGATCGCACTCTTGTTTGAACGACCACCTAATGAGTTAAATAGTTTTGTTGCATTGAAAATATCTCCGCCAATACTGAAATTTAAGAAAACACTTAAATCAAAGTTTTTGTATGAGAATGTATTATTCATACCTCCGAATAATTTCGGAGCTGCTTTACCAATTACCGTACGGTCATTATCGTCGATTTTACCGTCACCGTTTACATCATCAAACTTCCAGTGTCCCGGTTTTGGTTTGTTTCCGTTATCAAAAGGAATTCCTGATTTAAGAATATATTCCCCGTCTACGATATCGAAATCCTCTACCTGATACAAGCCTAGGGTTTTGAATCCGTACATCTGACCGATAGGCTGACCTACAGCAACCAGATAGTTTGTTTTAGAGAATCCGATATTTGGCTCTTCGAAGAAACGATCTTCACCAGCTAAAGCACGAATTGTGTTTTTGTTGTGTGAGATATTGAAGTTCGTAGTCCAGCGGAAATCTTTCTTTTCAATATTTACAGAAGTAATTGACAAGTCAAAACCGATATTTTCAGTTTCTCCTGCATTACGATACATATAAGCGTATCCTGATGAACCCGGAAGTTTCGATTTCAACAATAGATTCGAGCTTCTGTTTGTATAGAATTCCGGAGCCACAGTCAAACGTTGATTAAAGAATCCGAAATCAAGACCGATATTCAATGTTTTATTTGCTTCCCATTTCAAATCTCTGTTAGGAATCTGAACCGGACCGTATCCAATCGTTGTTGAATTTTCAACCGGATAAGTCAATGATTCAAGAATAGCAAGAGATCCGTAACTTGGAATACGGTTATTTCCGGCAAGACCATAACCTACACGTAGTTTAAGGTCAGAAAAGATATCCAGATTTTTAATGAAATCTTCTTCAGCCAGACGCCATGCACCTGAAATAGACGGGAAGAATCCCCATTTGTTGTTAGGACCAAATTTTGACGAACCATCCGCACGTGCAGAAACAGTCAATAAGTATTTATCCGCATACGAGTAGTTTGCTCTCGCGAAGAATGACAACAAAATATCGTCATTATTAAAGCTCGATTTGTTTACACCCGGAGTACCTAATGACATATCATTAAGACCAATCAGGTCATTCGGGAAGTTAGTCGCGCTCATTTCAGCCATACGAGTCCATCTGTAAACGTACTCCTGACCAGCCATAGCCGAATAACGGTGTTTTCTTTTCTTTCCATCATATGTCAAAACATTTGATGTCTGGAACGTACCACCATCCGTATTACGGATTGACCCCTGAATAGACGTACGTTTTGCAAGAATAGATTTATCCCCGTAAAAAGCTTCGTCACGTCTGTTCTGGTAACGCATACCTGTTGTATTTTTGAAAGTAAGACCTTTCAGAATTTCAATAGATAAGCTTCCGTTTGCCTGGAATGTACGGTATTCTTTTTTAGAATGCTCTTCGTAAGCCGAGATCAGCGGGTTCTGCATTGTATTACCGCTATCATCCACTAATAATGGATCCTCGTCTCCTAAAAGAAGATCATCAGTACCTTTCATACCCACAGTCGGACGATACTGAAGAATGTGGTTCATCTTGTTAAAGTTCGCACCTTGCTCAGATGTACCTAAACCTTCTACCGACTGATCATCGAAACTCATGTTTGCAGAAATCTTCACACGCTTACTAGCATTGTGGTCAACACGGAACTTGATGTTGTGTTTTTTGTTACCACTGCGAACCATCTGACCCTGATCGTCAAAGTAAGTATAAGATAAGTTATACTTCAAATCTTTATTCCCCCCTGCAAAAGCAACACGGTGGTTCTGAGAGATTGCAGTTCTTCCCAAAACTTCATCCTGCCAGTCAATACCGGCACGATTACCATAATTTGCAGCGATCGCTGCAAAATCCCCATAATTGTCAACGAAATCCGTTTCTCTTTTCAGTTCGTCACGTCTTTCGTAATCAAGGAAAACAAACTCAGCTGTACTTAATACAGGAAGTTTCTTAGCAAGTGTTTTAAACCCTACGAACATATCGTAAGTCAATGTAAACTTGCTGTCCCCTTTAGCTCCACTTTTTGTTGTAATCACAACTACCCCGTTTGCACCACGTGCACCATAAATGGCAGTAGAAGATGCATCCTTCAGGATATCGATAGACTCAATATCCGCAGGGTCAATTGTTGACATACCATCTTCACTCGGAAATCCGTCGATGATATAAAGCGGTTCATTACTTTGTGTAATAGAGATACCTCCACGTACACGAATAGATACAGAAGCTCCCGGCTGACCTTCAGATTGAGTCACCTGTACACCTGCCACACGACCAGCTAAAGCCTGTGTAACGTCTGATGTAGGAACTTTTGCAAGATCGTCTGCTTTTACAGATGCAACCGATCCTGTCACGTCGCGACGACGTGTAGTACCGTAACCAACAGCAACAACTTCATCCAATGCAATCGCAGAAGATTCCAGCGTTACGTTGATAGTGGTTTTTCCTTTTACCGGAATTTCTTTGTTAGCCATCCCCACGAAAGAGAAAACTAAAATGTCTTTTTGAGCGTTAGGTACATTAAGTTTGTAATTACCATCGAAATCTGTAATTGTTCCGACAGTTGTCCCCTTCACTAAGACACTGGCTCCGGGTAACCCCTCACCGGTATTGTCTATAACTTTACCGACTACTTCAATCGCATGCAATGAGATTGACATCAACATCATTACGATTGATAGCATAAATTTGCTTTTACTCATAAAACAAATTGTATTAGATTAGAATTTTGATTGAGTGATTTGATTGATTTTCCAGAAGCAAAATTAGGTCTAGTTAAAATGAAACTTGATTTCGTTTATCCAAACTATCTATAAAATAGTATGTTGATTTATCATTTTTGTTGAAAATACTTTTGATTATGTTGAATAAGAAGTATAATCATTAATATTGTAATGAACGTGTAATATTTATTAAATATAAACATTTTGACAATATATCATGCTAATATTAAACAAAATGAGACATTATCGAAAACAACAAATACCATTTAGAAAGCATGTACCTGTTTTTTGGTAATAAAAAGCTAGAATACCAATTATATTTTTGTTGAAATGGGAGTAATTTTATATAAAACGCCAATTAATTTGAATTTGAGTGAATATGTAACAGGGTGTAGCGAAAATATTTATATTTTTGCCTTCAACTTAGGTGTAAACAGTCTTTAATAAAACGAACAACCAAAATGAGCCGCAAAAAAACAAAAACTTCTGCTTCATTTTTTAATGCCAAGCTGACATCAACGATCAGCACATCGCTCGTTCTTTTCCTACTGGGTATTACGACGCTTCTTGTTTTAACAACAAGGGATCTATCGACATATGTAAAAGAGAATATCGGATTTTCAATCATTATCAGTGATAATGTAAAAGAGACAGATGTTCAGAAGATGACAGCTAATCTGGCCAAAGCTCCTTACGTTAAAGAGATACATCATATAACAAAAGAACAGGCGCTGGAAGAATTAAAAGAAGAGTTGGGAGAAGACCCCGAAGCTTTTCTGGGCTTCAACCCTTTGCTTGCTTCTATTGAAATCAAGTTGAAATCTGATTACGCCAACAATGACAGTATCGCGATGATTGAGAAAAAGCTCAAAAAGAACTCAGACATTCGTGATATACTTTACCGGAAAGACCTGATCCAAGCCGTAAACGACAATGTAAGAAGAATCAGCATCATACTGATATTCCTGGCTGCCGTACTCATGATTATTTCTTTTGCACTCATCAGTAACACAATCCGTCTGACGGTATACTCCAAACGATTTATCATCTATACGATGAAACTTGTCGGTGCTAAAGATAGTTTTATCCGTTCTCCTTTTATATGGAGTAATATCGGAGCAGGAGTTATTGCAGCGTTACTGGCAAATGCCATGCTGGCTCTTTTACTGCTTACTGTAGACAGTGAAATCGAAGGAATAATATCTTTGATAAACATCCGCGTTTTAATTTTCACCGGAGCCATTGTTTTCGGAGCAGGAATATTGCTGACCGGAATCTCGGCATATTTTGCGGTAAACAGATACATTAAGATGAAATACAATAAACTATTTCTGGTATAGATAACAGAACTCTTTTAAAACCAAACATTCGAATTATGGAAAATTCTCAGTTCCCTTTTGAGAAATGCAATTATATCCTGATTGCTGTTTCTGTTCTATTAATCATTTTCGGCTTTATTCTGATGACTGGTCCCGGATCAACGGACGAAGCCTTTCAACCGGATATTTTCAGTACACGCCGTATAGTTATTGCTCCGGCAGTATGCTTTATTGGTTTTGTATCTATGATCTTTGCTATCATGCACAAACCTAAAGAAAAGAAATAGATATTTGTAAGCACAGAACACAATGGATATATTACAAACGATTATTTTAGGTATTGTTGAAGGGTTAACAGAGTTTCTGCCCGTATCTTCAACAGGACATATGATTATAGCTCAGAAATTTCTGGGAATAGAAAGTACAGATTTCGTAAAGGCATTCACCGTAATTATTCAATTTGGTGCTATTCTTTCAGTAGTAGTTTTGTACTGGAAGCGATTCTTTAAACTGAATCACTGCACTGTATTGGATAATCAATTGCTGGACGGGAAATCATTTGCTGAAAAAATTAAACTGATCGTACCGCGATTTTTATACAAATACGACTTCTACTGGAAGTTATTTATCGCGTTTCTTCCGGCTGCCTTTTTCGGTTTCATATTTGGCGATATTATTGACTCATTCCTTGAGAACATATATGTAGTTTCGATTATGCTTATATTAGGAGGAATCATTATGCTATACGTAGACAAATGGTTTAACAATCCGAGCAAAGATCAGACTATTACAAACAAAAAAGCACTTGCTATCGGTTTCTACCAGTGTATAGCAATGATTCCGGGCGTTTCGCGCTCAATGGCTACAATCGTAGGTGGTATGACTCAGCGTCTGACAAGAAAAGATGCTGCCGAGTTCTCATTCTTTCTGGCTGTACCAACCATGTTTGCAGCTACAGTCTATAAGCTTCTTAAGCTTATGCTGGAGCCCGGTGGTATGGATATTCTAAAAGAGAATATGAGCATCCTGCTTATCGGTAACCTTGTGGCATTTGTGGTAGCTATGCTTGCCATTAAATTCTTTATTGGCTATGTCACCCGATATGGGTTCAAAGCCTTTGGGGTATACCGGATTATTCTGGGTATATTCTTATTAGTTTTATTATTAATGGGTTATAATTTAGAAATTATTTAATGAGTTTTACAGAAGGAAAAGTTCTTTATTTCAATAAACCTCTCAACTGGACATCGTTTGCACTGGTGAAGAAGATCCGTTCAAGCATTTCCAGAGAACTAAAGATCAAGAAAATTAAAGTCGGACATGCCGGAACGTTAGATCCGCTTGCTACAGGGGTAATGATTATCTGTACGGGTAAAGCGACCAAAATGATCGAAACATTCCAGTACCAGACTAAAGAGTATATTGCAACGATTCAATTAGGCGCTACTACTCCTTCTTTTGATCTGGAAACTGAAATAGATCAGACGTATCCGACAGAACATATAACCAAAGAACTTGTCGAAGAAACTCTTCAGAAGTTCATTGGACGTATAGAGCAAATCCCGCCTTCATACTCTGCCTGCAAGGTGAATGGTGAACGCGCTTACGACCTCGCAAGAAAGGGCGAAGAGGTTGAACTTAAGCCTAAGATCCTTGTTATTGATGATATCGAGCTACTTGACTATCAACTGCCTGTAATACAGGTTCGTGTAGTATGCAGCAAGGGTACTTATATCCGTGCTTTAGCACGCGATATCGGTGAAGCTCTGGGCAGCGGAGGACACCTGACCGGGTTGATTCGTACGAGAGTTGGTGAGATCACACTGGCTGATTGTCTGGATGTCGATCAGATCGATGAGATCTTTAATGATAATGTAGAAAACAATATAGAATAATATAGTTATATGAAACTATCTCAATTTAAATTCAAATTACCGGAAGATCTTGTTGCTCACGAGCCGGCAGCTAACAGAGACGAATCAAGACTTATGGTTGTGCACCGCGCTACAGGTGAAATTGAGCATAAGCTCTTTAAAGATGTGATCAGTTATTTTGATGACAAAGATTTATTCATCTTTAATGACACTCAGGTTTTTCCTGCGCGCCTTTATGGGAATAAAGAAAAGACTGGTGCTAAGATTGAGGTTTTCTTGTTGAGAGAACTGAATGAGGAAAACAGACTTTGGGATGTATTGGTAGATCCTGCACGTAAAATACGTATTGGTAATAAATTATACTTTGGCGATGATGATTCAATGGTTGCCGAAGTTATTGACAATACTACTTCAAGAGGCCGTACGCTTCGTTTCCTTTATGACGGTAGTCATGAAGAATTCAAAAAAGCCCTTTATGAATTAGGAGAAACTCCGATTCCTAAATATATCAATCGCCCTGTAAGCGAAGACGACACTGAACGCTATCAGACTATTTTCGCTAAAAACGAAGGTGCTGTAGTGGCTCCGGCTGCCGGACTTCACTTTAGCCGCGAGCTTATGAAGAGAATGGAGATCAAAGGAATCGAAAAAGGATTCGTAACTCTGCATTCAGGACTTGGAGCATACCGCGAAATTGATGTTGAAGATCTTACTAAACATAAGATGGATTCTGAGCAGATGACTATCAACAGCGAGATTGTTTCTCAGGTTGATCATACAAAAGACAATAACCAGCGTATATGCGCGGTAGGTACTACTGTTATGCGTGCTCTGGAAACAGCCGTGACAACTGAAGGCCGTATTAAAGCTTACGAAGGATGGACAAATAAATTTATCTTCCCTCCTTACGAATTTACGGTAGCTGATTCTTTGATTACGAATTTCCATTTACCATACTCTACTCTTCTGATGATGACAACTGCTTTCGGCGGATATGATCTGATCATGGATGCTTATGAGCTGGCTGTGAAAGAAGGCTACAGATTTGGTGCATATGGCGATGCTATGCTGATTATCTAATTCAAACAACATTATAATGCCGGTTATGAATCAAGTATTTCTGGGATTGGGTACAAACCTGGGAAATCTGGATTCAAATCTTAAAAGTGCAATTAATGAAATAGAAAAGCGGGTTGGGAAAGTTATTTCTCAATCCGCTTTTTACAAAACTGCACCCTGGGGATTTGATTCCGATAATATATTTTTGAATGCTGTTGTATGTATTGAGACTTCACTTAGTGCTTTTGAAGTTCTGGATGCAACGCAAGAAATCGAACGGGATTTGGGACGAACGACCAAGAGCAACGGTGGTTATTCGGACCGTATTATTGATATTGATATTCTGTTTTTCAATCAGGATATTATTCATACGGAAAGACTGACGGTTCCTCATCCGCTAATTGATCAACGCGATTTTGTGCTGATTCCGCTGAAAGAAATTGCTCCGGATCTTATACATCCGGTTCTTTTAAAACCATTAATTGACATAAACATAAGCGAACATTAATTTTTTTCATTTGTTTTGTATCTGAATCACAGCTTATACAATGCAAATGAAACACTTATTGCTTCTGTTTACCATTCTAGCCACTCTTCCTGCCTTCGGTGCTCCTTTAGCAATCAAAGGCACAGTAATTAACAAAAAAGACCGTATGCCTGTCTCCTACCTCACCATTCAGGTCTGGGGAACGACAACAGGTACTGTTACGGATGACGATGGCAAGTTCACCATTGAAGATATAAAGCCGGGCATTTACCGGATTCAGGCTTCCGGAGTTGGTTATAAAACAATTGTAACCCCCGAATTCCAGGTGACCAATCACAGCGCTGATATCCACATAGAGATAGAAGAAAATATCGGACAAATAGCCGAAGTTAATATCGTGGCATCACCGTTTCGTAAAAGCGCAGAGTCGCCTCTGTCCAATAAGAAGATCGGATTCCGCGAGATTGAGCAAAGCGCCGGTGCAAACCGTGATATTTCGCGCGTAGTTCAGTCCTTCCCCGGTGTAGCCTCCAGCCCCGGAGGATACCGCAATGATTTGATCGTTCGCGGTGGTGGCCCATCCGAAAACCGCTACTATCTGGATGGAATAGAAGTTCCTAACATCAATCACTTTGCTACGCAAGGAGCTTCGGGCGGACCTGTCAGCATCATTAATGCCGACTTTATTCAGGACATAGATTTCTACCTGGGTGCATTCCCGAGTAACAGAGGAAATGCATTGAGTTCCGTTATGAATTTCTCTTTAAAAGACGGAGACCGCAACCGCCAGAACCAAAGTCTGATAATCGGATCTTCCGAAGCGGGGATATCGCTTGACGGACATATCGGCGACAAAGTCACGTACCTCTTTTCGGCCAGACAATCCTACCTCCAGCTATTATTTAAAGCCATCGGGCTTCCTTTCCTGCCTAATTTTATCGATTCTCAGTTTAAAGTTAAATACAAGATAAATCCGAAGAATGAAATTACATTCATCGGTCTGCTTGGTATTGATGATATGACTATCAATAAGGATACGGCCGGCTTTTCGGATGACAAAAAATATGTATGGAATATCATTCCGGAAATTAAGCAAAACACCTATACCGTAGGAACCGTATATAAGCATTATGCCGGAAAGAGCGTTCAGACTATTGCACTAAGCCGCAATAGTCTGAATAATATCAACAGGAAACACAGGGATAATGACAAAAACAGTCCATTGCTCATTAACTATAAGTCCATTGAATCTGAGAATAAACTCCGCATCGAAAACTCTTCGACAATCGGTCAGTTCAAACTGAACGAAGGTATCAGCTACGAATACGCAGAGTACTATAACCGTACAGATCAGTTCATTGTCGAAAACGGATTGCCGGCAATGATAAACTACAAAACAGACATGTGTTTCAGCAAATGGGGAGCTTATGTTTCAGCTTCTTACATCTCTGTTAATGAAGATTTCAAAGCTTCACTGGGCTTACGGACAGATGCGAACACTTATAACTCACACATGCAGAAGTGGTATAAACATCTCTCTCCGAGAGCTTCTGTTTCATATACCTTTGCACCGAAGTTTACACTGAATGCGAATGCAGGAAGGTATTACCAGACTCCATCCTATACAATTATGGGGTATAAAGATCAGAATAATAAACTGGCGAATAAGTCCGGACTGAAAATGCTTTACAATGATCAGGTTAACGTCGGACTGGAATATGCTGTCATGAGTAATGTACAGTTATCCGTTGAGGGTTTCTATAAGAAATACGGCAATGTCATGATCTCGCTTATTGATTCCATCCCGTTATTCTCAAAAGGAAATGATTATGGAGTTTTCGGGAATGAGCCTGTTGTGAGTAACGGAAAAGGCAGATCATACGGAGCTGAAGTATTTGCACGTATCAGCAACCTCAAAGGACTGAACCTGATGGCTGCATACACCTGGGTAAGAAGTGAGAACTACTCTCCGCGCAATAAGGCATATATTCCTTCTTCGTGGGACAACAAATATCTGTTTACGCTCACAAGCGGCTATGAGTTCAAAAAAAACTGGAAGCTGGCTATGAAATACAGACTCGTGGGAGGTGCTCCTTATACTCCGTTCGATATGGAAATATCTTCCTTGAAAGTGAACTGGGATGCTACACAGCGTCCGGTGTTAAACTACAATGAGTATAATGCCGGACGATTGAAGGCATTTAATCAGGTCGATCTGCGAGTGGATAAGTTCTTTTTTCTGAAGAGAGGCATCATGCTTGGCGTCTATCTGGATCTGCAAAATGCATTTAATATTAAATACCGCGATCCCGACGCGTTGCTAAGTACGGGAGTTGTCGAAAATCCGAATGCTCCGCTGAATGAACAACGTTATATCATGAAACGGATCAAGCAAGAGAGCGGAACAATACTACCAAGTATCGGGATAACTCTCCGTTTATAGAAAAATTCATCCGTATATCTCTGCCGGATTATACCTGTAATTAAGTTTTGATATAAGCACGATTATTTTTTTTCAAAGCATAATTAATTTCTTTTGCAAGGATGATTAATTTGTACGACGTACGTCTCCTTCTAAGGAGACGTACAGGTCCTTACAAGGAGCTGTACAGGGTGAAAAAAGGAGACGTACGTCTCCTTTTTTAATTGAACTGCGAAAAAACTTAATCAACCGTACAACGGAACTTAATCAACCGTACTTTAAGAATTATTCATACGTATTTCGTGGCAGGATTGAACGTAAAAAAGAGCCTTATCATACCCGTTACGGGAATTGACAAGGCTCTTTTCTTGTATATTATATACTAATCAGGCAAGCTGAAAGTTCTTTCTTCATTATATTCTCACTTTAAACCAGGATATCGGGACAAGTCTGCTCAAGCTCCGGTATGCTTTCGATGCATATTTCTTCCAGCCTTTATGCCGGAAAACAGCCTGAGGAATATTTGCCAGTCTCTGTGCTTCGTTCAACTGATCTGCCGACAGTCCTAAACTTTCAATCTCAGACCTAAGTAACGAGCATTGAGCTTCTTCTGCGGCTTCTCTGTACAAATCCACCAGGCGAAACATATATACCGCGCAAGTCTCTTTCATTTTCACACGCACATCTTCACTCCAGCGCGGATCATCCAACAGCGGATAGCGCGAATAAAGCGTATTCCTCAACCGCGTAATCTGGCTGGCTCCGGCAAATTCACTTACACCATACTCCTTTCTGTAAACTGACATGACAGCCGGAATAAAATGAATATCTCCTGCATTTGCCGTAAGCAGATTCAAGGGCAGATCATTCGTAGACACCTTTTTAAACCAATCGGGCAATTTCCCGTTGACCTGATTCCGAAACATAGCCGTACACGAACTCACATAATTACCCGAAGCCATATCCATAATCGTAAGAATACTCTTCTGACCGGGGTTTGACAGAGTCTTTTCTCCGGTTGACATATAATAATTCAATGCTCTGTGAAAGCAGATGGCACAATCGGGATGAGATTCCATATAGTCAATCTGGCGCTGTAACTTATGTCTGGAACAGAAGAAATCATCGCCGTCACAAATAGCCATATACTTCGTCTCCACACGCTCAAAGGCATCTATTGAGTTCCCAATCAAACCTTTGTTTTCAGAGTGCTCCAAGATCTCAATCTGATCCGGAAAACGTTTCTGATAAGACTGAGCTATCTTCAGGCTTTCGTCTGTACTTGAATCGTCCGAGATAAGCAACTTAAATTTATAGCTGCACTTCTGTCCCAGCACACTCTCAATAGCATCTGACAGAAACTCTGCTTTGTTATAAACAAGCATTACAACGGTTAGAATCGGTTTATCCATTTCGCTTATTCTTAATTAATTCAATAACATCTCTGAGAATACGATTATCCTTTTTATAACTCAATCCTATGTAAATGATAAAATAAAGCCCATTCTGAACGAAAAACAATATCCATAGATTATCCGTAAAGAACTGAATCGAAAGCGATACTGCCGCTGCGACAGAAGATAATAAGAGG
The DNA here is from genome assembly GCA_051657165.1 of Bacteroidales bacterium. Classification (GTDB taxonomy): domain Bacteria; phylum Bacteroidota; class Bacteroidia; order Bacteroidales; family UBA7332; genus UBA7332. Next base: position 74,102 of record JBOFKD010000268.1, on the reverse strand, counting down.
TACGGCACTATATCGTCAAGCTGCATCCGCATTTTATAATCCGTCTTGCAAGCCGTGTAGTACATACTGAAAACACAAATCAGAAAACGGCTTATCAGCTGACTCAGCACAACATAAAACACACCGAAAGGTAAAGTTATCATCAATAAAGCAAAGACGATTACAGCTTTTGTTGTTTCGACATAGAGAAGTCCTTTGCTATTCCCGATTACCCTTAAAAAGTTATTCACCAGGGATGTAATAATTGAGAATATTCCGCACACACTCAATATTTGCAGAAATGCAATCGAATTATACCACTTATCGCCTAACAGTATCAACAGGAAAGGCCGGGCCGTAATTGCAAGCATAGGCAAAAAGAGAAAAGCTATAAAGCAGGCAAAGTGGATGGTTTTCCGGAATGCATTATTCAGTCGTTCTGCTTCATTGTTTATGGATGATAAAACCGGATAAAGAGCCGATTGTATAGGCGTGTTCAGCGTTGACACAGCCATATCGCTCATCTTTTGTGCCTGCGTATAGAAACCAACAGCATTCACGCTGAAATGTCGTCCGAGCACCATCGGATATATTGTCTGGACAGCTCCAATGAGCTGAGAGAGCAAAAGATATGAAGAGAAACCGAATAACGATCTGACACAATCCATATCAAAAACCAGACGGGGACGCCATGAACTTACAATCCACAGAAGTCCCGTCTTTATAATGGACAGAGAGACTGTCTGATAGACAATCGCCCAGGCTCCAAAACCTTTCCAGGCAAGTATCAGAGCTATCCCCCCGGAGAAAATCAGCGAGATTATATTCGTAATTGCCTGAATTCTGAAATTAATGGATTTCGCATAAATAGAAGTCTGAATAATACCTGCCGAGTTGAATATCAGACTCAGAAATATGACTCTGGCAATCGGAATCAAAGCGGGCTGATTATAATAAGAGGCAATCCAAGGAGCTGTAAGGAAAAGTATCAGATAAAGCAGCACACTGATCCCCATATTCAGATAAAAGATCGTACTGTAATCGCTGTCGCTCGTATCCTGTTTACGTATCAGCGCACTCGAAAATCCTCCATCTATAAAGATGGTGCTCAGGAATATGAAAATAGACAACATACCGATCAGACCGAAATCCGAAACCGGCAGTAAGTCAGCCAGGATAATTCCGGTGATAAAGTACGCGATCTGTGTACCAACCTTATCCAGGAGAGTCCAGATTAAAGCTACTGTTGTTTTCTGTTTTAATGACATACGTTTATCTCTGTGTTCATATGGCAAAGATATATGAATAACAGTAAGGTTTCTAATCCTATAGAAAATATATGCCGTCAGGCCAGATCAGAAAAATCCTAAAACCTGTAAGCCGGGAGACTCTCAGGATTAAACCTTCTGATATAATTGCGTCTATAATAAAAACTATATCTTTAGAAAATTTTCTTGACAAAGGAAAATAATATAGATTTGCTTGTCAAGTTAAAATCCATAATAATATATGAGCGGATTTACAGAAAGAGATTTAATAACAGAAATACAAAATCCTGCTTCCAGACAAGCTGCCTTCTCAAAACTCGTATCGACTTACAGCGAACGGCTTTACTGGCAGATAAGAAGAATGGTTCTGAATCATGAGGACACCAATGATATATTGCAAAACACTTTTCTGAAAGCCTGGCTAAATATTGACCTGTTCAGAGGAGAAGCAAAATTATCAACGTGGCTCTACCGGATAGCGATTAATGAAAGTCTGACTTTCCTCACGAATCTGAACAAAAGAAATCAGGCCTTAGTGAGCGATCCGGAAGAAATTCTTCTTGAAAGAATGGAGGCAGATCCATATTTTGATGGCGACGAGATAGAGATAAAGCTACAGAAAGCCATACTGAGCCTGCCGGAAAAGCAACGCATTGTTTTTAATATGCGTTACTACGATGAACTCAAATACGACGAAATTTCGGACATATTAGGCACATCCGTAGGAGCACTGAAGGCTTCGTATCATCATGCCAGTAAAAAAGTGGAAGAGTTTATGACTCAGGACGTTTAAACTTTTCATCATTTTAAGCGTCTCATAAAAAGAGTAAGAATTTAAGTCAGTACAGAGTTATGAAAAAGGAGCAAGAATTAAAATCGTCTGAAGCAACACGTAAGGCTTTTAAAGTTCCTGAAAATTATTTCGAAGAACTAAATGCAAAGGTTATGTCTCAGTTACCTGAGTCTGAACCTGTTTTCGAACATGCCTCATCTACCCTTTGGAGTAAAATCCGTCCGGTTTTATATATGGCTGCCATGTTTATGGGAATAATTCTTTCGGTGAAACTTTTCATCGGAGAGAAACCTCATTCCTCCAATCAATCAGATGCCATATACTCTGAGGTAATCACAGATCAGGTAATAACCGATACAACCTACGAAGAAACGATGACAGACTATGCCGTAGCGTCGATGGACGACTATACGCTTGTCGAATCGTATGCTTTGCTAACTAATTTGTAAACTAAAAGAAATGAAGATGATCAATAAATGGATAACTATGACTTTAATAATGATCGCATCATTGTTTTCGTCAAATGTTTTTGCACAGAAAGGTGGTCCTTCCCCTAAAGATATAGAACGCTTTAAGGCTGAAAAAATGGCTTTTCTTGTAAAAGAAGTAGGATTAACTTCTGAAGAAGCCGGAAAATTCTTTCCTTTGTACGAGAAAATGCAGGAACAGGTATTCTCTCTGCACAGAAATATACGCATGAAGTCCCGCGAATTAAGAAAGAATGAGAACGCGCAGGATAAGGAATACATAGGAATGGTTTATGAAATGATCCGTCAGGATTGTCAGAAAGCCGCTATTGAAGAGAAGTATTACAAGGAATTCGAAAAAATACTTTCTCCTCAGAAATTGTATAAACTTAAGAATGCGGAGAACAAATTTGCTGTACATCTGTTTCATCGCAGAGAGGGTAATAAGAACCCTGGTACTTCTAAAAATTAATTCAAATGAAGAAATTATTTATCCTTATTGCCCTGATTACACCCTTTGTACTATCGGCGCAACAATTATCTAAGGCCGGAAGAAAACTTTCGTTAGCGGAGTATGCCATCTCTAACTTTTATGTCGATTCTCTGAATGAAGATAAACTGGTAGAAGATGCAATTGTAGCTTTACTTGAAAAACTAGACCCTCACTCCAGCTACTCCACTGTCGAAGAAACAAAAGAAATGAACGAACCGCTGCTTGGAAACTTTGATGGCATCGGTATTCAGTTTCAAATTATAAAAGACACTTTGTTTGTTATCCAGACAATTGCGGGAGGCCCTTCGGAAAAAGTAGGCGTACTACCGGGAGACAAAATAGTCATGGTCAATGATACAGTAATCGCAGGCGTGAAGATGAAGCAAAGCGACATCATGAGACGCTTAAGAGGCAAAAAGGGAACGTACGCTAATATCGGCATTAAACGAAACAATAAACCTCAATTACTGTCTTTTCGCATTGCCCGCGATAAAATTCCAATTTACAGTATTGATGCCTCTTATATGGTGGAACCAACTGTCGGATATATCAAAATCAACCGATTTGCGGCAACTACACACGAGGAGTTTGTGAAAGCTGTTCAGGAATTAAAACAACAGGGCATGAAGTCGCTGATTGTCGATCTTCAGGGCAACGGCGGAGGATTCTTAAATGCTGCCATTGATATGGTTGATGAATTTCTGCCTCAGGATCAGCTGATTGTTTATACGGAAGGTGCTAAACAAAGCCGCGAGGAGGCTTTTTCTACAAAAGCCGGAGATCTTGAAAACACTCCTGTAGTTATTCTTATTGATGAAGGGTCTGCTTCAGCCAGTGAAATTATGAGCGGTGCAATACAGGACTGGGACAGAGGTGTAATCGTTGGAAGAAGATCTTTTGGTAAAGGATTGGTTCAACGCCCTATTCCGCTTCCTGACGGATCTATGATCCGGCTGACTGTTGCCAGATACTACACTCCTTCGGGAAGAAGTATTCAGAAACCGTACAGTGAAGGGACTAAAAAATATTACGAAGATTTATTGAATCGTTATAAAAGCGGAGAACTGATGCATGCTGACAGCACGCATTTCCCGGATTCATTAAAAACTAAAACATTGAAAGAAGGACGTGTTGTATACGGAGGCGGAGGAATTATGCCGGATGTATTTATTCCGATTGACACAACCCGTTTTACTGATTATCACCGCGACCTGGTTTACAAAGGTGTTATCAACCAGTTTGTTGCCACTTATGTTGACAGTCACCGCCAGTCTTTGAAAAAGAACTACAAAGACGTAAGTTCTTACATCAAAGGTTTTGAAGTGAATCAGACGATTTTGGATGAACTGATCAAACAGGGAACAGAGGAAGGGATCACATTTAATCAGGAGCAATTTGACAAGGCTAAACCAATGATCGAATTGCAGTTAAAAGCTTTGATCGGACGTGATTTATTTGATACTGCTGCTTATTATCAGATTATGAACAATAAGGATGATGCATACAAAAAAGCGCTGGAAATCATAAAAGATCCAACGCTTTATTCTAAATATCTGAAGAATTAATCAATCGATTGATATGCGATAAATGCCGTGCTGTTAAGTGCGGCATTTTTTCTTTTTTTCGTCCACCACTTATTGGCATAATGTGTAAGCACTGCACTTCCGGCTCCGACCAGCAAACCGGCTGCCACATCTGAAGGGTAGTGAACACCGAGTTGCATACGCGAATACCCTACAGACATTGTCCAGAATGCAGCAGGTGCAATTACGTACCATTTAGGATATATCAGACACAATGAAGTAGCTGTAGCAGCCATAGAGGATGTATGCCCGGAAGGAAAAGAGGGACTGTCAGCCGAAATCCGGTTATGAATATATCCGGGATATTTATCAAAGGGTCTTTCTCTGTCAATACTGTATTTCAGTGCTTGCGTAAAAGCTACCGATACAGCCAGCGAAACTCCGACCTGGAGGCCATTCATTGTCGTGGTCTTGTCTTTAGCAATTAAACCATAAGCAATCATTCCCACCGGCACAGCATAAGGCACAATCTCTGCGGATGCAGAAAAGGCTTTACTATATCCGTTCAGGAAACGATTATTGTTTTTCGTGAGGCAATGCAGAAATTTAGCCTCTCCGGTTTGAGCCATACATGAAGCATAAAGCAAACAAGAGAAACTAACAAGAAGAATAAATCGTTTCATTCACTATAGATTTAATATTAGATTCTTTCTCAGATCACTTAATTCTTTATCGGTTAAGTGTAATTCTTTTTTGAAATAGGATTCTACGCTTCCATAGTCTTTTCTTACTTTCTGAAGCAAGAAATCGACAGAGCGTTTATTAGCTGTTAATAAATAAGTCAGAGCTTCCTGAGAATCAGAACTTAATCTGCCGACAACATTGAAATAGTTTCTAAGATCAAGTCCCTGGTTACTGGTAAGATAATCATCTACAATATCTTCAGTATTTACTCCCAGATAATCAAGCAACATCGCTATCAGAAAATCTATTTTCTCCTCCTGGTGATGAGATGAGATCATTATCGGATAATTGTCCTTATCACTCATCAACCGAAGTACACTGGCATACTCTTCCGTACGTCTTTTCAAAAGATACGTATACATATCTTCGATATAAAGGGCAACATCTCCACGTTTACATTCATTATTCAGAATGCGTTCATTGATCTGATCAAAGCCTTTCAGGTAGATAGGAATAAAACGATATGATTTGAACATTTGCTTATCTGCCAGATAATCATATCTGTTATGATCCAGCGAAATAAGCAGATTCGTATTTAACTGAGCAAGCTGCTGTTTGGATATCGGATACAGATTCTGGAATTCAGGCCCACGCAGTAGTTTACCCCATGCGATCTGATTCCCGTCTTTAGTGCGGTATCCGCCAATATCACGGATCGCTTCAATCCCCGGTATCTTTATGAATCTGTTTGATATAACCTCCTGATATTCGTTATTGAAATTCAGGAAGAAAAAGGCACGCTGACCATTATTGTCCACGACCTCAAGCTGTCCGGATGAAATAGAAACCACCTGATCCGGTCTTCTCAGATCTTTACGGGTCAAATCGCCCGAGCTGAACTGGTAAACCTGCAAATAACCATCAACCGGTGGAAAAACCTCCCATTTAATCTCGTAATTATTAACACTGTTCAATTCACAAACAGCTAATACATCTGTCTTTGTTGTTGCACAGGATGCCAACAACAAAACAGATATATAAAGAGTTATATGTAGTAATATTTTATTCATTCCAGGATATAATAAACAGCCAACTATCCACAGTTTCTTCTGCGGGAAGAATTTCGTATAAATCAACTAATTCCGATTACGAAATAAACGAATAAATAGCTAAGATAATCACGATTTTAGATATTTAACTTATATACACCGGAATGTATCAAAAGTAATTAAAATGCAGAGAAACTGAATGATAAATATTAAATTATCGTATCTTAGAGCCTATTTAAACAGAAAGAACAATGGCACAACCATTAGCAGAAAGAATGCGTCCGCGTAATCTGGACGATTATATCGGACAAACTCATTTAGTCGGTAAAAACGCGATTATCCGGAGAATGATTGAATCCGGTAATATATCTTCTTTCATACTATGGGGTCCTCCGGGCGTTGGAAAAACAACTTTAGCCCAGATCATCTCTCATCAGCTGGAAGTTCCTTTTTTTACACTCAGCGCAGTAAACTCAGGCGTGAAAGATGTAAGAGAGGTGATCGAACGTGCTCAGAAGCAAACCTTCTTCAACAGCAAAAGACCCATTCTGTTTATCGATGAGATTCACCGCTTCAGTAAGTCTCAGCAAGACAGCCTGTTGAATGCCGTTGAATCGGGAATTGTCACACTCATCGGAGCAACTACGGAGAATCCATCGTTTGAAGTAATTCGCCCATTACTGTCTCGTTGCCAGATCTACACACTAAAGTCTCTGGAGAAAAAAGATCTTGAACTTTTACTCAAACAGACCCTGGAGAAAGATTATGAACTGAAACAGCGGGATATAGTGGTGGAAGAAACGGATTCTTTGTTTCGTTTCTCGGGAGGCGATGCGCGAAAGCTTCTGAATATACTGGATCTGATTATTTCAGCTATCCCTTCAGGTCCTGTACGAATTACGGACAAACTTGTCACTGAGTCATTGCAGGAAAACCCATCAGAATATGATAAGAACGGAGAAATGCATTATGATATCATCTCGGCATTTATCAAATCAATACGCGGCAGTGATCCGAATGCTGCTATTTACTGGCTGGCCCGGATGGTTGAGGGTGGTGAAGATCCTAAGTTTATAGCTCGACGATTGGTTATCTCTGCTGCCGAAGATATCGGACTGGCAAATCCGAATGCTTTACTCCTTGCAAATGCCTGCTTTGATTCATTACAAAAGATCGGATGGCCGGAAGGTCGTATTATTCTGGCAGAAGCAACCATATACTTAGCTTCCAGCCCGAAAAGCAATTCGGCATATCTGGCAATTGACGAGGCGATTGCACTGGTACGAAAAAGCGGAAACCTACCGGTTCCTTTACATTTAAGAAATGCCCCTACGCAACTTATGAAAGAACTGGATTACGGCAAAGAATATAAGTATTCCCATAACTATGAAAATAACTTCGTCAATCAGCAGTATTTGCCGAATGATTTGAAAAATACAGTTATCTGGCAGCCTCAGGAAAATCCGGCAGAGAAAAAAATGAATGAACATCTTTCCTTTCTCTGGGGTAAAAAACAGAAGTAGCTTCCGGTTAAACTAAATCTGGCTGTATACGTTTTATTAATACAATATATTAATAATAACCTGCTTAACTATACCGCCTATGAAAGCTGAAGATTTTTACTCGAAAGATAAAGATGAGATTATGATGGCTTTCAATGCTCTTTCGAATGTTACTTTAGATGAGAAGGAGATCGAAGGAATCCATCATTTCTTCTCTGAGAATAAAGATATGGAGTATAATGATTTCCTGACTGCTTATAAAGCCCGTTACGGAAATGTACTTGAATGCTATTACCGCAGAAAGATGTACCGCCACATGCTGATTATTCGTGTGGCAGCACTGGCTTTTCTGATTTCTGACATTATTCTGGCTCTTTATATCCTGTTCCGGATATTCGGATAAATACAAAACAAAGAAAGGGATCGCCTGCTAATCAGACGATCCCTTTTTATATTCTGAAATCTGTATTATCAGATAACGATATTAACTAATTTGTTTGGAACAACAATCACCTTCTTAGGTGTTTTTCCTTCCATCCATTTAGCTGCCAGCTCATGAGCTAATGCCGCTTTTTCAATTTCCTCTTTCGGAGTATCAGCTGCAAACTCAATGCTGAAACGAGGTTTCCCGTTAAATGAGATACCATAAGTGATAACATCCTCTTTCAGGTATTCTTCATTAAACTCAGGGAACGTCGCACTTACCACTGACGTTTCGTTTCCTAAGGCATGCCATAGCTCTTCTGCTACGTGAGGAGCAAAAGGAGCCAGACAGATCACAAGATCCGAAAGCACTTGTCTGTTATTTGATTTCAAAGCAGTCAGCTCATTCACACAAATCATAAACGCACTTACCGAAGTATTGAATGAGAAGTTTTCGATATCCGAAGCAATCTTCTTAATCAACTTATGGATCGATTTCAGCTCTTCTTTCGAAGGCTGAGCATCTGACAACTCCAGGTTGTTTTTACCATAGAACAGATTCCATAGTTTTCTCAGGAAGCGGTGAACTCCGTCAATACCATTTGTATCCCATGGTTTTGATTGCTCAAGAGGCCCTAAGAACATTTCGTATAAACGAAGTGTATCGGCACCGTATTTCTCAACAATGTCATCCGGATTTACTACGTTGAACATTGATTTAGACATTTTCTCAACGGCCCATCCGCAAATATATTTATCACCTTCAAGGATGAATTCAGCAGTTTTATATTCAGGATTCCAGTTTTTGAATGCTTCCACATCCAGCACATCATTCGATACGATGTTTACGTCTACGTGAATAGGAGTTACATCATACTGATCTTTCAGATTTAATGACACAAACGTATTTGTATCTTTAATACGGTATACAAAGTTTGAACGACCCTGAATCATACCCTGATTAACCAGTTTTTTGAATGGCTCATCCTCACAGATCACCTCTAAGTCAAACAAGAACTTATTCCAGAAACGGCTATAGATAAGGTGGCCTGTAGCATGCTCTGTTCCTCCGATATAAAGGTCTACGTTTCTCCAGTATTCATTTGATTTCTTTGAAACCAAAGCCTCATCGTTCGTAGGGTCCATATAGCGAAGATAGTATGCAGAAGATCCTGCAAAACCAGGCATTGTGCAAAGTTCCAATGGGAATCCTTCGTCATTTACCCAATTCTTAGCGCGTCCTAATGGTGGTTCACCTGACTCAGTAGGTAAGAATTTATCAATTTCCGGAAGTTCCAGCGGTAACTGATTTTCAGGAAGCATATAAGGCATTCCCTCTTTATAGTAAACTGGGAATGGCTCACCCCAGTAACGCTGACGGCTGAAAATAGCATCACGAAGACGGAAGTTCGTTTTCACTCGTCCCAGTCCTTTTTCTTCAATAAATGCTTTTGTTTTTGCAATTGCATCTTTCACTTCCATTCCGTTCAGGTCCAGACCATTTCCGCAAGAATTGATCATTTTACCTTCTTTTGCATCAAAACTTTCTTCTGACACATCACAACCTTCTACCAGAGGAATGACCGGCAAATCAAAATGCTTCGCAAAAGCATAGTCACGGCTATCATGAGCCGGCACAGCCATAATAGCTCCTGTTCCGTAACCTGCCAGTACATAGTCACTCACGTAAACCGGCACAGGCTGGTTTGTCAGAGGATTGATAGCATAAGCCCCCGTAAATACACCTGAAACGGTTTTATCCATCTGGCGCTCACGTTCAGTCTTATGTTTAATGCTCTGAATATATTCATCAACGGCAACTCTTTGTTCCGGAGTTGTCACCTGATCCACATACTCACTTTCCGGAGCAAGAACCATAAATGTAACACCGAATACAGTATCTGCACGTGTTGTAAAGATTGTAAATTCAATATCAGAGTTCTGAATTTTAAATTGCATTTCAGCTCCTTCAGAACGTCCGATCCAGTTTTTCTGCGTTTCTTTCAGTGAATCTGTCCATGCCAGTGTATCAAGCCCTTCAAGCAATCTTTCTGCATAAGCAGATACACGCAGACACCACTGACGCATCACTTTTTGTTCTACCGGATGTCCTCCGCGAACAGACACACCTTCACTTACCTCATCATTGGCAAGCACCGTACCCAGAGCCGGACACCAGTTTACCATTGTATCACCCAGGTAAGCAATGCGATAATTTAATAACACAGATTGCTGCTCTTTCTCAGTCATCGCTTTCCATGCTTCTGCTGTAAAGCTCATCTCTTCCGAGCAGGCTGCGTGCAAACTTTCTGTACCTTTTGTCTCAAATCTTTCGATCAGTGAGCTAATTGGCAGGGCACGTTTTGCATCATTATCATAATAGCTATTGAACATTTTAATAAATGCCCACTGCGTCCATTTGTAATAATTTGGTTCGCAAGTTCTTACCTCACGATCCCAATCATACGAAAAGCCGATTTTATCAAGCTGCTCTCTGTAACGTGCAATATTTTTCTGGGTAGTAATAGCCGGGTGCTGTCCTGTCTGGATTGCATATTGCTCAGCAGGCAAACCGTAAGCATCATACCCCATCGGATGAAGCACGTTAAACCCTTTTAAGCGCTTGTAACGCGAGTAGATATCAGAAGCAATGTAACCAAGAGGGTGGCCAACATGAAGTCCCGCTCCCGAAGGATAAGGGAACATATCCAATACATAGAATTTAGGCTTAGAAAGATCTTCCGTTACTTTATAAGTCTTGTTGTCTTTCCAATATTGCTGCCACTTCTGCTCAATATCTCTAAAATTATATTCCATAGCGTTTTATGTTTCAATAAATGCAATTTCAATTTATTGCAAATGTAAGAAATCTTATTCGAACCTGTCACATCTGAGAAACAAAAAGGGGATAAACTGTAATCATTTACAATTTATCCCCATCCTGTATATTTATTTCAAATTAGAATGTATATCTAACTTTGAATGCAAAATCATCCCACATCATGTGTCCTGCGAAGTTGATTGCCGGTTTGTAGTCAAAACCTAATGAAACCGGAGCTGAAGGTACTGAGTACTCAAGACCGATAATAGGAGAAATACCAAACATGAAATCAGCATCGTGATGACGGCCTACGTGTTGTGCTCCGATATTGATACCACCACCCATAAGCATGTTGAAACGATTTGCTAACGGAATATGGTATTCATACAATAAAGAGAAGTTAGGTGCGTCACATTTCAGGTTGTAAGCAAAGATTCCTTCAATCGCACTGCGCGGACTAATGAATTTCTTTACTGTGATACCCATTGACGGACCCAGATTAGCACCAACACCCCAGTCATAAGACTGAGCTTTTACATTTGTAGAAATTGCTGCTACTAAAAGCATCAAAATTAATGCAAACTTTTTCATCCAATTTAATAGTTTAGTTAATAACGGGGCAAAGATAATAAAAAAATTATGATAACACATTCACTATTAACAAACTTAAAGATCTCATTCGTTTATGATTGCCCTCAGATATCCCACTTTTAACTTTCCTGCCATATGCACTGGCCGCTTACCGGGCGTACGACTGATCCACACATCAATATTGTCGTTTTTGTCCAGTTTTCCTTTTTCATCGTAGAACAAAACTTTAAACACATAGCAATCATAAACCTTATTTTTGGGTGTCTTATACTGGTCGTCTCTGAGATACTGGATCTGTACCTTATGTGCATGTCTGCCCGAAAATACGGTTGTATTTATAATCTCACCCGGCTTCATCGAAGCCAGATCTTTCTGTCTGAGAAAATAGAAAACGGATAACATATCATAAGCCTCCCCTGATACATGAATCATCGTATCCCGGCGCAATGTACCGGAACGATAAATCTTCACATGTCCGTTTGTACCTGACTCCGGATAGTTGTATTTCAGCAAATCTTTCGCTTTATAATCCCCCTCATGTACCACTTTTTCATAATGGAGCGGTTTAATCCGGTGTGATGTATAAGCCACCAGGGTATCTCTTACTTTGGTTACCTTATCAAAGAAGGGCGTAGTCTTTCCGGTGAGCTTCATCAGGTATGAAGGTTCATCATTATAATAATCAGGTTCCAGGGATAAAATGGCATTTCCTGCTTTTTTCCAGATAAATCCCCACTGAAAATAGACATCATAATTCAGACTTTCGGCTGGTTTTCCTAAAAGGAACTCCGGCATAGGCGGATTTTTTGCCGGCAGCATTGACAGCGAAAAGAGTAAATAAAGAAATACCAGACATATTTTTTTCATAACCGTGAATACATAAAGAGGTTGTTCCGGCTAAGTTTTAAGATCCGGTATACCCTCAATGTTATAGCTGATTAAACAAAAAAATCCGGTGCCAAAGAATAGATTCGATGTGCACCGGATTATCTTCTTTCTAATAACAAACAAGATATTTGTTTGGTTGAATGAACATTATCTTCCGTTATTTTGCATATAACCTCCGCCATTGTTATTCATCGGACGGTTACCGTTATTCATATTATTATTTTGTCCCGGCATGATAATATTGCCGTTATTGTTGTATTCGTCTTCTTCCTCTTCGGATTTCTCCTCTACTTTTTCTTTCGGTTTGTTTTTCGTTATCGCCTTCGGCTTCTGCTGATCCAGAGGCACAGCCAGCACATCCCAACTTTGCTCCACATCCCAGTTCGGACGCAGCTCTAACTGTTTTGTGTAGTAATAAACCGATTCTGGCTGACGGTTTTCCTTATAGTTACCGGTAGTCCACTTCCCGTCGCCATTCGTATCCACAATCAAGCGCGCATAGTATTTACCGGGTTTCACAAAAAAGAATTCAGCCACACCCTTTTCTACCGGTTCTTTTCTGACCGGCTTATCCTGGTCATTCAGCAACTCTACAAAGGCAGGCACTGAATCCGGAATATTTGTCACCGTAAAGAAGAGTCCCGAATACTCCTCAGGCATCTTTACTTTAATCTGTTGCTCATTTTTATCGTTAAAACGGCCGTATAGACTATATACAGATGCTGAGTCTATCGTTATACGGTATTCCTTCCCGGGTTCCCACTTATAAGCCACAGTCAGACGTCTGGCCGAAACGGAGTCTCCATCGAGCGTAAACGGTATATCTTTCCAGAGCGTATCGACTTTCTGCTCAACATGAAAAGCTTCGGAATTAAGTTTTACCACCGGTTCGTCAAACTCATATACGGCAGTCCCGTTTATCTCGAAATCCTTACTAAAGGAAGGTTTTACATTCAGGAAGTTAATAACCGGTACCTCTTTTTCATCCTTCTTCTTTTTCTTCTGACTCTGAGATGTCTGCGGTTTTCTGTACACAAACTGCAAAGTATCTGTATAAGGGACATATTTCAGTGTTGAATCGGAGCGAAGGTATTTAGCCTCAAAACGAAGTGTATCCATTTTATAAACCGATGAATCCTTCAGCCAGTAAGAAATTGTATCTTTCCCTGCTGAAAATTCCGCAATACCCCAGTCATCAGCCGAAAAATTCAGAGGCTTCAGTTCCGGTAACGAATCAGAAGGAGCTGTAAACAAAAGCTCAATCTTATTTTGCTGCTTCCGCTCAGATTTATCCAGATATCTGTTTTTTACATCTTCGTTAAAAGACAACAGCAAAATATCATCCGGCAGATACGCCAGGGCTTTCACCATGCTTACAGAGTCCACAGTTCCGTCCTCGTTAAATGTTGTGTCGGCCTTCATTATATCTTTCAGATCCGGAATGACGATCCGATCCGTAAAAGCGATATCTTCGTTAGGCATATTGAAGTCATACGATCTGTCAATATCTTTCAATGCATAAATCCGGTAATCTTTCTTTGCCAGATTCTTTATATTGAACTTCCCGTAAGCATCAGACTGTGTGATTTTCTCAAACGGAAGCGTATAGAACGCAGTATCATTCAGGTTTGAATGAACACCTATCAGCATACCTGTTACAGGTTCCAGATCCGAAGCACTCAGCAAGATACCCGACATACGCATAGTATCTATTACATTACCTGTCGAAAATGCATACGAAAAATCTTTAAGCGGATTTTTCTCATTATTATCCACAATGGCATCCGTAAAGTCAATCACATAAGTTGTGCTGTCAATCAATGAATCTTTCAGTTCAATATGAATTCTCTTTCCGTTTGAACGGATTTCAGGCATTTGCTTCTGTGGCGGTGAAATAATGACTTTCTCCGACACATTTTCCAGCAAAATATTTTCATTGAACTCAAGGTCCAGTTTTTTCTTTTTAAAGTCGAGCGTATTAGGCATCGGGTTACCGCGCACAAACTCAGGAGGTGTTTCATCCTTAGGTCCTCCGCCCGGTCTGCCTATGTTTGCACAGGAATTCTGCGCATACACAGATACCAGCGTAAGTATAAATAGTATAAACTTTTTCAAAACCTTTTATATTAGTTGATTAAACAAGTCGTTTTAAATAATCATTGATACAATATAGCTGCAAAGATAAGAAAAATAAGAAATTGCAGGCAGAATCGAAAGAGTTCGTCGTTAGAAACTTTTCCTTAAACAAGTGGTTGTTATTCAATCTATTTGTATCTTTGGCGTTTAAATTCATAACAGACTTGATTTCATTCAGGTCTGTTGTTTTTGCTTAATATTAAAATACAACTCAAACCTAACGATTAAAATATGAAGCGATTTATACTCCTTCTGACGCTCTGTTCTTCTTTTTCGATGATAATGGCTTCCGGCAAAAAGGATTCAACTCATATCCGCACGATAAAGCTGGATGAAGTAGAGATTTCGGCATCCCCTAAGGAAACAGGCTCATTGTCTCAGCTTCCGGTCTCTGTCTCGCAATTAAATGCATCGATGATTGAATCTTATCACCTGAACAGCCTGAAAGAGGTCAGTAACATGATCCCGAATTTCTATATTCCGGATTACGGGTCTAAACTCACTTCAGCTCTTTATATCCGCGGTGTGGGTTCGCGTTTTGCAATCCCGGCCGTTGCACTTTATGTAGATAACGTTCCTTATCTGGATAAAAGTTCATTCGACTTCGATTTTTACGATGTCGATAAAATCGAGGTCCTTCGCGGGCCACAGGGTACTCTTTACGGACGTAATACGCTGGGAGGTGTTGTTCACGTTCACACACGCTCACCTCTTCAGTCGGAGAACACACGTATATCTTTCGGAGGTGGCACATTCGGCAAACTTAAAGGTACGATATCACGCCACCATCAGTTCACCGAAAAGCTGGCATTCTCTCTGAGCGGATACGTTGATCACAACAATGGTTATTTCACCAATACTTATACAGGCAAGAAGGTTGATCATTCATTTTCTGCCGGAGGACGCGGACGCCTTGTATGGCTGGTTGCTCCTAAATGGCGAATGGAGTTCACCGGACAGTATGACTTTGTTAATCAGGGAGGATACCCTTACGGACTATTTGTTGATTCAACCCAGAAAGTAAATCCGATTTCTTTCAATGACAAAAGCGGATACTGGAGACGCATGGCTAATGCCAGTTACTCGCTGATCCATAACGGGGATAATTATCGTTTCACTTCCACAACCAGCTATCAGCATCTGAATGATAAGATGGAAATGGATCAGGACTACTCTCCGAAATCTATTTATACGATCGTACAGGCTCAGAAGCAACAGGCCGTTACACAGGAATTTGTATTCCGTTCAAGCAAACCTACAGACTATCAGTGGGTAATCGGAGCTTCGGGTTTTTATCAGAACAGCAAAACGGATGCTCCCGTTACTTTCAAAAAAGATGGTATGCAGGAGATGTTCCAATCCACGTTTGACCGTTTATTTGCATCCGGAGCGATGCCCGTTAAGCTTACTGTACTGGACTCTGTCATGCCTGTTCTGGGCAATTACGATATGCCAACCTTTTCGGCGGGTATTTTCCATCAGTCTACTTTCAACAATTTGCTGACAGACGGACTGTCTCTTACTCTCGGACTGCGTATGGAATACGAATCGATCACTTTAAAACATTTCACGGCTACAACGATGCACGTAAGTGCCAAAATGCCTGTGCCGAATATTCCTCCGATGCTGATCCCGCTGGATGCGAAGATTGAAGGAAAAGAGAAGGTTGACTATCTGCAATTCCTGCCTAAAGTAGCTTTGCAATATGCCTGGAATGACCGCTATTCTACTTATGCGTCCGTAGCCAGAGGTTACAAAGCCGGTGGATTCAATATGCAGATGTTCTCAGACATTATCCGCTATCAGTTAATGAATTCAATGCCGGGCAGCAAACCTGTTGAGATTCCGGTAAAAGAGGCTATTACCTATAAACCGGAATATAACTGGAGCTACGAAATCGGAGCTAAGATGAATCCGGTTAAGAACAAACTATTTGTTGATGCGGCTCTGTTCTATATCTCCAGCCGCGATCAGCAGATTATTCAGTTCGCTCCTACGGGATTCGGCCGTATGGCTAAGAATGCAGGACGCGCACGCAGCATCGGTCTGGAACTTTCAGCCCGCGCTGAACTCTATAATGATTTATGGCTGTATGGTTCTTACGGGTATACGAATGCTCAGTTCACAAAATATACGGATTCGGTAAAAGTGAATGGCGTCACTAAACCTGTAGATTACAAAGGGAAATACGTCCCTATGGTTCCTAAACATACGATGTCAGTCGGACTTAGTTATACGAAAGCTCTCAACACTGCCGTACTGGACCGAATCAGCGGAAACGTTCAGCTGAAAGGAAGCGGAGAGATTTACTGGACTGAATCCAACAATCGCCGTCAGCCATTCTATACAACCTGCGATGCAAAAGTTTCATTTCACAAGAGTATCGTGAAACTGGATGTCTGGGCTAAAAATATATTTGACAAGAAATATCAGACTTTCTATTTCGAAAGCATGGGCAATCCGTTTGCTCAGTTAGGAAAACCTTTCGAGATCGGAGCCGATATTATTATTCAGTTCTAATAAATATAAACCTGAATAATGAGAACTAAAAATGGCAGTAAATGATTTAATTCAAATCATTTACTGCCATTTTTTATACGAAGATGCCAACGGAATCCGATAGAAAAGTATCTTTCAAAAACCTTTACAGGCGGTATCTGTTTTCTTTTATATGCCGTTTAGTGGATATATTCCACTGAGGCATTTTCAAACATTTTATTCAAAGGCTTAATCAGCTCTGAGGCATTGCTTTTCCCTAAAATGAATTTCACTTTATTCACCGGAACAGTCAGGAATACAGTAGATTCAAAACCACCCAACACCTCAATCTGATCCATTAGCGACCATACAAAAACCTCAAAAGGCATTCTGCCCGGCAATAATTTCAAGCCCGGGAACAATGTTTCATATTCCGCACAGGTAGCATCAGCCGGATGAGGCTTATAAAATATATCATGTGTCCCGGCATACTGATCATACACTCTTTTCACATAGTTCTGTTGTTCTGCATTTCCGTTTGTCCCGATAATCACAAGATTTGGTTTAGCCGAAACATCAAACATCTCTGAATAATGTGCTTTATCGAAGTTACACATTTTGAAGAAACGCTGCTGATTTCCGGGCGAAAGAGCTTTCAGCATCTCTTCCGGAGACACAGAAACGGCATTCATCTCAGCAACCTTACTCTGAATAAACGAACTTTCTGTTTCTAACAGATTTTTATCGTGCAACAGCAGTCTGTAGTTTGGCAACGTAGACATATAATAAGGCCATTCGGATGAGTTAAACTCTGCCGGCACACCTCTTGTCTGAACACTGGTGTTCCAGTTCAATGCTTCCACTTCTGTAGCGATACGGTTCCAGCTACTTTCCGCATTGGAGTTCGAACCAAAGAAATTATAGAAGTTATTATACGTAGCAGTCCCATCCGACCACATATTCACTTCTACACGTGACGAATCAATACCCTGAGCCACAAACCAGTCATAACCCAAACGGCATCGCAGATCATCAACATAGAGAACGAATTTAGCTTCCTTATCTCTGTTATTAATCTTCAGAATCTCTTTTTTCATCACTTCACCCATCACAAGCAAGTCTTCAGGGTTATCACTTCCCGGAATATAAGAAACGTGCGAAGGGAAAAACGAAGGATCAAATGTACCTGTTCGTTCGTAGCCAAAGAATGAAGGACCGTCATGCGAAAGTAAATGAAGACCGGAATAAAGGGTTGGAATAGTTCCGAAAGTGACATAAAAACGATATTCATCCGAACCCACAGGATCCAGAGATCCTGATTGCGCGATAGAAAGACTCTCCGTTGCACCATTTTTCATTGCAAACAGGAGCTTGGCTACACGCGCATCTCCCCCGCTGTTTTCATCAACAGTTACAACAATGGGGGTATTCCCGGCCTCACCTGTAGTAATACTAGTCTTTATCCACTCTTCCTGACAAGTTAATGACCAGCTGTTCTTTGATTCAACAACAAGAGTAAATTCTGATTTTGTTGCTTCCGGAATCACAGACTCTACTAAATCTCCGTTCAGGTAAAATTTTAATTGTTTTTGAGTTTCGCCATCCATTTCATCTGTCTGGCAGGCCGAAAACAAGATAAGACATAAGATAAAAGCGATTTTACATCCGATAAATGAAAATCCGGTTTTGATAGTTTCCCCTAGTGATTTAATACGATAAATGTTTTTTTTCATCTTTGAAATTTTACATAAGACCCCTCTGAAAATGTCTTATTAGTTAATATAATTTAGTTATGCAGTTTAGTTATATAGCTTATAAACAGCCTATTGATAGTGAAGCATTTGCAAATGTCTGATTTATAATCAACATACATACAAAATACCTTCGGAAATAATCTTAATATTAAGACGCAGGTTTCTTAAAAATAATTGCATCGGTATAAAAAAAAGAGAGAGTAACTGGTATAAGCGGTTACTCTCTCTTTCTATTTCCTGTCATGAATTATTTCACTTCTTCACTCTGTTTGCGTGACTGCTCACCCAGATAACCTCCATGGTGGCGTTTCGCATATTCTTCGTTCGAGAATTTAGTTTTCAACATGGTGTTAACAACCAGAATATCTCCAATCACAGTCATCATTGTTGTAGATGTCGTAGGAGTCAGCCCCAGCGGACAAACCTCTTTCGGATTTCCCGTATACAAGCAAGCGTCCGCCTTTTTAGCCAGTTCGCTTTCATTATTCCCGGTGATCACAATAAACTTCACATGCGGACGAAGTCTGCGTGCCAGCATAAGCAGCTCCAGTATTTCTCTGGTTTTCCCTGAGTTTGAAATCACAAGCATGATATCATTCTCCTGCAGGATACCCAAATCTCCGTGCTGAGCTTCACTTGGATGAAGAAATACCGAAGGAGTTCCGGTCGAACAAAAGGTAGTCGAAATATTAAGAGCAATTTGCCCCGCTTTCCCCATTCCGCTAGTCACAAGTTTTCCCTTATTTGTATGGACAGCCTCTACAATAAGATCCACTGCTTTTTCGAAATCATCGGTAACAGGCAAATTCAATATTGCCTCTGATTCTTTGCGTAAAAGATCCTGAATTATCTCTTTCATTCTATATTTGTTTTTATTTTATTTCTTCTATTTGAAAAGGCGTAGTCTGATACACATAATAATTAAGCCAGTTCGAAAACAGGAGGTTCGCATGAGCCCGCCATCTTACTACCGGTCCCTTTTCCGGGTCATTATCTTTGTAATAATTAACCGGCAAATCCACCGGCAATCCTTTAGACATATCTCTCTTATATTCGGTATCAAGCGTATAAGGTGAATACTCCGAATGACCTGAGATAAAGAATTCTCTTCCCTCTCTCGCCATAGCCATATACAAGCCCGCATCCTCCGACTCTGACAATATAGTCAGCTCAGACACCTGCGCCACATCTTCACTTCTTACTTCAGTATGCCGGCTGTGAGGCACAAAAAACTCATCATCAAATCCTCTGAATACAGGAATGCCCGGTACTGTTATCCGGTGCTTGAATATCCCCGATAATTTCCGATCCAGATCATATTTCGGGACACCGTAGAAATGATACAAACCGGCCTGAGCAGCCCAGCAAATGTAAAGTGTCGAGGTCACATGTGTTCTGGCCCAGTCAAAAATCCGGGTCACAGGTCCCCAGTACGAAACCTCTTCAAAAGGAAGTTTCTCCACCGGAGCTCCCGTAATAATCATTCCGTCGAATCGTTGCTCCTCTATTTCGTCAAACGTATGATAGAAGGCCTCCAGGTGCTCAACCGGCGTATTTTTTGATTCATGCTCCCGTATGCGCAAAAACGTTATCTCTATCTGTAAAGCAGAATTAGACAGAATACGAACCAGATCCGTTTCTGTCTCTATCTTCAGCGGCATGAGATTCAGAATCAGCACACGCAGAGGACGGATATCCTGAGACTGAGCTTCCGTCCGGTTCTTGATAAATATATTCTCTTTTTTAAGCAGATCAATAGCCGGCAAATTATCCGGAAGATTTAATGGCATACGCGATACTCTATTAATTGATTTTCACTGCAAAGTAACGATTTTTTTTTAGGATGCACACGCTTCGCTTACGGGAAAAATACGAGAAAACTCCGTGATCTGTAATCCAATCCTGTGTAAATCGCAGACAAAATGTTATTAATTGTACAGCTCAAAGGTGTTTCTACACCGAAAACTAAACAAATCACAAAAAGAACCTCCCGTATAAACAATCTATTTGTCAGTTCTGTTATACCCTCATATTAAGACAAGCTATGATATGAAAGCAAAAATCACTTTAATTGCACTCATTCTTATAGTAAGTATATCTTGCGCAAACTCACAGTCCGGAAAAGCAATTTCGCCAAAAAAAGAGACGACCGGGAAAGGATACGTAAAATCGATGAATGAGTCTCAATTTCTGAATCAGATTTCCGACTATAAATCCAATAAAGATAAATGGGTATACAAAGGTTCCAGACCTTGTATTATTGATTTCTATGCTGACTGGTGTGCTCCATGTCGTAAGGTAGCTCCTATTATGGAAGAGCTGGCTAAGAAATATGCAGGAAAAGTTGACTTCTATAAAGTAGATGTCGAAAAAGAAAAAGGACTGGCCCGCGATTTAGGCATACAGAGTCTGCCTACGCTGCTTTATTGTCCTCTGAAAGGAGAACCGCAGATTATAATGGGCTTACAGCCTGAAGAAAATTATATCCGCGCTATAAACGAAATTTTCAACGTTCAATAGATTTTAAGTTTAGTTGTTATTTGTATGGGAGAGTATCGAAAGAACTCTCCTTTTTTTATGCTAAATTTGTAGTACAAACAGGTATATATGAAGAAAGTACTACTAGGAATGAGCGGAGGAACCGACAGCTCCGTATCGGCTATTCTGCTACAGGAACAAGGATACGAGGTGATCGGGATCACATTCCGTTTTTATGACAGAGACGAAAATACGCAGCATCTGAAAGATGCTCAGGATCTCGCTGCCAGGCTTGGTATTGAGCATCGGGTTTTTGATGCCCGCGAAACCTTCAGGACTAAAATCCTCGATTATTTTATTTCCGAATACATGAACGGACGTACTCCCGTACCGTGTGTGATCTGCAACAATGAACTGAAGTGGAAACTCCTTTATGATATCGCTCAGGCCGAAGAGATTGACTATATCTCTACCGGTCATTACATCCGTACAACAGAGGTGGATGGCAAACATTATATCATACAGGGAGAGGATCCCGAAAAAGACCAGTCGTTTTTCATGTGGGGACTTCCTGACGAAATCATTGCGAAAATGCTTCTTCCTCTGGGTGAACTTTCCAAGTCTGAAGTTCGCAGTTTTGCGGCTGAGCGTGGATTCGAACGCGCTGCTACCAAAAAAGACAGCCTGGGAGTTTGCTTCTGTCCCGGCGATTATCGTCCGTTTCTGAAACAATTCGTTGATCCTTCTCTGATCAGACCGGGAAGATTTGTCGACGTAAACGGGAAGTTTCTGGCTAAACATGAAGGTCATCCGTTTTACACAGTCGGACAGCGCCGCGGTTTAGGAATTAATTTTCAGCATGCCGTTTTCGTGAAAGAGATAGATGCCGCAACAAACACAATCGTGCTGGCTGAACTCAAAGATATGTACCACTCCCGCATGTTTCTGAAAGATACCTGCTTCATTAATCCGGACGATATTCTGAATCTTCCGCTGACTTGTAAGATCAGATACCGCAAACAGGAAAACAGTTGCACGATACGACTCAACGAAGATCGCACGGCAGAGGTTACGTTCGACGAACCGCTCCATGCGATTGCACCGGGACAATCGGCTGTTTTCTACCACAAAAACCGGGTTATCGGAGGTGGAATTATTGTATCGGCAGCTGATTAAATACATTTTATTGGTTTATAATAAATGTAATTTATACTTTTGCCTGATAGATCATATAAAGAAATAAACAGACATTATATATGGAAACAGTTGTAAGTGGTATTCGCTCTACGGGTAATCTTCATTTGGGGAATTACTTCGGAGCTTTGAGAAACTTTATCAAGATGCAGCAAGAAAATAATTGCTTCTTTTTCATTGCTGACTATCACTCGTTAACTACTCATCCCGACCCGAAATTACTTCACACAAACGTTAAGAATGTGCTGACAGAATATCTGGCTGCCGGATTAGATCCTGAGACTTCAGCTATCTACGTCCAGAGTGACGTTCCTGAAGTAACTGAACTGTACTTGCTTCTGAATATGCACGCTTACATGGGTGAGCTTGCTAAAACTACTTCTTTCAAAGATAAAGCAAGAAAGCAACCCGAAAACGTGAATGCCGGACTACTTACGTATCCTACATTAATGGCTGCTGATATCTTAATGCACAATGCCGATAAAGTTCCTGTAGGGAAAGATCAGGAGCAACACCTTGAGATGACCCGTAAATTCGGTCGTCGTTTCAACAACTTCTACGGTGTTGAATACTTCAAAGAACCTGCTGCCTATAACTTTGGCGGTGAACTTATCAAAATTCCGGGACTTGACGGTAGCGGTAAAATGGGTAAAAGTGAAGGAAACTGTATCTATCTGGCTGACGACGCTAAAACGATTGAGAAGAAAGTGAAACGCGCACTGACAGATCAGGGACCTACAGAGATGAACATGATCAAACCTGATTACATCGAGAACTTATTTACAATTATGCGTGTTGTTTCTACACCGGACACGGTTGAGTTCTTTGACGAAAAATGGAACAACTGCGAGATCCGTTACGGAGATCTGAAAAAACAGCTTGCTGCTGATATCATTGCCGTAACTGCTCCTATCCGCGAGCGTATTCTTGAAATCGAAAACGACGAAGAATACCTGCGCAAGGTTACTCGTATGGGTGCTGAAAAAGCACGCGAAAGTGCTTCTAAAACACTTCGTGAAGTAAGAGAAATAATGGGATTCAAACCATTCTAAGATACATAGTCAGAAGGGGAGCTTATCAGAGCTCTCCTTTTTTTATAATCGCATCACAATGAAAACATTTAAAATAGTTGCCGACGATAAGATACCGGGCCTTCCGGTACTTCTTGAACCGTTTGAGGATGTTACCTTTCTCCCGACTAAAGATTTTTCAAACGAAACGATCCGGGGAGCAAACGTTCTTTTCGTTCGCACACCGATCAAGTGCAATGCAACCCTGCTTCAAAACAATCCGGTCGCGTACATCGGAACGGCAAGCATCGGGTTTGATCATATTGACCTCTCCTACTGTAAGGAACATGGCATCACCTGGAGTAATGCTCCGGGATGCAACAAAGGCTCCGTGCTGTCATACGTTCTTGCAGCCATTGCCTCTGTCATGCCTCTTACGAATCCGCAGGATTATACAATTGGTGTGGTCGGAGTCGGGAATATCGGATCTCACATCGCCGAATCCTGTCGTGCACTCGGCATGAAAGTATTGCTGAACGACCCTGTCCGCGAAGAGAAAGAAGGTTCTGAGCAATTCGTATCATTAAAAGAAATTGCCGGAAAATGCGATATCATCACCTTCCACACACCACTGACACGAACCGGTAAACATCCGTCGTTTCATCTGGCCAACGAAGCTTTCTTCTCATATATCGGAGGTAAAAAGCCCGTTATCATCAATGCTGCCCGTGGTGGTGTTATAAACGAAGAAGCCCTGCTTCAGGCATATTCAGAAGGACGAATCGGAAGTATGATCATCGACTGCTGGGAACACGAACCCGATTTAAACCGGGAGCTCCTAAAACTCGCGTCCGTTGCCACTCCCCACATTGCCGGGTTCTCCCGCGATGGTAAGTTTAACGGAACACGTATGACAGTAGCCGCCTTTGCGCGACATTTCGGAATCGAAGTGGATGTAACCCGCATCACTCCTCCGGCTCCCGAACATCCCCTTATTGATGCAGCTAAATACTCCGGCGATATACTGGCTCAGATTATCCTGGCCACCTATCCGATCTCCGGAGAGACGGAAGCACTCAAAGCTCATCCGCAGGATTTCGTCCGCCAGCGTGACCATTATCCCTTGCGACGCGACTTCTGTGGCTACACGGTCATCAATGCTCCTGACTCACTAAAGAAAAAACTGACAGCCCTCGGTTTTCAGTTAAGATAAAAGGACTTGACGATATAGGGAACAAAGAAAAATGAAACAGGCAGAGATAATATGTATATTATCTCTGCCTGTTTCATTTTTCATCAAAAGCAAGAGTATTATCTGATTAACCTTTAACAAATATATGAACACGGGTACATACATCTTTCACCCTGATATAAACATAATAATCGCCATAAGGTCCGGAAACCGTATTCGCAGGTTTCTTTAATTTAATCTTTAGCTTATTTCCCGAGTGAGAAAGATCAAATATCGAAGACACATCTTCATACCTTTTTGGAGCCAGCTGGCACTCTGCATCTTTATTTACTTCCATAGAGAGCTCATCACCCTGATAACTAAATTCACCCAAATGATAATCAGCTTCAGGCAATGATCTTCCGTCCGGATAAACCAAAGCATATCTGACAACAGCTCCTTTTTGCATATTATCCTGCTGAATCAACGATTTGACATGAACCTGATAATAGCCTGCATTTTTGAGTATGGCACGGCTTCCGGATGGGAAATCGACTAGTGAATTAGGATCAAATATCTGGTAAGCATTACCCGGAATGACAGCAACCTCTTTACTCAGATTACTCATCCGGGGAGATATTTTATCGCCTAAATTCGACACCGGCCCAACTTCAGAGATCAGGTGAAGCGTGCCCTTGAAGTTATTTGCTTTATTAATAAATATGTCCGTATTTGCCAGAACTGTTTTACCATTCTCTTCATTTAACATATTAAGCGTTATCGCACCTTCCGGCTCAAATACTTTATCGTCCTTGTCACAGCCCGACATGAACATACCGGCGAGTAGCAAAAACAATCCCCCTGCATTTTTCAAGAATTTTCTCATAATGGCTAATATTTAATTGTTGTGTTATTCTTCGCTTTTCATAAAGGGCAGGTCAAACCCGTTACTGCTTTTATTTCTAAGCAGATAAGATAAATTCCTCAAATATATAGCTATTAGACATCTGTTCCAAATATATTATTTAATATATTAAATTTAAAGCACCACAGATCGTCCATTGCCACTCTTATTCGGTGATTTTCAACCACCAGTTATCTGAAGAACAACCTCTTACGCTTGTACCTGACGAATAGCAGGTCCAAGGCACAGCCCCGAACCAGAAAACAGCTTGCTGTTGTCCTCCATGTATTTGGCGCTGTCCTCATGGTCCTCCACGTCGTCCAAGTCCTCATCTTAGCGCCAGCAGATCGAATTACCCCACCAACACAAATACGTTGAAATATCTTTATGAGTCCGCCTGAAGTAGTGAATGGTTTGAAGAAACTGGAGATTTTTCACTTCCTTCGCACACCAAAATAAAAAAAGGGGAGATCCGGCCGTGCTTTAATATTTTCAGTAAATGACAGTATTTAGCAAAGCAAACAACAGAATTACTTTTGATATTCTATATCATAAGACAGAACAAATCACATTGTGCATCACAGAAATCCTTTATATAGGATACCACAACCGCGAAGTCAGACTTGTCGATTGGAACAACTACTCGTACCGCTTACGCATCCGGTCAATAAACCTATTGAAGAAAGAATTTATACATATTGGTTGCATTCAGCATTTTTACTCTGTAAAGGGTACGCTGATTCCACTGCATCATATTGCCCGGAATGGACTCACCGTCTGGAATGAAGAAACAGAACAGGCAATTCGACGTTTCACAGAAATTAACAATATTCCACTTCCGGAAACCCATTTCAAAGCCTATTTCGAAGCTTTCATATGTTAACAGAAGTTGTTCGTTCACCGGATTTCTTAATATAAGTTTAAGCTATTGCTTTTAGCTTCCTTCCATAGTATCTTTAGACTCAGGCAGCTAAGAGCTTTTTTTTTAATCATCAGCACGCGGTTCTCCCTTTTTCCGGTGTGCTGCTTTTTCTGAAAAAAGTGATGGAAATTTGCTACTTGCTAAACAGAATTTGCTACTTGCAAAATCTAGTTTGCTACTTGCAAAACGAAGTTTGCTGCCTGCAACATAAACAGGATGTCCTTAAATCAAATTCGAAATCTATGAACAACAAAAAAAGTCTGTTTCTCAGCAAGCGTGCTCTGGCGCAGTGCTACTTCCCGAACATTCTTCCGGAATCGGCAGTCAGATGTCTGGACCGGTGGATTCATAAATGTACTGATCTCTCAGGCGAACTCCAGCGCGTAGGCTATGCCAAACGTCAAAGGAATATCTCTCACCGCCAGCTCGAACTGATATTTAAATACCTGGGCGAACCCTGATTTACGGGTTGGCCTGAATAATCATAAATACACATTTAAAACTTAGAATAAACACTATGAACGGTTATATTAAAGTTACAAGGGAGCTCATCTGGGGTTCCCTCAGAAAACTATTGTCTGCAAGCGAGCGGTATCAGCTTATCGAACTGATGACCCTCGTGAGCTACCGCATGGGCGAAACTGTGCATTTCGGCTACCGTATGAAGATAGACCGCCATGAAATCTGTATATCGACACGCGAATTATGCGAAAAAATGGAGATAAGCAGAAATCAGCTTCGTGCCTTGCTCAAAAAATTAGAGCTACTGAATATAGCCAGTATAAGAACAAGAAATATATTTCTGGAGGGGGAAGCAATATCCGATAATTTACCCACCATCTCACCCACCATATTACCCACCATAAAAACGACAAAAATGAATGGCCAGATTTCATCTGTAACCCTTTGCCAGTGGGTCTTTAGCGATGATGAGATGAATGATGCTGAATTACATAAAAATGAGAGGTTTTACCCACCATATTACCCACCATATTACCCATATCTTAAAGAATATATTAATAATAATATTAAAAAAAATAACGCGCAGCAAAATTTTAAAAATCAGGAATCGGACGAAATGCCTTTATCGTCGCCGGACGGACGCATTGCACTCGAACTGTTCCGCCAAAGAAAGGTCGTCGCGTTTGACGAGTGGTGGGAACTTCTCGTTCAGGAATCCGAAACAGAGGCGGAGCAACTTTCGGTGTGGTACGACGATTTTTGCGAGTTCCGCCGGAAATGCGAGTTTAACAACATGACGAAAAATAAATTCACAACCGACTTCCTGATATTTGTGAGTAAAAAACAAAAAAACAAAAATCGAAAAATCTATGAGCAACCATCCGCAACCTCCGTTCAGACAGCCGGAGACAGACAACAAGTGGTCGAGGAAATCGAGCGTGCACGCCAGGCAGCAGCTGACGGAGACTTTACTGTTACCCCGGAGTATTGAGTCCGAAGAGGTCGTACTGGCCTGTATGATGCTGGGCCGCGACGGAACGGCTCTGGCTCTGAACGAGATCAAAGCAGATATGTTCTACGCCCCGGCTCACCGGTTTGTGTACGAAGCCATAGAGGCTTGCTATAAGGGCGGAGGAGGGTGCGACTTCATCCTTGTCACGGAACAGCTGCGCCGGAGAGATCCCGTCATGCTGGAACAGATCGGCGGACCGTCTTTTATCGCTCATCTCTCGAACTGTTCGCTCTCACTCGTGAACATGCCGTTTCACATAGCACTCATCCGCGACAAATACCTGATGCGCGAAACCATCATCCGTCTGGGCGAAGCCCTCGACAGAAGCCGTCTGCCGGATGCCGACCCCGAAACTATAGCCGCGGAGCTCCAGAAACTTACAGGCTTCATGATGCACCAGATGTATTCGGACAAAGAGATCTACGAAATGCCTGAGGCAATGGCCCTCAGTATTGCCGCATACAAAGAGCGCGAAACCAAAGCTCAGAACGGAGAACTACCGGGCATATCCACGGGAATCGGGTCGCTGAACCGGCTATCAGGCGGTTTTTCCAGAGGCGACCTCAACATCATCGCTTCGCGTCCTTCCATGGGAAAAACAGCCCTCTCGCTCTTCATGGCTCAGCAGACGGCACAGACAGGAAACCGCGTTCTGATTGTCTCGCTGGAAATGACTGTGCAGCAACTCGGCGGACGAATGCTGGTAGGTAATTCGGGCATTTGCTCCGAAAGCTTCAGACTGGGCACACTCACCCCCATGGAGGTTACGCTGATGGAGCATGCAGGATGTGAGCTCTCGGGACTCCCGATTGCCATCTGCGACACTCCGACCATGCGCACTTCTGCCATCCGCAATCTGGCGCTGAACGTGAAAAACCGCCTCGGCCTCGACATCCTGTTCATCGATTATATGCAGCTGATTGATATGCGCGACAATCGCCCGAGTGCAAACCGCGAACAGGAAATGGCTGCAACATCGCGCGAACTGAAAATGATGGCTAAGGAGCTGGATATAGCCATCGTGGCGCTCTCGCAGCTGAACCGGGTAAACGAAACACGTGGTAACAGCGAACCGCAAATCTCGAATCTCCGGGACTCAGGAGCCATCGAACAGGATGCCGACATGATCCTGCTGCTCCATCGCAACAGCTACTACGACAAGGATGCTCCGGATAAAGGATACCTGAAAGTGCTGGTCAAAAAACACCGCCAGGGAAGTACCGCCGATCTCTACGTAAAACACAACGACTCTTTTACCTGGTTTGAGTGAGAGGGGGAAGAGGGGTATGGCTGTCAAAATTATTACCTGAAGTAAATAATTGAATAACGATTTGGAATCATAATTATTTATAGTATTTTCGCGCTATAAACTTAAAAATCAAAGAACAACTAACTTTCTTATATACCTGATTGTTTATAATTTAAGTTAGGTCTGAATTTATTGATTATACTGAATAAATTGAACGACAAACCGATATACTCCTTATTTCTAAACATGAATATATTAACAAAATCAGTATTAAACTATGATGCAGGAAAAGTATTGAAAGATCAAAGCATGAATGATCCATCAGCTCATTGCTTTTATTATTCAAGTTTATTGCTGCTAAAGCATGTATTAAATCACCAACTTGATTATAGCTATGCAAATCAGGATACTGTTTTTAGAAATTCGCATAAAAATTTAAAGGAAGAATTTCGCAGGAGAGTTAGAAATAACAGAAGACTCTGTAATATACTAAATCAGAATCTTGATGAACTTAAGCGATTACGAAAAAAAGCAGATTATAGTGCGGATTCTATTTCGCCGGATGATATAACAGCTGCGGAAGCTTGTTCAACAACAATAAACAAACAACTAGAATCATATTTTATCATTTAGCATGGAATATATAAAAACAAATATAATAGAAAAGCTCTCTGAGTTAAACGATAAATACAAAGAGTTAATCATTCGGTTCGCTTATGAGAATTCATCCAGATTCTATATAATTGAACTGGATAATAGCTGTATGGATGGTAAATCTATCACCGATGACGACGAATATGATCTTAGAATGTATATTGATAATCTTACTTTTGAGAATGATATTGATATACTTGTCACAAAAAACTGTACAGGTCATGATATGAGTAAGTTGATATGGGAAACAACTATTAAATTATTCTCAAACGTAGAGCTTGCTTTTTCAACAAGTATTATTGATTCGTTACAAGTTCATAATACGACCTCAAACTTCAGTGGTGCAGGAAAATTATATTTAGCAGCTTAACGATATGAATTTACAACTAAAAGGTTTACAAATCCAGAATATTGAACTTCAGGCATCTGATTTTAATCCTGAAATAACTTCGGAGATTGAGTCGGAAATGAATATTACTACAGGGCTAGCTGAAAATAACGACAAGGGTTTCTGTGTTGTTTTTGAAATAGATTTACACAATACATCCTCGTCATTTACCCTTAAACTAAAAGCAGTTGCTCATTTTAATACAGATGAGCCTGTGCAAAAAAACTTTGTAGACTCAACGTTTCTAAACGTTAATGCTCCGGCTATAGCCTTTCCATTTATTCGCACCTACATTTCAAATATAACTCTTAACTCCGGATACAACCCGATTATTCTTAACTCGGTGAATTTCCAGAAGTTATTTGAGGATCGAAAGAAATAAAAAAGCGCTTTGCATAAACTTATGCAAAGCGCTTTTTATTACATATTTATCTGTAATCAATCAGTGGATTTATCCGGTTAAAAGAAAAGAGCTCCTTCTAAAGAATTACGTGGAGTTTATTATATGGAAAAATCCATAAAACAGGCATATTCATTGCCGGGTAAGTTATATCTTTGTTTCAGTGTTATATATGCCTGTAATAGGTCAGGTGTTTCTACAAGCTACCGTAAATAGTTGATTATAACGAAATTTAGATAAATAATTTTATTATGAGTTACATTACAACGTTTACGGGAGTACACTTTGATCCGGTCAATCCTGATCCGGAGCTTATCCACCTTGAAGACATTGCACATGCGCTATCTTTGCTTTGCAGAGCAAATGGTCACACCCGCTTTTTTTATTCTGTAGCACAGCATTCGCTTTGTTGCTGCAAGGAGGCTTCACTCAGGAGATTATCAGTTCGCATACAATTAGGGTGCCTGCTTCACGATGCAAGCGAAGCATATCTGTCAGATATGCCCCGCCCAATTAAAGAAAACCTCTCGCAATATCTTATTGCAGAGGAAAGGCTTCAAAATATGATCTGGAACCTGTATTTCGGGTCTCCATTAACAGAAAATGAAAAAGAGATAATCTTCGGTATAGACGATGAAATGCTATCCTATGAATTTGTCCATCTGATGCCTGAGCAAATATCGGATCATCACAAACGGATCCGGTCTGATTTCGATCTAAAATTTCAGGATCCTTCCATCGTTGAGCTGGAGTTTTATGAACTGACTAAATCTCTGAAAGATTCTCTAATCCAGGAATAAATGAAATTACAATTACTTTAGTAGATAAAACTGAGTTGAGTATGCAAACGTGCCATCCTTTTTGGCATAAATGCAGAGTAACTCATTCTCTATAATAGATCTACAGCCCGACAGTTAGAAAGTGAGTCGGGATAAGCTCAGGATTCCGGACAAGTTTAATCATTTGTCCGGAATCTTTTTATTAGAATGCGGGAAGCTCAGGTAAGTATCCGTAGTGTACGGATGGCAACAGCATTTCAAACAAGCTCCTTTATGGTTACTCCGAATATATGATACTTCTCCCGGATTGAAACGAAAAAAGGCACCTTTAACGGGTGCCTTTTTCAAAAAGTAGGGAGGTGACTCAAACCGCGGAACAGATCGTTCTCAAACAAAGAATGATGCGCTCCCTTTATATTGTTATAACGAAATAATATCTCTTTTGTTGATGCAAAGTTATTATAAATCACCATATTTGCAAAAAAAGAATCAAAAATATTTTGGATTTAATACTATGAATAAACAGGATGTACAAAAGTTTTTTAAGGAACGTTTGATCGAACTGCTCCATAAAGACTCTTTAGATAGTTATCGTGTAAGAACACACAATGCTTTCTCTCTCCTAAAAGAGCTATACACTCTTATTCCAGGATGGCAGAGAAAGCAGATTAAACAATTTGCAACAGTAACAATTTGCATTGATGAGATAATTAGCTCTTTAAAGAAGGATTCTTGTTTAGATTTTTCTTATTATGATAAGGAGCTATTCATAGAACAACTAACTAATTATAAGAAAACCGGCGAAAAAGAACCAAATATTGGAAATAAGATATTATTTCATTTGAATCGATGCATTGATAATAATAAGCAACACTATTTTGACAACTTATTTAAAGCGATTGAAGAGTTGCTTTTTTTTGATGGAGAAAAAGATAATTCTGGTTTTATACCAGTAATAACAAGTACAGATAATGTCTTGTCTGCGTTGTGTTGCGAGCTTATCTGTCAGGGATACTCAAAGACATATCTATATCATTTAGCAACTAAAATATTTGAAAATGATATCTCTTTCGAAAATCAATACGATCAGTTTAAATCCTTCATAATTCCAGTAAGTAAAAAAGATTTCGTTGTGATCTTTAGAATACACTCTCCTCATCCAATGAATAATCTGCCGGAATTTCCGGAGTATGTTAATCATATAGAAGATATATATCTGAATCACCATATAAAAACCCGATATAAAAGATTCATTCGCCCCAATAATTCGATCATATTCTATATAACTAATATATCAGCAGTAGATTCATTTTCAGCAGCAATAGCAGCAAAAGAAAAATTATCTATTTCTCTTGACATTCTTCATTTAGGAGTAAGCAGTTTGAATGTAAACATCAGAGATAGTGTATTGGTTTTAGAAAAAAAAGAAGGATCGGACGATTATGTTTATAATTATGACACAAAATCTTTATTAGACGGGACCTATTCAAATGATATTGAACTTTCGAAAAAGCTTAAAGCTGATATAGATAAAATCAATCAGGATAATCATATTCAACAAGATGTAAAGGATAGATTAAATTCAGCCATCAGACATTTAAGAATTGCCAATACAAATGTTGAAATCGAACAACAGTTTATTAATTACTGGATAGCCTTAGAATTCATCTTTTCATCTCCTGAAACAAACGAAAATACATTTAGCCGGCTCAGGTCCAATTTGGTTAATATATTTAGCTGTTGCTATGTAAAACGGAATCTATACGATCTTAACGAAACTCTTATAAAAAGAGGATTTGTAGAAAAAGGAGAATTATATTGGGAAAAAGAAAATCAGGATGAGTTTATTGCGACAATAACTTCGCCATTACTTAAATTCCATCTCCTAAAGATGAAATCCAGATTGCAGATAAATTCTGATAAAAGAAAAGAGTATATTATGAATCATAGAAATAACCTTGAGCAACATATTACAAGAGTATACAGGATGCGAAATGAATTAATACATGAAGCTGCCATACGCCAGGACATAGAAAGTATAACAAGTAATCTTAGATATTATTTGGTATTTACGCTAAATCAGATTATAGCCTATTGCTCAAGCAGAAATACAGAAAATGATATTCGGTTAGAAGATTTTTTCCTTGAATTTGATCTTATCTGGAATATCATTGAACAAAAGAAATATAATATGACGGATCTGCTTAAAGTTAATATTGTATCTGACTTACTAAAGTAATAATATTATATATAAACGGAGAAAGGCACCTTTAAAGGGTGCCTTTTGCCGTTTATGGTTAATCTTCCTAACCTACTGTCCTAAACGGATAGAATCTGACATTGCCTTTTCGGGAGGTGGTATATTTGTTTCAGAATCGCGCGAAACTTAATTCTTTCTATTACTTATTTATTACTAATCATTAAAAGAGAATGTTATGCCTATTAAGTACAGATTGGTTCAGAAATTAAATCCACTGAATGTGGAAGCTCCTAAAAAATGGTATGCTCAGGCGGAGTCGAAAGATATGCTGACGATGAAAGCTCTCAGCAAACGCATTGCCCGCCAGTCAACTGCCAGCCGCGCAGATGTGAATCTGGTAATCACGGCTCTGATGGAGGAGATGGAAGAGATGCTGATGAATGGTAACTCGGTTAAACTGGAGGGTATCGGGACTTTTTATATGACGCTAAACGGCATTGGTGCCGACTCCCAGGAGGAATATTCGTCGAACCTGGTGCGTAAGAAGTATATCCGTTTCCGTGCCGATAAGGAGCTGCTGGATAACATAAACCGGGCAACGCTTGTTCGGGTGAGTGAAAAGAAAGCGGAAGAAGGTGGTGCAAATCCTGACCCGGAACCGGGACCGGGAGAATCGTAAGCTGAAAGGCAAAAGAGGGCGCTGGGATGAGGACCTGGACGACGTGGAGGACCATGAGGACGATGAGGACAGCGCCAAATACATGGAGGACAACAGCGACGCTGTTTCTGGTTCGGGGCTGTGCCCCGGACCTACCATTCGTCAGGTTGTACCTGACAGCTTTCTGCAAGAAAGCCTCTTTACAAGCGTAAGAGGTTATTCTTTAAACAACTGGTGGTTAAAACCACCGAATAAGAGGTGCAAGAGGCGCTGGGATGAGGACGTGGACGACGTGGAGGACCATGAGGACGATGAGGACAGCGCCAAAGGTATGGAGGACAACAGCGACGCTGTTTATCTTTGCCTTTTTGCCTTTCTGTCTTTTAATGCCGTCCTCATGGTCGTCCATGTCCCCGTCGTCCTCCATGTCGTCACTGCCTTTGCGGCATTGTCATTCAGGCACTGTATTTTTAAATTTAAACTATCATGAAAATATCGGAAAAGGGAATACAACTTATTAAAGAGTTCGAGGGTTGCCGCCTTACGGCCTATAAATGTCAGGCAGGCCGATGGACGATTGGCTACGGCCATACGGGCAGGTGGGTTATAGAGGGGCTCTCTATCACTCAGAAGCAAGCAGAGGAGTGGCTGATTGTTGATTGTAATCAGGTGATCAAGCTGCTGAGAGCGGAATATATAGGTCCGCTCCGTCAGTGCCAGCTGGATGCTCTGATTTCACTGGGTTTTAATATCGGGGTGGAAGCCCTGCGCTCTTCTACTCTGATGCGCAAGCTGAAGAGGAATACGAATGATCCAACAATCGTTGAGGAATTTAACCGCTGGGTGTATGTGAAAGGAGTCGTATCGAATGGTTTGGTTAGACGGAGAGCTGCGGAGGCGAAGCTGTATGCTTCGCGTTGATCGCTGCGCTGTTGATAAGGGCTGCGCCCTTGTTGATCGCCTCCGGCTGTTGATCGTAGCTTCGCTACTGTGGAAAGGCAGAAGAGGGCGCTGGGATGAGGACCTGGACGACGTGGAGGACCATGAGGACGATGAGGACAGCGCCAAATACATGGAGGACAACAGCAAGCTGTTTATCTTTGCCTTTCTGCCTTTTAATGCCGTCCTCATGGTCCTCCATGTCCCCGTCGTCCTCCATGTCGTCACTGCCTTTGCGGCATTGCCTTTTAAAAATTTGAATTTTATGAAAGATATCTGGATGTATTTGCTGCCTTCGGGCTTTATAGCGTCGCTGCTCACCTGGCTTGTGAACCGGAGGCGGGAGAGGCTGAAGGATATAAAAGAAGAGCACACGGTTTACCGGGAGCTTTATGAGGATTTACGGGAGTTAATCAGAAAACAGGGTATTGAACATGGGAAACTCAGGAGGAAGATCTATCAGATGGAACGTTGTTTTGAGGAGATTGGCCGTTGCAGTCGCAGGAATTATTGTCCTGTGCGCCGGCAGTTGTCGCTCCTCGAAGATGACTCAACAGTCTCATCAGTCCGTAAGGGCGGAGCGGATCGAGCAAGAGGTGATCCTGTTGCCTGAAACGGAGCGTTTGATTATTTCGCCGGACATTCTGCTAAAAATGCCTCCGACGGAGGATAAGGAGAGTCAAAAGAATGGTTTAACGCTGCGGAAGAGAAAAGATGGAATGATAGAGATTGAGCACCGGAGAGATACGGTAAGAGTAAGGGAGATTATTGCCGGATCTGTGGAGAGTACGGAAATCAGACAGAAAGAACGAAGTGTTTCTTTATGGGCTCTGATTGTGATGATCTGTGGATTTATCGTACTGATTTGGAGCAGAAAGAAGTGAGTTCGACTCGATTTGAAGAAGATTAACCATGATGAGCTCAATAAATAAAAGGAGTGAGGTGTATACGCAGACAGCGTATGACTTCACTCCTTTTGCAATATTAAAAATCACAATATTCATTACTTGGAATCTTCGTCCAAAATAATATCTTTACATCGAGTTCGTCCTAATAATAATGAGAATCATATGGAATCACTAATAAAAAAATACAATTTATTACTCGAAAAAGCTCCTGATATATTCAATAAGTTGATAACAGTTGAGCCTGTAACCCGTAATACGAGGATCATAGAACAGGGAACTTACAACGGAAATATTTATATTCTTCTGGATGGTTTCGTCAGGGGTTATTACATTGATGACCAAGGAATCGAAGTTAATGTTTTTTTATCCGAAAAAGGCTTTACATTTGGCGTACCTGAAATACTCTTTGGGAAAAATTTTACCAAATATAATTTTGAAGCAATAACTGACATTACAGTTGCCTCTCTCTCATTCAAAGAACTTGAAAGAGAAGCTGCAATAAACACTATTGTGTTTGATTTTTATAATGTGATGCTTAAAAATATTATAACTCTACTTGTAAAACGAATAGAATTATTCACAGGTGAATCTCCTGAAGATCGTTATATTGATTTGTATCAATCCAGACCGATACTTGCAAAAAATGTTGCTCAGAAACATTTTGCCGTCTTTCTGGGTATATCACCGAACTCTTTGTCACGCATAAAAAAACGAATGTTGCAGAATAGACAAAATAATCTAAAATAACAATCTTTAAGCCATCAAAAACAATAGATTAACTTAAGTATATTTCATTTTCAGCTGAATACTTTTCATTTGCATTCAATTTTAAAAACCAGAGTATTATGAAAATGTATTCAGATTACCGGATACTGGCTGCGGCGACCAGTATGATTAGTATGTGCAGTCCACTTCATGCACAGGAAAAACCCAATATTCTAATTATTATGCCGGATGATGTAGGATGGACAAATATCAGTGCGTATGGCCATGGAATACGTGGATACAATACGCCAAATATTGACCGGATTGCAAAAGAGGGTATCATGTTTACCGAACATTATGCACAGCCTTCAAGTACTGCGGGGCGGGCATCATTAATTACGGGACAATATCCTATACGTAGTGGAATGACAACCGTAGGCAGACCCGGGGCCAGTCTTGGATTAAAGGCCGAAAGCCCTTGTTTGGCAGAGGTATTGAAAAATGAAGGCTACGCAACCGGGCAGTTCGGTAAGAACCATTTGGGTGACCGAAACGAACATCTACCGACTATGCATGGATTTGATGAATTTTTCGGAAATCTTTATCATTTAAATACTCAGGAAGAACCTGAGCAGTATGACTACCCGAAAGATCCTGAATTCTTTAAGAAACATGGATGTCGGGGAGTTTTGCATACATGGGCTACAGACAAGGAGGATACAACTGTTGACCCTCGCTTCGGAAAGATTGGTAAACAGAAAATTACAGATACCGGACAGCTAACCCGTAAAAGAATGGAAACTGTAGACGAAGAGTTTCTGGATGCTTCTATCCGGTTTATGAAAGAGTCTAAGAAAAAAGGAAAACCATTCTTCGTATGGCTTAATCCCAGCCGGATGCACATGTTTACGCATTTGAAATCCGAACACCGGCATCTTGTATCGGCATCCACAACAGAGCATGATATGTACGGAAGTGGTATGATTGAGCATGACATGCACGTAGGGAAGCTTCTAAAAGAACTTGAAGCAATGGGAGCGCTTGAAAATACGATTATTGTTTATACTACAGATAACGGCCCGGAACATAGTGCGCGTACGCACGGTGGAACAACTCCATTCAGGGGCGAAAAAATGACTACATATGAAGGAGGAGTGCGAGTTCCGGCAATGGTGATGTGGAAAAATAAAATCCAGGGGGGACGAGTGCTTGAGGGCATTCAGGCTCATATGGATTTATTTACAACTTTATCAGCAGCAGCAGGACAGCCTCATATTTCTGAAAAAATAATGGCTCAATCCAAGCAATATATTGACGGAGTTAACAATCTGGATTTCTGGTTAGGAAAAGAGAGCGAAAGCCGACGTAAGAATTACATATATTATTACGAATCAGAAATCAAAGCTGTTAGAATGAATCAATGGAAGATCCACTTTCAGACAAGTGAAAATTATTATGATGAATACAAAAAGCTTAAATTCCCCGTTATCTATAATTTAAAGTTTGACCCATTTGAAAGCTATGACAATCTGACTGATAAATCTGATATAATACAACGCAAACAGTTTATTAGCGAACCGATTCAAGGTATCCTCAGCGAACATATACAATCTCTGGCAAAATATCCACCTCTGCAGAAAGCTGCAACACTGGATTTCACAGAGCTAATTAAGTCATTACAAAAATCGAAAGAATAGATAATCTATAAAATAAATAAAGAGGGACTTCCTGACGGAGGTCCCTCTTTATTGCATGAGGTATTCTTAATTTTCGAATTAACGGATTTCGGAACCCGGACGAACGGCTTCATTCGGTTGAACGAAACGAAGTTTTCCGTCGGCATCTTCAGCCATTAGAATCATACCCTGTGACTCAATTCCGCGAAGTTTTCTCGGAGCAAGATTTACAAGGATGCTTACCTGACGACCAATTACCTCTTCGGGTTTAAAGTGTTCGGCAATACCGGACACAACAGTTCTCTGATCCAGACCTGTATCCACTTTCAACTTCATCAGTTTAGTCGTTTTAGGAACAAGTTCAGCTTCCAGAACTGTACCTACGCGGATATCCAGTTTCATGAAGTCTTCGAATTCAATGTTTTCGGCAGCCGGTTTCGGAGACCATGCATTCAATTCGTTTGCTTTTTTGGTGTCCAGAAGTTTCTGAACCTGTGCTTCTACGACTGTATCTTCGATTTTCTCGAATAGCAGAGAAGCTTCTTCTAATTGTGTGTCTGCGGCAAGGATGTCCACGCTGCCTAATTGGTTCCAGTTGCAAGCTTCCATTCCTAAGAATCCGCGCAATTTTGCGGCAGAGAAAGGCAGGAACGGTTCGAATGCGATTGCTAAGTTAGCTGCAATCTGAAGTGATATGTTCATTATCGTAGCGACGCGGGCCATGTCTGTTTTAGCCAGTTTCCACGGCTCAGTGTCAGCCAGATATTTGTTTCCGATACGAGCCAGATTCATTGCTTCTTTCAACGCATCGCGGAAACGGTATGTCTCGAGATTATCTTCGAGTGCTTTCTTCACATTTGCAAATTCTGCAAGCGTAGAAAGATCGTATTCGGTCATTTCGCCGCGGGCAGGAACTTTTCCGTCGAAATATTTCGATGTAAGTACCATCGCACGGTTGATGAAGTTACCCAGAATAGCTACCAGCTCATTGTTGTTGCGGGCCTGGAAATCTTTCCATGTAAAGTCGTTGTCTTTTGTTTCCGGAGCATTTGCTGTCAGCACATAACGAAGAACGTCTTGTTTGCCAGGGAATTCTTCCAGATATTCGTGTAACCATACAGCCCAGTTGCGTGAAGTAGAAATCTTGTCTCCTTCGAGATTCAGGAATTCGTTTGAAGGTACATTCTCAGGAAGAATATAACTGCCTTCAGCTTTTAGCATAGCCGGGAATACGATACAGTGGAATACGATATTGTCTTTACCGATAAAGTGTACCAGTTTTGTTTCCGGATCTTTCCAGTAAGTTTCCCACGTGTCAGGAAGAAGTTCTTTGGTGTTTGAGATGTATCCGATCGGAGCATCAAACCACACGTAAAGCACTTTTCCTTCGGCTCCTTCCACAGGAACAGGAACCCCCCAGTCAAGGTCGCGGCTCACGGCACGAGGCTGAAGCCCCATGTCTAACCATGATTTACACTGACCGTAAACGTTAGGTTTCCATTCTTTGTGTTCTTCCAGGATCCACTGACGAAGGAATGCTTCGTGTTTGTCCAGCGGAAGATACCAGTGTTTTGTCTCGCGAAGCACCGGTGTATTTCCCGTGATAGCCGAGCGGGGATTGATTAAGTCAGTTGCATTTAAAGAAGTACCACATGCTTCGCACTGATCACCATATGCACGGTCGTTTTTACAGTGAGGACAAGTACCGATGATGTAGCGGTCAGCAAGGAACTGCTTAGCCTCTTCATCGTAGTATTGTTCAGATGTTTTTTCGATAAACTCACCTTTCTCGTATAGTTTGCGGAAGAAATCCGAAGCCATATCGAAATGAGTTTTCGAGGTTGTACGCGAATAGATATCAAAAGTAATTCCGAATTCTTCGAAAGATTTCTTGATAATCCCGTGATAACGATCCACTACATCCTGAGGAGTAATTCCTTCGTTTTTCGCTTTGATAGTGATAGGCACACCATGCTCGTCGGATCCGCCGATCATGATAACATCCTGACCTTTCAGACGCAGATAACGCGTGTAGATATCCGCAGGAACATAAACTCCTGCAAGGTGTCCGATGTGTACCGGGCCATTCGCATAAGGAAGGGCAGTGGTAACAAGTGTACGTTTAAATTTATTTTCTGACATATATAGTTTCTAACTTCAATTTTAATTTAATCTCCAGGTAGCACCTTCTTTTCCGTCTTTGATTTCAAAGCCTAAGGCCTGAAGTTCATTGCGGATTTTATCGGAAGTAGCCCAGTCCTTGTTTGCTTTTGCCTGCTGACGAAGTTCAAGCAGCATATCAACAGCTTTTCCGTAAGCTTCAACATTGGCACCTCCGGCTTTGCTCTCTTCTACCATCCCCATGATTTCGAAAAGGAATGTGTGGAACAAGGCTGTCATTGCATCAATATCTTCCTGAGTCATAGACTCATCACCTGTCAGTGCTTTGTTGATCAGCGATGTCGCTTCGAACAGATAAGAGATAACAATCGGAGTGTTCAGATCGTCATTCATAGCCTCGTAGCATTTCTGGCGAAGTGATGCAATATCAACCGTAGATGTTGCTGCCAGTTTGATATGGGCAATATTGTCGAATGCTTCCATCAGACGCTGCATACCTTTCTCGGATGCCTGAAGCGCTTCGTTGCTGAAGTCAACCGTACTGCGGTAGTGAGCTTGCAGGATAAAGAAGCGGATGGTCATCGGTGAGTATGCCTGAGCCAGTGACTTATGTGTACCTGTAAAGAATTCGTCCAGTGTGATGAAGTTGCCTAATGATTTGCCCATCTTCTGTCCGTTGATGGTGATCATGTTGTTGTGCATCCAGTAATGAACGGCTTCTTTTCCTTTGGCAGCAACAGACTGAGCAATTTCGCACTCGTGGTGAGGGAACAAAAGGTCCATACCTCCACCGTGGATGTCGAACTGTTCGCCCAGGTATTTAGTACCCATTGCCGAACATTCCATATGCCATCCCGGAAAACCGGCACCCCATGGCGAAGGCCAGCGCATGATATGCTCAGGTGAAGCTTTCTTCCACAAAGCGAAATCGGCCGAATTGCGTTTTTCCTGCTGACCGTCCAGAGCGCGTGTTGTGCTTAGAAGCTCTTCTACGTTGCGACCCGAAAGTTTCCCGTAGTGATGGTCTTTGTTGTATCGTTCCACATCGAAATAAACAGAACCGTTGCTTTCGTAGGCATATCCGTTTTTCAGAATCTCTTCTACGTATTCGATCTGTTCAATGATATGTCCTGATGCGTGGGGTTCGATGCTTGGCGAAAGTACGTTCAGTGCATCCATTGCCTTGTGGTAGCGGTTCAGATAGAACTGAACGATTTCCATTGGTTCCAGTTGCTCAAGACGTGCTTTTTTAGCCACTTTGTCTTCTCCCTCATCGGCATCATTTTCCAAATGCCCTACGTCTGTAATATTGCGTACGTAGCGAACTTTATATCCGAGGTGTTGTAAGTATCTGAATAAGATGTCAAATGTAATAGCGGGACGGGCATGCCCTAAATGCGCATCACCGTAAACAGTAGGTCCGCAAACATACATTCCGACATGCGGCGAGTTAAGAGGAACGAAAAGCTCCTTTTCTCTCGAAAGTGTATTATAAATGGATAGTTTATGTTCCATACGTATAATAATTTAATATTGAACTACAAAGGTAGCAAAAAGATAGGATAGTCGGATGATTTTATCCGCTCATCTTCTAATTGACTCTTTTTGTGATATATTTCGCAAATCCGAAACGTGCGGCAAACCATAAATGCCTGATCGCAGTAGGGATTGTTCCGTAATAATGAGACATTATATCGTAACGCTCTCTGAGTGATTTCTTGCGCTGAGAGGTGCTCACACCACCTTCGAGGAAGTCGGAAATAATCAGATGAGTATTGTATATAAAATTAGCTTTCTTCATACAACGGATACACCAGTCGAAGTCGGCCGAATAAC
Organism: Bacteroidales bacterium; assembly: GCA_051657165.1. Classification (GTDB taxonomy): domain Bacteria; phylum Bacteroidota; class Bacteroidia; order Bacteroidales; family UBA7332; genus UBA7332. The sequence goes on along the minus strand of JBOFKD010000268.1, from coordinate 31,587 downwards.
GATATTTGAGATTATACGGTTCGCAAAGCTCCAGTCTGGGCATGAAAGACTGATGACAGACAAGCATACCCTGTGTGAAGCTTTTCCAGTTTAATTTCTCTGGAGCCTTCAGCCTGCGCATGGATATAAAATTTCCTTTTTCATCCGTGATCGCTGTTTCGCCGTAAATAATATCGGGCTCATTATTCGGATCTATCAGAGATTTAATCTTCCCGAGGACCTCTGCCGAGTGAAAAGTATCTCCGGCATTCAGGAAAAGAATATATTTTCCGGTTGCGAGCGAAAAGGATTTGTTCATCGCATCGTAAATCCCTTTATCGGGTTCGGATATGAATTTTGTGACTTCGGCACTGCGTGCTTTGATTAAATCCGGAGTATTGTCTTTTGATGCTCCGTCAATAATAATATATTCGTAGTCCTTACAGGTTTGCGAGGCAACGCTGTCCATGGTTGAGCCCAGGAGTTTGCCTGCGTTATAAGTGACTGTGATAATTGAAAATAAGGGTCTCATTATTTGTTAAGAACGTCTTTGTAAATTTCTAAATATTGCCCGGCAACAACGGCTTCGCTATAGGAGGTTTCGACTTTGTCGCGCGAGAAGTGAGCACATGTTTTATAGTTTTCGGGATCAAGTACCCAGTTTATGCCCTGCGCCAGATCGGCCGCAGACTTGTATCTGGCTACGTATCCGTTTATTTTGTGATCTATCATCTCGGGGATGCCGCCAATATTAAATCCAACACACGGCTTGCCGCATGCCATAGCCTCCATAATAGTATTCGGGAGGTTTTCCTCAAGCGACGGAGTCACGTAGATATCCACAGAATTATAGAGCGCAAAGATATCTTCTTCCTGAGTGAGGTAGCCGACAGCATGAACTTTGAAAGGAAGCTTCTCCTTTAATTCGGCTTTGATCCGGCCGAAAACAACCAGCTCGATGTCTTTCCTTTCGAGCGCTAAGATTTCGAGCGCCTGCAACAGGTAGTCAATTCCTTTACGTTTATCTGTCACGTTGAGTGCACCGAACAGGATGAGATGTTTATTGTCAGGCAAATTAAACTGAGCGCGATGTCCGTGTGCGGATGCTAACGGGAAAAACCGGGTTGTGTCGATCGGATTCGGAATCTGAACAACGCGGGATCCGGCTGTTAATAAACTCTGCTGTGCCAATCCCTTCAGCCATTTACTACAGGTGATAAATACCGGATCAGCAAGCTTATATATTTCTTTTTTCCGGTTGAAAACGATTGTTGATAAGTCTTCTTTCTTTGAGTTCAGAAACGGACAAGCCATGCAACCGCTTGTATAGCGTGTACAGGTACGGGCATGATGGCAGATACCGGTAACAGACCACATATCATGCATGGTCCATACGATTTTCTTGCCCATCGCTGATAATTTACGGATTTCATCCAAAGAAATAAACCCCTGATTAATCCAGTGGAGATGGATAATATCTGCGTCTCTGACCTCGGGGAGATCAGTTATCGAAAAACCACTGTCTGCCGTTGATACAGCAAAGAGGTTTTCGCGGTTAAATCCGTTGTGAAGGAATATATTCAGCCTTTCGCGATAGAAATACCATTTAGCCCGACAGGAATCAGAGTCGTTTTTCAGAACACTCCGTACATGATCGTTTACGCCGGAGCGGTCACGAACAAGCATTTCTGCATCTGCTCCGTTTTTGCGGAGAGCCATAAGTAATCTGCGTGCAGCGATGGCCGCACCTCCTGTATTTTCAGATGTATTGATCAGAAGAACTTTCATGATAATTCTTTCATTTTATCGGATAAGGAAAAACAAAACAGGCTATTCCCCGAAAAAAGGAATAGCCCGTAAAAGTAAGAATTATTCGGCAGATTCAGCATCTTCTGCTGCAAACTCCATCAAATATGATTTTATAAAGTCGTCAATATCTCCGTCCATTACTGCCTGAACATTAGATGTCTGCCAGTTGGTACGGTGATCTTTTACGCGACGGTCATCGAAGACATAAGAACGGATCTGAGAACCCCATTCAATTTTCTTCTTCCCGGCCTCAACTTTCTGTTGTTCGGCACGGCGTTTCTCAAGTTCCATCTCGTATAATTGCGACTTCAAAAGTCGTAGCGCATTATCTTTGTTACCAAACTGCGAACGGCTTTCTGTATTTTCAATAACAATACCCGTAGGAGCATGTCGAAGTCGAACCCCGGTTTCTACCTTATTTACGTTCTGTCCACCGGCACCGCTTGAGCGGAAGGTTTCCCAGGTAATATCGCCCGGATTGATGTCAATTTCAATAGAGTCGTCTACCAGAGGCACAACGAACACAGAAGAGAATGACGTCATACGTTTACCCTGTGCATTATAAGGAGAAACACGTACAAGACGGTGAACTCCGTTTTCGCTTTTCAGATATCCGTAAGCATAATCGCCTTCGATCTGTAGCGTAACGGTTTTGATACCGGCTTCATCACCCTCCAGATAGTTGGATACAGTGACTTTATAACCTTGCTTCTCAGCATAGCGGGTGTACATACGCATCAGCATAGAAGCCCAGTCCTGACTTTCGGTTCCGCCGGCTCCGGCATTGATCTTCAAAACAGCACCCAGGCGATCTTCTTCCTGGCGCAACATGTTTTTAAGTTCTAATGCTTCTACCTGTTCGATAGCCTGCGCGTAAATCTGGTCCAGTTCCTCTTCAGTGATCAGCTCTTCTTTTAAGAAATCAAAAGAAAGAACAAGTTCTTCAACGGCTGCATCAACATTTGCAAATCCGTTAACCCATCCTTTAAGCTCTTTCACTTTACGCATCTGGATTTCGGCTTCTTTAGCGTTTTCCCAGAATTCAGGAGCATGCGTTCTTAGCTCTTCTTCTTCTAATTGAATGGTTTTGCCATCAATGTCAAAGATACCTCCTCAACGCATTCTTGCGCTCCACTACTGCTTGTAGTTGGTCTGTCGTTATCATATAATCTGAATTAAATTATTTAGTCCTGATACATTGCTTCGATCTCTTTTTCATAGCGATCATAAACAACGCGTCGTTTTACTTTCAAAGTATTGGTCAGTTCACCTGATTCCATCGTGAACGGCTGTGCAAGAAGCACAAAACGTTTCACTTGCTCAAAAGGAGCAAAGGCTTTCAGTTTCTCTGCAATTTCAGCTTTGTATAAAGCGATTACTTCCGGATTCTTAACAAGATCTTCCATCGAAGAGTATGTAATTCCTTTTTCAGAAGCAAATTGCTTTAACATATCATAAGCAGGAACAATTATGGCACTAACAAATTTGCGTTTATCAGCCACAACAGCTACCATCTCAATGTATTTATCTTCACAAAGTCTTGTCTCAAGAGCCTGAGGGGCAATATATTTACCATTGGCTGTTTTGAAAAGATCTTTGATACGTTCAGTCATAAACAGTGTATCCCCTTCTACTTTACCGGCATCACCCGTGCGGAAGAATCCATCTTCGGTAAAAGAAGCAGCGGTCTCTTCGGGACGTTTGTAGTATCCTTTCATGATAGTCTCGCCACGAAGCAGAATCTCTCCGTTTGACTCAATACGCACTTCGATGTCAGGCATTAATGTACCTACAGAACCAAAGACATATCCTGTTTCTTTAAAGCAGGCAACAGTAGCTGTGGTTTCAGTCATCCCGTAACCATAACAGATATTAATGCCAATAGAGTGAAGAAACTCATTTATCTCATCCGAAAGCGGAGCTCCGGATGTAGGGAAGAAATTTCCATTCTCAATACCAATTACCTGTTTTACTTTCTTGAACAATGTATTCTCGTAAAACTTATAGCGCATTTCAAGTAAGAAAGGAACTTTTTTATTCAAACGAACATAATTGATGTTTCTTTCTTTCCCAATCTCAACCGCATGAAAAAGAAGTTTACGGGCAATACCGGAGCTGGTGTTGATCTTCTCCTGTACACCTGTGTATACTTTTTCCCAGAATCGTGGAACACTACACATTACCGTCGGACGCACTTCCTTAATTGTTTTCTGAATATCAATCGGACGAAGATTAATATATGAAACAGCTCCCTTATACATAATATAATAGAACCATGTCTTTTCGAAGATATGCGTAAGCGGCAAGAAGCTCATCGACTTATCTTTATCTGTCAGATTCGTCAACCGGATGTCATGAATGCGGAAAGCTTCAGCATAATTAGAGTGATGAAGCATTACCCCTTTCGGTTCGCCCGTAGTTCCGGAAGTATAAAGAATGGATGCAATATCGTCTATTGAAGCGGATGCCATACGGCTTTCGACAATGTTATCAAAAAGCTGATCGTCGCTTAGCTTCAAAAACTCATCAAAGTAAACTGAGGACTGATCTTCGTCACTCAGAATAACAGAGCGGTCATAAACAATCAGACGTTTCAGTACACCTGTACTTTGCTGCACTTCCCACGCGGTATCGTATTGCTGCTGCTCACCTACAAAAAGTGTAGAGATTTCAGCATGATTAACAATATAGTCAACCTGCGATACAGAACTGGTAGCATATAGCGGAATATCAATAGCACGATTGCAGTAAATAGCGAAATTACTCACAATAATGTCCGGCATATTCTGAGAAAATATACCTACACGATCCTGCTCTTTAACTCCAATAGCAGCAAGAGCTTTAGCCGCTTTCTTTACTTTTTCCGAAAATTCACGGAAAGAAGTAGGTAGCCATTGACCTGTTTCATCATTACGGTGAAAATAAGCGGTCTTGTCCTGGTATTTCTTAGCGAAGTTACTCGCTATTTCAGACAAATGTTTTAGTTTCATTTCTTCTCTTTATTAGCAATAAATCGTCGCAAAGGTAATTATATTTAGGACAACTCTTTCAAAATCAAAGAGGATCTACGTCATAATATACAATTAGTGACTTAAAACGATCATCTTCTAACATCTGTAAACGAACACAATGTAGCTGTTCTTTTACTTTCGCCGGAGATATATTTGTTTCAATCTTTAACACAATTTTCTTTATATACAGATTCTGGATCCGTGCTACCGGAGGATTATCCGGCCCCAGAATACGGTCTCCAAACTGATTTCGGAGACGTATAGCCATTTCATTAGCCATTTTATCCAGCAGTATACCGTCTCTGTGTTTCAGATAAATATAAATCAGTCTGAAGAATGGCGGATACTTAAATAATTTACGCTCTGCCATCTGTTGAGCAAAGAGCTCCTGATAATTATTCGCTATGACCTCTTTAACAACCGGATGCTTCGGATCAGAGGTCTGAAGAACAACCAGCCCTCTTTTATTCTTCCGCCCGGCACGACCGCTTACCTGAGCCATCAGCTGATAGGCTCTTTCATAAGAACGAAAATCCGGGAAGTTCATAAGTGTATCTGCATTGAGAATACCCACTACACTTACATTCTCAAAGTCAAGCCCTTTGGAAACCATCTGTGTACCAATAAGGACTTTCGTCTTCCCTGTAACAAACCGTTCGATAATTTCCTGATAAGCTTTCTTTGAACGTGTGGTGTCCATATCCATACGTTCGACACTGATCTCAGGGAATATTTCTTTTACCTCATCCTCAATGCGCTCAGTCCCGTATCCGAGTGTTTCCAGCGAATGATGTCCGCAGGCAGGACAAATGCGTGTGACAGGCTGTGTGTATCCGCAATAGTGACACGTAAGCTGGTTCAGACCTTTGTGATAGGTCAGACTCACATCGCAATGCTTGCATTTTGGCACATAAGCACAAAGCGTACATTCGACAAGAGGGGCAAATCCCCGGCGGTTCTGAAAGAGAATCACCTGTTCATTACGACTTAATGCTTCATTCATAGCATCAATCAATGTCGGGGAAAAGCTTGACTTCATCCGTTTCTTCCGGCGAAGTTCCTTGATATCAACAGGGATAATCTCGGGCAGTTCAAGGCCCTCGTGACGTGTAAGCAGTTCTACAAATCCATATTTCCCGCTCAGAGCATTCATATAGGTTTCGAACGCAGGGGTTGCTGTTCCCAGAAGCACTTTTGCTTTATGCTGCATAGCCAGAACGATGGCAGCATTGCGGGCATGATAACGGGGAGCCGGATCATATTGCTTATAGGTAGTTTCGTGTTCCTCGTCCACGATGATAAGCCCCAGATTTCTAAACGGAAGGAATATAGAGGATCTCACTCCGAGAATGATATCAATCCCTTCGTCTTTCAGCAGATTCATCCAGACCTCAGTCCGTTCATTGCCCGAAAATTTTGAGTGATAAATACCCAGTTTCTTACCAAACACACGCTGAAGCCTCTCTGTGAGCTGCGTAGTCAGTGCTATTTCAGGGACGAGATACAAGACCTGTTTGTTTTCAGCCAGAGCCTCTTCGATCATCCTGATATATATTTCGGTCTTCCCACTTCCTGTTACTCCAAAGAGCAGAGTCACGTCCTTACTCTCAAAAGCAGAACGGATATCCTCATAGGCTTTAGACTGAGCTTCATTCAGATCGAAGGAGTCCTGTGTGGCTCTCCGATAGGGAGTCAGACGGCTTACATCTTTCTTATAAATCTCAAAAATACCTTTATCCACAAGAGGCTTCAGATTGGCCGATGATATTTCAGCCTTTTCATAAAGCATTTTCTTTGATACCTCTCCCGGAGTTTCGAGTATCATGAACTGAGACAGGGCAATGTAGTTCATCACCACATGCAATTGCTTGGGTGAGCGTCCGAGATCTTCATAGATCTTCTTTAATTTATCTTCTTCCTTTCTGCTAAAAGAGAGGCGAACATACTCTTCCTGCTTAGGTGTATATCCGCCCTTCTCCTCTTCTTCATTCTTCAAAGCAGCAGGCAAAGCTGCTTTATAGACATCACCTACCGGACACAGATAATAATCGGCAATCCATTCCCAGAATTTAATTTGTCCGGGACGAAGGATTGGAAAATCATCGCAAACCTGAAGTATATCTTTGGCTTCGTATTCTTCCGGTTTCCGGTCATGAACATCTACAATAATGCCTGTGTAGGTTTTATTTCTTCCGAACGGAACAACTACACGCGCTCCTGCCTGAGGTTGCGGCTGTATGTCCGTCGGAAAAGAGTATGTGAAGTATTTTGACATCGGTAATGGCAAAATAACATCCACAAACCTTTTATTCGTTGTTGAAAACATGTTTAAAACATATTGCTGACGCGTTCTACCGCTTTCACGAACTGATCAACTTCTTCTTTTGTGTTGTAAAAAGAGAATGAAGCCCTTACCGTTCCTTCAATTCCGTAGTTCTGCATCAGAGGTTGAGCACAATGGTGACCCGTACGAACAGCGATCCCCAGTTTATCCAGTAACATACCCATATCATAGTGATGGATATCTTTTACTAAAAATGAGATTACGGCTCCTTTATGATCTGAAGTCCCGAAGAAGCGGATTCCGTCTATTTTAGACAACTTATCCATTGCATAATGCAACAGCTCCGTTTCGTATGCTTCAACATTCTTAATCCCTATGGCAGAAACGTAATCCAGCGCTCTGGCTAATCCTACAGATCCGACATAGTCCGGCGTACCGGCTTCAAATTTAAAGGGAAGCTCATTATAAACGGTTTTTTCGAACGATACGGTTGCTATCATTTCGCCACCGCCCTGATAAGGAGGCATTTTGTTTAACCATTCTTCTTTCCCGTATAATACTCCTATCCCATTCGGACCATAAATTTTATGTCCGGAGAACACATAGAAGTCAACATCCAGCGCCTGAACATCTACTTCGGTGTGAGCGATAGCCTGAGCCCCGTCAATCAGAACAGGCACATTACGGGCATGAGAAAGACGGATGATCTCTTCCACAGGGTTAATGGTTCCCAGAACATTCGATACATGCATAATGGATACAAGCTTAGTCTTCTCATTCAGAAGTTTTGCGAAAGCATCCATATCCAGTTCGCCTTTTTCATTTATAGGAACCACGCGGAGTTTAATTCCTTTGCGCTGTTCAAGCATTTGCCACGGAACAATGTTAGAGTGATGTTCCATCGCGGATACAATCACTTCATCGCCTTCTTTCAGAAAAGCCTCTCCGAAAGAAAAGGCAACCAGGTTGATGCTCTCTGTAGTACCACGCGTAAATATTATTTCATGCGCATGACGGGCATTGATAAATTTCTGAACAGTCTGGCGGGCATCTTCATGCGCCTGCGTTGCAACCTGACTCAGATGATGAACACCGCGGTGAATATTTGCATTGTTATGCAGATAGGCCTCATTCATAGCCTCTATAACTGAAACAGGCTTTTGTGTTGTAGCCCCGTTATCCAGATAAATAAGATCTTTCCCATAAATCTTACGATCAAGGATAGGAAAGTCTTTACGTATTTTTTTTACGTCAAACATAGTTGTTACTCTTTTATAAAAGCAGACTCCACTTTTTCCAGTCTGCCTCTAAGGTTAGGCATTTCGGAGCGACGAATGCGCAATGTCATTTCGCAGTTCATATCGAATAACTGATAAACGATTGTCGGCTCCATCTCTTTTACGATACGCATAATATCGTTCATAAACGGATATTCGAAAGCTACAGTAATATCATCCTCTACAAGACATTCGATGATTTCACTATTGTTTATCGCTTCGGCAGCTGCCTCGCGATAAGCCACGATTAATCCGCTGGTTCCTAGTTTTACTCCTCCGAAATAACGGATCACAACAATCAGGATATTCGTCAGCTCATTCGAGTTGATCTGTCCTAAGATTGGTTTCCCGGCTGTACCGGATGGTTCTCCGTTATCGTTAGAGCGAAATTCATTGCGCTCATGTCCGAGCATATAAGCCCAGCAAACATGTCGCGCATCATAATATTGTTTCTGATATTTTTCAATCTGTTCTTTTGCTTCTTCGACAGTGGAAACAGGAACGGCAAAAGCAATAAACTTACTCATTTTCTCTTTATACCATCCTTCAGCTATTCCGCCTATCGTTTTATAAGTATCATTCATATCACAAATGTATTGAAATGGGGCAGGCTCAATGATGAATCTCTACAACCATTTATTCTCTTTATACCAGGCGATAGCTTCGTTTACACCTCTCGTCAAATCATACTTTGGCTTGAATCCTGTATCCTTTACAAGACCTGAAATATCGCAATTCCAGTTACGCTGTTTCATGATACGGAACTTATCTCCGTTCAAAGTACTTGTTTTACCTACTAATTTAGCTAAATTTTCGGCAATAACAGAAACACCTTTAACGAAAGATAGCGGAAGTTTCACTGTTATAACAAGCTTCCTGTTCAGAGCGTTCTTCGTAATTGCACAAAATTCTGTTGACGTATAGCAATTTCCGTCGGATATGAGATACTCTTTACGTTGCACCTTCTTGTCGATACACAGGAAGATTACATCTACCAGATCTTTAACATATATAAAGCTTAAATACTGTTCGTTGAATCCCGGCACAAAGTTAAATCCGGTCTGAACCGATTTAAACATAAGGAAGTAATCTTTTTCGCGCGGACCGTAAACTCCGGTCGGCCGAAGTATCGCATAATTAAAGTCGCGGCAAGATCTCAGATACTCCTCCATCAGTTGCTTACTTCTTCCGTAAGCCGTATTCGGAGTCTGTTCTTTATCCGGCGTAATCGGATTGTAAGAGCTCTCATCGCCCGGTCCCATTACACCGAGTGTGCTCATATATACGAATAAGTCCGGTTTCATATCCAGCTCTATCAGCAGATCAACCAGATTTCTGGCAAAGTGGAAGTTGATTTTCTCAAAATCAGACGGACTTTTAACCTTAGTAGCACCGAGGTTATGAACGATATAATCCCATCGTCCGATCACCTTCTTCATTTCCAGAAGTTTCTCCCTGAGTGCTTTTTTATTATGAAAGGGTAGATCTATAAATTCAATATGTGGATCGGTCAGGTATTCGCGATTGGTTGAAGGACGAACCCCGGCATATGTTTGATAGCCTTTTTTAATGGCTTCTTCTACGATGAATCCGCCAATGAACCCACCTGCACCCGTGACTAAAATACGTTGCATAAGTTCTCTGCTTAATTAATGTTGAATATTTCTTCGAAAAAATATAGCTCTATAGCTAATTAATTGATGCAAAGTTAAATTTATTCTTTAAATATTAGTTACTTTGTATCTCAAACTTCACAGCGTAAGCTGCTTAGATAAATCAGGGAAATCAATTTGGATATCAGGCTATTTAAACGATCAGACATATCCATTTGTGTCTAAAATTGAACCATCTCTTTCAGGCATTCGTTTTATGCAAAGTGAAGTGATCAGATAAATAATATTCAAATATTGAACTATGGCAAAACAAGAAAAGAAAAATAAGGTTGCCCGTCTGAAAAAGTCTCAGATTGCCAATATGGTGGTTGAGATGTTTAAGTCAGCTCCTACTAATGTGCTTAATTATAAGCAAATTTGTCATGGACTAAGTCTTAAAACCACTCCACAGAAACAACTGGTTGTTAATATTCTGGACCAGCTAACAATAGAAGATTTTCTGGAAGAAGTAGATTTAGGTCGCTTCCGCATGAAAATGAGAGGAAATATGGTTACCGGCATCTTTGAAAGAAGAAGCAACGGTAAAAATATGCTTGTGCCTGAAGATGGCGGAGAGTCTGTATTTATTCCGGAACGCAGATCCAAGAATGCGCTGAACGGAGATAAAGTACAGGCCGTAGTCTATGCAAAAAGAAAAGGAAAAGATACGGAGGCTGAGGTAGTAGAAATCCTCGAACGTGCCCCTCAAAGATTTATCGGTGTACTGGATGTTTCACAAAACTATGCTTTTGTGATTACGGACAGTAAACTGCTTGCTAATGATATTTTTATTCCTAAGAATAAACTCAATGGTGGAAAACACGGACAAAAGGTTGTTACCCGAATTATCGAATGGCCCGAAAACCGTAAGAATCCTACCGGAGAAATTATTGATGTATTAGGAGACGTTGGGGAGAATAACACTGAAATCCATGCTATCCTTGCTGAATTTGGTCTTCCTTACGATTATCCGGAAGAGGTAGCGAAATTAGCCGATAAAATTCCGGACGAAATTCCGGCTGAAGAATATCAGAAGCGAGAAGATTTCCGTGGTGTTACAACCTTTACCATTGACCCGAAAGATGCAAAAGATTTCGATGATGCACTCTCTATTCGTAAACTGGGAAATGGAAACTGGGAAATAGGTGTACACATTGCCGATGTTACACACTACGTACAACCCGATAGTATCATTGACAAAGAGGCCGTAAACAGAGCAACATCCATCTACCTGGTAGACCGTGTAATCCCGATGCTTCCCGAACGTCTTTCGAATGGCGTATGTTCACTAAGACCAAACGAAGAGAAGCTTTGTTTCTCCTGTGTGTTTGAAATGAATGAAGAAGCTGAAGTGAAAGATTACCGGATCGTCCGGACTGTGATCTATTCGGATCGCCGCTTCACATACGAAGAGGCTCAGGAGATCATCGAAACCGGCGAAGGCGATTACAAAGAAGAGATTCTGACAATGAACGCTCTGGCTCAGAAACTGCGTCAGAACAGATTCTCTAACGGTGCTATTAACTTTGACCGTCATGAGGTTCGTTTCGATATTGACGAAAAAGGAAAACCTGTCAGCGTTTACTTCAAGGTGGCCAAAGAAGCGAATAAGCTGGTCGAAGAATTTATGCTTCTTGCAAACCGTACAGTAGCAGAATTTGTAGGCAAACCGAAGAATAAAAGCTCAAAACCGAAAACCTTCGTTTATCGTATCCACGACCTTCCGGATCCGGAGAAAATGGAAAACTTTGCGGCAATGGTTCGTCGCTTCGGCTATAAACTAAGAACAGAAGGAGCTACCGTTGATGTATCTAAATCCATCAATAAACTACTGGATCAGGTTCAGGGACATAAAGAAGAAGATTTGATCGAAACAGTTGCAATCCGTGCTATGGCTAAAGCAATCTATTCGACTAAAAATATCGGTCACTATGGTCTGGCTTTTGAGTATTATACTCATTTCACATCGCCAATCCGCCGTTATCCTGATATGATGGTACACCGTCTACTGGAGAAATACCTGGATGGTGGCCGTTCCGTTACAGAGCAGAAATACGAGAAACTGTGCAAGCATTCTACTGATATGGAACTCCTGGCAGCAAGTGCCGAACGTGCTTCTATTAAATACAAGCAAGTGGAATATATGTCAGAACGTTTGGGCATGGTTTACGATGGTGTGATCTCCGGTGTTACCGAATGGGGATTATATGTAGAAATCAACGAAAACAAATGTGAGGGAATGATTCCTATCCGTGACCTAGATGATGACTACTACGAACTGGATGATAAAAACTACCGTATTGTAGGTCGCCGCAATAAAAAGATGTACTCTTTAGGAGACCCTATTAAAATCAAAGTAGCAAGAGCAAATATTGAGCGAAAACAGCTTGACTTTGCTTTAGTAAAAGAGTAGTTTCAGACATAACCAACAATATAAGTAATATCAAAAATTTATTACTGTATTTTGAAAACTTAATTAGCAAGGAGCAAAACCAATTTTGCTCCTTGCTAATTTTTTTTTGCTACTTGCAAACGTTTGGTTTGCAAGTAGCAAATCCCCGAACAGCATATAAGTAACCACCTTTATCCGTTAATCCTAAAAAACGATACACAGAGTTTTTCTGTTTTGAATTGCCATCAATTGCCATTGGAGTATATTTTCACAGATAACACACTAAATAACAATTAGTTAACTTATGGCAATTGATATAACAAATACTATGGCAAATCAAATTCATTTGCCATGAATTGCCATAGCATTTGCCATAGTATATAGTATTGATAACTAGGACATTATACAGCTTTTTTTAGCACGTATGGCAATTGATGGCAATTAAAAATCAAAAACTTCATGTAGTGTGTTTATTGTAAACGAAAGGATAGCCTGAATTTTCAACCCTATAAACGTGCGCGTTCATAAGCATGAAAATTTATCCGCATTGGTATACCATTACTTTTACTGAAAAGATTGACAAATTCAGAAGCTAATTACGGATTCAGTTTACAATACATTATTAATTGAATCTGGCAATAATCACTAAATTCAGGACGATACAAAAATGCGTGTTTCTGCGCCGGGAAATACGTATTTTGATGGAAAGAAATACGTATTTCGTGGCAAAGATATACGTATTTCATGGCTGAGAAATACGTATTTCGTGGCAGGCAAATACGGGAATAAATTTATATCCGCTTCTTTTTGAGAAGCCCGTTACTTCAGCGTTTTCCTTTATGGTACTTTCAGAGAGTATTTTTCGCAATTTAAAGTACAATTGAATCTGATTACTGCTTCAGACCGGACATAAAAAAACTCCCACCGAAGCGGGAGTATAGGCAAATTACCTTCGGCATATAGCCTTATTAGTTTGTTCATCTTTGTTTACCTCTACATTTATGAGTTTCCAGTCATCACTAGATGGAATAAGTATTTTCGTAATTATTTCTTCGGTTGTCATAATGTAAAAATAATCATTTTTACCATTCTCTCACACAAAAACCTGTAGTGCCTAAAAATAGTAGGAAAGAGCAACCAGTAACCTTTCGATTACTCTTTCTTTTCATCCTTCTTGATCTAGAAGGAATCTACAATCCGGATTATCTGATATGAATGATAACCGGATATAAATTACATATACAAAAACTGCTATATTTCAATATAAACACACTATAAAAACTATATTTTTCTATATTTTGATATTTAATTCACTGATTTATATACATTTGTAAATATAGTTTATCATAAACCCAATATGGCATCAAAAAATACGACAATAGCCATTCCCTTAGATATATCTGAGCGAATAGAGAAGTACTGCAGATATCACGGAATTCTGAAAAAAGATTTCGTTTCTCTCTGTATAGAGTATCTTGAAAGAACGTAAATTGATCTCCGGGAAAACGAATTATATATAACGATGGGAGCTTTAATGATGTACGGTATGCTTTGGGTGTTAGCTATTGGAGCTGTAATATACTTCCGTAAGCAAGATAAAAAACATAAAGATTAAACTTATGGACGACCCAGGGATTTTAATGATGATCTTCGTTATTCTAATTGCGAATATCGGAGGATTTTACTTTTGGTTTCAAGGTAAAAAGAAGTAGTATATAATATTCTAACTAACAAAAAATACACTAATTATGAAAAAAATTATTCGTCTTTTTTTTCTCACGATACCTATACTATTTATTCATTGCAATAAAGGAATAGAACCAACTATCAAAGAGTTTATTATAAACTATGAACTTCCTGTATACTTCGTTATCAATAATCAAAATAATCTAATTCCACAAAATCAGATTAATAATAAAATTATGCATTTTAATACAAAAAAGGAGGTGCAAAGTTATTTCACGGAGACTTTCCTAGAAAATTATCCTGACTATCTGAATGTTGATTTTAGTAAGTATTCGTTACTTGTACAAACGACTCGCGTTTATTATAATATTAATAAAAGAGTTATCAGGTTTTATTGGTCTAATACTGAAAAAAAATATCGCTATAATGTCGATTACTACACTACTACTGTTTGTGATGATGAATCTTATTATATTGAGCGAACTGCTATAATAATTGATAAGATAGAAGGTCCTCTAACAATAGAGGCAAGCTATTCTATTTTTAGTTAACTATAAATAGTTTCCACAAAACACCACTGGAACTTTATTTTCACCTACCCCGTACGATCATCTTGTTGTTTGATTTGCAAGCTTCGTAACTGTTCCTTCATATGCAGTTATCCCAGATTTTGTTTGGGGCGTTGTACCTGATATATAGACAGGAGTAAATGAAACTGTAATAGAATCTTCTTTTTCTAAACGTTCTTCTAATTCACTCATTGGCTCATTCATAATAAACTCATAGTCTGCATACAGCTCTTGGTTATCAATCTTATCGTCATTTGAAGAGCAAGAACTTAAACTAACAATTAACATACTCAATAAAATAAGCGATTTTTTTATATTGTTATTTATATATTTAACTAGTGATTATATATATTTATTTTTCATATATTGCGCTCAAATACTTAAAACTATATCATTATGAAACAGATAAGTGTATTACTAATGCTTTTCATCTGTATTGCATGTTCAGAGGAAAAACAAAAGACAATAAAAAAAGAGACGACTCTCTTTATTAATTCAAAAACCGAAATATTTGTTGATATTAATACTCAGCATCCTCGACCATTTATTATGGGTAAATACAATGAGTCTGATGAAAAATGGATGCCAATTCGTATAAATAATTTTGATGCTTATGAAGAAGGCTATTTCTATAAAATAAAGGTATTTGAATGTCATATAATAAACCCAGACCCCTTAATCGCAGATCAAATTTTACATTGGTTTGAATTTATTGATATTATATCTAAACATAAAGATGATAACATCAATAATTAAAAATCATATTTTTGAGTAAGGTGGACACTTTTGTACATCTGGATAAGTTCACCTTATTCATAAAAAAAGCAACCTAAATCGGTTGCCTTTTTTTTATGAAAGTATAGCTGATGAGTTTATTAATATGATTTTCATTTCAAATATAAAAATACCCCGTCAATCCTATAATTTCTCTTTTATACTTTAGTGTTTTAATTTGGACATAGACAATATTACTATTTTTATATAGCGTAATTCGCAACTCTAAATCATCTCCTGTTTTATCTCTTTTCAATTTAATTATATAGACTTGGTCCTTATCATTTGTATTTTTCTCTTTTCTCATTGACGAATTAGTATCAATGATATATGAATCACCACTGAATGCATCTATCACCGGATCTATTCTAAGAATAGTCTTATTACCAGAAACTTTTATATAGCTATCTGTAATATTTAATACGTCAATATTACAACTATACTCTTTTGTAAAAACTTCATTCATTATTACTGTGAAATTATTATTCTCAATTTTTTCAATTGCTATTTTATATATCTGATTATTATCAGAATTAATAGCTACCATAGGATAATTGAATATAATAAAAACTATAAATAGGAGATTCTTCATAATATTTTTTATCTATATACAGTAAATGCATCAATAGCTGCCTTTGTTCCTTCTTTTAATCCAGATTCAAATGTTCCACCAGCAAGGCCTCCTGAAATTATAAGTCTATCATATAGTCTTTTTACATCTGCAGGAAATGTATTCTGTGGATACAAACTTTGAGTTGTTCTATACCATCCCAAATCTACACCTTCTCTATATGTTGCATTCGTAGAATAATATAATGTTTTGAGATTATTATAGAAGCTCTGTGATTTTGGAGTATCATACCAATTAATCGGCGGATAAATTGGATATGTTAAGTTAGGAAGTTGAATTGTCTTTTGCTTATCTGGACCAGGCTCTGTTATTGTAGTCTTTATTTCTTCTTTAGCGATCATAATAACTGAATAAATAAAGTCTCCATGAGGCTTTTGATAAGCTCCTCTACATTTTGAACAGTAATTTTGCCACCCTCCATTTAATGCAAATCCACAAGATTTACAAGTCCAGTGAAAGTTTCCTGATTTAGTAAATATCTGATACTCTTGGTTTGAATTAGTTTGCTCTATAATATCTTCTGATGTATTAGAGCAAGCTGTTAGGGCTACTAAAATGAATAGTAAATAAAAAGATCTTAAGTTTTTCATAATAATTTAGTTTAGATTAAACATAAAAAATTCATTTGTCAAATAAAATAATTATTTAATAAATAATTCCATCCAATTCGATATTTAACATGATCATATTGGTACCCGAAATTTGGACAGTTGTTTAAGGTGGATATAAAAGTATTATATTTACCAAAAATAGAAAGATCTGAGAAGAAAAATCTCTGCCGCACTAAAAACCAAAGTAGCCCTGGAGGCAATAAAAGGATTACGTTCAATTAATGAAATAGCCAGTGAATATGAAGTTCACCCCAATCAGGTTTCACAATGAAAAAAGCAATTTCAGGATAATGCTGAGTGTCTATTTTCCAAAACTGATAATAAGTCGAAAGAAGATAGAAAATCAGAGGAAGTGAACGAGAAGCTTTATACAAAAATAGGTAAGCTAGAGATGGAACTTGAATTTCTAAAAAAAGCCCAAAGAGCTGGGTCTGTAGATCAACTTAAGGATATGATTGAGAGAAATCATCCTTCAATATCTATATCCAGACAGAGCGAACTATTGTCTGTAAGCAGTAGTGGGGTATATTACACGCCAAAACCTGCCATCAGCATAGATGAAAAAGAGGTTCTGGATAAAATTGATGAGCTATATACCCTATATCCATTTTATGGAAGTCGTCGTATGAGTGCAGAGCTTAAGGCTTGTGGATACCATGTGGGACGCAAGGCTATACGAAACTATTTTAAAATACTTAGAGTATCAGCCATATATCCTGAAATCAAAACAACAACGCCAAATAAGGCTCACAAGAAATATCCATATCTGATTCGAAATGTTGTTATTACTCATAAGAATCAAGTATGGAGTACTGATATTACTTATATACGTGTAGGAGCCAGTTTCATGTATCTGTGTGCCATCATAGATTGGCATACAAGATATGTGTTGGCCTGGGGGATATCCAATACCCATGACAGTGAATTTGTAACAGAAGTTCTCAGAGATGCCATAAGAAAACATGGCAAGCCGGAGATATTCAATACTGATCAAGGATGCGAATTCACCTCAGAATTGTTTACCGGAACACTCTCGAAACACGAAATACTAATCAGCATGGATGGTAGAAAACATGCTCTGGATAATATCTTTGTCGAACGCCTATGGCGATCGGTAAAGTACGAATATGTATTTATTAGATACCCAATCAATGGGATAGAACTGTATCAAGGATTGAGTAAATATTTTTAGCTTTGCAATAAGAAAAGACTACATCTGTATACGTTGTAATATTTCTGTACGATAAGATTCTGAGATAGGTATTATCTTTTTTCCGAACACAATCGAGTTGCGTTCCATAACTGTTACTTTGGGTAAATTAACCAGAAACGAGCGATGGACACGATAGAATGGAGGAGCCGGCAATGTGGACTCTATCCCTTTGAGTGTCGATAGCGTCTTAATCTCCGTTCCATCTTCAAGCCCTATGATTACATAATCGCGCAGCGATTCGGCATACAAAATATCTTTATATGCAATTTTGAGTATACGTGCATCGGCTTTCACTATCAGGTACCCATCCGCTTCAGCAGAACTCTCAATCAGGCGTTGTGCCTTTCGGGCTGCATGCAGAAAGGCAGGATAACTGACCGGTTTGAGCAGGTAGCCGATCGCATCAACCCGGAATCCGTCAAGGGCATACTGATCAAAGGCTGTCGTAAACACAACTTTTGTTTCAAACGTATCTATGGACTCTGCAACCTCCAGCCCTTTTATTTCAGGCATCTGAATAGTATCCGATATAACCGGTTAAGTTATCGACGAATGAGGCTGATTCATCGACTAAAGAATATGGTAATAAAAAAAAAAGAAGCTCCGAAGAATTGAATTCTTCAGAACTTCCTTTGATTGAGACTATAAATTTCGCTTTTATATATACATAATAACAGCCAGACTTGAAACGCCAATAATGATCCATAATGCAACTCCCAGAACCAATGGCTTAATACCAACTTCTTTTATCACTCCGAGTGATAAGCCGGAACCAATTAAGAACAGTGTTACTGTAAGTGCCTTTTTAGAGACAATAGACACAATATTGGTAAATAAAGCAGGTAGTGGCACGTAAGTATTTACGATCATTGCCAGTACAAAGAACAGAATAAACCATGGAATTGAGATTTTCTGATCTTTAGCTTTAAAGATATAAGATGTAACCAGAGCCATCGGAATAATCCATAATGCACGGGTTAGCTTTACAGTTGTAGCCACCTGAAGAGCTTCCGCTCCATATACTTCACCTGCACCAACTACAGAACTGGTATCGTGAATAGCAATTGCAGCCCATGTACCAAACTGCTGTTGAGTCATATCCAGCCAATGTCCGATCGGCGGAAAAATGAATAAAGCAATCGCGTTCAGAATGAAAACCGTACCTAAAGCTACTGAAATTGTATGCTCTTTGGCATTCATAACCGGAGCTGTAGCAGCAATCGCACTACCTCCGCAAATAGCAGTACCGGCAGAGATCAGATATCCTGTTTTCTCATCAATCTTCATCTTCTTAGTCAGGAAAACCCCTAACAGCATAACTCCGATAACAGAAACAATCGTAAATACGATTCCCTCTTTCCCGGCAGCCAGCGATGCCTGAAGATTCATCCCGAATCCAAGTCCTACAACCGCATATTGCAGTAACATTTTAGAAGCTTTCTTACTCTCTTTCGAATAGGGATTGCCAATAATAATCGCAAATAACAATCCGGAAAACAGAGCTATAGGCGGTGTAACGAATGGAAATAAACAAAGAATAAGTAGTAAGATAAACAACGGTTTACTAAACCGTTTCAGTGTAAGTACTATTTGTTGCATAAATAATTGAATGAGTTTATTATTCGAACTGATAAACGACCCGAAAGAGTTATCT
This sequence comes from Bacteroidales bacterium, assembly GCA_051657165.1. Taxonomy (GTDB): domain Bacteria; phylum Bacteroidota; class Bacteroidia; order Bacteroidales; family UBA7332; genus UBA7332. The sequence goes on along the minus strand of JBOFKD010000268.1, from coordinate 12,045 downwards.
GTCAGTAGATGTTTCGTTTTCTGAGACAAAAGTAGAAAGAAAAACAGCTGATTGTATATAACGTTTGCGTATCGGCTATAACTCCCGTTTATAAGCCTCCGCATAACGGATAAAAAGCTGTTCGTTTTTGGATGCGAAACCTTGCTTCTGAACGAAGTGGAAGAAGCGCTCCAGATCTAATTCAGGACAATCAATAATTTTAAATTCGCCATTCTTGAGTTCACGCAGTATTGAACGGATAGAAACAACACTAATGGCATTGCCTGAAGAAAGAAAGGTTTTAATACTTTCTGTATTACCAAGAGTCAGAATAAGGTTAAGGGATGAAATCTTTTTTTGATGAGCCTCGAGAGCTCTGGATAATACCTGCATTGTACCGCTTCCATATTCACGTAATACGACAGGTAGTTTACAGAGTTCGTCGATTGTAATCTCTTCCAGAGAAGCATACTTGCTCTGTGTATGAGTCACAATCACAAGTTCATCTTTAATATAAGGGGAATAGTTAACACCTGATTCGAAATGGTCTCCTTCAACGATACCCAAATCTATTTGTCCGTTTAAAAGAGCTTTTTCTACCTCCTGTGTGTTTCCACTCAGCAGAGAGAGTTTTATATCGGGAAATTTTTTAAGAAATCCACCGATAATGGAAGGAATAACATATTGAGAAATTGTTGAGCTGGCGCCCAGACGAAGTTCACCTTCGTAGGTTTGAGTTAAGAGATTCATTTCAAAAGAAAGCTCTTTATAGGCATCAAGAATACGAATTGCATGCTCGCGCAGCACTTCTCCTTCATGTGTGAGTTGAATCTGACTACCTATCCGGTCAAACAACCGAACTTTATATTGTTCTTCCAGCTCATGAATATGTTTACTGATAGCCGGCTGGGAAAGATACAACTCTTTTGCTGCTTTTGTAAAACTCATGTTTTTAGCAACAGAGACAAATACTCTTAATCTGAAATCGCCCATATCTGTATAAATAAAGTTAACCTATCGACTGCAAAGGTAGCAATCGATAGGTTAGTATGGCTAATTTCAATATTATAAGTTCGGATTAACTTTATGCCAGTCCTCAACCGGAGGAATAATACCCATGTCAATTACTTCATTACGAAGTTTGCACAGGTGATAGTAGCTCTGACGAAGAGCTTCTACTTCTTCCGGAGTTCCTTTTACCGGTTTGTAAGTAACACCGTCTTTTGTGATTTCTGTTTCCATAGCCATCATGATATGAGAAAACTCACCGTCTTTCACATATACACCTGCCGGCCAGCGGAAATGAGCACCACCCATAGCTGCACGAATCATCTCGATTGATAAGAATGAAGGGCTCTGGAATGAAGAACGACCGCGAAGGTCAATGATTCTTTTACCACCCTGAGTCACGCGTTGCTGCATATCAGCCCATTCTTCTTTAGACAAAGTTTCTGATCCGATAAGGTCTTTCAATGGAGTTCCGTCAATTTTTGCAGTTGAAGCAAAAACAGCCATTTGTTCTCCGTGTCCGCCATAAGTTCTGCAACCTGTAACTTTTTCCTGAGGAACATTGAAGTGCTGAGCAAGAACCGTACGCAGACGAGTACTGTCAAGACCTGCTAATGTACTTACCTGATTTGGTTTCAATCCAGAGTAAAGAAGAGTAACCAAACCTGTAATATCTGCCGGGTTAAACACGATCACTACATGTTTTGCATCCGGACAATATGTTTTGATATCTTTTCCTAATTGAGCTGCAATTTCAGCATTTCCTTTCAAAAGGTCTTCGCGTGTCATTCCTGCTTTACGCGCAGCACCTCCTGAAGAAACAATATATTTAGCCCCTGTAAATGCTTCTTTCGCATCTGTAGTCCAGGTTAAATCAATACCATCGAATCCACAATGATACATTTCTTCAACTGCACCTTCCAGAGCCGGAGCATAAGGATCATAAGCACAAATGTTTGAAGAAAGACCCATCATCATCGCTGTTTGAATCATGTTTGAACCGATCATTCCGGCAGCTCCGATTATAAGAAGCTTTTCATCTGTCAAAAATTTCATAATCTAAAACGTATAAATGGTTATTATATCAATAACAATCTTTCTATCAAAATAGCTGTAGAGCCGAAGACTGTTAATATATTTTTTCGGAGACAAAATAAACTTATTTAAGCACACTCAGGTTATATTATTTTGTTCTAGGCTATAACTATTTTTTATAGGTGTTTGTTCATATAAATAAATGCATATTTGTTTTATCATATCACAATTAAATATTTATAAACACATAGCTATTTAACGAACTAAGAATCAAACATATTACCCTAACGATATATATTTGTAATATAATTCAAATAATCCATTATGCAGCGCTATATTTATATTTCTGTTATACTGTTTCTTTCTTTTTATCAGTATGCGTTAGCTCTCCCGAAAACAGAAACGGAGAATCTTCGCAAGCACGATCCTGTATCCATTTCATTGGGAGGAAAAATCAACAATGTTCCTTTTGATTCAGGTAATGTGGTAAACATCCAGCTCGGACTCCCCTGCTCGCGCATAAACAACCTGAACGGCTTTGGATTTAATCTTATCTCAGGGAATGTGACAGAGCAGATGAAGGGATTGAGCATATCGGGAATAAACAGCATCAATAAGCAAGGAATGCTGGGTGCCAATATTGCAGGGCTACTGACCTACACTCAGAACCGGGGCGAGGGTGTGCTGATAACAGGTGGTTTAAATGTTTTATACGGACAGATGCGGGGATTGCAGTTATCCGGTGTATCAAACTTTAATATTGGCAAAGTAAAAGGAGTTCAGATTAGCGGGATCTCAAATTTTAATGCAACCGGAGTTAACGGATTTCAGTTAAGTGCTCTGAATAATGTAGCCGGAGGAGAGATGAAAGGAATGCAGTTAAGCGGTTTCCTCAATGTTTCGATGGATGATATGCACGGTGTTCAGCTTGGTATTGTGAACTATGCCAAACGTGTAAAAGGTGCTCAGATTGGTATTATCAATGCATCCGGAAGAAGTGTAAAAGGAGTACAACTGGGCATTATCAATTATAGCTATGACACAGCAAGAGTTCAGCTGGGCCTGGTTAATATGAACCCAAAAACACGTATAAACGGTATTATTTATGGCGGGAATATGACTGCTATTAATTTTGGTATCCGTTTCATGAACCGATACACTTATTCTATTCTGGCTGTAGGATATCCTTATGATCACAATGTTGCTGATTTCTCAGGTGCATTTACCTATAGATATGGTTTATATAAAGCATACAGACGCTTTACCTTTTCTGCCGATCTTGGCTATTCGCATATTAATCTCGTATCAGAGAAAGAACATATAGAGGTTCCCAACATGCTATGGTCTGTACAGGCAAGAGGAAATATCTCATTCAGAATATGCAAATATTTTGGTGTATTCGTAACCGGAGGATATCAGTACGCCGCTAAATATGGAACATTCGACAGTTACCGTCATAAGCCACTTTATGAATTCGGAGTTTCATTTTTCTAATTTCTGACATCTCATATTCAATATGTTCACTATGAAACTAAACAGACTACTTCTACTATTATTATTAACAATATTCTCTATTCAGATCTTTGCTCAGGATCCGTTGTGGAAAACAAAAGAAAGATCCTCTTTGGTCGACAGCTCATTCAAATTTAATCCGTACCGGCCGGCCGGATTAATTGCCGGAACAAACGTGCTGATCTGGAGCTTTAACCGCTTTGTTGCAAATGAGCCATGGGCGAGAGTAAATATACACACAATGAGCCGGAATATGATCCGTGGGTTTACCTGGGACAGTGACGGACTGGAGACTAATATGTTCTCTCACCCCTATCACGGAAGTCTGTACTACAATGCTGCGCGTTCAAACGGACTGAATTACTGGCAATGTATACCCTACACTTTTTTCGGAAGCTTCACCTGGGAGTTTCTGGCCGAAACCGAACCGGCTTCTGTGAATGACCTCTTTGCTACATCAATCGGCGGGCTTGCTATCGGAGAGATAACCCACCGCCTGTCTTACAAGATTATAGATGAATCCGCAACCGGATTCCGGCGTTTCGGGCGTGAGCTGGCTGCCGGTATCATCAATCCGATGGGTTTTATTAATCGTCTGATTGAGGGTGATGTATGGCGGCATAAACGCAGAGGTTATCACAGACCCTATGTAAATGATGACGTATACGTATCTCTCGGACTCGGGACAACGTTTATCTCTGAGTCTTCTGCTCCATACAAGGGTGGAGGAGCTGGTGTTCTGGATTTAAATATATCCTACAACGATCCCTTCGAGGTCAGTTATCCTGTACCCTACGAATATTTCACCTTTGATGCCTCTTTCAACGTAATTGGTTCGCAGCCATTCGTAGGAAAGATGAATATTCTGGGATTACTTTACGGAAAACATTATAATCCGATAGAAGGACATAAGATGCTTGTCGGAGCCTTTCAGCACGTTTCTTATTACGATTCAAAATCGGGGATCAAAGGATCTGATGTCATCCCGTTCAAGCTGGCTTCAGCTGCCTCATTCGGTGCAGGTATTCTCTATAATATGAAAAACAGCAATCAGTCCATTGACCTGAAGTTCGGATTGATTCTGAATGGTATTCTGATGGGAGGAAGTGCATCCGATTATGATAAAATCGGACAAAGAGACTATAATTTTGGTAGCGGATTCAGTACACTGGCTAATACAGAACTGACATTTATGAATAAGGCCGGCTTTCGTCTGGGTGTAGAGGTATATCAGCTTTATACCTGGAAGGGATGGAATCCGAATGCTGATTACTCAAATATTGCCCCTGAATATCTGAATATACAGGGAGATAAGGGAAATACAACCTTTGTCATGTTAAATCCACGATTCAATATCAATATCAATCCCAAACTTTCATTTCAGATTAACGGATATCTGTATTTTAGAAACACCGATTATCGCTACGAAAAGAATGTTTTCTTTAACACATACGAGACAAAGGCTTCACTTCATTACACGTTCTGATTAAAAAGAATTACATTTGTAATATTGAAGATAAAGAATTGATATAAAACAGATGGCAGAGAAAGAGAAAATAGATTTAGAGAAATGGAACCGCAAAGAGCTGTTCTGTTTTTTTAGAGATTTTGCAGAGCCTTTTTACGGAATGACAGTTGAGCTGGACGTTACCCGGCTATACCTGATGTGTAAAGAAAACGGCGAATCTTTCTTTATTCATTCGCTTTATATTATTCTGAAAGCCATTAACTCAAATGATCCTTTGCGCTTAAGAATTGTAGAGGGAGAGTTATACAGATATAAAACGATTCATGTATCTCCGTCGATTGCTAAGACAGATGGCACTTTTGCCTTTGCATTTATGAAATATTCGGAGGATTTCGGCATTTTCAGAAAACATATGCAGGAGGAAATCGGACGCATACAGAATATAGAAGGTATGAATCTTACTGAGGATGCCAGGAGAGAGGACACGATTCATTTCTCGGCTATTCCCTGGGTACGTTTCACGTCTTTGTCTCATGCCAGATATATGAAGTCTGAAGAATCTGTTCCTAAAATATCGACCGGGAAAATATGCAAAAAAGACGATCGTTTTTACATGCCTTTTTCCATACATGTTCACCACAGTCTGGTCGACGGTAAAGATGTGGCCGTATTTCTGGATAATCTTCAACAACTTTTGAATAAATAGAAACTATTGAATTGAGCGATAATGAAACTAAGCAACGAATGGTTCAGCGCATTGTCAACTGCTGAAAACGGAAATCTGATTATTGTCAGCGGACGCGAAGAACTGGAAGAGTTCAAGAATTGCCGTAAACTCAAAGAACGTATTGAGATTTACTGGAAATATGAAGGTGATGAAAAAGGGATGCCTACTGATGAGGAGGCTGAACTAATGGAGCAAGTGCAGGAATCGCTGCAAAAAGCAATGGAAAAAGATAAACTCGCTATTCTTACGGGAGTTTATACCGGGGACAAAGAACGGACGCTCGTTTTTTATGCCCGTACATCACGCGTATTCGGTGAGCGGTTGAATGAGGCTTTGTCTTCATTTGAACTGTTGCCTATCTCTCTTTATGTCGAATCAGACGAAGAGTGGGACGAGTACACAGATATGTACGAAATGAAAGAATGGGAAATCGAATAATTATATAAATCCTTACTGACATGGAAAATCAAAATTCAAATCAAATCGAAATCGAATTAAAAGAAGATATAGCTCAGGGTACATATGCTAATCTGGCAATTATTACGCATTCAAGCTCTGAATTCGTAACAGATTTTGTACGCATTATGCCCGGAGTACCGAAAGCACAGGTAAAATCACGTATTATCATGACACCGGAAAACGCAAAGCGTTTGCTGATGGCTTTACAGGATAATGTTGAGAAATACGAACAACAGTTTGGCAGAATCAAAACTGAAGATAATACCCCTCCGGTTCCTCCGTTAATCGGAAAAAGCGGAATGGCTTAATTTATATATTCATAACTCCTAAACTTTTAATCACATGAGACACTTCACCAATGTTAAAGATATTGGAAACTTAAAACACGCTTTAGAGGAGGCTTTTGACATCAAACAGGACAGATACAAATACTGTGAGATGGGAAAAAACAAAACGCTTCTGATGATTTTCTTTAACTCAAGCCTTCGCACACGTCTGAGCACTCAGAAAGCGGCTATGAACCTGGGCATGAATACAATGGTACTTGACATCAACCAGGGCGCATGGAAGCTGGAAACCGAAAGAGGTGTGATTATGGATGGTGACAAACCTGAGCATATTCTGGAAGCTATTCCGGTAATGGGGAGCTATTGCGATATTATCGGAGTAAGAGCTTTTGCTACTTTCGAAAATAAGCAGGATGATTATCAGGAAACGATTATTTCGCAGTTCATTAAACATTCCGGTCGTCCGGTATTCAGTATGGAAGGTGCTACACGCCACCCATTGCAGAGTTTCGCCGACCTCATTACCATCGAAGAGTTCAAAAAGACAGAAAGACCAAAAGTTGTTCTGACATGGGCTCCGCATCCGAGAGCACTGCCTCAGGCCGTGGCTAATTCGTTTGCGGAATGGATGAACGAAACGGATTATGATTTCGTAATTACTCATCCCGAAGGATATGAGCTGGATCCGCAATTCGTAGGAAAAGCTAAGGTTGAATACGATCAGCGTAAGGCTTTCGAAGGTGCAGACTTTATCTATGCAAAGAACTGGTCTGCTTTTGAAGATCCGAATTACGGACAGGTTTTGTCTCAGGACAGAGACTGGACTGTGGATGCCGAAAAGATGGCTCTTACAAACAATGCCTATTTTATGCATTGTCTTCCGGTACGACGCAACATGATTGTTACGGATGATGTTATTGAAAGCGAAAACTCTATCGTAATTCCTGAAGCAGCAAACCGTGAGATTTCGGCCCAGGTTGTAATCAAACGTATGCTTGAATCTTTGTAAGAACATATAAAAAATAAGAGAGGGTGTCTGGTTATAATTAACCGGACACCCTCTTTCTTTTATATATGTTCAGATATAATACATCTGATTTCCTGATATTCTTACTTTTGCACCGCATAGAAGTGGTCTGTTCAGCTCCACATGTCCTGCGGGAAAATCAAAGATGACCGGGCTATTATATTTTTCTGCGATCTTCCGGATAGATGCCAGTATAGAATCATACATCAGCGGATCTTCCCCGCAATCAGTAAACTGACCAATAAGTAATGCTTTAATCTTACCAAAAACGCCGCCCAGTTCCAGATTATAAATCATCCGGTCTATCTGATATGGTCTTTCTCCTATATCCTCTATAAAAAGAATGGGATCATCTATAAACTGAGACGAGTCAAAACGAGTTCCCCTCAAGCCGCAAAACACAGCCAGATTTCCCCCGATCAGGGTTCCTTCAGCCTCTCCATACAGAGATAACGGATGATCCGGCAATTCATATACGGGAAGTTTTCCGTTCAGAATGTCTTTTATTTCCAGAGAAGACTGGTCTGCACCTTTGGTTTCGGCCAGATGTTTACACATAGGAGCATGCATAGAGATTACACCCGCATAAGAACAAAGGGCATGAAGAGCCGTAATATCACTATATCCGATCAGCCATTTCGGATTGTTGCGAATAATATCCGGCTCCATGTCTGCCAGCAGATGTACAACTCCGTAACCACCTCTCGTACAGAGAATTGCTTTCACATGAGGATCCAGAAATGCATTCTTCAGATCTTCCAGTCTATCATCAATCGTTCCGGCAAAACGTCCGTTATGACTCAGCGCATATTTGCCGGATTCACAAACAAAACCCCATGACGAAAGAATCGGAACAGATTCATGTACATAACTCTCTTCAATAGCACCTGAAGGAGTGATCAAGCGTATTGTATCTCCATTCTTCAGCGAATCAGGTAATTTCATCATATCAGTAAGATTAAAAAAAGGTTATACAATCAGATCAGAAATCCTCTTGTATAACCTTCTATAATTTATAATGATTTCTTATACATCAATTTTTGCATAAGTAGCATTTGCTTCAATAAACTCTTTACGAGGAGCAACATCTTCACCCATTAACATAGAGAAAATACTATCAGCTTCTGTAGCACTTTCAATCGTTACCTGACGAAGAGTTCTGTGTTCCGGATTCATTGTTGTATCCCAAAGCTGTTCTGCTTTCATCTCACCAAGACCTTTATAGCGCTGAGTATGAACCAGACCTTCATTTCCGTTTGCAAACTCAGAGATAAATTGCTGACGTTGCATATCGTTCCAGCAATATCTTTCTGTTTTCCCTCTTTTGCATAAGTACAACGGAGGAGTCGCAATATAGATATATCCATTCTCAATCAATGGTCTCATGTAGCGGAAGAAGAACGTCAGAATCAACGTTGCAATGTGCGATCCATCGACGTCGGCATCGGTCATGATAATGATTTTATGATAACGAAGCTTTGTCATATTCAAAGCCTTCTCATCTTCCTCAGTCCCTACAAATACACCTAATGCTTTGTAGATATTCTGAATCTCTTCACTATCCATAACGCGGTGGAACATCGCTTTTTCCACATTCATAATTTTACCACGAAGAGGTAAAATAGCCTGTGTATTACGGTCGCGGCCCTGTTTAGCCGTACCACCTGCCGAATCCCCTTCGACAAGGAATATCTCACATTGCTGAGGATCTTTACCCGAGCAGTCAGCCAGTTTACCCGGAAGTCCGCCACCGGACATCGGAGACTTACGCTGAACCATCTCACGAGCTTTACGCGCAGCATAACGTGCTGTCGCAGCAAGGATCACTTTATCAACAATTGTTTTCGCTTCTTTCGGATGCTCTTCCAGGTAGTTTCTCAAAGCTTCACTCACTGCCATATCAACAGCTCCGATCACTTCGTTGTTACCTAATTTCGTTTTTGTCTGACCTTCAAACTGAGGTTCTGCAACTTTCACAGAAACAACAGCTGTTAAGCCTTCACGGAAGTCATCCCCGCTGATTTCAACTTTTACTTTGTCAAGTAGTTTTGAATCTTCAGCATATTTCTTTAGCGTACGTGTCAAACCACGGCGGAAACCTGCAAGGTGAGTACCCCCTTCAATCGTGTTGATGTTATTTACGTACGAATATACGTTTTCATTATAAGATGTATTGTAAGACATCGCTACCTCAACAGGAATCCCCTGTTTTTCGGTTACAATATGGATTACATCATCCATTAATGATTCACGTGACTTATCCAGGAAGCGAACGAATTCCTTCAACCCCTCTTCCGAGTAATAAGTTTCGTGTTTAAAAGTACCATCCTCATTTACGACACGTTTATCTGTAAGAGACAAACGGATACCTGCATTCAGGAATGCAAGATCGCGCAAACGGGCAGCTAAAATATCGTATTTATATTCTGTTTCAGTAAAAATAGAAGCATCCGGTTTAAACGTTACAGTTGTTCCTGTAGTGTCGCTTTCTCCGATAACTCTTACCGCTTCGTATGGCTTACCACAAGTATATTCCTGCATGTATACATTCCCCTGACGACGTACTTCTACGCGCAAGTAAGTAGAAAGTGCATTCACACAAGAAACCCCTACCCCGTGCAAACCTCCGGATACTTTATAAGATCCTTTATCGAATTTACCACCGGCATGTAGAACCGTAAGCACAACCTCTAATGCAGATTTTCCTTCTTTCTCATGAATATCTACCGGAATACCACGTCCATTATCGACAACCGTAATCGAGTTATCCTCATTGATTGTTACTTCGATATGATCACAATGCCCGGCCAGAGCCTCATCGATAGAGTTGTCCACAACTTCATAGACCAAATGGTGCAAACCTTTAACTCCGATGTCACCGATGTACATCGCAGGGCGTTTACGCACCGCTTCCAATCCTTCCAGTACCTGAATACTGTCCGCTGAATAGGATGCGCTGTTGTTGTTATTTATTTCTTCTGCCATAGATTATTATCAATTTCTTTTTTCATGTTGATGCAGAGTCGATAAGGCTTTGCAAAACTTCAACAAAGATATAAAAATCTACGACTTAACAAGTCAGAAAATGTGTTCATTTTCGCTTTTCAGATGTTAATCATTGAATTAAGTATGCCGGCGTTAAAATAAAGCCGGCCTATGCAAGAATACTTTCAGAGAAGAGCATCTGATCCGTATCGGAAATTTATTATTATTAGCAATGCTTTTCAGAACATTGTATCTCCGTAAGCTGTTTTATTAGTAAATTATATAAATCACTTTATTTTAAATCTAAGGATTATGGATAAATTAAGAATAAATGAAGCATTTAAAATGATGCATTCAGAATTAAAATCATTAGTTCCTCCATGTGTTGAAGAAGGAAACGAAGTAACTCATTATGCTGTCTGGGCTGAAAAAAATGGTGAAAAACATCTGTTCTGCGCTATCACCCAGCACACTCACTCTATGACAATTGAGTTTAATGATAAAATATCCGAACACGATGCTAAACAATTGTTTTCGAAATATATTTTAGAGAAAATGAATAAGAACGGTCGCCTGGAAGTTCGTATCATAGAAAATGATATGAGACGTGATATTCAGGATGCTATCCAGAATCTGATGAGATATTATACTGATAAAGGCTGGATGTAAAATGCAGCTGAACAGATATATAAAATGCAAGTAGTAAACTCAATTTTACTGCTTGCATTTTTTATTTCCCGACACATTGCATACATCCATCTAAAGGAGTTTTTAAACATCACCTACAACACCCATCCTTCTCTTATATAAACTCCAACGCATATACGTACAGATGTATCAGACAATATTTATCTGCTACCGGCAAATAAACGTTTGCTACTTGCAAAACTTATTTTGCTACTTGCAAAGTTCAGTTTGCTACTTGCAAAACTTATTTTGCTACTTGCAAAGTTCAGTTTGCTACCGGCAAACAGCCTTGATCAAGCTGCTGAAAATTTGCTTAAGAGAAATTCGAAATTCTCTTAAGAGAAAAAGAAAAACCACTTAAGAGAATCTTATGAAGCTCTTAAGTGGTTTCAAAAAAAACTATACACAGAGTTTGTGTTTTGAATCGACACAATCAGCACTCTGGATTTAAATATATGATTTACAAATTTGTAGGTGTGCTGATTCCTCTCAAACGAATCAGCACTGAGAGCTTCAGTCAGCACTGAATCAGCACCAACATGAAGAGCGTATAACATTGATTATCGAGAAGTTACAACCTATCAGCTAAAGAGTACTGATAGTGCTGATTAAAAATCAGACTTTATGCGCAATGAGGGTTCCCACCAAAGGAAGCTCTTATCAGAAATACAAATCCACCAACCATAGTTATTCGCTGGCCCGAAGTATGGATCAGCGGATAAACACGGTTGATGGAGTTACTGTTTTGGTCAGTCACTTCACAAACAACCACCTTCGGGGTTGTGGTGCCAGGCTGGCAATGAGCCACGCTTTGAATCCTTCATCCGTTCCGATTCAGGATTCAAAACGCGGTTACAGACAAATTACACCT
>JBOFKD010000267.1:0-1745 GCA_051657165.1 Bacteroidales bacterium | reverse complement strand
TCGCTAATTCAATCTGACGTTCTCTTTGAATTGCCGAACGTTGCAAATCTTTATCCCCTTTCAATGCCGGATTAAGCTCTTCTATTGCCGGTAATCCTGCTCTTTCTCTAACCATATTTAAATAGGTAAGAACGCGTGGATCATTCGGATTCACTTCATTGGCTACTTCAGCATAGTATAAATAAAAGTCAGCTAATCTGAATATTATCGAAGGTCTGAATTTACTCGCCACACCCGGACTTCTTTTACTTACAGTTCTGTTAAATCTTTTATAAAGCATATAACCCGTACGCGAAGCCTGTCCTTCCTGCATTCCGGAATTACCTCCATTAAAAAATTCTACGACATTATTTGTGATATGCCATTTTCTGCGATTAAAAAACACAGTATTATAGAATCGAGGTTCACGATTGATATACATATTACTTACATCCTGCCCATCATACTTGCTGAATCCCTCTTCTGAGTATTCGTCAGAAGCTTTTGGCAGATATTGTGTTGCTTTAATCGGTGATCCGTCTTTCATATAAAATGCATCTACTAACTCCTGAGTGACACCTGTAGAACCCAGTCCATTTGGCTCACAACGAGGTGCAATTCTTCGATCGAATGAATCGCCATCCATTCCTCCCCAGTCATTATTTGCTGTAGCCCAAACAATCTCCTTCGTATAACTCTGGAATAAGTTATAAATTGATTTATCCGGATCTAAATCTCCATTTGTTTTATACTCTTTATACAATTCATAGTTTGAGTCTGCAAAACTCATGAAATCTTCAAGAGCTTTTAAAGCCTTGTTCCATTTCGATTCATCGTAATCAGGGAATAGTCTTTTTCCATCCGGATTAGTCACATTCAAAGCCTCTTTAAAACCTCCGTTTAATAACGGACTCGCTGCATACACCCACATTTTAGCTCTTACTGCCAATGCAACACCTTTAGTAGGCCAACCTCTGTAATCCATGTTATCGACAATCGCTGAATCAGTAAGTTGCTCGGATACGGCTAATAATTCCTGATCCAGATATTCCACAACTTCATCGACAGAGTTACGAGGCAGATCCTGATCCTCCGTTGCTTCAAACACACGATCCTTTACTAAAATAACCGGACCATATTGCTCAAATAAAAGATAATGATAGAAAGCCCGCATAAAACGTACATTGGCGCGCATCCGATTTAATTCTTCTTCTTTTAATTCATCGGCTTGTGTACCTTGTGCATAAATCGGGTGTGCCTTTTCCAAGAATATATTAGCTTGTCTGATCATCTTATAACAATCCCCATATCGGTGAAACCCCATAGATGCAGCATTCTTATCTGACATATTATAAAGCGAAGCGCTCCCATATCCTACAATCAGCTCATCACACATCGCAGCCCATGGATTTCTGAAAGCATGAACATTCACGCTATTGATTCCTGAATAATCGGGAACCAACGAAAAAACATTCGCATACCAGCGTTTTGTGTAGCCAACATTATTAAATATATCATCTGTATTTTGTAATCCTCCGGACAACTCATCCGAAACATTCAGATAAGTACATGAAGATAACAATACTAAAAAAGCGATTAATAAATTATATATCTTTTTCATATGAAGTTCTTGTTATTAGAAAGTGAAATCTAAACCTATCGTAAATGTTCTTGGCAATGGATAATTCATCCCTGCATTTGCATTTCCCGCTTCCGGATCAAAGAATTTAATATGATCCCAAACGGCTACATTGTAACCCATTAAA
>JBOFKD010000266.1:0-1353 GCA_051657165.1 Bacteroidales bacterium | reverse complement strand
ATAAAGTAATCCATATCGATGGATACCGCATATATCAGTCTTCCTTTGATCATGACGAAAAAGGGACTGTCCTTCTTGTTAATTATGATCCGATCGGAATGCTTGTTTCTTATCTTGGCTACATAATTCTCTTTATCGGAATTATATGGATATTCATTTCGTCCGATTCTTTATTAGGTCGTTTACGCAAAAAACTGAATGAAATGCCTAAAACCTGTCTTCTGTTTTGCTTCTTTCTGATAAGCAGTAGTGCTTTTGCTCTTGAGTTAGATAAAAAATATCTGATACCTCAAGAACATGCCGAATTGTTCGGTAAGCTGTCGATTCAATCCAATTCGGGACGTATAGAACCGTTTAATACCTATTCTTCTAAGGTATTCCGGAAAATTACAGGTGAAACCAAAAATGCCGCTGTTATTTCGGATTCCTTTATCCTTAGTATGATTCTTTATCCCGAATACTGGAGTCAGCAACCCGTTATTTTAGTTAACAATGATGAGCTCAATATCCTTTTAAACAATAATGATCAATATATTGCTTTTAATGACCTGTTTGATCATCAGGGCAATTATATTCTGGATAGATATGTGAATGAGATTTCTCATAAATCAAATCTTGAAAGAAACAATCTGGATAAAGCTATCCTTAAACTGGATGAGAAAGCCAATATCTTCTTCGGATTACAAACCGGAAACTTTACTCCACTCTTTCCTCAACCGGAGAACAAAGATAATACATGGTTTTCACCGGGCGATGATCTTTCGGGATTCACAGGAAAGGATTCTCTTTTCGTTTCTAAAATTTTTCTGTGGTATTTAGAAGCAGCAGATCGGGGAATACAGGATAATGACTGGAGCGAGGCTAATAAAATCGTAGGGATGATCTCAACTTTTCAACAAGCGAAATCACCTCATCTGGTACTCGATCCCCAAAAAGTAGAGATGGAACTGCTGTATAATAAATTCGATTTGTTTAATCGTGCAGCCATAGCCTACCTGGCTTTGTCTACACTTCTTCTATTATCGGTATTCATTTCCATCGTTTACGACAAATCGTTTATTAAACCTGTTATACGAATCCTTGTAACCTTACTTGTTATCGTATTTGCTCTTCATGCCATCGGCATTGGTACGCGTTGGTACATATCCGGGCAAGCTCCTTGGTCCAATAGCTACGAATCCCTGGTTTATGCTGCATGGTGTGTTGTATTGGCAGGAATCATCCTGTCGCGCAAATCGCTTTTGATATTTGCTCTCGCAACTTTCTTTACCGGATTTATCTTACTGGTATGCCGTATCAGTTCCATGGATCCTGAAATTACGCCACTGGTACCGGTGCTCCGTTCTCCCTGGC
>JBOFKD010000265.1:0-1171 GCA_051657165.1 Bacteroidales bacterium | reverse complement strand
CAAGCCTGATGGAACGATGAAAAAATTAACAGATGTTTCTAAGCTTCATGATTTGGGCTGGCAACATCAGGTTGAAATTGAAGAGGGCGTGAAAAGAATGTATAGATGGTATATGGAAAACATGAATTAAATGAAAAACAATAATTATTGTGTGATTATGGCGGGAGGAGTAGGATCCCGTTTTTGGCCTTTAAGTCGAGAAAGTAAACCGAAACAATTTGTTGATGCACTTGGTGTTGGTAAAACGTTTATTCAAATGACGTATGAACGTTTTGCTGAATTGATTCCTGCAGAGAATTTTGTGGTGGTCACAGGTGAAAAATATAAAGAGCTGGTATTGGAGCAATTGCCTATGCTAAAGTCGGAGCAGGTTCTGACAGAGCCTTGTCGCCGCAATACTGCTCCTTGTATAGCTTCGGCAACGTGGTATATTAAACAACAGAATCCAAATGCCACGATTGTGGTAACACCATCGGATCAGTTGGTTCTGAATGTTCCGGAATTTGTAAAGGTAATTAAATCGGATCTGGCGTTTGCTGCTGAAAAGGAAGCACTTGTAACGATAGGTATAACACCTACCTTTCCTGCAACAGGATATGGATATATTCAGGTTACGGGAGGCTCAGATGTAATTCGTAAGGTGGAAGCTTTTAAAGAAAAGCCTGATTTAGATACGGCGAAACAATTTATTGACTTAGGTAACTATGTCTGGAATTCAGGCATGTTTATCTGGTCGGTTTCTACAATTGAAAAAGCTTTTCGGACCTATCTGCCTGAAATAGCTGAGGAATTTGATCTTGCTTATAATCATGGGGGATCTCAGGAGACTATTGATAAAGCATTCTCTGCCTGTCCGTCTGTTTCGATAGACTACGGCGTTATGGAAAAAGCCAACGAAGTCTATGTGTCACCTGCAGAATTTGGTTGGAGTGATGTGGGGACCTGGGGATCCTTGTACGATCAGTTGGAAAAGCATACAGCAGACAATGCCGTTAGCGGAAGTGAAACGATCTTTTTAGAATCTGAGGCTTGTCTGGTAAAACAATTAAACTCGGAGAAGCTGGTCGTGATTGACGGATTAACGGATTATATGGTAGTTGATACAGATGATGTGCTGATGATTTGCCGTAAAGGAAATGAGACACATGTCAAACAGGTAATCGAACAGGTT
>JBOFKD010000264.1:0-16765 GCA_051657165.1 Bacteroidales bacterium | reverse complement strand
GCAGAGCATCTTAAAATGCTCTTTTAAGAGAGAAATGAGCATTTATAGTATTTATTTCAAGAATTATAGACAATCAGCATAATTTTGTTAAAAAGAGGAGGGTGTGTCAAAAATCGTATTGATTTGACACACCCTCTTTTTGATTATAGTTGTTTCGATTATTATAACTGTCTTCCCGATTAGTGCATTGCAATATACATGCCTATAAAATATGGGATTAACCATATTGCCCACACAAAAATACTGAATTTGTTAAAGCTCTCTTTTGCTTTTTCGCTGCCTTTGAAATAAGTCCAGACAGCCCAGGCTGCATGGATACACATCAATACAATAGCAACGACTCCGGAGATAGCATGAGCCTCATTATGTTTCCCCGTGACGATGGCAATATGTGTCATAAGTGAAGTTCCTATAAGGTCAAATACAAGACCGAATACAAAGAAGAGAACATGCCAGCCTTTCAGGATTTTCTGAATACGTTCTCCCCATACACCGATTGAATAACAGATAAGAGCAGAGGATATCGATACGACGGCAGGGAACAATAAATGAAAAGGTACTACTGATGGATCCATAGTCATAATGTGTTTAGATTAATGTATCATCTAAACAGCTATATCCAACGTTATGTTCGCACGAATTATTTGATTTCTGAAAAGAAATATAGCATTTGAAATTTAATAGAATTACTCCAGTATTTCCAGCTGTGTGCTCCCGGTCTTTCCGTATAATCATGATCAATCTCTTCGAGTATTAGTTTGTCGTGGAGAGCTTTATTCATAGGAAAGAAGAAATCTCCGGTACCACAGTCAAAAATAATCCGGTAGGTATTATCCTTCAGCGCCTGAGTCCGGTTAAATACTGTCATATTCTCCCAGTTGTCCGGATATTCCTCTTTTGTTCCAATTCTTTTTTTTATATCCCAGCTGTCAGGAAAACTTCTGAAATCCACTCCACCGCTCATACTCCCGATCATGCCCCATAGTTCCGGGTGATTCATCGCGAGGTAGAATGCTCCATGGCCTCCCATGCTGAGTCCCGCAATAGCTCTTTTTCCCCGGTTTAGGGATACAGGAAGATTCTCATTTACCCAATTGTTAAGCTCCTTTGTTATATAGGTCTCATATTGCATAGCCGAATCTACAGGACTGTCAAAATACCAGCTGGTTTTTCCGCCGTCCGGACAAATGATTATTGTTCCGTACTGATCGGCAAGATCTTTTATCAGAGGTACCCGGTTTACCCATCCTGCATAGTCATCTCCGGCACCGTGCAGAAGGAAGAGTGAAGGCATATCCTGAGTCATATGTGCAGGTTTGATAATTACATTTTTAATATCCTTCTTCATTGCCGGACTATAGATGCTTACAGTGTCTACAATCGCCGAAAAACTATTCGAAGAGAATATAATCAGGAATAAGGTTAAAATAATAGCTCTCATGTGTTCTGTTTTTTCTTCAAAAATAATAAAAAAAGCGAACCTCGACAGAAGCTCGCTTTTTTTATTATTGAAGATACATATTATGTCTTTTTTCTTCCAGAATCGTTGTCTTATCACCATGTCCCGAATAAACAGTTGTATTATCCGGAAGTGTTAGTAATTCTGATTTGATTGCACTGATTAATGTCTCAAAATTACCACCCGGAAGATCTGTTCGTCCGATGCTGCCTTTAAACAAAGCATCGCCCACAAACACACAATGTGAAGTAGGAGAGTAATAAGCAATACTTCCCGGAGTATGTCCCGGTACATGAAGAGCAACCAGTTCCTCATTTCCAAATTTGAATTTCATTCCTTCTTCGATGTTGTAGCTTACTTTCGGAGTTGCATCATTGATACGAATACCAAAACGTGCAGCAGAAGTGTTGTAAGCTGCAAGAAGATAATTATCCTCTTTGTTTGCTCCCATACCTGTGTTAAACTCAGATGTTGCAAAGTTCACACCAAAGCAATGGTCAAAATGAAGGTGAGTCGAAAGAATATATTTAATCTTTAGCTCATGCTCCTCTATATATGCTTTTAAAGCCTCTTTTTCTTCATTATAGAAAGCACCGCAATCAATCAGTACAGCTTCCTTAGATGCTTCATCAAACAATAAATAAGTGTTTTCACTTACCGGATTGAATACAAATATTTTAATTTTCATCATGGATAGTCCTCCTTATTCCTATAAAGGTACATAAATAATTTTCTTTGTCTTGAAGAATTCTTCATCAAAGAACGTAGTTATATCATCCACAATAGCATTACGTCTGAATGGAGCCAGTTCAGCCTGCAAATCACCTCCTTTAAGGCAGATAAGGCCGTTTGGCATAGCATTCTGCTGCTCTTTGCTGATATTCTTTTTAATTATCTTGATCAGATCCGGAAGAGGCATTACTGCACGCGAAACCACAAAATCAAACTGTTCTTTGATTTCCTCTGCTCCGCAATGTCTGAATGATACATTTTCCAGTCCGATGGCCGTAGCAACCTCATGTCCTACTTTTAGTTTTTTGTTGATACGATCATTCAAAAGAAATTTAACTTCTGGGAACAGGATTGCTAACGGTATGCCCGGAAACCCTCCTCCTGTACCTAAATCCATAATCGAACTGCCTGGTCTGAAGTTAATGAACTTAGCAATAGCCAGAGAGTGTAATATATGATGTTCGTACAGATTATCAATGTCTTTTCTCGAAATAACGTTGATTTTAGAGTTCCAGTCAACATACAGATCATATAGTTCTGCGAATTGTTTTCTCTGTTTCTCTGTTAATTCCGGGAAGTATTTATAAATAATTTCTTGTTTCATTTTAAAAAGTAAATGACGTATAAGTTTTGATAGTTACTTAGTGTTGTTCAGACGCTGAATAATCCCATTTGGTTTTAAGAAAGGCATTAAATCAGCATAAGAGACTGATACATTGATCTGTCCCATCGAGTAAGGTGCTATATCGTAGCGTGTATATGAAAATAATATAGCAGAATCTTCGAAACAAAAGTTCTCCGTCGGAGCAATTTGTTTCACGTTAAAGAAACCGGTCTCTTCGAGTTCCTGAGGTGTTTTTACGTTATAATCCTTCACAAGCTGATTAATAATTACTTCAGCCAGCTGAGGATAAGAACTCTCCTCGAAAAGAGATGAAAGAGTGATTTTCTCCATATTCAGCAGATCATAATTATGATACAGGTCAGCACCATAACCATGAGCCCCTCCGGTATAATCATAAATACTGGTTTTGATTGTCAGTATATTACTTTTATTAAATGGAGCTGTTATATCCTTCTGATGAAAGAAACCTGTGATAAAAGCAGGTGGATCTTCGTGGAAATCAGGCAGATTCTTAGCCAGATCATCCATCTGAAGCTTGAAGTCGTTGTAACATGAATCTCTGTAGAACTCAATGGCCATTTCCGGATTCTTAAATCCTCCGTATTCATTGGCCATTGTGCTGATAAACAGCTTTTGTAGTTTCTTCAGATCATATTCTTCTCCGCAGGATGATGGATATATCATGGACAGGTTGACCTTACATTTGGCGCTGATTGAATCTACGCGGATCTGTAAGCTGTCACTGACAGACAGTGTGTCGAAACTAATCTTATTCTCTGTCAGCTCCTGTTGTTTTGACGGAGTACAACTGCCCGCAAATACAGTCAGAATCAAGAGACATAAAATAAATAATGGCGAATTTTTAGTCATAATAATTATAGTCAATAGTCACTTCCCCGATCAGAGAGCACTGCATATATTCGCGCACTTCAGATGTAGAGAAGTTATGTCCGAATAAGAACATTAATTTTGTAACAGCGGCTGATACAGTACTGTCGTAACCACTGATTACACCAATTTCATAAAGCGTATTTCCTGTTCCGTAGCGTTGCATTTCCACGCCTCCGCTCATACATTGTGTTACGTTTACGATAACTATATCCCTCTCAATTGCATTTTTTAATGATTCGAGGAACCAGTCTTTTGTTGGTGCATTTCCTGTACCATACGTTTCTAATACAACTCCTTTCAGCCCCGGAATGTTCAGGATTGCATCAACTGTTTCTTTATTTATTCCCGGAAATAATTTCAGGATAACTACATTCGAGTCCAGCAGATAGTGAACTTTCAGCGGTTTGTGCGAAACATGCTGATAAATAACATTCTTGTCGTATTTAATATGTACTCCCGAACGAGCCAGCGGAGGGTAATTATTTGAGCGGAATGCATTAAAATGTTCTGCGTTGATTTTCGCTGTACGATTACCGCGCATCAGGTGATTCTGGAAGAAAATACAAACCTCTGAGATAATTGGTTTACCGTTCTCTTTGGCTGCTGCAATCTCAATCGAAGTGATGAGATTTTCCTTCCCGTCTGTACGTAACCGCCCGATAGGCAGCTGCGATCCTGTCAGGATAACCGGTTTAGACAGGTTTTCAAGCATAAAGCTAAGTGCCGATGCTGTATAAGCCATTGTATCAGTACCATGAAGAATTACAAATCCGTCATACTCATTGTAATTATCAGCAATGGTTTTTGCCAGCTTAGCCCAAATTTCCGGCTCCATATCAGACGAGTCAATAGTCGGATTAAACTGAATCGTCGAAATATTAAAACCAAAACGTTTCAACTCCGGTACGTGAGTTTGGATGTGTTGAAAATTGAACGGCTCAAGAATGCCGGTTTCAGGATTTTCAATCATACCGATTGTTCCTCCTGTATAGATCAGAAGGATGGAAGTTTGGTAGAGCTCGTTATGCATAGTTTCTGAATTTTTTATTTGTCGCAAATGTAAATATTTTCGCGTATAATAAAAAAAAGAGAATGATTCTTAACAAGAAAAACCAATCTCTTTTTTTATACTTCAAAAAGCATATTGTTGTATAAATGCCCGGTCAGGCATTAATCTGTAAGGAGCGTGTGTGCAAACAAAGTGCTTAATCCTTGCATTTCTTCAAAACTAATACCGTTCTGGTAGGTAAATAAAGTTTCAGCCACTCTTTGCGATTTCTGCGATAAAGCGGGTCCAGGTGAGTGAAATAGGTCAGATTATCATCTATCCGGTTGAATCCTCCGTATTGTGTGTCGTCAGAATTCAGTACTATTTCATACGAACCCCGCGGTACAAGAATGCCGTAATCCGAGAATGATTTCACCGGATTGAAATTAAACACAAACACATAATCTTTGCGCTGGAAAGCCAGAATCTGATCCGTGTCATTATCCCACAGTCGTTTAATCTCTGATTTTACAAATCCTTTAGGAGCAATAATCTCCAGCATCGCTTTGTCAAAATCGCTCAGATAATGAAACTTCAGATTCGGATCGTCCATCAGACTCCATTGTCTGCGTGCATGCTCATGCGACCAGTTGTTTCCTTCGCGCGGAAAATCTATCCATTCGGGATGTCCGAATTCATTTCCCATAAAGTTCAGATAACCTCCGTTTGATGTCGAAGCAGTGATCAGTCTGATCATTTTATGAAGTGCGATACCGCGGTCTACAATCTCTTTCGGAGCATCGAATTTCGACATACCCCAGTACATATCAGCATCAATCAGTCTGAATATAATCGTTTTGTCGCCTACAAGAGCCTGATCATGACTTTCTGCATACGAGATTGTCTTTTCATCCTGTCGTCTGTTCGTAAGTTCCCAGAAAAGGGTAGAGGGCTTCCAGTTTTCGTCTTTTTGCTCTTTAATGGTTTTGATCCAGAAATCCGGAATACCCATCGCCAGGCGGTAGTCAAAGCCCATGCCTCCATCCGTAACAGGAAGAGCAATGCCAGGCATCCCGCTCATGTCTTCCGCAATCGTTATAGCATGAGCATTCACCTCGTGTATCATTTTATTGGCAAGCGTCAGGTACGTAACTGCGTCTATATCAATATTGTTGTTGTAATAGTCCGAATAGTTCGAAAAATTAGCGCCCAGTCCGTGATTGAAATATAGCATAGATGTCACACCGTCGAAGCGGAATCCGTCAAACTGATATTCCTCCAGCCAATATTTGCAATTTGACATCAGAAAATGAATCACTTCATTTCGTCCGTAGTCAAAACACAAAGAGTCCCATGCCGGATGTTCTCTCTTTTCTCCCGTATGAAAATACTGATGGTCTGATCCGTCGAGGCGTCCCAATCCTTCATTTTCATTTTTCACCGAGTGAGAGTGTACAATATCCATAATAACAGCTATTCCCAGCTCGTGAGCTCTGGCTATAAGAGACTTTAGTTCGTCCGGCGTACCGAAGCGTGAAGAACAGGCAAAGAAGTTTGATACATGATAACCAAAAGATCCGTAGTAGGGATGTTCCTGGATAGCCATGATCTGAATCGCATTATAACCCTCCGACGCAATTCGTGGCAGAATATGATCTCTGAACTCCACGTAAGATCCAACTTTGGCATCTTCCTGGGCCATACCGATATGGCACTCATAGATAAGAAGAGTATTGCTTTTCGGTTTAAATCTCTTCTTCGGGAAGATAAACGGATCTGTCGGATCCCATACCTGAGCCGAGAAAAGGTACGTTTGCTTATCCTGAACCACACGTGTGGCGTAAGCCGGTATCCGTTCGCCCTCACCACCATTCCAGATCACCTTGATTTTATAATAATCTTCATGATGTATGCGGTCCGGAGGTAAACTGACCTCCCAGTTTCCGTTTCCGGCAGGATGCAGTTCAAATTCAGGCGTACACTGCCAGTTATTAAACGTACCCGTCAGAAATATCTGAGAAGCATTCGGTGCCCATTCGCGGAATACCCATCTTTCAGGTTCCCGGTGCAAGCCATAATACATATAACCTGTAGCGAAATCAGAGAGCGAAATCGTGTTACTCTGTGTCAGCAAACTCTCTTTATTGCGGATATAAATTTCTCTTTTTTCAATGTTTGCTCTGAAAGGTTCAAGCCAGGGATCTTGCTGGATAAGTTTTAATTGCATGGCATATCGGGGGATTTAAATGACTATGTTTTTTAGGAGAGAATCCGGAAGAACAACAGATTCAGAATCGTCATTCTTCCGTATTTATAATATTAAAGCTTTACTTTAACGATTACTTTTCTCATTTCACCTTCACCGATTCCCGGTGCGTGACCGTCTTCCGGAAAGAAGATTGCAAACTGGCCCGGTTTAACAGCCGCGTAAGTCGAAGGTTTGTCTGTAAAGAAAGTCACATCTTTCGTCTCATTGTATGGAGCCGATTCGTTTTTGCAATCTTCCAGAGCAGCCCAGCCCATTGTTTCTGTTTTCGTAAGAGGAACCTGAATATCAATGTATTTATTGTGTGTTTCCATCTTAGCTTGTTCCGGTGTCTTTCCAACGATTTCAGCCACTGAGATAAATAATTTATCTCCATCCAACTCAACCTTTCCTGCGGGCATAGACGAGAAGTCTGTAGCTTTCAGGTAATCAAACGCTTTTTTAAACGACGGATGAAGGTTCTCTACAGCCGCCGAGTTTTGTAATGAATCTAAAATCATAGGATTAAAGAATAAATTTATAAACTGTTTTCTGCTTATCGGTGGCAAATATATAAAAGATTTTGACGTTAAATAACTATTTGACAAAAATGAAGCATTGCGATTTTTCTCTTTTTTGTTTGGTTCTTTATAAGATTCATATAACTTTGCGACTGTTTTTCAACAACCATTTTAAAATATATAACAATGATTAAAGTAGGTATTAACGGTTTTGGCCGTATCGGACGTTTGGTTTTCCGTGCTGCTCAAGAGAGAAATGACATCGAAGTTGTAGCAATCAACGACTTGATCGATGTTGAGTATATGGCTTACATGCTACGTTACGATTCAGTACACGGAAGATTCAACGGTACTGTAGAGGTTAAAGACGGTTCTCTAGTTGTAAACGGAAAAGCTATCCGTGTAACAGCTGAGAGAGGTGATGATTTGAAATGGGATGCAGTAGGTGCTGAGTACGTTGTTGAATCAACAGGTCTTTTCCTTACTAAAGAAACTGCTCAAAAACACATCAACGCTGGTGCAAAACGCGTTGTTATGTCTGCTCCTTCTAAAGATGATACTCCAATGTTCGTTTGTGGTGTTAACCACAAAGAGTACAAAGGTGAAACTTTCGTTTCTAACGCTTCTTGTACTACTAACTGTTTAGCTCCTCTAGCTAAAGTTATCAACGATAAATTCGGTATCGTAGAAGGTTTGATGACAACTGTACACGCTACTACAAATACTCAAAAAACAGTAGATGCTCCTTCAGCTAAAGACTGGAGAGGTGGTCGTGCTGCTGCTGGCAACATTATCCCTTCTTCTACAGGTGCTGCTAAAGCTGTAGGTAAAGTTATTCCTGCATTGAACGGAAAACTTACAGGTATGGCATTCCGCGTTCCAACTTTGGACGTTTCTGTAGTTGACTTGACTTGTCGTCTTGAAAAAGGTGCTTCTTACGCTGAAATCTGTGCTGCTATTAAAGAAGCTTCAGAAGGCGAATTGAAAGGTATCCTGGGATATACTGAAGACGAAGTTGTTTCAACTGACTTCATCACTGACGCTCGTACTTCTATCTTCGACGCGAAAGCAGGTATCTCTTTGAATGATAACTTCGTGAAAGTTGTATCTTGGTATGACAACGAGTGGGGTTACTCAAACAAAGTTCTTGACCTAATCTGCCACATGGATACAGTTAAATAATTTGTATCTTACAGATAAATTAAATGAAGCTGCCTTCTTGTAAGGCAGCTTTTTTTTTGCTTTGTATATATATTTATTTATATTTGACCTGAAATCATACCATTCTAAAAACTCTTTTTTGCTATGAAAAATAATATGTCACTGATTCAGTCTAAAAATCAGACATTGAATCTGTCGCTTGCTCATCTGGCTGACGAAATGCCCGAATATCAGTATTATGCTATCCCTGAGCGAATCCGCAATCTGTGCAAAAGTAAAGACTTGCTTCTGGATGAATACCTCGGAGCTGTAGATCCGTTTGTCAGGAGAGAAACGTCCCGCTCGCTGAATACTCATCTCAATGAACTTTATTGTCAGCTTCTTATTGCCGGAGATATCGGATTACTTGCTGAATCTAAAACGAATATACTCAAGTCAGACATAAGAGCCTTATCTGATTTGATTAAGGATTAGAATATAGAAAGACAATGCTTCAAAGATAGTGACTATATGGAGGACAATGGCGAAATCGTTTATCAGATACCAAACTTTTGATAGAACTATTGCGTATATGAATAATAATTTGTATCTTTAGGGTATTATGATGATGGGAAATTATTTCTGTAGCGCTGCATAAATAAATGAAAAAGTGAGGTTGAATCTAATAACGTAAAATGATAAAGACATGAAGAATAATATGGCGATATATATTTCGCCAGACCAACCCTTCGTTTTTGGACTACTTAATATTCAGTTTTCCGGCTTTACTCTCTTTGATCATTCGTTCGGTTAGATGAACATAAAAGTTCATCCGTATAAACGTGCGCGTTCATTCCTATGAACGTACAAGATCATTTAAATGAAAATATATTTTCATACCTATGAACGCGCACGTTCTTTTAAATGAACTTTCAGGCTGATATGTATGAAAAATTCTCTTTTGACTAATCCTGGAAAAGTCGACAATCCCGGATTGGTAATCCTGAATTTGTTTACAGTTTTAGGGCGATAAAGGCGCAAAGATGTGGACGTGGAGGACATGAACGACATTTGTTTTTTATTGTAGGGCGCGGACCCGTGTGTCCGCCCGTACTGATAAACTGCACACCGTCTCAAATAACCTTCCGGCAACATTTTGTTTGGTATTGAATCATTCGTTTATTGTGCAAAAAGGGCGGACACACGGGTCACGTCCCTACATTAAGAGGATGTTTTTCAAACAACTGGTGCTTAAAAACCACTGAATGAAAGGCACAAGATTCAATCTTGCACCAGAATAATCAATTAAAATCTAATCATATAAAACACAAATAATCATATACATATATGGGTTATCTAAAAATAGCGAGGGAGCTTTTTAATAGTTCCTTCTGGCGGAGCCTTGCTCCGGCCGAACAGGCAATTCTGATCAATCTGATGACTATGGCTGCTTATAAGCCAACAACTTACAATCTTTATGGAACGGAAATTGAGCTTAATAAATATGAGTTCTGTTTTTCGGTAATTAAAATGGCTGAAAAATATCATGTGACGGAATATGCCATGCGCTCATTGATAAAGAAGCTGGAGGATGTACAAATACTTACTAAGACAACCCGGAAAATCACGCGTCAGGTTTCAAGTGAGTTTTCAAGAGGAAAGTCACGATGTGAATATGTTAAGAAAGCGACATGCTGTTATACCTCTGTAACCTTTTGTGGATGGGTCTTTTATGACGATGATGAGTGTGATAATAAAGGTGACATGAATGATGAATTTCACGAGGCACTACAAGCTGAAGTTCAAACAGTGAATCGCGAACATAATAAAGAAATTCTTAAAAAAGAAGTTCTTAAAAAAGAAACAAGAAGAAATAGCGCGTGCGCTGTGCCTGTTTCTAATGGATCGAAAGGCAAAGAATACCGGAAGCCCTGGTACACGATGGAGCAGATCGCAAAAATGGATTTGCCTTACGCGGACGAAATCATGAAAGAGTGGACCGAGTATTCGGGCAGAAGCAAAAAAGACGTTTCGGATATTCTGCAAAAGTTTACACACAAACAGCGGCTTTTCGGTTTACCGGAGATGACGCTTGATGTTTTCAACAAAGAGTTCCGCAAAGAGATGAAAAGCGCTTTTGCTCTGAAATCAAAACAGAAAAACGAACCTCAAAGATACCTTTACTACTATGGAGAAGATGACTAACGCATAGTATCCTCACGATCTTAATGCCGAAGCTGAGATTTTTAGTGCCATCTCTGATGTTTGTCTTAAATATGGGAAGATGGATCTGACTCTTGCTGAGCAGACGTTTGTGGAGCGCGACACATTCGAAAAATGAAATTAACGGAGCCTGTTTGCTTAGGCTGGAGGCGTTAAGGTGAGGATTGGGTTACTGACCTGTATTTTTTATTGTAGGGTACGGACCAGCGTGTCTGCAATTTGGTTGTCACTTGTGTATTTCTCTGTATTCTCAGAATATCAAAGGTGAATCGTGAAAAAACAAACGTAGGTTTTTATAAAAATCAACGCTCGTTTTTATAAAAACCTACGCTGATAAAATTATAAATCAACGCTGATTTTTCTTACTTTACTGTAGAAGTGCTTTAACGACTCAACGATAAATCAAAAATGGAAATCAAAAGAAAAATCATTACTACTTATCTGATGTAGGAGGGTAACAATACCCGGATGAGGAGTATATGGAAGAAACCGAATTTTGCGACGGGAACGCTCGAAACCTACCCAAAGAAGATTCACTTCTCTATCAGGAGAGATCTTCTGAAAACGGCTCCAGTAGGTAAAGATGATCAGATTGAGGCGAAAGTAAATATCGAAAGTAGGGAGTAAAAGGGGATGATTTGCCGTTTTGGCAAGGTTGATTGCACCTGACGGTGCTGTTGATCTGGTTCGGGGACGAAACACACAAGTGCACCTATATCAAAACAATGTATCAGTAGGGACGGTCGGCTAGACCGTCCGTGGTGCAAAATATGCAAATAAATCAATACCAAAAGGTATGTATTTGTAGAGGCGATCTGGCGGGAGTCCGTAGTTTAAAACAAAAAATTATCTCTCAGCGCATTTGCTTTTTGGTGAAAAACGCCAGAATACAAAAAAAGCAGTGAGTATCTCCCTTAGAAGCTCTCACTGCTTTTTTTGAGGTCATCCCGACTTTTGGATAAGCCGGAAATATTTATAAGATACCCCATGTCATTATCAATTTTGCCTCTTTCTTCCTCATTTTTCACTTTATCATCTTGCAATAGCCCGCTATTGCTTCAATATTAAAGCAAAAAAGTGAGTTTGAAATAGCCTAAAATTGATTAACGCCCAAAAGTGGGGATGACCTCTTTAAATTTGTGGTGTCGTGTATTATTTGATGATAATTTCCGCATTTAGCGAGAAATAATACAATGAATTTTCTTTTTCTACTAACCCGAATTTATGTTTGTAAGGGTCAGCCGGCATACGGAAACGTGCATTTTCGAACAGGTAATTCTCCAGTTCTTCGCGGTATGCAGGACCAAAGAATGTGATTTTGCCATCTTTTTCAACAAACAAAGGAATGTTTTCGCTTAGTTTTCCTTTCCACATTTTTGAAGGTTTAAAGCCAAATACCAGGGCAACCAGGTATTGTTTCACCTTGTACTCATAGTAGTGGTGTTTGTTGATCAGATCGTCGTTAATCTTGAACGGGTTGTTTGCTTTTACTTCTTCAAGAATATCTTTGAAAGAGATTAGTTCTGTTGTGTAGAACAGTTTAACCATTTCGGCAAACAGTTTCGGGAAGTGAAGGTCAATCAGAGAAAGAGAGTTTTTGTAAAACTTATTCTCCGGATCTGCAAATCTTAGTTTACCTCCCAGACGGAAGATTTCCATCATGCGGATCAAAACTTCGTTATCGCCTTCAATACCGTTCAGTTTTTTAGCTGTCGGACCGTTCAGTTTAAGATTCTGAATTTCATATTTCAGGTTGCCTGCGCGATGAGCAGCCAGAATAGTGCATCCTCCGTTGAATTTGGAACGAATCACAAGATCACGTTTTCCTTCAACTGTTCTTACGGTGAATGCTGTTTTTTCTTCGCTGTAAGAATAGAGATCAGTCAGCTGCATACGTTTAAGCGTTGCTACTGCATAATCCAGTTCCACATCTTCGTCAGGCCCCAAAACTTTTACGTCATCAAAAATTCTCTTTGCCGTTTCTGTAAACTCAGTACAAGGAATTCTGTCGAATTCTTTGCGATTGAAAAAGCAGACAACTTGCCCGTCGTTAATTTGATAACGTATCGTCCCCTCCGCATCCGTGCGGAAAATATCAAGGATTTCACGATTGATCAATTTACCGGCTCCCAGCAAGTAAAAAAATGAGTAAATCTGCATCCAATCTTCTTTGTTCCCTGTAAAGTTCATTATTCAATAAGTTTTGAGTTTCCTAATAATATACCAATATTGATACCGTAGTTGAAATTCGACTTCGGTTCCGAGTAATAATTTCCAAAGATAGAAATACTACCGATAGGAGTGTTATACACAACGGATATTTCTCCGAAGTGGTTAATGTTTTTTATGCCTTTTATCTTTTCAACAGCATTGTTAGGGCCTTGTTTTACATTTATAAACGGTACAAAGGCATAATACTCTGTTCGCAGCTGAAAGTTCTTATTGATCAGATAGATCGGTTTTACACCTCCGGCTGCATAGGAAAGAGCCCTGAAGGCTTCGTTCAGTACCACCTTACTGTGTGGGGTAGGGGTAAAGGCCGGAGCCTGGATGATCGTTGCGCTATAGTTGCGGTACAACGGTTTGTTGGATATAACTCCCTGAGCCTGAAATCCGAGCGCAAATTTATTTCCGATACGACTATAACACTCGTAATCCCCCGAAAGTTGCATCCAGTGGTGAGACCCTATCGTTGTATATTGCTTTTCGCTGGCAAACTCCCTGTAGCTTTCGCGGTCGAGTATGTATTGTCCGATAACTGTAAAACGACTTCCGTTATCAGGGTACATATATGAGTTAAGTGTATTCTTTTCTGCTTTAAATGATGATACCCATGTTTTGTATGTGCTTAGACTGAAGTCTGTTAGTTCCGGCTGGCTGTATTTGTCATACATCTCGCCATAACCTGTCGAAAGCTCAATCTTGCCATTTCGGAAGAACGGGATGCCTCCTCTTAGTTTGAGGAATGTTTCGCGTTTTGAGGCAAAGGCCTGTAAGTTAGGATCAAAAAATCTTTTCTCATTTTTGAAGAACTTATCGCTTGAGGTAACTCCCATCAACTTCAGATAGAAGGGGTATTTGGACGGAAAAAGTATACGTGTGCTTAATTCCAGACTGTTGTATTGGCTTCCGAGATAAGCTTTCAGGTCATAGTCTACGGAATAAAAACTCAGACTCTGATAGTTAATCCCCAGAAATGCTTCATTTGAATTCATTGATGAGATAAGTCCTCCGACGCTTACGGACAGGGCTTCTTTCATCTTTACATCGAGTATTAATTCAAATTTCCCTCGTGAAGGATTGTATTTAGCCGTCGGGACGATTTGTGTGATTTTACCATCAGACAGTAATCCGAAATAGTCTTTTTCGAAACTGTCAAATGTGAAAGTTTCGTCCTCTTCCTTTCTGATCTGTGAGGTTATATACTGCTTCTGGGCATAGCTTACCCCTGTAACGGTAACTTTGTCAAACTCCAGATCGGGTAACTTTGACTTATACATCATGCGGCGAAGTGTGACGCTTTCCTTAGGTATTCGTCTGGATACATTCGATTTAATACTGTCCAGATACTGTAGTCCCATGTTGTAACCAACCTGGTATATGGAGTCTGCTTTGTCGAAATCCATTAATCCGTACTGGCTTACGTGAGAGCGTATGTATACACCTTTATCCTCCGGAATAGAATAGTCAGTCTTTTGCATGATCATATTCTCCAGTTGTCCCATGATATCCCGTTCGGAGGGTTTGCTGGGTGAAGCTGTAACCGAGCTCCCGATAATATAGTCGGGGTTGAAATCGTCCATCATGACATCTGTCGGGAAGTTATTGTAGATACCTCCGTCGTACATGAGGTTTCCATTGATGCGGATCGGTGAAAACACAAATGGGAAAGTCATGGAAGCCCTTACGGCCATTCCCAGATCACCATCTTTGGATATTAACGCATGCTTGTGGTAAGTATCGGACGAAACGCAGCGGAAGGGTACGAACAGATTATCGAAATTGTAGTCTGCTGCGCCACTCGCCTGTGCGTAGAGAGTCAGGAATGCGATGTTCATTTGTACCGGATTGACCAGACTGGAAGGAATGAAATAGGCTTGTGCTTTTTTCTTTGAATCCTTTTTGATGTCTATATTGAATTGAACCCATTCCGGAATCGGATCTTTCTTAAGATAATAGACAATGTCTTCTTCCTTAATAAGTCCGCTTTGCCATAATTTGAACTCTTCGGATTTTACCAGTTGAAGCATTTCTGCCGGTGAATATCCCATGGCATAGAGCGATCCGACAATGGCTCCCATGGATGTTCCGGTAATGTAATCAACCGGGATATTGTTATCCTCCAGTACCTGAAGCAAACCGATGTGCGCAATTCCTTTTGCTCCACCACCACTTAGTACCAGTCCCACTCGCTGGGCCTGACAAACCGAAGTGCAAAAAATAAAGAGTGCGAATATGTATTTTTTCATAAAATCGTTCGAAGAAAAAGAGAATTAAATTTGACTAACGGGTTAACGTTATTACTGAAATTTCAGGTTTAGCTCCCACTCGCATTGGGTAAAAAACATTGCCGATACCTTCGTTTATAAGGATCCGGTTGTTTAAACTGTCTTTATGCATACCGCCCCACAGAGGATATCGCATAGATGCCGGAGAGTAGCTCTTTCCGGCAAGATCAATCTTCATCTGCATAGAGTGTGTGTGGCCGGAAAGTGTAAGGTCGATATCTGTACGCTGATTTAGGATATGGTGGCGCCAGAATTCCGGATTGTGCGACATCAGCAAAATAAATTCATTTGCAGACGGATTTATCTGTTTTAGAGATTTTTCCAAATCTCCGTGTGTGGGAAACGGAGGCTCACCCCAGTTTTCCATCCCTGCCAGTATGATGGATGATGAATCTTTTGTCAGTCTGACAGCATCATTGTTTAGTAGTTTCCATCCTAATCCGGCTACTTCTCTTTTGAATAAACGGAAATCAGCATCTTTTTCGTCATCATTTTTCCAGCGGTGATATTCGGAATAATCGTGATTTCCAAGTACGGCATAAACACCATCTTTCGCCCGGAGAGACGATAGTTGACTGCGGAATGGTAATACCTCTTTCGAATGATATGTAACGAGATCTCCGGTAAATAAGATCAGATCAGGATTCAGATGGTTTATGGAATCTATCAGGGATTGTATCAGTCCGGTCTCGCCATCGAAATTGCCTATGTGTAAGTCTGAGAACTGAACAATCCGGTAATTATTAAAGGCATCGGGGATTTTAGGAGAGCTGACTGTATATTCTTTGATGTCGAATGTACGGGCTGTAACATAATGTCCCCAGATCATTGTGGCGAACAGAAATGTTGCAGTTATGCTGCCCAAGCCGCGTATAACTCCGGCATTGTCTTTTGCCAGTTTCGAGATACCAAGAAAAAGGATAAAGATAAGCTGGGGTAAGAAGAAAAGCAGATAATAATATACCAGATATACCATATACCGGTCCGGGGAAAATAAATCACTCCCTCTGGCCATCGAATATACTAGTAACCCGATTGCGGCAAATAATATCAGGTTTATTAGCTGATAAGAGTACCGGATAATAGATGAACGGCGTTTAATGACCGCAACATAATATATTCGTGCTGTTACTACATTAAACGAGAAAATTAAAATCAATATAGGAATGAGAATGCGAAAGACCATCATATCAATATATTCTTTTTGAGATTTATAGTATATTTACCGAATCAAAGGCGAAGTTAATAAAACAAAGAAAATAAAAGATAAGATGGCCGAACAAATATTTTATGATTCAGCGCAGTCGAAGGCTGATAAATACCGCGCAATCCTCCCGCAAATAGAAGCCCTTATTGGAGGTGAAACAGATCCTGTGGCTAATATGGGGAATATAACAGCAATTCTGAAGGAGGTGTTTGACTTTTTCTGGATT
>JBOFKD010000263.1:0-1033 GCA_051657165.1 Bacteroidales bacterium | reverse complement strand
TGAATAAAGAGAACATGCGTATGTTGTCGTTAATCAATACAGGTCTGACAGCAGCTGATGTAGATCGTTCGGGTATGCCGAATCTCTATTCGGTACATAACGGAAATGATGGAATTACTTATACCTATGATTTTCTGTTTTTCACACAGGAACAGTTTGATGCGATTTTCGGATCGAATATCGGACCGGAGCTGAAAGAGAAATTCTTTAATTAAATAACAAAGGACTGTCTTCTGATCTGTTGATCGGGCGACAGTCCTGCTTCGTTTTAATCAGATGAAACAATATTCTTTAATCTGTTTTTTAACCTCTTTACTCTTTATTTCCTGCAATCAGACCGATGCGTGGGAAGAACAGTTACCGCCGGTTAATTTCTGGACCGAAGCTCATACGGTGCGTATGGGTCTTCAAGGAAACGTGCGGGAGATCGAAGAGTATTCAGAGCTCGATAATGAGCGTTTTATTGTCTCGCAAACAGAGTTTGATGCACAGGGGAGAGTAACTCACTTTTATCCGGTGAATGAATTTGAATCCAATCTGCCTCAGACTTACTGGATGCCTACTGCGAGTCAGTCTTTCATTTATACCTATACAGGCAGTCAGCTGACGGGCATTCGTGTATGGGAATGGGGAAGTACACCGGTCGATTATACACTCACTTATGGAAGTCATAATCGTTACGTTCCGCTTCTTTTCCTCAATCTGCAACCTCTCACTCATTGCTTTGTGCAGGGATTGACCGGGATTGAATCGTCCGATAGTTCTGTCTCTTTTGAACAGCAGGGAGAGAATATCATTCTTCGTACACGTTCGGATTATCAGCAGACTACTTATCTCTATAAGTATGAAGGATTGGTGTTGCCCCTGGCTTGTGAGGAGCTGACCACGGCATCTGATGATGATTCGCACGTGTATGAGAAACGCGAAACAACGTTTGGTTATTTCGAAAACGGTGCCATTCGTGAGATGAAAGTCCGTACGGAGAATGAGATGGATAAAAGTACGGAACATTTTCTTTACAATGTTCAGGGCT
>JBOFKD010000262.1:0-78526 GCA_051657165.1 Bacteroidales bacterium | reverse complement strand
AAACGGAAATTATCAAGCGATTAAAATATAAAATAAAGTAAGAGTCGCAGCAGATCATGATCTGCTGCGACTCTTACTTTATTTTACCTGCAACTCCTGATTGCCGGAATAATTTACGAACTGAGGATTATAAACTGACAGGATACGAGCTACGCCGGATTGATAATTTCCGGGACGGTTGATCCATACTTTGTACTCAAAGACTGTCGTTCCGCGTGGAAGAGTCTCTATATAAAAGTTTACATTTTCTGTGGTCAGTTCTTTGTAATATCCTACTTGCTGCCAGGTATATCCCGATTTTTGTTCTACCGGTTGATAGCAGGCTGCCAATTGATCCTGAATTTCTACGAAATCAAGTTTCTGGCTACTCTTAACAGTTAATCTGATAGTCAGTTCTTCACCTACAGTTAATGAGCCTGAGTTATTTCGGATGATCTCTTTCTGTATTTGGAGAGATCCTTCAGTATTCGCTTTGACCTCTTTTACCGGCATTTGGAATGTGCGGTACAGAGATCCAAAAACAGGAAGTGAGTTTTGATTTACAATCCGGATCACTCCTTTTGCTTTCAGAAGATCTGAAAGAGGAATTGATTCAGACAGGATCATATTATTGCGGGATTTCAGTTCTCTGTCACCAAGCATAACAGCCAGTGTACCCTGTGATTTTAGTACGTTCATTCCTTGCATAGTTAATGCATAAACCGCATCGACGGTTGAAGTACCGGTAACCCACATCTGGTTTTGCTTCTGTGCTATAAGCCACCATTTCATTTCTTCGAAAAATTCCGGTTTATTGACCTGAGGATTTAGCATCAACCTCATGAGTGCGACTTGTGTTTGTAATGCATCATTTTGGTTCGAAGGAAACCAGAATCCCAGAATAGGTGATTTTACACCATAGTTCAGGATAGAGGTAACAATCTGTTGCGCCTCATTCGTAAATCCATATGCAAACAATGCATTTGCCAGAAGTGATTTAGTATAAAGATTATTTCCAATCCAGCTTTTCGATGCACGTGCTGTCCAGTTTTTATGTCCGGTCAGAGTTTCACCGGTAAGCGGAATATCCATATACATAGATCTGACGTAAAGTATCAAAGCCTGAGTCTGGCTGAGAGGTTTATCTGTTGTTTTGTTTTTTACTTCATTCAGATACACCTCCGCAATATGTTTATCAATAAACTTTAGTGCATCTATCTGTACCATCTTCTCGCGTTGTCCGTATTCAATGACACCAAGTTCGGTAAGCTCTCCCATACGTTGCAGGACGGTCAGTGTCTGCCATACAGAAGACCACATTCCCGGATACCAGGCAAAACCGCCATCAGCATTCTGAAGTTGTTTTAGTTTCGTGAACGCAGTATTCCGGAGATACTCTGTTTGTCCGGGATTGAAAAGTAAAAGAGCTTGTTGTATCTGCCTGGTTTCTTGCTCTTCTTCGTTAATCCACGGTGTGTTTTCAACTTTTCCATGTAGTGGTGATTCTGCTTTTTCAATCAGATATCTTTCGATATCCGGATTCGCACTGGCAATAACTTCGCCAAGTGTATTGGCAAAATAAGCATTAATCAGAGAACTTGCAGAAACAGAACATGGATTCATAATTGCCGATAATGCATTGAGCGAATACCATGCAGGATTCTTCACTAATTCTAGTCTGAATTCAGAATGACTGTTTTCTAAATCAGTTGCATTCAGATTTTTCCACTGGAATTTAGAGTCGGAGTTTGCTCCTGTATTAAGCTCCAGTGTCTGAGTTAGTTCAATATCCGGAGACAATACCGGAATGAGGTATTGTTCGCCATCGCTGAATGTCCCGTTTGAAGCACGCATACGTAGAATAATACGATCTGTCTCTGCCGGAACATTTAACGGAAAACTTACTTTTTGCACTTGTTCGGTGCCGGAAATCTGTTTCTCTGCAGAATGAATAATATTACCGTTAGCAGGATCTATCAGCTCCATTGTCACATTGGTTACTGCTGAATGTGATTTCAGGAAGGATACTGTAGCTTCAATTACAGTCTGATCTTGCTGTCTCAGGAATCGGGGCTCATTGATCTGAAGCATCAGATCTTTCGATGCTACAAATGATTGTTGTATTTGTCCGATTTCCATCTTCTCATTATTAGCTATAGCAACGAATCGCCAGGTTGTAATAAGGTCAGGTAAAGTGAATGAGAATGTTACTTTTCCATTATTACTAACCGGAAGATTCGGATAAAAGAATGCACAGTCAGCGAAGTCAGAACGAACGGGTTTAACCGGTGTTGCATCCGGATCATTAGCACTCCAGTCATTTTCAGAGAATACCATTTTGCTTGATTGAGCTTCGTTATCCTGATAAGCATTTGTTATTGTTGCAGCACCGCGAACTTTGAGAGCTGCACCAATATTCATACTCTCTCGCCCTGTTATATAATTTTTCAAATAGAAAGATGGATTTACAACTTTCCATATCGTATCATTTAACAGCGGATAGCTTTTGTTGTACATCAGCTTATTCATATCAAAGCATCTGCCTTCCTGTAAATAAAGTGATGGATAAAAAGAAGGTAAACTGATTTTTATTTCCGCATCAAACCCATTTAACAGATCCAACGATTCATCATACATAAAAGCAAGGACAGAAGCATCGTTTATTGCTTTTCCGTTTTGTGAAAGTGTCATATCCCAGTTCTCCTTTGCGCCCGGAGTCAGATGATCACGGAAAGTACCGATGGTCAAAGTAAGCGAATCCGGGGTAATCGAATTGTCGACAGTTTTTTCAACGCGATAAATCTTCTGGTTTTTTACGGTAATAAGCGAGAGATTCGCTTTGTATCCTTTTGGGATATCCGGAAGTGCCCATGAATGAAGTCCTTTTTTGAGTGTCATCCATTTCTCTTCACTCTTTTCAGATGCTAAATTCCAGATATAACGTAAATGAATTTCTTTTTCGGAAGTACCGACAAAGATAGTATTGTTCTTCCCAGGGATGAGCATCAGTACCGTATCAACAGGCATTTCGTGTGACAGACTATTAAATATAATAATCTCTTTCTCTCCTTTTATATTGTCCGGAGTTTCGCAGATAAGGTTGTATCTGCCTGGTTTAAAGGATGACGTAAGTCCCGGAGAGAATTTCTCACCTGCTGTCCAGTTTCCTGATTTAACAATGACTTTTTCAGAATTAAGAAGCTGCCATTTTCCGGCCGATTTAATTCTGTTTTTCATTGGATCAACAGCATATACCATAAATGATGCACCCGGATCAGCAATGTCAAATATTCTGTTTCCTTTTATTTCCAGATTATACGGGCGGTCCGAAACGAAAAATGTGCACATACCTTTCTCTGTCTCCCCGTTCTGGTTTGTTAGCGTAGCTGAGATGATACATCTTAAAGCCAGGTTTCGTTCATTGTCAAGCGTAGAAAATGGAATGTTGAATTTGAAGTTTCCTTTATCATCCGTTTCAGTAGTTCCGTTTATTTCAAAGGTGTAGCCCGGAGCCATAAAGCGAAGTGCATATACGAAATAGGCCTGATAGCGAATGGTCTGATTTGCCACAGGAAGACCGTTGAACGAAAGAGCCTGTCCGCTGATTTGTGCAGAATCAGTATATGTGTACAGATTTTTCGTGCTATTTACGTTTATTTTAAAAGAAGGGGCCTGATAAGCCTCAACATTTACTGATTGGTAAACATTTTGTTTCTCTTTTCCAAATCCGATGCTTGTTTTTAGGTTGTAATATCCGTTTAATCCAAAAGAAGGGATACGCATACTTCCTGAGTAAGTTCCGAATTTATCCAGTTTAACTCGTATGGAATCAATACTTTTGAAGTTTGGATCTTCCAGTTTTATTACAAGGTCTTGCTCTTCAGAAACGGAAATGCCAAAAGGTGTAGCCTTCCATGCCCAACCTTTGAATTGTAGAGAATCACCCAGGCGATATAATGGTTTGTTTGTGATGATTTTAAAATAATTCTGTTCAGGTATTTTGATCTCTGTCTCATTAAAAGAACCATAAAGATTGCATGTCGCTGAAAAGTTCTTTCCTTTTTCAATCTGATATCTCAATGATTGCTTGTTGTTTTTAAGTTCTTTTACTTTAGTCAGATCAAGAGTCCCGTCTGTCATCTTTCGTGAAAAATTGCTCTTTCGTGTTCTGAATAATACCGATGCGTCTTTAACAGGAGCTCCGGTTATAAAATCAACGGCATAAATGGTTTTACCTGCCAGATAATTTGCCACATTGCTTACGTATAAAGGCGTAGAGCGGTTCACAGAATCTAATTCTACATTCCATGTGCCTGCTTTTAGCGGAGGTATAGTAACTTCGACTGTATCAGTTTTATAGTCGGCTGGAAAAGCCAATGGATAGAAAATACGGTCTGAATGCGTAAGAAGAGATGTTTTAAGAGTAACTCCGTTTGTCTGATAATTTATGATCTGAACAGGTGCTGGCGTCTTTTCAGGTACCTGCTCCGGAAAATTAACCTGGACTAGCGGAGCTTTCAGGTTTTCCGTTTTGTTGGAGAATAATAACGAATAGGGTGAATCCGGAAATCTACTGATATAATACTCAAGTTTAGTGATTTCTTCTTTTTTCGAGCTGTATTTAAGTCTGTTATAAAGAAGGCCGACTTCAGGTATTGTATCATACTCTGTGATTAGCTTCTGTATTTCTGTGTTTCTGGCATCCGGAAATCTGAAGTTATTCTCAATAGCCAGGTATTTCCCGTACATAGCAGCCGGGGCATGAGAAGAGCGTACAAGAATGTCAGAAAACTTACTATACAAAATTGATTTTCTGTTTTGCCATTCAGAAAGCCATGCCGCTGCCAGATAAAGATCAAGAGTGGGAGCGATAGCTTTTGATACAGAATTAATACCAAGTATATAATTATACTCAGTTACTGTTTTATTCTTACAAGCAGGCAGCAAACTTAGTAATTCTTCTGAAATGGTATTTCGCTTTTTCAGATATGACGAATCGTTCTCCATACTAAAATGAACGATTTCATTGTCAAGATAAAACATAATACCGATGGCTTTATAATCTGCGCCCGATAGTTGACGTACCTTTTCAAGATATGTATCGAGATAGTTGCTTTGCTCTTTAATATTGAGACGGATCTGATTATTAACTTCATAGTTTAATGCCTTAAACTGTAAAGGCTCATTTCCGGTTTTTTTAGCAAGTGAATAAAGTATACCGGATAATTCGATGACACGCTTAGGCTGATCGAGTGAGTCGGCTGCCATCATTTGACGATCAACACCCATTAAATCAGCACGTACTGTTGTCTGTTTCTTCTGAGCGTATAATGTCACAGGGATTAAAAGTATTATTGTCATCAGTAAAGAACTGATAAGAGAATAGATTTTATTCATAAAACCTCCTTTTTTATGAAACGTATATAAATTGTTTAGTTATGAGAATATCCGTCAAAATGATCCGGATATTTTATTAAAGTACAAATCTAAAAATTATATTGACATTTACTTCGTGTTTGGTTAAAAGTCTGAGTATCTATCGTTGTTTATATATCAGACAAAAAAAAGAGAGATCAAAGTTTGTAGGAAACTAAGATCTCTCTTTTGCTTATTCTGAAAATTATTTTTTTATAATCTTAAATATAGAATCTGCTGTTTTTACAATGTAAATTCCATTTTTTAGCATGTTAACAGAGATGATGGACTCATTAGAAGAGAGTATACATTCTCCTGAGATAGAGAATATTTTAATACCGCCTCCGCTTGTGATTATTTCCTGACGAGCTTCATTATATCTGCTTTTGGACATTATGTTTTGTCCGGCCGATGCTGCAATATCGAATACTCCGGTGAAACTAAGAGACCGGTCTGTATCAATATCTTCCTGAGTAATAGTATACAGATCATCATAATGTATCTGGTCTTTATTATAACCAATAATGTAATGGAGGAATGTGTGAGTTTCACTATTATATTCTTTAATGAATTCAACCGTTTCACCAGCTCTGACATTGAATGATTCACTTATTTCACCATTATACTTAATGAAAACTCTGCCTATCTGGCCACTTTCGTCATAAGATCTGCCTCCTGAGACATATATTCTTTTAAGTGCATCAATTGATATGATTGTATTTTTTTGAATAACAGTCTTATATCCACTATCTGTATCAGGATCCAGTTTCAGATCATTGGCTGTTACTGATAATATTTCAGCACTGCCAAATGGAGTGATTCGGATTATGTCTCCTTTCTTAGCTTCGAATGGTTTGTTTGCATCAGTTATAATTCCATTATGCCATATGTATATAAGATACGGTATATCTATTTTAACCTGCACGATTGCCTGATCTTCTGCTAAAAGCTTGAAGGTTCCTTTTACCGTCAGATCATCAGATCCATATACAGTGTATTTTTCGCTTACTTTATCATTGTTGACGGATATGAAGTCTAATCCATAGCCATCAGTTAGAGAATAAGATATATCAAGGATGTCTCCCGGTGAAACATTATCACCGGATTGTAAAATCGTGCCGTTTCTGCTGATAGTCAGCTTTCCTCCGGTTGACTCTTCAATTGTGAGAGAAAGGAGTGCAGATGTCGTAATATTTAAAGACAGATCTTCGTTGACTGTAAATTGATATTTTCCGTTATCTTCCGGATTAACTAATGTTCCGTTATTCTTCAGCGTTAATATTGAAAAGTTGCTTTTCAATGCTTCAATACTGATTTCGGTACCTTTAGCAAGTTCAATAATGTCTGATACGGATATATTTTCCTGTGTTGTCAGATTAGTTATTTTAATTCGTTCCGGATGATCAATATTTAAAGATATAGCAGGTAGAATCCCTTTTGTTCGCACAGTTATAGCGATATCGCTCATTGCTGTGGTATAATATTTGCCATCAGATGCACCTTTTATAGGGGTGTTATTAACTAACACAGATGCAATCCGGTATTCGTTACCGGCCGCTTCAATGATGAGCTGGCTGCCTTTTTCTACTTCATATGCGAGAGAAGGATCAATTTTTACTCCATCATTCCAAATAACAACTCTGTCGGGTTCGTCAATATTAAAGGTAACCATTGGAGTTGTTGATTTAGTTTTAATAGCAATGTGCGTATCTGCGGTAATCCCAGTTCGGTATTTGCCGTCTCCACTCATGTATATTGGCGTCCCGTTGATCTCTACGCTCTGAATTGTATGTTTTGGATCAGTTGTCTCAATAACTATGGGTGTATTAGCCGGAATAGGCACTTTTATGTTTGATATCTCAATAATCTCATTTGTAAGAATATTAATAACATTCACACGCGAAGGGTGATCAATATTAAAAGTCACAATAGGATGTAAAGACTTACTCTTTATAGATATATGCATATCATTTGATGCAACAAAACGATATCTGCCATCTCCGCTTGGGTATAAATCACGGCCTCCCGCATTTAAGCGTTCTATCATGTAGTGCTCAGAAAAAGGCTCAATGGTTATCAATGCTCCTGTTTGTATTTTAACGGGAGATTTAATATCTAATACGTTTGCATTATTATCTGTGACAAGAAGGTGAGAAGGATCTGTTACATCAAAAATTAATGTAGAAATATTCTCTGATGTCGTTATTTCGATATTTAAATCTCCGTTTACTCCCCAACGGTATTTTCCGTCTCCTCCGGGCATTTTTGTTTCACCGTTGATTTTGACGCTTGTAATTTTAAATATATCCGACGAAGGCTCCATCATGAATGAAACTCCTGAAGGCCATTCGAATACGGGATTTGTAAGATCGATAATTTCATTTGTTCCGAGAAGAGTAACTTTTAGCCGCTCAGAATGATCAATATTAAAAGTTATAGTGTTGGTTGCCTCATTCGCATATAAAGAGGTGAATGAGATCACTTGCCATAATATTATGGCAAGTGATTTAAGAATATTATTTTTCATATTACTAAATTGCTTTATTATTAGACTATAATCAGGAGTTTATTTTATCATAAACTTGCAGGTCAGAACTTCACCGGATGTGATGATTCGTGCAATATAAGTGCCTTTATTCCAGCCGGAGGTATTAACTGATTTTGTTCCGGAATTAAATTGCATAACTTTATGTCCTGACAATGAATATATTTCAGCAAGATTAAAATCTCCTCTGATTTCGAGATTTTGTGACGAATGAAATACAGTGACTTTAGATGTCTCAGCGTTATTATTTATACTTGTTGGCTCTACTTCCTGTATGGCTATGTTGGTAAGCTGGCATAACGGGCTTCGGCCATAAGGTGTGACAAGATTAAATCCAAAACAGTTGATGCCCGGAGTTATCATTTCTTGCGGAATATTAACCGAGTACTGTTTTAAAGTAGTCCCTGTAATCTTAATATTACTTTGAATTTTATGAATCTGAGAAGCAATATTGTTGCTGGTTCCGATGGTGACATTGAACAAGTCTTCTCCGATAGACCGGGATTCAAATGTGATACAATAGTCTTTACCCGCTTCAAAATTTGTCGGAGGACTAATTAGCCATTCATCTGCATCCAGGTCACTCTCGCCACCCATCTGTACATATTCAATACCATATGATATTCCACCAAAGAACATATTGCTATATCCGGCATTATAATACCAGCCTAATCCATCTTTGTTTCCATCGATAGAGCTCCATTGATTCTTGTCGACAAATTCATTCATGAATTCACATGAATAAGGAATATTCACAGGATTTCCGGCTACGATTATATCCGTAGTGTATCCCTCGAAACCGCTTCCTATTTCATTACTGGCAGTGATTCCGTAATAATATTGAGCCAAACGTTTCATTGATTCATCTTTAAAAGATGTTTCAGTTAGTTTGTCTGCAACGACAACTTTATCAGGATAACGTGTGATTTTATAATTAACTCCTTCCGGTGTGAAATATCCATTGTGACCACCTAGAATTGTTTTATCCCAATTGATGTATATGCTTTTGCAGTTTTCTCCGGATTCAATATTTATATTCTTTACACGCTCCGGAATATCTTTACCAACATAACCGTCAATTTTTGCTGGTCGTCCATCACCGAACTCATTTGTCGCAAGAATTGAGTAGATATGTTCACCAGTCTTCACAGTTCTGTCTTTCCATACAAGTTGTTCGCCCGGATAGATACCCCCAAAACTTGTAATGATTTCGCCATTTCGCTCAATAGTTATTGTGGATAATGATGTAAGAGGGTCTCCTCCGTGAGTTATTGCCGGATTTGTCCAGGATATTGTTGCCTCTTCTTTTCCATTATCAGCAGGAATGAATTCAGGATTTGTTGCTTCTCCAGGAGTTGAAAACCCTCCGGTTACATACGGAATATATAATCCCATAACCTGAGTTCCGTTTCCTCCTAATAATCCAACTGATTTATATGTTTTTTTCTCAATGTCAAATTTGATGAGGTGATTGTCACCGGAATCATTGTTTGATGCCCAATATAAACTTCCGTCAGTATGATCAAAATCCATTGATTGATTTAAAGATGGTTGTATACCTGTTTCTGCTATTATTGTCAGCATACCATTGACAGGATTGATCTGGCACAGATTACCTTTTGTATCAATACCATACAGATTACCGGAATAGCTTGCAGCCAGAGTTACCAAAGTTCTTTCCAGTTTTACCTCTTCGTTTATATCACCATTATCAAGATTGATGCGGTAGAGATAAGACGCGCCCATAAAAAAGCCAAGTCCCCACATCGTGTTTGATGAATAGTTATAAGTCATATCCTGAAGTTTGAAAACTATATTGCTCCAGTCCTTTATCCTTCGAATCTCGCCTGTACGAAGATTGACTTTTGACAGAGTTTCAGGTTTAGGGCCAATAACAGCATCAAATGTGTAAAAGAATGCATAATATTCGTCATATGCTGCAGCTCCGGCAAAAATTGATAAGTTTTCAGACCAGGGATGTAAAAGTTCTATTTCTCCAGTGGATTTAGCATTGAATTTGCCTATTCCCCATTCGAAGTTTAGTAATGGGTTGTGAACAATGACTCCGTACATTGATCTGTTTTCTATATCCTCTATTTTTAGGACAGGTGAATTTTCATGATCAGAATTTCCGGAGATGCTATTAGCTCCTGATGGTTTGTAGTGTTTGATTGATTCAAGGATTTGAGGATTCGTGTCATGCGTAGAACGGGCAGGTAATACACCAAAAGAAAGCCCTAATAAAACAGAAAAAGAGAGTAGAATTTTTTGTTTCATTCTTTTAGATTTAATGATGTTAGTAATATTTATTTATTATTAGACGTTTCAAAAGTATAAAATTATTGCAATAAACGAACAAATGTATTATGTTTTATTGTTATTCTGTTACATTTGCTGTCGTTATAACGGATATAGTCTGATAATTGTTTAATATTAATACATAATGGGAATTTATGTGTTTATAATTAATTTACTATGAAATACAAAAAAAAGCTATTACTTGTTTTGGTGTTATTTGTTTGTGGAATTGCATTAAATGCAGCTCCGGCTCTGCCAACTGTTCAAAAAATCAGTCAACCGGATGGAAGTATTATTCGTGTTATTCTAAAAGGGGATGAGTATGCTAATTTCCTGGAAACCGTTGATGGATATGTTTTAAAACAGTCTTTCGATGGATATTATCGTTATGTTTATCTGGATGAT
Source organism: Bacteroidales bacterium (assembly GCA_051657165.1). Classification (GTDB taxonomy): domain Bacteria; phylum Bacteroidota; class Bacteroidia; order Bacteroidales; family UBA7332; genus UBA7332. The sequence goes on along the minus strand of JBOFKD010000262.1, from coordinate 67,884 downwards.
GATTCATTAAAGGTAAGTGAAGTGGTTGTACATGATATTAATCAGAGAACAACTCCGGAGATCGAATTTCTGAATTTAATTGATCGGAAGAATGTGAAGGGCAAGATCATCTCTTTGGCAAATAAGCGGAAGAATATCAGAGAGAATTCTCCGGGAGTTATAAATAAGGTTTTCCCGACAACAGGTGATGTGAAGGGGTTGGTGGTCCTGGCGGAGTTTAAGGATGTCAGATTCTCTTCTGAAGCTAATGCCCCATTGTATAATGACTTTATGAATAAAAAAGATTATGATGGTCCTTATGCATCGGGCAGTGTGTATGATTATTTTTATGATCAGTCGCATGGACAACTTCGCCTGGATTTTGATGTGGTCGGACCGGTTACATTGCCTGAAAACAGAGCTTTTTATGGTTCAGCCGTAGAAACAGGCTCTGAGAATGTGAGTGCTATGATTATAGATGCAGTGCGTCTGGCTAAGGAGATGCAGCCGGAACTCGACTTTTCAGGTTATGATAAAAATAATGATGGCGAAGTGGATTTTATTTATGTAATATATGCAGGACATGGACAGGCTCAGGGTGGACCGGAGGAATCAGTCTGGCCTCAGGCTTCGTCCTTACAGTATATCAGCTGGGATTTATATGATGGTTTGTATCTGGGGAGTTATGCTTGTTCCTGTGAGCTGAATGGAAAAGCAGGGGAGATACTGGACGGAATAGGAACTTTCTGTCATGAATTCGGTCATATATTAGGTTTGCCCGATTTATATGATACAGGCTATTCGGGTTTTAATGGAATGGGGTATTGGGATGTTATGGATGTAGGATCCTATAATAATAAATCAAAAACACCTGCCGGATATTCAGCCTTCGAGAAGTATTCATTAGGCTGGATAGATCCTAAATGCCTGAAGCACGAGCCGGATAATCTGGATCTTCAGCCCGGAGAGTCTGTTTTTCTGATCTCAGAGCATGATAAGAATGAATATTTCTTATTTGAGAACAGGCAGCCGGATAGATGGGATGTGGAATTGCCCGGACATGGAATGCTGGTTTCGCGCATAAAATACGATAGGGTGTTATGGAACTCGAATCGTGTAAATACATCTTCTTCAGGGTTTGAGCATGTTAAGCTTATAGCCGCAAATAATAATCCCGGTTTGAATGATTCAGGCAATTTATTCCCCGGGTCTATGAATAAAACTAGCTTTACAGATTATTCTAATCCATCAATGTCCTGGAATTCGGGAGCCAGAGTCGGCAAACCTTTGACTGATATCTTCTTATCTGAACAAGGAGTTCTTTCGTTTGCTTTTATGGGAGGTAAAGAGTCTTTGACAGATGACTTGATTTACTCAGATTTAAAAGTGTATCAAAACGGAGAACAAATTTGTATTGAAAATGCTGGCAAAATGAATATCGTGCTTTATACTCTAAATGGGATTCAGATATACTCATCATCTGAAGAGCTGATTAATATAGGCTTAAAGAAAGGTGTGTATCTGATAAAAACCAGGAATGGAGCACAGAAATTAATGGTTAAATGACAGAATAAAAAAGAAGAGGATACGTCAAAGGTCATGTGTAATATACGTATAAACGCAAACGAATATACGTATAAATTAGCAGGAATAAAGGAGGAATTATTTTTTATATAAGGTTGACTTAGTTACGAAATACGGTTGATTTACTTTTCCGATGCGCATCGGAAATGCATCCCATGCGCATCGGATTATATTCGCATGCGCATCGGAATTACAACGCATGCGCATGCGAATTCTAAAGGGTACGGATGATCGAACTAAACTGCTTATATACAGTAATTAGTTGTCGGTTTATTCTTACTAAAATATACGGTTGGGAAAGCAATGATATATGGTTATCTTTTGAAGCGGAACGGAGGTTTTTATGAGTGTATTTATTTGCTGCTTGCAAATAAAAGTTTGCTACTTGCAAAACTTACTTTGCTACTTGCTAATTTCTGTTTGCTACTTGCAAACCGGGATGATCATGCAGTTGCAAATTTGCTTAAGAGAAATTCGAAATTCTCTTAAGAGAAAACGGAAAACCACTTAAGAGAATCTGCGGTAGCTCCTAACACTCTTCTATAAAAACTATACACAGAGTTTTGCAGTTTGAATTGCAACCATTTGCAACCGCACAGCTGAAGAGTGTTTAAGTTCCTGTGGTATAGTATTTTACAAGAGGTTTGAAAGGTTGCAATTGAGGTTGCAATTGGTTGCAATTGGTGACGAATGGTTGCAATTGAATTTCTTTAATTGCAACCTGTATCGTATTGTTTAACAGTGTGTTATACAGGGTTGCAAATGGTTGCAATTGAAATCAGGAAAATTTGTGTGCAGATGTATTTCCGATGAACCATTTGCATAAGAATTCTAATCCGGAGGTGCTTATTCATTATTTTCTACACAGAGTTTTGAGTTTTGAATCGACACAATCAGCACTTTTAGATTAAATAAATGATTAACAGGTGTATAGGTGTGCTGATTCACCTCAAACGAATCAGCACTGAGGACTCCAATCAGCACTGAATCAGCACACTTGTCGTTGGTGTATGCGCTTGATTATTAGCTATTAGTGATGTGAAGGTGCTGATAGTGCTGATTGAAAATCAAACTTTATGTGTGTTGTAAGAAATCCGGGATCAGCAAATAATGATGGTTGGTGTGAAAGCTGCAGTAAACAACAGGATAAAAAGACAGAAGTCTTTCGTTCGCTGTCGCATGAAATCTTTCGTTTATGATATATAAATATATTCGTTTTATTTGATCTTACAAAGAACGAGAGGGTGTGTCAAATCAATACGATTTTTGACACACCCTCTTTTCTTTATTTAAAGTATAACATCTTCAGCAGTTTCGATTTCTTTCTTACCATAAACGCTTAAAGCAAGGCGTCTGGTGATAAGGATAAATACTCCTGTAAGAATAAGATTTAATGCAATAGTCAGTGTTGAAATAATCAATAACGGACCTCCCAGATTGTATCCCAGAGCAAGGAAAATAATCGCAGCTCCTACTTCACCCCGGGTGAACATTCCGATAGAAAGCGCTAGTCTTTCTTTTAGTTTTCTGTCACGATAGAAGAGAACAGGAACCATTTTTCCTACGTTCGATAATGCAGTGACAAGAATTACGTTCAGAATAATTGCTCCCCATCCCATAGTCGGAAGTGCATTTGATATGACACTGCCTGTTTCAGGAGTAATATCGCCAATGAATAGAGGCATACTGGTACCTACAAGGAACATAAACAGATACGATACAAAGTTGTGAACATTAATTTCTTCTTTTGAAACAATATGATGCTCCTTCATAATCATACCGAAGATGAATGCAGGAAGAAGAACTTCGATATGTATTCCTTCGTCTACACCAAACAAATGTTTTGTTACGGAATAAATAACAGCAGTGATGCCATATATTACAGCTCCATATACAAGTATGTGTTTCCAAGTCTGTCCGATATTTAGTTTGCCCATATATTTCCATCCAATCCACAGAAGCAAGGTGACAACAAATACAATTACGAATAGTTGCCATTTGAAGCCGACCATCATAATTTGGAGCGGGATCATTAAGAGAATTGTATCCAGGTCATCAAAAATAGCAAGGACCTGAATTTTCTTATATATCCATTGGTTTTTTAAACCCGCAGCAGCAAGCATAGTGAAAAGAATACCAGCTGAGGTAGGTGCTGCAAATCGGCTTAATAACAAATTTTCTTTCCAGGCCTCCCAATTTGTAAAATATTCTGAAGGCAATAATACCATGAAATAAATACATGTAAAAATCCAGGGCAGAGCAGCCGTAGCCATGGCAATAAAATAATCAGCTGTATAGGAGCCGACTTTTGTTTTATCTATTTTAAATTCTCTACCAACATTAATCATAATAAATGATAAACAAACATAGAGAAGAGTGTCTACAATTGGTTTGTATGACGATTGGTCCAGATAAAAGGGTAATGCCTGAGATGCGACTAAGCCAAGGATTAAACACAAGGAAAAATAGATGACTTTTTTCATAAATTGTTTTGATTTTTTGAATTAATTCGTTTTACGTTTTTTGAAATTTAAATTAAAAGCAAAGATTTATTTCATAAAACCTTTGTACTGATTTCCACAAATATAAAGAAAAAACACATAGTACACAAGTAAAGTTTTTTCTTTTGATTGTATCGCTAACCAAAATAATCTTTTATATTTGCGTGTGGAAAAAACTCAGTCTATTTATTAACTTAAAAATAGTATTTTACATGGTTAAGCCTTATGTATTAGGTATTGATATTGGAGGAACCAATACCGTTATGGGTGTTGTCGATGCACGTGGTTCAATAATTTGCAGTGACTCTATTAAAACTCAAAAATATTTGATTATTGAAGAATATGTAGATGAATTATGCAAGCATATTAATGATTTAATTCACGAAGTTGGAGGTGTTGACAAAATTAAAGGTATTGGGGTAGGTGCTCCAAATGGAAATTTCTTTAATGGAACTATCGAATTTGCTCCAAACTTACCTTGGAAAGGTGTGATTCATTTAGCTAAAATGATTTCTGAAAAAGTTGGGGTACCCGTATCACTAACAAATGATGCAAATGCAGCTGCTATCGGAGAGATGACTTACGGGGCAGCCAGAGGAATGAAAGACTTTATCATGATTACTTTAGGTACAGGTGTTGGAAGTGGAATCGTTGCAAACGGTCAGCTTATTTACGGACACGATAGTTTTGCCGGAGAGTTAGGACATGTGATTGTTCGTCGTACAAATGGCCGTCTTTGCGGTTGCGGCAGAACAGGGTGTCTTGAAGCTTATACTTCAGCAACAGGTGTGGCACGTACAGCACGTGAATTCCTTGAGATTAGAAAGGATGATTCTCTAATGCGTCAGATTCCTATTCAGGAAATTACATCGAAAGATGTTTTCGAAGCAGCCGTGAAAGGTGATAAGCTGGCACTTGAAATATTTGATTATACAGGAAATATTTTAGGAGAGGCGTTTGCTGATTTTGTAGCATTCTCAAGACCGGAAGCTATCATTTTATTTGGTGGTTTAGCGCGTTCAGGTGATTTGATCATGAAGCCTATCCGCGAGAGTATGGAAAGAAATCTGCTTACTATTTATAAAAATAAAATCAAACTTTTATTTTCTGAATTAAAAGAGAGTGATGCAGCTGTATTAGGTGCGAGTGCTCTTGGCTGGGAAGCAAAATAAGAGATGAATAAATAATGAAGAGGCATTAATCTGAATAATTCGGGTTAATGCCTCTTTTTCTGTATAAGTTAATAGATAGATTGGTGTGCATGGTAAGTCGGGTTATCCAATGTTTTTTTGCATTAAATAGTTATCAACGTCGATACCTATATTCACTGTTTGTCTCTTAACAACTCCAAATCCGACTTTTTCGAAAAACGGTTTCGCTGTAAGACTAACGTCGGCTATAATCTGAAACATTTCATTGCGTGTGGCAAATTTCTCAATTCGTTTAACGAGAAGTCGTCCTATACCTTCTTTCTGAAATTTTTTATCAACAAATAAATGTCCCAGATATCCGTCTTTTCGCAAAGATGCAAATCCCATTACCTCATTGTTCTTGTGAGCTACGATAAAATAATGATTCTGAATGCGTTTTTCCCATAATTCGGTATTTTCTCCCCGTTTTAACCAGGCATCCAACTGTTCCTGAGTATAATCCTCGTGGTTGCTTTCAAGAATTGTTCTGGAAAATAGATCTTGAATAATTGGGATGTCGTGTAATGATGCTATTCTTACTTCATACATAATTATAAATTTGATTTATAGAATTAATAAATTACCCTTTTCGCAAATTTATATGAATAATGAGATAAAACCTATTATTTTATCGATTAAAATCCATTGTAAATCTTTGTATGAACATTCATTTTTGACATAATGATATTTAAATAAAAAAATAGTCATGTCTTCCTTAACTCTTTTAGTTGTTTATGTGTTGTAGTGTAGGTATAATTTAGAATTTAATATCAAAAATAATATGACACATCCTTTGTTTATAAGTACCATATCCGGTATTTTCTTAATTGCAGCATTCTTTTTTGCAATTTATATAGCGATAGATCTTAAATCCCGTCCTCAATCAATGAAAGTTATGGGAGTTGTTTGGGTTCTTACTGCGCTATGGTCTTCCATATTAGGTCTGATTGCTTATCTGAGCTTTGGCAGAGATAAAAAAAGAATAGTTATTCCGGAAGAAAAAGATAAGTCATTAGATAATCGTCATTCAGAAGCATCTGTTATTGAAGATGACATGGACATGAAGGGCATGGATATGAAAGACATGAACATGAAGGGTATGGATATGAAAGGCATGAACATGAAGGACATGGACATGAAAGGCATGAACATGAAGGACATGAACATGAAGGACATGGACATGAAGGGCATGGATATGAAAGGCATGAACATGAAGGACATGGACATGAAAGACATGGACATGAAAGGTATGGACATGAAGGATATGGACATGAAAGGTATGGATATGAAGGACATGAACATGAAAGGCATGGATATGAATCGCCCCAAATGGCAGTCTATAGCTTTATCTGCTATGCATTGCGGGGCCGGTTGTACTTTGGCTGATATAATAGGAGAGGCTTATACAGGTTTTCATCCGATAGCTATTGGAGGCAGTTTTATAATAGGAGCCTGGGTTTTGGACTATATTCTTGCTTTGATAATTGGGGTTTATTTCCAATATGTGGCTATTCGGGAAATGCAGAATATTAAACCGGGTGCAGCATTTCTAAAAGCCTTTAAAGCAGACTTTTTATCATTGACTTCGTGGCAGATTGGTATGTATGGCTGGATGGCAATAGCAATTTTCGTCATATTTAAAGGCGAACCATTATCCAAGTCAAGTACCGAATTCTGGTTTATGATGCAAATAGCTATGTTATGTGGTTTTATCACAGCTTATCCGATGAATGCATTGCTTATAAAACTTGGTATTAAAAAAGGCATGTAATGATTATTTTATAGAGAGGGTGTGTCAGATCAATATGATCTTGACACACCCTCTTATATTATGCCTGAGTGTTCAGGATAAACTTCTCAATAACATGGGCAACACCATCTTCGTCATTAGATAATGTAATATAATTTGAAACCTCTTTCACTGGTAGTTGAGCATTTGCCATAGCAACACCTAATCCGGCATATTCGATCATAGACAAGTCATTAAAGCCATCACCACAGGCAATCATTTCTTCACGTTCAATGTTGATGTGAGATAATAGCTTTTTTAAAGACTGTGCCTTATCAATATTTAGAGGAACTATTTCAAGAAAAAAAGGTTCAGAACGATATATACTCATTATACCGTCGTATTTTACCTGCATTTGTTTCTCTAGCGTCTGAAGATTTTCGGCATCTCCCACAATCAGACATTTGGGCGTATCATGATTAATAGTTTCAGTAAAAGAAGGTACCTCTTTTATTTTCATTTTATTAAGATGAGCTTCAATTTCAATATACTTATTGTCTTTGTCCTCAGTAATGATATGCTCATTTATATAAGAAATAATAGAAAAACCTTTGCCGGAGGCATCATTATATAAATCCGGAATAAGTTCCTTAGAAATTCTGGATTCATGAATGATCTCTTTAGTTTCCCAATTAATAATTGTTCCGCCATTATAGGAAAGAATATAACCGCCATTTTCTGATAATTTGAGTTCTTCAGCAAGTGGCACAATCCCGTAAGTAGGTCTTCCGGATGCAAGAATAATCTTTATGCCTTTTTGCTGAGCTTCCATTAAAGCCTGTTTATTTCTTTCTGAAATTTCTTTTTTCGAATTTGTGAGTGTACCATCGAGGTCTAATACTAATACTTTATATTTACTCATTTTTTTTATATCAGGTATCTTCTTAATTATTAAGTCTATGTAAATTTAATGCTTACTTCTTATTCTGAAAAGAGAACCCGGGTTTATTTTAAATACTTCAGGTTTAATTTAGCATTCTCCGATCCGTTTTCAATAGCTTTTGTAAAATAATACTCAGCCATTTTGGTATTGTTCGTCATTAAATAACAAACTCCGATAAGATTCCATAATTCAGGGTTTCCTTTTCGTCTCTCTAATATTGGTAAGCATGCCTCATAATTATTATCCTGCAAATAGGATTTGACTTTTTCAAAATCGGCCCTTTCTGATAAGTTCTCAGTCAGATAAAAGACAGACAGAGAGCACGCATTTCTTAAGCGCGGGAAATAATTATGTACCATATACATATAAGCATAGCCATCCTGATAACTTTTTAATTTTTCTTTTAGTCCGTTATCCGGGGATATGTTATTAAGCATATAAAGAATATCCTGCTTCTGAGGCATTTCGCTTTCTGAAACTAATTCTCGTAATCCGTTCCAGTTTTCATGTCCGTTCAGCAATAAGAATGATTTATTGCTTAGTTCCGGGAATTCATTCCGGAGATAGTCTTTTAAAGCAATGGCTCTTTTTTCACCAAGTTCAGAATTGAATAACGTATTTCCTTCAGGTGAGGATAGTCCGATAATCTCAATACAACTAATGTGATTATTTTTGTTAGCTATAATTTCATGAAGCGCGTCATTAATATCATCCAGGCTTATCATGTTGTTCATATATGCCGGATCAATATTCCACTTTCCCTGCTCGAAATTTATTTGTGGATAAACTTCAAATTCCCATTTACATAATTCACTTCCTGTATGCAGGAAGGCTTGTTCAATCGAAGCGATAGAGAACCATGGTCTGAAGTTATTCTGGATCTGGAGTTGATCTAGTAATATTTCTGGTGGATAAACGATCGTTTTGCAGCAAGTTTCGTAAAGTATATCCATCGAAAGTGTAGCCTTCTCCATCCAGCTAGCATAAGGGATAATTGCGAAATACTGGATCTCATTATTGTTTTTTGTTTTAAAACTCCAGATATTCTTATGGCTATCTCTGCTTTTTTCTTTTCGGTAGCGGATTATATCTCCTTTTCTGCCTGATACATAAACGGGAGAGAGTTCTTCTCTATGAATGCTGTCTCTGAGTGTTGGGATTAATGTAAGAATATCATTCCTTTTTGTAGCTTTCTTGTTCGTTTTTAGGCGGAAAGATACATGGATCTCATTGTCGGCTTTGACAACTGAAAGGTGTGATGTCTTATAGAAAAGCCCGGGTTTATCAGCATATAAAGGCAGTGACAGCAGGAGAGTGGATATGATTAGTAAAATTGATTTCATTTATAATTTATTTGATGATATAAATAACGGAAACTGCCGCTTTCGTCGGACCATAATATACTTTCTTTTTATTTTTCTCAAGGATAAATCCGCATTGCGGGCATTCATATTTATCGTAATTCATAAATATTGCTCCCAATCCTATACTAGCTTCGATATTCCATCTTTTTCCTATCAGCCATTGGTATCCGTATGATATGCCACCTCCTGTACCGTATCCTTCGTACCGGTATTTTTTGTCGAAAAGAAGAGGGATGTCATGTTTATTGATGTTATACATTGATCCAATAGCATGCAATCCTAAATAATGACCGTTAAACGCTGAGCAAAACCAATATTTCCATTCAGGTTCAACAATCCAGTGCAGTAGCTTTTTATTATTATCTTTACTTCCATCCATATTCCATGGATTGACACCTCCCCATAACTCAATGGTGTTTTTATTGTTTATAGCTACTTCTACTCCCAGGTTAGGAGCTTTAGCTGCAATACCGTAAAGCAGATTTGTTTTAATGCCTATTTTTTGGGCAGTAATGTTCTCAGAAAATAAAGCTGTAATGAGCAAAACTGCAAGTGTTAGTTTTTGCATATTATTGAGTCTTAAATTGTATTCTGTACTTTGCAGAGTTAAGAAGTAATTAAGCATAAACTGGCATCTATGCGTCTGTATCACTTCTTTCGTCTCCTGATGTAAGTATTTAGCTTACAAATATAATAGAACACGATTAAAGTCTTTGAGCATTCGTGGAGAATTTAAATTTATTGCTTTTATATTTATTCTCCTTAATTGACTTTTTTCCCGGATTACATTCTTTTTGTAGATGAAGATAAGTCTGTTTTTTTTCTGCGAGTATAAAAAAAAGAGACCAACCGGAATTGATCCGGCTGATCTCTTTTTTTTATTTGAAATAATGTCTTAGAGTTCTTTGATGAATGCTCTGCGACGTTTGTGTTGTTCCGTTTTGAAATAATCCCATTGAGCCTGTACTTTACCATTCTCTTCCAATTCAGGATTAGACTCTGCAAATACAGTACCCAGTTTTTGGAATTGAGGAATTAAATCTGTAAATAATAATGCATTTACTCCTTTGTTCTGATATTCAGGATGAACAGCAACAAGCATCAGGTCACAGATCTCAGCTTTAGTTTTAAGTGCTTTCAGAAGGTGTATAAATCCGAATGGAAATAATTTACCTTTTGCTTTTTGAAGCGCTTTTGACAGTGAAGGTAATGCAACTCCCACGCAAACCAGATTATCATCCTGATCAGCAATCAGAGTGACAAGTTCCGGACGTAAAATCGGAATATACATTTTAGTATAATGCTCAATTTGCTTGTCCGTAAGTTGAGTGAATCCGTAAAGATGTGAATAGGACATATTGATCAGTTCAAAAAACTTACGGGCCCATCCGTCTTTAACGATGCCTGAAGCCTTTTTATACTTAATCAGTTTGAGATTGTATTTCTTCTGAACAATATCAGCAATACGTTTATGCTTTTCGGGAATAGCATCCGGAATAAAAATTTTAAATTCTACCCAATCAGCATCTTTCACATAACCGAAGCGCTCAATATGTTTCTGATAATATTCGAAGTTATAATAAGCTGCGATAGTTCCAAGTTGATCAAAACCGTCTACGAGCATTCCCTCCGGATCCATATCTGTAAAGCCAAGCGGGCCCTGAATAGAAGTCATACCTCTTTCTTTAACCCAGTTTTCAGCTGTCGTAAGGAGAGCTTCTGAAACCTCCGTATCATCAATGAAGTCAAAGAACCCCAGACGTCCGTGTAAGAAGTTCCATGCTTTGTTTGCTCTGTGATTGATAATCGCACAGATTCGTCCGACTATTTTATCATCCTTATAAGCTAAAAAGCATTGGAAATCACAAAATTCTGCTGCCGGATTTTTATCCGGAGATAAAGTATTTAACTCATCGTCGAAAAGTGCCGGCACAGCATAAGGGTTATCCTTATACAAATCCGTTCTGAATTGCACGAATGATTTTAGATCCTTCTTACTATTAATTGCTTTTACTGTTACCATATAAAATTAAAAATCGCCATTAATCATATCCATTTCACCCTGATCTCCACGTTGTTGGCGATTTCCTTTTTTCTTAGATGACAGACCGGCATTGCCGAAATTGTAACTCACTGAAAAAGAGAAAACCCGACCTCCCCATTGTGAGACAGAGTGCTCTGTGAAATTATTTCCCCAGCTTGTCGATCTACGTTTTCTGGAGTCTAAAATATCACGAGCCGTCAAAGATACGTTTAATTTTCTATTTAAGAAAGATTTGCGTAATCCAATGTCTAATGAGTAAGAATCTTCCATAATACTTTGAGGGCGTTTTACTCTTGAATTATAGCGTCCTGTCAATTGTAACATGATCATCTGTGGTAATGAGAAATTTGCAATCATTTGTGCATCCCAGTTAAAATCTTCCACACCCTTATAGTAAGTGTTCATATATGAAAAACCATCTACTTTATTATAATAAAGGTTTACAGTCGTAGTGAGATCAAGAATTTTGAATAATCTGTTTTTGCCAACTAATTCTACTCCGGCCGCCTGAATATTTGTCAGATTTCCGTATGTGCTGTATTTAATATCATTTTCGACAAAAGAAACATTCTGAATGACATCATCTGTTTTGCGGTAATATAAAGATGTACTCAGTGTGTGATTATCCCATGTCTTCAAATAGTTAAATTCCAGTGCTGTCGTAAACTCAGGCTGAAGGTTAGGATTACCATAGGATATATTTGTCGAATCTGAGATGTTTTTATAACTGCTCAGCATTCGGCCTCTCGGGCGGTTAATACGTCGTGTATAGCTAAGCTGTAATTCATTGTCTTTGGGTAATGAATAACTTAAAAACAGCGTAGGGAATAAGTCAAAATAATTCTTCTTGTATTGGTCCATTACAGGATTATTAAGCGTAGGATATTCATAGCTTTTATTATCCATAAAAGTATATTCTCCACGTAATCCGGCCTGATACCCCAGTAACTTATATTTACCCGAATAATTTAAATAGGCTGCATAGATATCTTCATTGCTTTTAAAGTCATTGCTCATTGCTGCAACCGGGTTTAGCAAGTCTTCATGTGCTCCCTGAGATCCGGATGAAATACTGTTTCTCGTACCTATATCTCCTTTTATGCCGGCATCTATCTTAGCCAGATCAGAGAATTTCTTGCTGTAATCAGCCTGAAATTCGATCGATTTACGTTTTGTGTCTGATTTTTGTTTCTGGTAGAAGATTGCTTCCGGCGATAATAATGGATACTGACTGTAACGGGAGTCATCGTTACGCCACATTTGATCAAACGAAATGCTTGCAGAAAAGTCATGATCTTTTCCGATCTCTTTTTGATAATTAAGTCCGATGTCATACATCTTATGTGAACCGTCACTTTTCTGATCCCTTACAGTTGAAGGTCTTGTACCTGAATACTCGTATTTTCCTTTTCCGTCGCTGTCTCCGTACATCCCCATCAGGGTAAGCCCGATATGATCTTTATCTGTAATATTGTAAGTTACACCTCCGCGGAAAAATACACCCAGCGGACTCATGTTTGTTCTTTGTTTCGTATTTAAAAGAATGGTTTCATCTTCAAATTCTGTTTCACGTTCAGAGTCCGACTTCATTTTGAACTTGTGAGAACGAAGTCCGACATTTGCATAATACTCCCATTTTTTTGAATTGTAATTAATGTTGAGACTTCCGTTTGCCCCACCGAAAGTATCAGCACCAACACTTGCACTTCCGTAATATCCTGCTTTACGATCTTTTTTCAGGATAATATTGATAATCCCTGCTGAACCTTCAGGGCTATATTTCGAAGATGGGTTTGTGATCACTTCAATTCGTTCAATCGTTTCTGCCGGCATTTGCTCAAGAATCTGAGCACGGTTATCTTCATTTAGTCCGGAAGGGCGACCATTTATCCATACGGTCACGCTTGAATTATTTCGCAATGAAATATTTCCTTCAGGATCAACATTGACTGAAGGTATGTTCCGAAGTACATCCGAAGCTCCTGCTCCGGCTGAAGCAATGCTTTGTTCTACATTAAAAACTTTCTTATCAATATCCAGTTTCATCTGGCCCCGTTGTCCTACTACGCTAACTTCACCAATCTGACGTGCTTCTTCAAGCATAGTAAGACTTCCCAGGTTGATAGACGGTTTTTGCTGCGTAAGTGTAATCGGTAATTCCAGACTTGTATAACCGACAAAGGTTACTTTCAGCAGATAACTACCTTTTGAGATGTTTTGGAACAGAAAAGCCCCCTTGGCATCTGTTACACCTCCTGCAATAAGTTTCTCTCCTTGTGTTCTGTAAAGTGCCACATTAACGTAGTCTAGAGGCTGTTTATTTTTCCCGTCAATAATTCGTCCTTCTACGTTGCCTGCAAGAAGTGGCAATGTGCAGAAGAAGGTAAGTAAACTGAATAATAGATTTTTCATCTGTTCTTTTTGAATTAATACGTCAATAAAAAGTAGTGTGAATGGTGTGTATTTGCCATTCCTTCTTTGCAATACTATGTTTATAGACTGCACCGGATGGAGTTGGTTTAAATTATTTTCTTAAAACATCGTTTTTTTGTGCTATTTCTTCTCCCATACCTCTGAAAATCGAATGATGAAAAGCAAGTGTCGAGAGCCAGTAAATCCGACCTGCAACACCATGTGGACGCATTGTTGCTTCAATCTTTAAAACGGGACCTTTTTGTTTTTCTATAATCGTAAATTCAAGCCATCCTTCGCCAGGCATAATCATTTCAGCATACAATAATAATCTTTTTTTATTTTTATCAGCTATTAATACGCGCCAGAAATCTAAAGCTTCACCGGCTGATAAGGATTCTTGATGAGTACGGCCCCTGGATAATCCGACTCCCCGTCCGATAAGATCTAGTATTCCCCGCGCTTTCCACAACCAGTTTGCATAGAGCCATCCTTTACTTCCTCCAATGCGCCAGATATGTTGTAATGCAAGTTCTTCGGGTATTGTAAGAGGTGTTTCCTGTATATGTTTATATACTCCATGTTTTGGAACATGAATATGGTCTGTTATTTTCCAGTTTATATTGCTGCTCGAAAATGAATCTCTCCATCCCGAAATAACATTATCAGACTCCATCCGAGCATAAGCCAGCTTTACTGCATCTTCATAATTTAATAATTCATGAGGAAGTATATCCTTAATAGATGATTCCATACAAATGGCATCATCTTTCATGCTTTCGCTTAAGTTAAGCGCCAGATTATAGGATGTCGAAGTGACAAAGTAGAGCCAGTTAGCGCATAATCTGGTTTTTATAAATGGAATAATAATGATTTTCCTTCTCAGATGTCTTATCCGTGCCACTTCACGCAGCATATTTTCATAAGAGAGAATATCCGGACCTCCGACATCAAAATCTCTGTCGAAACAATCTTCTTTCATAATTGCCGCAGATAGATAATAAAGTATATCTCTCACAGCAATAGGCTGGCATCTATGTTTCATAAATGGAGGGATTCCCATAAGGGGAAGTTTTTCTACAAGGTCGCGTATGATTTCGAAAGATGCACTTCCACTCCCTATTACAATACCTGCATGAAAGACCGTTAGAGCGTATTTCCCTTTGCGAAGTTCATCCCCCGTTGCCTTTCGGGAAGAGAGATGTTTTGATAAATGGTCACTGTGTTCGAATCCACTCAAATATATCACTTGTTTACACGATGTTCTTTCAATGGCTTCTCTGAAGTTTTGTGCTGAAACTAATTCATCAGTTTGAAAATGAGTAGTTGATGCAGACATGGAGTGTACCAGATAAAAGGCTACATCAATATCCGGCGGAATAGATGTCATTCCCGTATTTTTGAGAAAGTCGCATTCAATGATTTCTATTCCCGGATATGAATTAAACTCTTCCGGAAACCGCAGTTTGTCTCGCAGGGAACAAACAATCTGATAGCCTTCATCAACTAATATTGGTAAAAGTCTTCCTCCAATATATCCGGTGATACCGGTAAGTAATACTTTCATTATATCTGATTTTATTAAAGTGCTGTCTTAGCATCCGCTATATGACCATATTTATAAAACATTTAAAAGCGATATAATTGCCGGATTTTTTTGTTAAAGCTTGTTTTTAAGTTGTTTATGGTTGTTTGTTTAAGAGATAATTCAATTAACTCCAGTGTTTAAATAAACAATATGGAGTTAAAGCTTGTTATAATATGACTTAAGTGGTAGAAAGAATTTAATACTACATTTTGCTTAAATACTCAAAACTTTAATAAATCCATGAGATATTCGATTGATAAAGCTGATTCAAGAGGTCATGCCAGTTATGGGTGGCTGGATACATATCATACGTTTAGTTTTGCAGGTTATTATAATCCGCATAAAATACATTTTGGAGCACTTCGGGTCTTAAATGACGATAAGGTTATGCCACATGAGGGCTTCGGTATGCATCAGCATCAGAATATGGAGATTGTCAGTATTCCGTTGATGGGACACCTGAAACATCAGGATAGCATCGGAAATGTAGAGCTCTTAACCCCGGGAATGATTCAGGTGATGAGTGCCGGAAGCGGAATTGCTCATGGTGAATTCAATGATAGCCCGACTGAGCCATTGGAATTTTTGCAGATATGGATTATTCCACAGACTGAAAATACAAAGCCAGTCTATCATAATTTCGATTTAAAAGGTACGTTACACCGTAACGAAATGACAACGATTGTTGCTCCTGATAAAAGCGGAGTTACATCAATCAATCAATATGCCTGGCTGACTTTAGGATTTCAGGACATGGGTGAGCATTATCACTATAAGCTTCATGGCGAAAATATGGGTGCCTATGTATTTGTGATTAGCGGTGTTGTTGAGATTGATGATAATACATTGAATCCCCGTGATGGAATAGGCATCACGGATACAAAAGATTTCTATATTGAGGTTAGAGAGAATGCTTATCTGCTTATATTGGAAGTACCAATGATTCAATTAAAATGAAATAAAAAAAAGAGAGACTATCAGAATAGTCTCTCTTTTTTTTACCATCCACCTCCCAATGATTTATAAAGGGATGAGGTTGCCATTTTCTCATTTAACAAGGCTGCATTCAGACTGATTTCTGCATCCAGTAAGCTTCTCTGAGCATCCAGAACATCCATATAGCTGATTACACCGTTAATATATTGAAGGTTGGCTAGCTCAAGATAACTCCGGGCAGCAGCTTCACTTCTTTCACGCGATTCCCGGATCTCTTTCGATTTGCGAACAGAGATAAGAGCTATGTTTACTTCTTTGAATGCTTCCAGTACTTTCTTTTCGTAAGAAATGGCAGCCTGTTCCAGTTTAGCTTCAGATCGTTTCCAGTTTGCCCTGTTTTTCCCGAATGAGAAGAGTGGAGACAGCAGGCCTCCGCCGACTAATCCAATCGGAGATTTGAGCAGCTGCGAAAGATCTCCACTTTCAAGTCCGCCCTCTGCTGTTAAGGAAATTGACGGAAACATCGAGGTGAAGGCAACGCCTACATTCGCGTTCGCCTCTTTTACCGCTAATTCAGCTTCCTGAATATCTGGTCGTCTTGTCAATAATTCTGACGGTAGTCCAACAGGAATATGAACCGGAGTTGCTTCTATCTTGTCTGCCCGTTGCAGAGAATTTGAATCAAACTTACCCAGAATCAGAGCCATCTCACTCTCTTTTACTCTGATTTTATATTCAAGCGATGGAATAAGTGTTTCTGTTTTTGCCAGTTCAGCTTCGGCTTGCTTTAAAGCAATTTCAGAGGTCAGACCACCTTCAAAACGAAGTTTGGCCAGACGTACAGCTTCTTTGCGTGCGTTAGTCGTATGTTTGACAATCGAATATTCTCTATCCAGCGCAATCAGTTCGTAATAGGTTTGTACGACCTGAGCAATAATAGATACCTGTAAAGCTCTTCTGGCCTCAACTGTTTGTAAAAGCTTTGCTTTAGCTCCTTCGTTTGCCCATCTTAATTTTCCCCAGAAGTCAAGTTCCCAGGCGAATAAAGCTTTTGCCCCAAAGGAGTTGTCGATTTTCGAGCTCTTTTCATGTTCAGCCTCCAGTTCAAGTTTAAGAGACGGGAGCATCGATGCAAAAGCAATTTTCTTGCCCTGATTGAACTCCCGGATAACAGCTTCTGCTTTCAGTATGTCTTTGTTGTTTTCAAGTGCTTCTGAAATCAGATTACGCAACTGAGGATCCGTATATAGTTGCCACCATTTCAAATCGGCCACGGTCATCGAGTCAGAAGGGGTATCCCGCTCAATGCGTTCAGGCAGATTCATCTCAGGACGAGTATACTCTTTCCCGATTTTGCATGATGTGAAAAAGATGGCTCCGGGCAATAATACCCAAATATATTTTTTAAGCATGGCTTTTCTTTTTAAATCGTTGTTTTAAGAAATCCTTGAACCGGTATACCATGACAAAGAAGAAAGGTACTAATACAATTCCAAATGTAATAGCTACCAGCATTCCGAAGAATACACCTGTACCGATAGAATGTCTGCCGGCACTTCCCGGTCCTGAGGCAAGCACCATAGGAAGCATTCCTAATACAAAAGCTAAAGATGTCATAACAATAGGTCTGAATCTCATCTTTGCAGCCTCTATAGCAGCAGTTGTAAGTTCGGCTCCGCTTTCTACTTTTTCTTTGGCAAACTCTACAATCAGAATAGCATTTTTAGCAGCCAGACCAATCAGGGTGACCATACCGATCTGGAAGTAAATGTTGTTTTCCAGCCCTGTAATCCAGATACCAAGATAAGCTCCGAGCGCAGCTACCGGTAATGATAATAATACGGCAGCCGGAACAAGCCAGCTTTCGTATTGAGCTGCCAGGAATAAAAAGACAAACAGAAATACCAGCGCCAGAATCAATCCCATCTGACCACCTGCTTTTTTCTCCTGGTAAGACAATCCGCTCCATTCAATCTGAATATTATCCGGTAAATGCTTGTTTGCAATACTTTCCATAGCTGACATTGCCTCCCCTGAACTATAGCCTTTGGCAGGAGTCCCGCGCATTACAGCAGAGGTGAACATGTTAAATCGTTTGATGTTCCCCGGACCTGTCGTATAGCTGGTAGTTCCCAGTGCTGTCAGCGGAACCATCGATCCGTTGTTTGCTTTCACAAAGAACATACCCAGATTATCCGGACGTGATCTGTATTGTCCTTCAGCCTGAATGTATACTTTATAGATACGGTTAAACAGGTTGAAATCATTCACATACACAGATCCCAGATAGGACTTCATAGTTGAGAAAATATCCGACATAGGTATACCCAAAAACTGAGCTTTATCTCTGTCTACATCAAAATAAAGCTGTGGAATCTCGGATTGTAAAGCCGATGATATTTCAGCAATGGATTTATCTTTTGCTGCATAATACATCAACGTATCGGCAGCTGCAATCAGTTCATCGAATGTTGCACCGCTGCGGGCCTGAAGCTGTAATTCAAAACCGCCCGATGTTCCCAGTCCCGGAATAACCGGAGGTTTCCCAAAATAGCATTTCGCCTCAGGGAAATAGAAAAACTCGTTACGAATTTCGTCAATTACTTTATTTACATGATACCCTTCAGATTCGCGTTCTTCCCAGTCTTTCAGAATTACACTTAATGTAGCTCTTGACTGATTTGTACCAACCTTCGGACTTGATCCGGTAACATTCTGAACATGTGCTACAGCAGGATGATTAACCAGCATCTGGATAGCTCTCTCTGTCACTTCTCTTGTACGTGAAAGTGTTGAACCTTCAGGCAATTCGATTTCAACGGAAAATACACCCTGATCTTCTTCAGGAATAAAACTGGTAGGAATAATCTTATTCAGAACAAAGATGGCAATAAGTACAATCCCGAATCCTACCCATACTCTCTTGTAGCGTCTCAGTACTGACTGAAGAACTTTTACATATATATTATTCCCTTTCTCCAATGACTCATTGATCACACGGAATACCTTATTCTTTCTTTCGTTATCCGAAGGTTTAAGAATAATCGCACACATGGCAGGGCTTAATGTCAGAGCAACGACTGTAGAAATAAGAACGGATACAACAATTGTGATCGAGAACTGACGGTAAAGCTGTCCGGTAATACCATCCAGAAAACTCACCGGAACGAATACAGCAGCCAAAACCAGAGATGTTGCAATTAATGCTCCGGACAATCCCTTCATCGCTTTGTGTGTTGCCTCGCGGGCACTCAGGTTTTCTTCAGCCATCAGGCGTTCGACACTTTCAACTACCACAATCGCATCATCTACCACAATACCGATAGCCAGTACTAACCCCAGAAGAGTAAGCAGGTTTAGCGAGAATCCGAAAATTAGCATTACTCCGAATGTTCCGATCAGTGAGATTGGAACCGCTATCACAGGGATAAGCGTAGCTCTCCAGTTCTGCAATGAAAGATATACCACAAGGATTACGAGAAGTAAAGCTTCAATCAGTGTAATATATACCTCATGAATAGAATCTTTTATATAAGTCGTATTATCAAAAGGAATAATATAATCCATTCCCTCCGGGAAGTTACGCTTAATCTCTTTCATTTCGTTGCGGATCTCATCAGCTACCTGAAGGGCATTAGCACCCGGTAACAGATAAATCGAAAGAACGGCTGCATTTTTTCCGTCCAATCCACTTTCTGTAGAATAGCTGGATGCTTCCAGCGAAACGCGGGCAACATCTTTTATGCGGATAATAGATCCATCGGGATTTGCCTTTACGACAATATCTTCAAATTCTTTCGTTGAACTAAGTCTTCCTTTTGTACTGATCGGAATGGCTACATCCAGATTATCCATCGGCTGAAGTCCCAGCTCTCCGGCAGCAGCTTCGCGGTTCTGATCTTTCAGTGCAGCCTGAAGATCTTTCACTGTTAGGCCGAAACTGGCTAGTCTGTCTGGCATTACCCAGATCATCATCCCGTAGTAACGGCTTCCGATATTCGAAATACGTCCTACACCCGGAATACGCTTTAACACATCGATGACATTAATTGTTGCGTAGTTACTCAGGTATATCTCATCAAATTTAGGGTCCGAAGATGTCAGACAGAGTGTCATCAGCTGGCTGGCTGATTGTTTATCCACACGAATACCGTTTTGAATAACTTCAGCCGGGAGTCCGGCTTCGGCAAGCTTTATTCTGTTTTGTACCTCTACGGCTGCCAGATCTGCATCTACAGATACATCAAAAGTAAGGTCAATAGATAATCCTCCCGAGTTACTGCTGCTTGATTCCATGTAGATCATACCCGGAGTACCGTTCAGTTGTTGTTCGAGCGGAGTAGCTACAGCTTGCGATACAGTCATGGCACTCGCACCCGGGTACGAACAGCTTACTTTAATAACGGGAGGTGTGATCTTTGGGTACTGATCTACCGGCAACAGCTTCAGACCAATAATCCCCACGACCACTATAACGATAGACAGCACCCATGAAAAGACGGGGCGATCTATGAAAAATCCTGGTTTCATACTTCATCCTCCTTTTTTAAGTTTTCCATAGTTGACTTATCCCATGAGTGCACCGGACGAGCCTTTGTGCCTGGTTTTAGTTTATGGAATCCTTCAGTGACGATTTGATCATACACGCTTAAGCCGCGTTCAATGATCACTTCATTTTCCAGTTCCTGAGAGATCTCAACAAAGCGTCTCTCAGCTGTACTGTCTCTTTTTATTACATATACATATGCGCCACCGGTTTCAATAGAAACGGCTTTACGCGGAATAATAATCGCATTCTCAACAACATCCAGTAATAATTTTACTTTCGTAAACTGACCCGGAAGTAGTTTTCTGTCCGGATTATATAGCTGAGCACGAACCGTAAATGTTCCTGTTTGAGGATCTACCTGCGGATCGGCAAAGTCTACAATACCTTTTAGGGGATACACAGAGTTATCGGCTAATGTCACCGTAACTGTCGGTTGCCATGAACGGGATGAGTCACGCTCACCGATGCTCACATTTCTTTCTTTGCTTTTCAGATAATCCAGTGCTGTCATTTTAAAATCAACCAGTACCGTATCTGTTTCAACAACGGTTGCCAGTAAAGATTTTCCGCTTCCGCCAACCAAAGATCCGATATCGACATGGCGTTCGCTGACATAACCCGAGATAGGGGAGCGTACAGTTGTATAACTTAATTCCAGTTCAGCCTGATCCAGATCAGCCTTACTCATCGCAACACTTGCCTGCGCATTTTCCAATGCAGCAACAGCATTCTCCAGATCTAGTTTACTAACGGCGTTTTGTTCAAAAAGAGGTTGTAGTCTCTGCACATCTCTTTCAGCTTTGGCTGTCTGAGCTTTGTCCTTTTTTAGTTGAGCTCTGGCTTTCTCGGCTCTGGCTTTATACTGAGCCTGATTGATGCTGAACAGAGGTTGATTGGCATTTACGCGTTTCCCTTCGGAGAATAGCATTTTTTCCAGATATCCTACAACGCGGGCATGTATTTCCACATACTTATTGGGACGTATTCGCCCAACGTATTCACCTTCTAAATCGATGTTTTTACGTTTTGGATACTCAACTACCACTACAGGCAATTGTTCTGCTTTTTGTTTCTTACACGCTGAGAAAAAGATAGGTGCAATGAGTACTACTAAAAACAGTATATTCTTTTTTAGCATCATATGAGTATGAATAATGTATGGTTTGTAATATTTTCTTTTCAGACAGGACAACAACAAACGAAAATATCAAACACCGGGGTTATATTTAAAAACTTGTTTATCTATTATTTTATGACGCAAAGTAGTTTAAACTTTTGAATTTGCGCAACCCATAATATGTTTATTTAAGCCAATAATTTTTAAATCTCGACCGGCTGTCAAAAAGTTGTGGATTTATAAGCCCTGATTCTGTGGAGGTTGTGGAATTTTTCTACAATTTCAGAGGATGTCTTCCTGTTTTTTAATGAAGATTTTTTTACACGAATTAATAAACAATCTTAATTCTCGGATATGATACCTTAACTACCTAATTTGTAAACTGCTTTTTGCCTATCTTTGTCCCGAAGTTATAAGTATGTTATTGAATATATGTACACAAAAGAATTACAGGAAGAGTTAGCTCTTCGTTGGAATAAAGTAAGACAAGCAATGATCCGGTCGGATATTGAGGCCTGTCTTATTAGTGGAACGGTTAATTTGCTTTATATCTCCGGTCGAGTATTTAACGGTTACTTTTATTTACCTGTAGAAGGTGAACCGATTTTCTTTGTGAAAAGACCGTTAGGCCTTTCTGCCGGAAACATAGTATATATACGTAAACCGGAAGATATTCCGGCGGTTTTGAACGAGAGACGTTGCATTCTTCCTAAATCTCTGGGATTGGAAAATGATGTGCTGTCGTTTAATGAACAAACTCGTCTGGCTGCATTATTTGCTGAGACTGAAGTGAAAAATATTTCAGGAATGATGCGCGTTGTTCGTGCGGTGAAAACGCCGTTTGAAGTTTCGATGTATCGCAAGACATGTAGTTTGCATGCTGAGACTATGAAATTAATTCCTTCATGTTATCGTCCGGGTATGACAGATCTGGAGTTTAATATTGAAGTTGAGCATTTATTTCGTACTCATGGTGCAATGGGTATATTCCGTGCTTTCGGACCGAACATGGAGATCTTTATGGGAAGTATTCTTGCCGGTGATAATGCCCTGGCTGCATCTGCTTATGATTTTGCAATGGGCGGAGCAGGAGTTGACCCGTCATTACCAATCGGAAGTTGTGGTTCTGTTATCGGAGAGGGACAATCTGTAATGGTAGACATGGGAGGAACTTTCTCACCGTATATCAGTGATATGACCCGTACATTCTCGGTAGGTAAATTATCCGAACTGGCTTATAAAGCTCATCAGGTGTCTATGGATATTGAACATATGATTAAAGATATGGCCAGATCCGGAACCGCTTGTGCTGAACTTTATATTCTGGCTTCAGAGAAAGCTAAAGAAGAAGGTCTGGCAGAGTATTTTATGGGCTACGGACAACAGGCTGCATTTGTAGGCCATGGAGTCGGTCTTGAAATTAACGAATTGCCTGTCTTATTTGGTCGCTCAAAAGAAAGACTACAGGCAAATAATATTATAGCTATCGAACCAAAGTTTGTTATTCCGGGCGTAGGAGCTGTCGGAGTTGAGAATACTTTCCTTGTTCATGAAACAGGATTGGAGAAACTGACTTTGCTGGATGAAAACATTATTGATTTAACAGCTAATTAAGGAAATTCCTGACAATGGGGAAATATACACCTGAAGAGCATTTTATGCGCAAACTTGACGCTAAAATGCGCGAGGCGATTGATAAATATGGATTGATTCAGGAAGGCGATCGTGTATTGATCGGCCTTTCAGGAGGAAAAGATTCACTGGCTCTGGTTGAACTTTTAGGAAGAAAGAAAAGAATTTTCCGTCCACGATTTGAAGTAGTGGCAGCACATATAACGATGGAGAATATTCCTTATCAGTCTGATCTGGAATATCTGGAAAAGCATTGTCGTGAATACGACATTCCGTTTATTCATGCGACAACATCTTTTGATGAGTCGTCTGACCACCGGAAATCGCCCTGTTTTCTTTGTTCCTGGAACCGGAGAAAACTACTTTTTACCCTTGCCAAAGAACACAATTGCACCAAAATAGCTTTGGGGCACCACCAGGACGATGTCATCCAGACGCTTCTTATGAATATGACTTTTCAGGGAGCGTTTGGTACGATGCCGCCAAAATTGAAAATGGAGAAATTTGATATGACTATTATCAGACCTATGTGTCTGATGGCCGAATCAGATCTGATCCGCTTATCGGAACTACGCGAATATAAAAAGCAGAAGAAGAACTGTCCGCATGAGCGCACCTCTAATCGTGGAGCAATGAAAGATATTGTTAAACAGCTGGAAGCGCTTAATCCCCAGGCTCGTCATCATATCTGGGGTAGTATGACTAATATTCAGAGCGAATATTTGCCACAACCGGTAGAGGATTAATTTATTACTCCCTAACAAAAGAGAAACTATGGATATTAAAAAAGCAGAATTTGTAATTAGTAATACGCAGGTGAAAAAATGCCCGCAGGACTCACTTCCTGAATATGCATTTATCGGGCGTTCTAATGTAGGGAAGTCTTCTCTGATCAATATGCTTACCCAGAAAAAAGGGTTGGCTATGACTTCGCAAACACCGGGTAAGACATTGTTGATTAATCACTTTATAATCAATGACGACTGGTATCTGGTCGATCTTCCGGGATATGGATACGCAAGACGCGGAAAAGAAGGGCGCGAGCAGATTAAGAATATTATTGAACATTATATCAAGGAAAGAGAACAGCTTACTTGCTTGTTCGTATTGATTGACTCTCGTCACGAACCTCAAAAGATTGATATGGAATTTATCGACTGGTTAGGCGAACAGGGTGTTCCCTTCTGTATTGTCCTGACTAAGCTGGACAAAATCTCTAAAGGTCAGAAATCAGCGAACCGTCTGGCGCTGGAATCAAAGCTACGTGAGTCGTGGGAAGAGCTTCCAGTGATTTTTGAAACATCTTCTGAGAAGAAAATAGGTAGAGATGAACTACTGAATTATATCGATGAGATTAATAAGAATATGAAGTAAACGGACTCTGTGATCCGATAAAAAGAAGCCGGTTTTGAGTAAAATCAAATCCGGCTTCTTTTTTTTCTTATACAATAGACCATCGCGGAGGCGCTTACTTTTTAATCACTTTAGAGCTTCCGGAAATTCTCTTAAGTGTTTTTCCATTTTCTCTTAAGAGAATTTCGAATTTCTCTTAAGCAAATTACCAACGGTATGACCATGCCCGTTTGCAGGTAGCAAACTAAAATTAGCAAGTAGCAAAATAAGTTTTGCAAGTAGCAAACTTTTATTTGCAAGTAGCAAATAAATACACTCATAAAAACCTCCGTTCCGCTTCAAAAAATAACCGTATATCATTGCTTTCCCAACCGTATAAATTAGCAAGAATAAACCGACAATTAATAGCTGTATATAAGAGGCTTAGTTCGTTCAACCGTATCCTTTATACATCCGCTCCGGAGCGGAAATGTAAATCGACCGTATTTCGCAACTAAACCATCCGTATATAATAAATAATTCCTCCTTTGTTTCGACTAATATATACGTATACTCGCTTGTTTTTATGCGTATTTTACCGTCACCCGTCACCTTGTTTTGTAAGTGGTTGAATAATAGAAGGATAAGGGTTACGGTAAAGGTGACGGTAAATTTCGACTGCCGTCACCCGTAAGGCATTGATAGCCAGTGAATAGTTGCGAAAGGTGACGGGTGACGGTACATTTTGCGAAAAATCTTTCCTGTATTGCTTTCTTAATGACTGTATTTTTTTCGGTAGCAAACATCAAAGACATATAGTAATCTTTTACGCCGAAGGTCTAAATTCGCGGGTGACGACCGATTGAGGGAGTCTACCCGTGGATAGTAACTCTAATTTAGCCACAACCCCGAAGGTGGTTGTTTGTGAATCAGTCAGATAAAAACTACTATCTGAAAGATTGTAAATCAAAACAACTTCTTATATTTGCCTGATTCTTAATTGATACGAAAAGGAAGAATTTACAGCTCAAAATAATTTTGCATAAAATGAGGATCTAATATGAGGAAAGCTACAAGAGAAATACAACAATTCATTGGCGAAGATAGTAATTGTGACTTTAAAGAATTTTTAGAACGTAAACAATTCAAGAGTTGGATGAAAAGTGTAAGTGCTTTTGCTAATGGCTATGGCGGTTCATTGTTGTTTGGTATCACTGATGATGGTGTTGTTTCAGGACTTTCTGATGCTAAGGGTGACGCAGAGTTTATCAGCGACAAGGTGAAAACTTTTATGGATCCTGTGCCTGAGTTTGAATTAAAACATATTCAACCTGAAGATGGTGTGAATTTATTAGAGTTGTGTGTTTACCAAGGAAATATGCCGCCTTACTATTTTGTTAATAGTGGAAGTCGCATAGCTTTCGTTCGTATAGGAGATGAGAGTGTTATAGCTACATCTCACCAATTAAGTAGCTTAGTGCTTAAAGGAAGAAATGTAACCTATGATTCGCTTCCTACAGAGTTTAGGCGTGAAGATATGAGCTTTGCTCAGTTAGGAGAAAGCTATGAGAAGCAAATAGAAACTCCTTTGTTTGATAAATTATTGCATTCTTTCTCGTTGATTACAACAAAAGGTATGCTAACAAATGCCGGAGTATTATTTTCTGATCAGTGTCCTTACAGACACTCAAGTCTCTATTGTACCAGATGGAATGATATTTATAAAGATATAGCCAGAGATTCTCGTGAATATCAGGGTAATTTGTTATCGTTGCTCGAAGTCGGTATGCAGTTTGTAGATTTACATAATATGAAAGGATGGATTAAGCTACCCAGTATGCGCATTAATACGGCAGATTATTCAAGCCGTGCAGTTTTCGAAGCTTTGGTAAATGCCTTAATTCATCGGGATTATGCGGAATTAGGAAGTGAGGTACATATTGATATTTATGATGATCGTTTGGTAATTTACTCTCCGGGAGGAATGTTTGACGGTACTCTAATCCAGGAGCATAACTTAGATGAAGTGTCATCTAAACGAAGAAATCCAATATTGGCTGATGTTTTTTCTCAACTAAATTTTATGGAAAAACGAGGTAGTGGACTACGTAAAATATGCAATGAAACAGCCAAACTTCCAGGATTCACAAAGGATAAGGAGCCTAGATTTCGATCACAATCAGGCTCTTTCTATACAGAAATTCTAAATAGTAATTATAAAACAGCTAATAATGGCCCTGTAAATGGCCCTGTAAATAGCCCTGTAAATAGCCCTGTAAATAGCCCTGTAAATAGCCCTGTAAATAGCCCTGTAAAATTATTAACTCAGTTGCAACGAGATTTGTTTGAATTAATTAGAGAGAAGCCTGCTGTTACTCGTGCGGATTTATGTAAAGAGTTAGGTGTTAGTTTAACTACGGTTAGAAGAACTATTGCTGTGCTAAAGGAATTAAAACTAATTGAAAGAGTCGGTTCTGATAAAACAGGATATTGGAGTGTTAACGAAAAGTTATATAGTTAATAAAATTGGTACGAATGCGGAGCAAGATGCTACGAACCGATTCTTTCTCGTTTCACAACCATGGGTCCGCTTGCCGAAAAGTATTACTCTATATCGCCTTATGCGTATTGTGCAGGGAATTCGGTGATGTTTGTGGATTGAGTAAAATGATTGAGTAGAATGATGCTTCCGGCAGTGATCGATATGAAAATGATAACAGTGAAGAATACCCAACTCAGATGGAAAATCAGATTCGCTCAGATCATTATTCTTTGCCGTTAAGACCCCATTTCGGCAGCACTTCGGATGGTGGATATGAGCCATCCCGGATATTGCATCCCAATTCAAGGCGGAGTATTTTTATAACTTTCAGTATCGAAAAACACCAAGGATAGTTACTCCATAGCACATAATACTTTTAAAAACAATGAAGATGAAAAAAGTATACGTATTATTATTAATTCTTTTCTCCCTTTATGGTTGTAAAACAGCAGATTTTCGGATTATCCGAAAAGAAATACTGAGTCTCAGTAAAAAAGATGTAATATGGGGATCGTATCAACTAAAAAAACAAATTTTTAAGCAGTTACCTCCGGATATAGTTAAGAGTGATACAATAATATTTCTTGAAAGCACAATTATTAATGCACCATATCGTTGCTCTATTTATTTTTCGAATGATCATACTGTTATCTCATATATTTCAGAATATCCTCTTATCAAAAGAATAGATGCAAATGAATGGCATAAAAAATTGATGAACGCTACTCGTAAAGGGGACATGGATGCGATTCTTAATCGCAGTAAAAGGCGGAAGCTAACGCCTGGAGCTTATTATAATATAACAATGATAACAAGAAACAAAGAAGGAGTGCATTTTAGAACTTATGAAGGAGGTGATATATTTGAAGAAGATATTCCGTAATAGGATAATTAGGGAGTACAATAATTTAGATCTCTGTTATTTTATAATTTGTGTCCCATAATTAGTCAGGTTGCACCTGACAGCTTTCTGAAAGAAAGCCACTCTGCTACAATTTTATATACAGAAGGAATTCCAATATTCATTCTCCCCGTTTCGCAACTGATAAGGAGCTATCGGGAGAAAGGATACAGATGCAAACTTTATTCTGAAAGGATTGTGTTGTAAATCACAAACAACCACCTTCGGAGTTGAGGGCTTATGTATGTTGACCTTTTC
Organism: Bacteroidales bacterium; assembly: GCA_051657165.1. Lineage (GTDB taxonomy): Bacteria > Bacteroidota > Bacteroidia > Bacteroidales > UBA7332 > UBA7332. The sequence goes on along the minus strand of JBOFKD010000262.1, from coordinate 39,283 downwards.
CACGGGAAGAAGCAATACTCCTGAAGGAGTCTATTGCTTCTACGCCGCGGTTACAGACAAATAATCCCTTAGGGATTAAAGAAAAGTAATAAGCAGAGAAGTTGTTTCCTTTACCATTGCTCCTTACAAGATCAGGATTAATACGAATACCCTTCTTCGTAGTGGATCTTTTTTTTACGCCGAAGGTGTAATTTGTCTGTAGCCGCGGGTGACGACCGGTTAAGGGAGTCGACCCGTGGATAGTAATGCTCAATCTAACCCACAACCCCGAAGGTGGTTGTTTGTGAATAAGTCAGAGAAAAACTACTTTCTGAAAGGGTTATATAAAAAAGAGGCTGTCCGATTTTAAAATCAGACAGCCTCTTTTAAATTATATTCTTAGAATACCGGAAGTTGATAGATAAATCCGGTTGTCAGTTGAGCTGTGTTATAGTTTTTCCAGCCATACTCTTTTGCTTTTTCAGTGAAATCATAAGATCTGCCTAAGAAAGCAAGGAAGAAGTGAAGATTTTGTTTCATTGGATAGAATTCAACACCACCCTGGTAACCCCATGATGTGCGGTATTTACCTTTAGAAACATCTTCGTTAGATCCGTAAAGACCTTGAGTTTCGTACATACCTTTTACGAAAAGATTCCATTTAGGAGCAACGCGAACGTTCATTTTCCAAACCAATGAAAGGTATTCAGCACCCATTGCTGTATAGTCAGGGCGATTTTCGTTCATGTTGATGATTTCTGTCATGATACCTTTGCGGTCAAGACCCTGACGAGAATACATTACATCGAAGAAAGTATTTACCGGGTTAAGGTTTAATTCCTGACCAAATGCAAAGTAATACATTTGTTTTTTCTTAGCCTGCTCCATGATAGATGCTGACCAGCGAGTTTTTAACAAACCATCTGCGAAAGCACCATTCCAGTTTACAGTATAAAGAAGAGGTAGTTTTGTATCTTCAATACCAGGAGCTACATTACCGTAAGTTTTTTCGAAGCTGTTGTTGCGTCCGTCAACAATCTGGAATGCAAGTTGCTGAGCAGGAGTGAAATCATAAACGAAGTTTACACCAGTAAGGAAGTTGTCCATGAATTCAATCTGATCACTGTATTCGTATACTTCGATTGGATTAAGGTCGAATTCAAAACCACCATACATAGTACACATTTTACCTCCGGTGATAGTGAACTTAGGAGCAACTTTGAAGCTAACAGATGCAATATCGATCGATTTAGGCATGTTGTCAAGGAAACCAGAACCATTATTGTCGCGGTTTAATCTCTGACGGTAACGGTATGAAATCCAGTTGTTGATGTTTCCTTTGGCTTCAATACGAAGTTGTTTAATATTGAAAGCTCCTCTTTCAAAATCGCCATCATACCAGTTTGCATTGAATCCGGCATGCATGTTAAGATAAAGATTGAATTTGTCCGATTTCTTTTCAATTTTAGAAACGGTTTCAAACAATGATTTTTCATCATAGTTTGTAGTCTCTTGCTGTGCGAAAAGAGGACTTGCAATAAGTGCCCCAAGAAGCAAAACGTAGATCTTTTTCATTGTTGTTTAATTGGTTTAGGTAATTTAATTGAGATTTATGAATCCATAAATCATGAATTATGGTTATATAAATCCAATGTGAACTTTCTAAAATAACAACATCTACACATCAATTGTTTTATTGCCGTAAAAAAAGAATTAAAAGCTGATAGTAGTCTTACGAAAATTTCAATTGTGTAATCAAATAGCTATTTACTGAAAAATCGTATTGTCTTTATATGTTTGTTCTGTATATATTAGTCATCCCGAAAAAACTTTTATTCAGAAGTTCGGATTTGACTAAATTTTTTATTTATTTCACGCTCGTAATAGATGGTCCTTTTATATGATTGCAAACATCATAAAAAAAGGAGAAACATAGTGAATCTCCTTTTATTAAACTGTGACCCGTACAGGACTCAAACCTGTGACCTGCAGAACCGGAATCTGCCGTTCTATTCAACTAAACTAACGGGCCTTATTTTGCTAATTGCAATGCAAATATAAACAAATATTGAAAAATAAAACAAACGATGGAGGTAAAAATAGAGAGTAGTTGGAATAAAATGTTGAGTGATGAGTTCTCAAAACCTTATTTTGAGCAACTTACGTCTTTTGTGAGAAATGAATATAACTCTAAAAATATCTATCCGAAAGGGGCTGATATATTCAGAGCCTTTGATTTAACTCCATTTGATAAAGTAAAAGTAGTTATTTTAGGTCAGGATCCTTATCATGAACCTAATCAGGCTCACGGGCTTTGTTTTTCTGTACAGGACGGAGTTAAATTTCCACCTTCTCTTCAGAATATATTTAAGGAACTGGTTGCCGAAATGAATTTTAAGATTCCGCAATCCGGAAATCTGAGTGCCTGGGCAGAGCAGGGTGTGCTGTTGCTGAATGCAACATTGACCGTTGAGGCTCATAAAGCCGGCTCACATCAGAATAAAGGGTGGGAACAATTTACGGATGCAGTTATTCATAAGCTGGCAGAGAGTCGCGAGGGGCTTGTGTTTATATTATGGGGTGCTTATGCTCAAAAGAAGGGTGCTTTCATAGATCCTGCAAGACATTGTGTGTTGAAATCTCCTCATCCATCACCTCTTTCGGCTCACAGAGGATTTTTCGGAAATAATCATTTTGGGAAAGCCAACACTTATTTAGAAGAAAAAGGAGTGGATCCTGTTAACTGGCAATTATGATTTATAAATGAATAAAATAATAGATAAACTCCGATCTTTGCGAAAGATCGGATATTCTTTTTCGTTTACGGGAGCATTAGGATTATTTCTTATGCCAAATATTATAACAAAAGAGAAGGTTGACTATATGCTGCCAATGAATTTGCCGGTTTATCTGTCAGGAAGTTTTGGCGAATTAAGGAATAATCATTTTCACGGGGGATTGGATTTCAGAACAGAAAGCCGGATTGGTATACCCGTCGTCTCTGTTGCTGACGGATATGTGTCAAGAGTTTCTGTCTCTTTATATGGCGGGGGCAATGTCCTATTTGTGAAACATCCGGACGGATTAACTTCTGTGTATATGCATCTGGATCGTTTTGTGCCTGATATTACACGTAAAGTGGAAGAGGCTCAGTATAGTCAGGAAGAGTATTTGCTGGATTATAATTTCAAGCCTGACGAGATACCGGTAAAAAAAGGAGAGCAAATAGCTTTCTCCGGAAATACGGGAAGTTCGGGTGGTCCCCATTTGCATTTTGAGCTGGTAGATTATGAAGCTGATGAACGGATTAATCCAATGCTTATTTACGGAGATCATGTGAAAGATTCACGTACACCTATAATTCAAGGGATAACACTATATGAAATAGGAGAGACTTTCTATGATCCTGCAACAAAGCGACGAAATTTTGGTGTGGCCGGAGCTCAGGGGAAATATCGCATACAAACACCGGTGAATGCCTGGGGTAAGATTGGTCTGGGTATTCGGGCTTACGATGTGAAGGATGATGTGCATTTTAAATATGGCATACGTGATATTGAATTGTTTGTGGATAGCAATCGTGTATTCTTCAGCAGGCTGGATAGTCTGGATGTGAGTAAAGGTCGTAATTTTAATTTCTATATTGATTATCCCCAGTGGCGTAAAAACAGAACTTTCACGGTGAAAGGCTTTGCCGATCCGGGAGCAGAATTAAAAGCGTACCGCTTTCTGGATGCAAATCGCGGATTAATAGATATAAAAGAAGAAAGACCCTATAATATTCGTTATGAACTGACGGACTATAATGGTAATAAATCAGTTCTGTCATTTGTAATAAACGGAAAGAAATCAAATGCCCGCGAGTTGCCTGAAAGTTACTTGCCGGGAGCTGAATGGATAAAATATAATGAGGATTATGCAGTGAATGAAAAAGATCTGCGTATAGAATATGCGAAAGGTGTTTTGCCTGCCTCTGTCCGTAAGTCGGTTACGCGCAAAGATTCGAGCTCTTTCTGTTCTCCGGTTTATACTATTCAGGACGAGGATGTGCCGTTGAATAGTTTTATTCCATTGTCTATTCAGCTAAAAGGATATTCACTCTTTGATCCGGGTAAATTTTATATCGGGAAAGTGCAGGGCAACAAGCTGTCTGCTCTTCCTACTTCCTACAAAGACGGATGGCATACAACACGTATCCGCGAGTTCGGCTCTTTTGCTATCGGTATTGATACCATTGCACCGCGCATAGCTCCGGTTAACGACGGAAGATGGGGTTCGCTGGGTCGAATTACAGTTTCGGCTTCCGATTCTGATTCGGGTTTGAAGTCTGTAAAAGCATATATTGACGGAAAATTTGTACTTTTGGTACCTTCCAGAGGAACTTCCTGGTCATATCGTCTGAACCGGCGTGATGTACAGAAAGGAAAGAAGCATACACTCGAAGTCGTTGCTGTCGATGGATGTGGCAATAAAAGAGTGTATACGAAAGAATTTTATTGGTAATACTATATAGAACACAAACGATCTTGTAATGAGAAAATTAATTATGACAATGAGTTGCCTTGTGGCTCTCTCGGCTATGGACATCATGGCTTGTACGAATTTTTTGATCGGGAAGAAAGCATCCGTTGATGGCTCCACGATGGTTACTTACTCAGCCGATTCGCATACATTGTATGGCGCGTTGTATCATTTTCCTGCTGCCAAATATCCTGAAAAGGCTATGATGGAAATCAGAGAGTGGGATACAGGTAAGCCTCTTGGCTCAATTCCACAGGTGCGCGAAACGTACAATGTGGTAGGTAATATGAATGAACATCAGCTTACGATTGCCGAAACTACCTTTGGCGGACGTCCTGAACTTCAGGATACTACCGGTATCATGGATTACGGCTCATTGATTTATGTGACTCTTCAGCGCGCTAAAACAGCTCGTGAGGCGATTAAAGTAATGACAAACCTTGTTAAAGAATATGGCTACTACAGTTCTGGAGAGTCATTCTCTATTGCTGATCCGAATGAAATCTGGATCATGGAGATGATCGGTAAAGGTCCTCGTAACAAAGGAGCTGTATGGGTAGCTATCCGTATTCCGGATGACTGTGTTGCATCACATGCCAATCAGGCTCGTATCCGTCAGTTTCCTTTGAATGATAAAGAAAACTGTTTGTATAGCCCGGATGTAATCTCTTTTGCCAGAGAAAAGGGGTATTTCAACGGATTAAATAAAGATTTTAGCTTTGCTGAAGCATACGCTCCGCTTGATTTCGGTGCATTGCGTTTTTGTGAAGCCCGCGTATGGAGTTTCTACAGAATGATGAATCCTGAAATGGATAAATACATCTCTTATATTAAAGGAGAAACTCAGGAGCCAATGCCATTGTATATCAAACCAAGCAAAAAAGTATCGCTGGCTGATGCAATGGAAGGAATGAGAGACCACTATGAAGGTACACCGCTTGATATGACAACTGATCCGGGTGCAGGTCCTTATAAAGTTCCTTACCGCTGGAGACCGATGACGTATAAAGTTGACGGACAAGAGTATCTGAATGAACGTGCTATTGCAACACAACAGACTGGTTTTACTTTTGTATCTCAAATGCGTAGCTGGTTACCTGATCCTGTAGGAGGTGTTCTTTGGTTCGGTACAGATGATGCTGCTCTTTGTGTGTATACTCCGATGTATTGCAGTATCACAAAAGTTCCTGAATGTTATCGTGAAGGAAACGGTGATATGCTGAACTTCTCATGGACTTCTGCGTTCTGGATTTATAACTGGGTTTCAAACATGGTTTATAACAAATGGGATCTTATGTATCCTGATTTGAAAGCCCTTCAAAATAAAATGGAGTCTAACTTCATTGCGATGGAACCGGCTATTGATAAAGCAGCTGTTGATTTGTACGAGAAAAATCCACAGGAAGCGATCGCTTTCCTTACTGAATACAGCGATATGCAGGCAGAACAGGCTACACGCCGCTGGAAGCAGTTCGGCGAATTCCTGTTAGTGAAATTTATCGATGGAAATATCAAACAGGAGAAAAACGGTCAGTTTATCGAAAACGGACATGGTCTTCCTGCAAAACCTAAATCAGCCGGATATTCTGAAGATTTTTACAGAAATATTGTAAAAGAATCAGGGGATAGGCTGAAGGTTACATTTTAAATTTTAATTTTGCGAAAAGCTATTTTTTAAAACTAAAAAACTTCTTCTATGAATAATGAAGCCTTAATGAAAGAAGTTACTTCTAAAGCTCAGCAATGGATGAGCGAAGCTTATGACGAGGTAACTCGTAAAGAAGTACAACGCATGATTGAAAGCGAGGATAATACAGAACTTGTTGAATCTTTTTATAAAGATCTGGAGTTTGGTACAGGTGGTCTTCGTGGTATAATGGGTGCCGGTTCAAATAGAATGAACATATATACAGTGGGTGCTGCAACTCAGGGATTGGCTAACTACCTGAAAAAAGAGTTTGCAGATCTTCCTCAGATCAGCGTTGTTGTCGGACACGATGTTCGTAACAACAGCCGTTTGTTTGCTGAAACCGTAGCTGATATCTTTTCGGCAAACGGCATTAAAGTATATTTGTTCGACTCTATGCGTCCGACTCCTGAGATGTCTTTCGCTATCCGTCATTTCGGTTGCCAGAGTGGTGTGATTATCACAGCATCTCACAACCCGAAAGAGTACAACGGATACAAAGCATATTGGAATGATGGTGCTCAGATGATTGCTCCTCACGATAAAAATACAATTGCTGAGGTAAATAAAATCCGCGACCCGAAAGAAATCAAATTCAAAGGAAACAAAGAATTGATTCAGATCGTAGGCGAAGAAATTGATAAAGCATTTTTGGCTGCGGCTAAAACATTGTCTCTTTCTCCGGATGCTATTGCACGTCAGAAAGATATGAAAATTGTTTATACACCTATCCACGGAACAGGTGTTAAACTAATCCCGGATTCATTAAGAAACTACGGGTTTGAACATATTATTAATGTTCCTGCACAGGATGTGCCAAGCGGAGATTTCCCGACTGTTGCTTCACCAAATCCGGAAGAGCCTGCTGCTCTTACAATGGCTATTGAGAAAGCATACGAAACTGGAGCAGATCTTGTAATGGCTTCCGACCCTGATGCTGACCGTATCGGTGTTGCTATCCGTAACAATAAAAATGAGTTTGTTCTTGTAAACGGTAATCAGATTGTGCTAATATTCCTGAACTATCTGATGCAGCGTTACAAAGAGTTGGGCAAACTTACCGGAAATGAGTATATTGTGAAAACAATCGTAACAACTGAGTTGATCAAAACGATTGCAGACCGCAATAACATTGAGATGTATGATTGTTATACAGGTTTCAAATGGATTGCTGCTGTAATCCGTGAGAACGAAGGTAAAAAACACTACATCGGTGGTGGAGAAGAAAGTTTCGGATTCTTGCCTGAAGATTATGCACGTGATAAAGATGCTGTTTCATCATGTTCTTTGATGGCAGAAATCGCAGCATGGGCTAAAGATAATGGCAAATCTATGTTCGAAATGATTCAGGATATTTATCTTGAGTACGGTTTCCGCAAAGAAAAAGGTATTTCGGTTGTGAAGAAAGGAAAATCAGGAGCTGAAGAAATTCAGAAAATGATGAAAAACTTCCGCGAAAATCCAATGAAAGAAGTAGCCGGATCTAAAGTAATCATGATCAAAGATTTCTCGACTCTTAAAGGTCAGGATCTTTTGGAGAATGAAACATTTACATTAGATATGCCTACAACTTCAGATGTTCTTCAGTACTTTACAGAAGACGGAACGAAAGTTTCTATCCGTCCTTCCGGAACAGAACCGAAAATTAAATTCTACATTGAAGTTGCCGGTGTTCTACCTTCTCGTGAAGAGTATGATGCTGTAAACGAGAAAGCAGATGCTAAAATCAAAGAAGTGATGAATTCTTTAGGAATCTGATCATCTTGCTCCCTATAAAAGAAAAGGCAGTCAGATAAGTGAAAACTTATTTGACTGCCTTTTTACTTATTTCTTATCCCACCAGATCGGTTGAGTCATATAATCCAGTTCAAATACTCCCCATGGTCTTACATTTACGGCATTATAGTCACGCTCCATGTAAGCCATCTGATAACGTCTTGGATATCCCTTACTTCCGAAATTGATTTCATAAGCAAATTTTGGTCTTTTGAATCCTTTGTAGATACCCTCACTTTCGTTATAGTTCCCGCTTGCATCCAGACAGAAATCACATCGGCGCATATCAGTCCATGCTTCCGGATTTAGGATCAGAGCAATATATTTCTGAATCATGATGTGGCTTAATGTTAGTTCTGACGGAGTCTGAGCAACAGCATCACTGTTCAGGAAGTTATTTATTTCTGTTCCATCAATCTTATATTTTTCCATGTGTGCAGCAATAGCATCTTTGTAGAATTTCAAAGCATTTGCTTTATCTCCTTTACGGAAGTACACTTCTGCTTTTATAAATAATAATTCATAATACGATAAAAGCTGATAAGAGAAGTCGTCCTGAGTATAGATTGTTGTACCTCGTTTACCACTTGGCTGAGACTTATCTGTAATTGCCAGTCCTACATGAGTAGAGTCTTTTGCTTCCGGTTTTGAATCAGCATAATCCAGATCAACACCTAATGAGTATTCTCCTTTCATGCTTCCACTCTGAATCCTTGGAATCATAACTTTAGCACGTGGATCCTCAATACCGCTATTCCAGCTATTGCCTTCGCCGGGCACAGTGTTTAAAAGATATTGAATAAACAGCTTACCTGGTTTATTGCTGAAATTCACATTTTGAAAATTTATTGATTGTTCTTCCGTCACTTTGCTACCTTTTATATATTTCATCTCTGCATCGTCCGCTGATGAGGTGAATGACTTACTTAGCAAAGCAAGAATTTCATCCGGATTATAATTGCCGGAACCGGTGCCCACTTCTTTCTTTGATAAATGACTAAGAAGTCTGGCTTTAATCCCGTATACAAATTTCAGCCACTTTTCTGTATCACCATTATAGTATGTATCAGCTTTGCCTAACTCAGGAGCCATTGCTCCCTGTGGCTGACTTAAATACGAAATTGCTTCATCACAAAGAGGTATAAGTTGTTCATATACATATGAGCAGTCGTCATAAGTTGGCATAAAAGTTTTATCAGATAATCCATCTTTATAAGCCATAATTCCGTAAGCATCAATAATAAAGCCACAACCAAAAGCCTGCATTGCTTTTCCTACTCCTACATAATGCCATGCTTCTTTTAGTTTGGCATCTTCAATCATTTTATGAATATTGATCCAGATATAGATATACCAGGACTGCCAGATATAAGTATCTGCACTATTCTGAAATTTCCAATTCTGAAGGTCATAGTAACGTTTGCCTACAGAGTATGTATAGCCCGTTTGTTGAATAAGTAAAGATGTTCGGATGCCGTGACTTCCATATACATCAGCTGTCATACTGAGGATATTCGGTAAACGCAGATCACAGGATGCTTCCTGAGGATTATTAGGATCTGAGTTTATATCCAGATTATAATCACATCCGCTCATCACTAATAACGTCAGCAACAGATATATTTTATATAATTTCTTCATAATATGCTTTGTTTAGAATGTAACATTAATACCAAATGAGAATGTACGTGTTGAAGGAATTCCGCAATAGTCTATGCCTGCAGAACCAGCACCCACAACACCGGCACCACCGGCACTGACTTCCGGATCCATACCTTTGTAATTTGTAATTACAAATACATTATTTGCAGTAAAAGATAATTCGGCTTGTTGCACGACTTTTAATTTTTGAAGAAACGATTGAGGTATGCTGTATGTCAGAGCAAGGGAGCGTAATCTCAACCAGTTTACATCTGTAAGAAAATGAGGTGCATGTTTTGTGTATATATTGCGGTAGTAATATTCATCCAGAATGACTTCTTTTGTATTAGGTATATATGAACCATCATCTTGTTTGACTACTCCCTCAAATACTTTCTTCTCTCCGCGGTTCTCCGTAACTTTAGCCTGACCTGAAGTAACCATTGCCCATTCTGTAGCATTGTAAATTGTTCCTCCAAAGCGTGCATCAAAAAGGAATGATAACGATAGATCTTTGTACCGGAGTGTGTTGCTGAAGCCCAGTAGGAAATCAGGTTCTCTGTTTCCTAAATATTGTGTTTCATCTGTACTGGTTAACGGATATCCATTTTTATCAATCAAAAGTTGCCCTTCATCATTTGTCTGCCATTTTGTACCTGAAAGTCCCAAAAAGTTTCCATCATTGAATGATGCAGCTTTCGCCGGACCGATTTGAACATCTGTTACATAAAGTATTTTCATACCTTCTATCAGATTTTTTACGCGGCCTTTATTGTATGATAAATTTAATTGAGATTCCCATCCCCAATCTCTTGATTCAACCGGAGTACCATTGATCGTAATCTCCATACCTTTGTTTGATATTTCGCCGGCATTTACGAATTTAAAAATATAGCCAATCGCATTACTTACACGCGGATTTATAATTTGATTTTCACTCAGGTTATTATAATATGTGATATCAAATCCAAGTCTGCCTTTAAAGAAGCGAAGATCTGCTCCAATTTCCCAGGATCTTGTTTTCTCCGGTTTTAGCTGAGGATTACCTCCGGACCAGCTATCACGATAGCCTCCACCGATACTGGCCAAAGGAGGATCCAGATTCGTCAGAGTCTTATAAGGAGGTGCATCTTTTCCTACCTGAGCCCATGAGCCACGCAATTTACCGAATGAAAAATATGGGTTAGATTTAATTAATTCTGAAAACACAAAACTTCCACTGAATGACGGATAAAAGAAAGAACGACTATCTTTCGGTAATGTGGAGCTCCAGTCATTCCGGCCTGTTACACTCAGATAAGCAATGGATTTATATCCTATACGGGCTTCTCCGAAAACACTTATCAAACGGCGTAACTGACGATAGTTGTCATATGTTTTGTTTTCTTTCGCTGTATTGTTAATTCCTTCAAAATCAGGGTTAAGCATGCCTACTGCTAATAATGTGTTATTGTAGTATGAGTTTTGCTCGTATCCGTGACCAAGCATCAGACCGAAATTGAAATCTTTATATGTTTTATTGATATTCATCAAGAAGTTCGTCGTGAATAAGTCGCTTTGTCTGTCGCTTAGAGACTGCGCTCCGTTTTGCCACGAAAGGATTACAGACGAACCGGCTGCTGTGATATTTTTAGTCTGTGAATTAAAATGGTCCAATCCCATTTTAAAGGCAAAGTCCAGCCATGAAAGAGGTTGTGCATTTATATATACACTACCAATGAAACGATCCAGTTTTTCGGTCATCGGGCTTTTATTTACGATCCAGTATGGATTGTCTATGTCATCATCCAATGGAACATCAGGCATCAGGCGACGTCGGGTTCCGTTGCTGTTAAGCCAGTTGCTCATATTATCAGTGATAGGCCAGTTCAGAATGCTAAGCATATATCCTGATCCTCCTTTACCCCATAAGCCACCGCCGGTCAGAGCTTTACGTGATGTGGAATTGATGTAGTTTGCATTCATCCCGAAAGTTAAGAACCATACTTTTTGTTCAGCATTCAGACGAAATGAATTTTTTACATAATCTGTCGTAGGAACTACTCCATCCTGATCCAGGCGCTGAGCTGACATGTAGTAGCTCCCTGTTTTACTACCTCCTGAAACGCTTGCATTCAAATCATATGACAGAGCTGTCTGGAAGAAGTTATTCATATTGTTATATCTCAAAGAATCAGAAGCAAGATATCCCCATGAAAGATTAGTTGCATTATTATATTCTCCTTTTGTGCCTTGTCCGTATAAGTCTTGAATATCCGGAAGTCTGTTTATATTGTCGATTGACATTTTAGCACTTACTTTGACAGAAGCTTTCCCTTCTTTCCCTCTTTTCGTGGTAATAATAATAGCACCATTGGCTGCTTTTAAACCGTAAAGAGCAGCAGCTGTTGCTCCTTTTAATACAGAGATTGATTCAATATCATCGGGATTTATATCCATAGCTCTGTTTCCACTGGTTGTAGCAGTAGCTCCTGCTCCGTCAATGGATGTGTTGCCGACAGCTGTGGAATTATCTATCGGAAGACCGTCAACAATGAATAAGGGTTGATTGTCGTTAAGAAGTGACGTTCCCCCGCGAATGATAATTTGAGAAGATGCGCCGGCACCACCACCGCTATTGGTGATATTCACACCGGCAATTTTCCCGTTTAACGAGTTGATCAGATTGGGTTGTTTTACCTTGACAATTTCATTTCCTTTAAGCTCCTGGGCAGAGTATCCGAGCGCCTTTGATTCTCGTTTAATACCTAAAGCGGTGACGATAATTTCATCGAGCTGTTTATTATCCTGCTGGAGAGAAACATTTAAAGTTAAACTTGTAACAGGATGTTTCTGAGTAATATATCCCATCATAGAAAAGATTAATGTTTGTCCTTTAGCAACTTTGATGCTGTAGTTTCCATCAGTATCAGTAATTGTTCCTTCAGTGGTTCCTGCTATTGCAATACTTACACCCGGCAGGGGACTCCTGTCAGAACCATCTGTAACAGTTCCTTTCACTACCGCCTGGGCATAAATAATGAAAGGAAACATGAGGAGAAAAATCAGACATATTGCATGCCTTAAATAGTAGTTTTCATTTTTCATAGGTAATTGCATATTTTGATTAATACTAGATATTTTGTTTTTCAGGATTATAAATGTGCTGTAAAGGAAATAAAAAAAGTGATATATATGTAAAATATAGTATATAAAATATTTCAAGTGTTATATTTTGTTTGTGGTTCTCCTGAAAGTTACAGGACTATCTGTTATAGATACATAGAGTTTTTCTGTTTTGAATTGCCATGAATTGCCATTGGAGTCTGTTATTGCAGATAATATACTGGATTGTAATTAGTTATCGTATGGCAATTGCTATGGCAAATGCTATGGCAAATCAAATTCAATTGCCATGAATTGCCATAGTATTTGCCATAATATATACGATTGATAATTAGATCTTTATGAGTCTTTTTTTGCGCGTATGGCAAATGATGGCAAATGAAAACTAAAAACTTCATGTAGTGTTTTTTGTAAACGAAAGGATAGTCTGAATTTTCAAACGTATAAACGTGCGCGTTCATTCTTATGAACGTACAAGATCATTTAAATGAAAATATTTTTTCATACTTATGAACGCGCAAGTTCTTTTAAATGAACTTTCTAAGTAGTACGTATGAAAAATTATCCGCATTTGTATGCCGTGACTTTTACTGAAAAGATTGACAGATTCAGAAGCTAATTACGGATTCAGTTTACAATGTATTATAAATTGAATCTGGCGATAAACTCTAAATTCAGGACGATACAAAATGCGTGTTTCTGCTCAACGAAATACGTGTTTGTGCGCCGGGAAATACGTATTTTGATGGAATGAAATACGTACTTCGTAGCAGAGATATACGTATTTCATGGCTGAGAAATACGTATATCGTGGCAGGCAAATACGGGAATAAATTTGTATCTGCATTTTGAGTTGTTTTTTTATCTCATACTTAATTCCCGGGCTTTAAGTATGAGATAAAAAAAACGAGTATCTTCTCTCGAGGATACTCGTTTTACGACACCGTATAACACTTATGGCAAAGTGTATATATAGATTAATTATTTTCCGGACGAAGTTTTCTTACAGTTGCACCAGCTTGCCACATTTCGCTTTCGCGTAACTCTTTAAGCTCTTCTTCCAGCTTAGAGCGATAGTCTGATTTACTGTTTGTATCAATAGATCTCTGAGCTTCATTTCCGCAAGCTACTTCGCTGTATAATTCTTCGAAAACAGGTTTTGAAGCATCGCGGAATTTTTTCCACCAGTCAAGAGCACCACGTTGAGCTGTAGTCGAACAGTTTGCATACATCCAGTCCATACCGTTTTCAGCAACAAGAGGCATCAAACTCTGAGTAAGTTCTTCTACTGTTTCATTAAATGCTTCAGAAGGAGTATGTCCGTTTGCGCGTAATACTTCATACTGAGCAGCAAAAATTCCTTGGATAGCTCCCATAAGAGTCCCGCGTTCACCTGATAAGTCAGAGTATACTTCGCGTCTGAAATCTGTTTCAAATAAGTATCCTGATCCAACACCAATTCCCAGAGCAACAACTCTTTCTTTTGCTCTGCCTGTTGCATCCTGGAATATAGCAAAGCTTGAATTTAATCCGCGTCCTTCCAGGAACATACGTCTTAGACTAGTTCCGGATCCTTTCGGAGCAACAAGAATAACATCTACGTCAGCCGGAGGAACAATTCCCGTACGTTCTTTGTACGTGATACCGAATCCATGAGAGAAATACAACGCCTTACCAGCAGTAAGATATTTTTTTACAGTTGGCCACATTTCAATCTGTGCAGCATCTGAAAGCAGGTATTGAATTACTGTTCCTCTTTTACATGCTTCCTCAATCGGGAAAAGAGTTTCGCCCGGAACCCATCCGTCAGCTACAGCTTTATCCCATGATTTTGAATTCTCTCTTTGTCCGATAATAACGTTAAATCCATTATCCTTCAGATTCAATGATTGTCCGGGACCTTGTACACCGTACCCGATAACAGCAATCACTTCATCTTTCATCACTTCTCTTGCTTTCTCTAATGGAAATTCCTCACGAGTTACTACGTTCTCATCAATTCCCCCAAAATTCATTACTGCCATAATACTTATTATATTAAATAGATTAGTGTTGTTTTATTTTAAATTTAATCTGAGATCTGCACGCAGTACCTCCACTTCCTTTTTCAATTTCGAACGCATACTTGAAGGGTTCTAATTCTTTGTGATGAAGCATAAGGCTGTCTCCAAATCTTGTTTCACTCTGATAAGCAATATCAAAGCGTTGTATATCATGCTGATCGTGAAACTCTAACGGAAACAGATCCAGCAGATGTTCGACGTACCGTGTGCTGTTTACATGTCTGTTTACATCAATGTCAGCATATTTAATCGGTATATCTACCGCTTCGGTATTTTTTATAATTAATGGCTTAAACGGACGCTCGATCGGACAGGGTTTTTCTGACTTATAGTCAGCTATATTCTGAACGATAGGTGAAAGGTCTATGCTTTTACGACTATACATATTTATCACAGACCATATACTGCGAGCATATCCCAGTGTTTTGCCAAATTGGTTTTTTAATTCAAAATTTCTGGATGAGAATGCTTTGTTTGTATCCTCTACCCATGTTTCGATAATTAACTGGTCGTATGTTCTGGGATAGCTTTCCATTTCAATAGCCAGTCGGGCAAGTACCCATCTGTTTTCATTTTTCATCAGTGCGTCAAAACCCCAACCGCAAGAATCTGCGTGAGAGTAAGCAACTAATTGTAAATGGTTGATAATAGAAGTAATCGTCATCTGACCATTTGGATCAACAAAAAACGGATTTACTTCATACTCATAAACGGCAACATTTGAATACATAATACTAAAATTTAGGCGAGCTTACGAAGCTCTTGTTCTTTAATAAAATCACTTACCTTTTCCTGAGTATCTTTTGTAATACAAACTCTTCCTGAGCGGGTAAACTGTAAGATGACTCCCATACTGCTAAGTTGTTCAAAAAGACTTTCGATCAGATCGGTAGTCCCTGATTTCTTTATAACAGTGTAAGTGGTATTTATTTCAAGAATTTCAGCATGAAAATGTTTAACAATGCTTTCTATACCTTTACTATCCAGTAATTTCCCTGTAGAAACTTTAAATAAGGCCACTTCCTGATGTATAATTTCATCATCCGTATAATAATACGACTTTATGACATCAATCCGTTTCTCTATTTGTTTGACCAGTTTGATAATCGTCTCCTCATCAGTCCAGGTTGATATCGTGAATTTATGAATGCCCGGAACAGCGGATGCAGAAACCGTTAATGTTTCGATATTCAGATTACGTCGGGTAAATATGATGGAGATTTGATTGAGTAATCCAACATGATTTTCCGAATAAACTGAAATGGTATAATATTTATTTGTCATACTGTCATGTTTTATTTATTCGCCCAGCATAATCTGTGTAATGGTTGCACCTGCCGGTACCATGGGGTAAACCATCCCTTTCTTTTCGACATTTACAAGAAGAAGATACGGTTCATCATCTTTCAGCATATCTGAAATAGCATCATTCAGCTCTTCTCTGACTGAAACACTTCGGGATTGTATACCATATGCTTTGGCTATTTGTACATAGTCCGGGTTGTACATAGGCGTATGCGAATATCGTTTGTTGAAAAATAGTTCCTGCCATTGACGTACCATACCCAGATACTCGTTGTTGAGAACAATAATTTTTGTCCCTACATTATATTGCATAATAGTTCCAAGTTCCTGAATATTCATCTGGATTCCTCCATCGCCGACAAACAAACATACTGTTCTTTCCGGAGCACCCAGTTTAGCTCCGATAGCAGCAGGAAGACCAAATCCCATCGTACCGAGCCCCCCGGATGTTACCATACTTCTGTTTTTAGTAAAATTGAAATATCGGGAACTTAACATTTGATTCTGCCCGACATCAGTTACTAAAACTGCTTTGTTCTCTGTTGCTTCAGAAATCCGGTGCACAACTTCTCCCATGTTAAGCATACCGGAAGAAGGATATAATTCATTTTTAATGACAGCATTATATTCTTTCTGTTCATGTTCGGTAAATGAGTCAATCCATTCTTTATGATTATTCTCATGAACGCGTACCAGAAGTTCTTTAAGAGCAGCTTTAGCATCCGCAATAATTGCGACATCTGTTGCTACATTTTTATCGATTTCTGAATGATCGATATCTATATGAATAATCTTTGCTTGTTTAGCATATGTATTCAGGTCTCCGGTTACACGATCATCAAAACGCATACCAACAGCAATTAATAAATCGCATTCATTGGTTTTCATGTTTGGACCAATATTCCCGTGCATTCCCAGCATACCTTTATTCAATCTGTGACCAGAGGGTAGGGCCGAAGCTCCTAAAAGAGTCCATGCAGCAGGGATGTCTGTCTTTTCCAGAAATGAAGCCAGCTCATATTCAGCCCCGCTCAGTGTTACTCCCTGCCCAATTAATAAAAATGGCTTTTTAGCCGAATTAATAAGGGCAGCAGCAGCATCCAGTAACTCGGGTTCCGGAACAGGATATGGATTATAACTCCGGATGAAGTTACATTTATTATAGATAAACTCGCCCATGCCCAATTGTGCATCTTTGGTAATATCCAGAACTACGGGTCCGGGTCTGCCGGTAGATGCTATATAAAAGGCCCGGGCTATAGCCCAGGATATTTCTTCAACATTGCGGATCTGATAACTCCATTTCGTTATTGGTTGTGTGATTCCCACAATATCAACCTCCTGAAATGCATCTGTTCCAATCAATGTAGATGCAATCTGACCGGTAATGATTACCATGGGAGTGCTATCAATCATTGCATCGGCTACTCCAGTTACAATGTTTGTAGCTCCGGGGCCTGATGTGACCAGTACTACTCCGGTTTTTCCCGATACTCTGGCATAACCTTCTGCTGCATGAGCAGCACCCTGTTCGTGTCTGACAAGAACATGGTTTATCTCTTGAGTGAAGTCATACAACTTGTCGAATATCGGGATAACCGCACCTCCCGGGTATCCAAATATTGTATCTACCCCTTCATTCATTAAGGATCTGATTAATATCTCAGATCCAATGATTTTATGTTTGTTTGTCATTATCAAAGAAATAAGATAATAAAGATGATGTTACTTAGTCGATAAGCCTGATAGCTCCTTTATCGGCAGAGCTTACAAGTTTTGCATAAGCTTTTAGTGCTTTTGATACGCTTCGCTCACGTTTAGGTGCACTGAATGCGTTATTACCCCGGGCGAGCTCAGCTATTCTCCGCTGATTTATAATATCATCGGAAACAAGTAATGATATTCTGCGTTCCGGAATGTTTATTTCTATGATATCTCCATCTTTAACAAGTCCAATTAACCCGCCTGAAGCTGCTTCAGGTGAAACATGTCCTATGGATAATCCGGAAGTGCCACCTGAAAATCTGCCGTCCGTAATTAAAGCACAGGCTTTGCCCAGATGTTTGGATTTTAAATAAGAAGTAGGATAAAGCATCTCCTGCATTCCTGGTCCACCCTTCGGCCCTTCGTGTGTGATGACTACGATATCACCTTCCTTGATTTTATCTTTTAGTATAGCTTCGCATGCTGACTCCTGTGAGTCAAAAACCTTAGCATTTCCTTTGAACTCCCAGATGGATTCATCTACGCCGGCTGTTTTTACAACACAACCATCTAATGCAAGATTTCCGAAAAGAACAGCGATTCCGCCATCTTTCGCGTATGCATTATCTACTGAGCGTATACATCCTGCTTTACGGTCATCATCCAGCTGATTATACATCTCATTCTGTGATCCCATAATGAGATTAAATTTATTTGCCGGAGCGCTTCTCCATATATTAAGTGCTGTGTTTGATATAGCGTACTTTGTAATTGCTTCGCCCAAAGTTAAACCATCCACTCTTTTTACATCTGTCTTGATTAGTGAGGCTTTCGCTAACTCGTTCATAATCGCTATTATTCCTCCGGCTCGATTAACATCCTGGATATGATAATGAGAATTAGGAGCTACTTTGCAAAGTACCGGAGTGTTTCGGGATAACGAGTCTATATCCTGCATCGTAAAATTCACTTCAGCTTCGTTAGCTATTGCCAAGAGATGCAATACTGTGTTAGATGATCCACCCATTGCAATATCAAGAGTCATTGCATTTAAGAACGCATCACGTGTCGCAATGGAGCGGGGGAGAACCGAATCATCACCATCAACATAATACTTGTGGCAATTTTCTACAATTAAGTTGGCAGCATCCATAAAGAGTTGCTCCCGGTTTTTGTGTGTGGCGATGATAGTTCCGTTTCCGGGTAATGCCAGTCCGATGGCTTCATTCAGACAATTCATAGAGTTTGCGGTAAACATGCCGGAGCAAGAGCCGCAGGTAGGACAAGCCGTACGTTCAATCTTGTTTACCTGATCATCATTGATTGTATCATCAGCAGCTTCGATCATTGCATCAATCAGATCCAGGGCTCTTCCTTCCATATTGCCGGCTTCCATAGGACCTCCTGAAACAAATACAGTTGGTATATTTAATCTCATAGATGCCATGAGCATCCCCGGCGTTATTTTGTCACAATTACTAATGCAAATCATAGCGTCTGCTTTATGCGCATTAACCATGTATTCGACACTGTCTGCAATTATTTCGCGTGAAGGAAGTGAATAAAGCATCCCATCATGTCCCATTGCAATGCCATCATCAATTGCTATTGTATTAAACTCGGCAGCAAAACAACCTGATTTCTCTATTTCTGCTTTTACTTTCTGACCTATATTATGCAGATGTACATGCCCGGGAACAAATTGTGTAAATGAATTAACAATCGCAATAATAGGTTTCCCTATTTGATCTTCTTTCATGCCATTTGCCCGCCAAAGAGCTCTGGTCCCTGCCATTCTTCTGCCTTGTGTGCTTTCTGAACTTCTCAATGAATGTATCATGTCTATGAGATATTAAAAAAGCCTTTCTAAACTGATTTAGAAAGGCTTGTAATGTATTTTTTTGCTATTAATTATTTTGACTAACTACATACCTTTCTGTTCTAAACAATAATGCTCAGAATAATGACGTTCACGATAATGACGATATGTAGGTGGAAAATATTCATTTAATATATATTTCGTTTGTCTGTTGCAAAAGTAGAATAAAAATAATACTACGCAATAGTTTTGTGTAAAAAAATAGCAAAAACTTTCTTTTTTGTATTTATAAGCCTGTTTTTGTTGATATATGAAATATTATTTCTCTTTTTACTTATAGATGGTTATGTGGATGTAGTCTTAAACCGGAGTGGCCGTATCAGATCAGAGCAGATGTGTCGGATTTAATGCAGCAGGTAGCAAACTGAAATTTGCAAGTAGCAAAATATGATTAGCAAGTAGCAAACCGAAGTTTGCTACTTGCTAATCAATACAGTCAGATAAACTTCCGTTCAACCGTATAACCCCGGTAAATCAAACGTCGGATTATTCCATGTACAGGTGCGAATTAGTTTATCCATACCTCCTTTCTTTTGATACTGGACTGTTGTGATTACGATGAAATTATTACCTTTGCGCAAATACTAATTAGCAAAGCTTTTAATGTTACGAATAAAACGACTATATAAATTTATATTAGAGACATTCTTGCCGGTGTTTGCAATGACATTTCTGATCTCATTATTTATATTGCTGATGCAATTCTTATGGAGATATGTGGATGAGCTAGTCGGCAAGGGATTATCATTTACGGTTCTCGGAGAGTTCTTTTTATATTCAGGTTTATCTTTAGTGCCTATGGCATTGCCTCTTGCAATCTTGCTGGCATCGCTGATGACATTCGGGAACATGGGGGAGCGTCTGGAGTTACTGGCGATGAAAGCTGCAGGCGTGCCTCTGATTAAAATTATGTATCCGTTAATCGTATTAATAAGCGGCTTTTCTATTTTTTCTTTCTTTTATCAGAATGAAATAAATCCCAAGGTTCAGGTAAAAACATATAGTTTACTGCTGGCAATGAAACAAAAATCTCCGGAGCTTGATATTCCGGAAAAGACGTTTTATCAGATTGCAGACTTTAATATGTATGTTGGAGAAAAAAATCGGGATAACGGAGTCCTTTACAATATTATTGTATACGATTATTCGAAAGGTTTTGAGAATGCTACTGTTATTGTTGCAGACTCAGCCCGTCTGGACATGACCAGAGATAAAAAAGCTCTTTTCTTTACGCTATGGAGTGGCGAGAGTTTCGAAAATCTACAGAAACAGCGTTCGTCCTATAATAATGTACCCTATCGGAGAGAGGAATTTTCGTATAAGCAACTCCTGATTGAATTTGATGCTAACTTTAACAGGATGGATGAGTCATTTCTTTCAGGACAATATGTTGGTAAGGATTTGAAAGAACTTGGTCAGACAGCCGATTCTCTTCGTCTGATTAATGATAGTATTAAGAAAATAAACTCGAAAGCGTTGCTTTTCGGAACGCCACTTATAACTGCGAATGATCGCATTGTTGCTAAAAATGATACAACAATTAAAGATAAAGCTTCGCTGACTCAATTTCAGAAGGTTGATGTAGATTCGGTATTTGCAAAATTATCAATAGATGATAAGCGTCAAATATACTATACTGCAAAATCTTCTGCGAATTCCCGTAAACAAGATATACAGTATCGTGGTTTTAACTACATAGATACGAAAAGATCAATTAACCGTCATGAGCTGGAATGGCATCGTAAGTTCTCGCTGTCGTTCGCTTGTCTGATATTCTTTTTTATCGGTGCTCCCCTGGGTGCAATTATCCGTAAAGGCGGATTGGGTACTCCGGCCGTATTATCAGTATTCCTCTTTATCTTCTATTATATTATAGATAATGTCGGATACAAGTTTTCGCGGGATGGAGTATTGCCTGCCTCGCAGGGTATGTGGCTGAGTGCTGCTGTCTTGGTTCCACTGGGAATATTTCTTACTTATAAGGCAGTGAAAGACTCAACTATATTGAGCGGTGATACGTATTCAAACTTTATTAAAAAGCTGTTCGGGAAAAGATCTGCCAGAAATCTGACGAAAAAAGAGGTCGTTATATATACGGCAGATATGATACAGGTTTCAGATATGCTTCGTAAGCTTGATCAGGAAGTGAATGTATTTCTCAGGGAATCTTCAAAGCCATATAATTTCAGTTACTTTAATATGTGGCTGAAAGGGGATCACTTTGAGGAGGTAGCTTCCATATCAGAACATATTGAACTGATTGTTGAAGAACTTCTGAATGCAGAGGACGGATCATTCTTTTATAAGATATCTGAATATCCGGTTCTTCAGATGGAGAAGATGAATATTGTTCCAAAGAATAAAATTTTAAGATATTTATTAGGATTTGTTTTATTCCCGATAGGTATATTGATATATATATTAGCTTTGCTGCAGCGTAGAGCTCTGAAAAATGATTTACAGAATGTTCTGCGTATAAACAGCGAGATTAGTAATTTAATTAAGAAGTAGGATAACATTTAATATTAAACATTATGTTTACGCTCAATACTATAGAAGAGGCTATTGAGGATATCAAAGCTGGAAAGTTGATCATTGTGGTAGATGATGAGGATCGTGAGAATGAAGGTGACTTTATTGCAGCTTCAGAGCTGATAACACCTGAGAAAATTAATTTTATGGCTACTCATGGTCGCGGACTTATTTGTTGTGCCGTTACTGAAGACAGATGTAAGGATCTGGAACTTGATCTTATGGTAGCAGGAAATACAGCATTGCATGCAACTCCTTTCACAGTTTCGATAGATTTACTTGGAGATGGATGTACTACAGGTATTTCGGCATCTGACAGAGCAAAAACCATTCTTGCTATAACAAATCCTGAAACCAAACCATCGGATTTTGGTCGTCCGGGGCATATTTTCCCGCTTCGTGCGCGTGAAAAAGGTGTTCTTCGCAGAGCCGGACACACTGAAGCCGCAGTAGACTTAGCCCGACTTGCAGGATTATATCCTTCGGGAGTATTAGTTGAGATTATGAATGAAGACGGGACTATGGCCCGTTTGCCTCAACTAATGGAAGTGGCTAAAAAATACGATATGAAAATTATCTCTGTTGCTGCTTTGATCAGATATCTTTTGAAAAGAGAATCATTGATTGAAAAAGGTGATGAGGTGAGTATGCCTACTGATTATGGTGATTTCAGACTAATTCCATTCAAGCAAAAATCGAACGGACTGGAGCATATTGCATTAATAAAAGGAGAGTGGAAGGAAGATGAGCCAGTGCTTGTACGTGTTCACTCATCTTGTATGACGGGCGATATTTTCGGTAGCAAACGTTGCGAGTGCGGCGAGCAGCTTCATAAAGCAATGCAGGCAATTGAAAAAGAGGGCAAAGGTGCTATTGTTTATATGAATCAGGAAGGTCGTGGGATCGGTTTGATGAATAAGATAAAAGCATATAAGCTTCAGGAGGAAGGATTAGATACAGTTGATGCTAATCTTCATCTTGGCTTTAAGGCAGATGAGAGAGATTACGGAGTAGGAGCTTCTATTATGCATGAGTTAGGAATCAATAAAGTTCGTCTGATGACTAATAATCCGATTAAACGTGTCGGATTAGAGGGTTACGGTCTTGAAATTGTTGAAAATGTGCCGATTGAAGTTTCTATAAATGAGCATAACCTTCGTTATATGAAAACAAAAAAAGATCGTATGGGACACGATCTTCATAATGTTTAAAAGCAAAACTTCAAATATTTTATTATATTTGTCGGACACCTAATTGAATTTAACTAATTATTTAATCAAAATGAATTCTACATTATTATTTCTCGGAAATCTGGGAACAGGCGAAATTATCCTGATAGCATTCGCTATTTTATTGCTTTTCGGCGGTAAAAAAATCCCTGAATTGATGAAAGGTCTTGGTAAAGGAGTGAAAAGCTTCAAAGAAGGCGTGAAAGGTATCGAAGATGAAATAAATGCTGATGATACAGAAGATAAATCGAAAAAATAATTCAGGGAACTTATAATAGATCCCTTTGGATTTATCATACTCAATATAAAGTTTAGAGATAATAAGCTTACTGTCTTGTAAGCTATTATCTCTTCTTTATTCAATCACTGACCAAAACACCTCTTCATGGAACAGGAAATGACATTTTGGGATCATCTCGAAGAACTTCGCGGCGTGCTGTTTCGTTCGCTGATTAGTGTTGTTCTGATGATGGTCGTATTTTTTATATTTATGCCGGATATCTTTGATAAGATTATTCTGGCTCCATGTCGTTCTGACTTTTATCTATATGGTATTCTTTGTAAAGCTAATGAATATGTGGGGGTACTGCCCGATTTTTGCGGCGATAACTTTAAGGTACATCTGATAAATATCAAATTAGCTTCGCAGTTTATGACACACATGACAACATCTTTTTCTTTGGGGTTGTTGTTCTCTTTTCCATTTGTTTTGTATCAATTGTGGGGATTTGTCAGTCCGGCATTATATCCGCATGAGAAAAAAAGTATAGCTTTTGCTTTTGTTTTAGGGAATATACTTTTTCTTGTCGGTGTTTTCGTCGGCTATTCAGTTGTCTTTCCGATGACATTGCGTTTTTTAGTGCAATATCAATTAAGCTCTCTTATTGAGAATCAGTTATCTCTGGATTCATATATGAGCAACTTTCTGACGCTTATTTTCGTAATAGGTATATTTTTTGAAATGCCTTTGCTGGCATTGATCCTTTCGAAATTAGGTTTTCTCAGACGTTCATTCTTTCATGAATACAGAAGATATGCTATTGTTATTACACTGATAGCTGCTGCATTTATTACTCCTTCAGGTGACCCGTTCACTTTAGGTGTAGTTTTTTTGCCGCTATACATGCTTTGGGAGCTGAGTGCGTTATTTGTGAAGAAGAATTAGATTATTTTTTGAAAAAAAGTCATTTAGACTTGTTTAAAATGAAAAATACTCTAATTTTGTGCTATTAAACATGTTTTACAGCGATAATTATGCTTACTAAGAAATCTATTCTTGATATATCAGAGGCTATTCCCGAGATCTGGAATGCGCTTGACGAGAATGAGCGTCAGCTTATCGAAGATTCTTATCAGGTGCACACATTCAAAAAAAATGAAATTATACACTCAGAAGGTGATAAACCTGTTTGCATGATGTGCCTGGTTAAAGGTAAAGTTAA
This sequence comes from Bacteroidales bacterium, assembly GCA_051657165.1. Taxonomy (GTDB): domain Bacteria; phylum Bacteroidota; class Bacteroidia; order Bacteroidales; family UBA7332; genus UBA7332. The sequence continues at coordinate 14,420 of JBOFKD010000262.1, read as the reverse complement.
GATCTATAAAGAGGGAGTGGGCGGTAGAAATCAGATTATGCGAATGATCCGTCCCGGACAATATTTTGCTTATCGCGCCGCTTTTGCAAATGAAAATTATCTGACAGCTGCTGCTGCATTTGAACCATCTATGGTCTGTTATATCCCTTTAGATATAATGCAGGATCTGGTTGTGAAGAATAATCGTCTGGCAATGTTCTTTATTCGTCTCTTAGCAGTTGACCTGGGTATATCAGATTCGAGAACTGTAAATCTTACTCAAAAGCATATTCGGGGAAGACTTGCCGAGGCTCTTTTATTTCTTTTGGATAGTTACGGGTTTGAAGATGACGGCGCTACGATCGCAATTTACCTTTCAAGAGAAGATTTAGCGAGTTTATCAAATATGACCACGTCAAATGCAATACGGACTCTCTCCATTTTTAGTAATGAAAATCTGATTGCCGTTGATGGGCGAAGAATTAAAATACTGGATGTTGATCAACTTCGTCGTGTTAGTAAACACGGATAATATTTAAGATCTTTTGTCCTTTAAAACGCAAAGATACAGAGCTTTTTGAGAAGAAGCTTTTGTATCTTTGCGTTTATTGTTATATACTATGATGATTAAAAAATATATTTTTAGTTCAGCATCGCTGCTTTGTATAGGAGCTGCTGCGTTAGTTTTCTTTTCCGGAATTAATATCGATAAGGCAGATAAGGAGAAGATGTTTGTATCTTCTGTGACTTCTTATCCTGAGATTCCTGAACAGGTTGAGTTTGCCGGTGAAAAAATAGATTTATCCCGTTATGATGCTTTTGAGCGTTTCGACCGTGAGTTATCTTCATTTGTTTATCTACATTCTACTACAGGATTGCTTATAAAGCGTGCGAATCGCTTTTTCCCGATTATTGTTCCTATTCTGAAAGAAAATGGAATACCTGAGGATTTCAAATACCTGGCTGTTATTGAAAGTAGCCTTAATCCTCGTGCCATTTCAGGAGCAAAAGCCGCAGGTATGTGGCAGATAATGCCTGCAACGGGAAAAGAATACGGTCTTGAGGTTACTGATTCTATTGATGAACGTTTCCATGTAGAAAAATCTACTCGTGCTGCTTGTAAATATCTTAAAAAAGCATACGAGAAATATGGTAACTGGGCGCTGGTAGCAGCATCTTATAATGGCGGAATGGGAAGAATATCCAAAGAATTAAACAATCAGGATGTTGATTCGTTCTATGATATGTGGCTTACTGAAGAAACACAGAGATATGTGTTCCGTATGCTGGCTATCAAACAAATCTTTTCAGAGCCTTACCGTTATGGTTTTGCTTTAAAGAGCAATCAGTTGTATCTGCCTATAAGAACCAAAGATCTGAAGATAGATTCGACGGTAAACTCGTTGCTGGATATTGCTAAGCAGGAAGGTGTGACATATGGTCAGTTGAAAGAATTTAATCCTTGGGTTCGTGGTCGTGGTATCCCGAATAAAACAGGTAAAACTTATTATTTGTCTGTTCCGCTGGCAGACGATATGTATTATGGTAAAAAGAAGCCGGTCGTTTACGATGAATCATGGGTGATTGACCGGTAACGTATGGTTGAATACTCTATTTACTTTTACAGATGAACGAAAACGATAAAATTAGTGTACTTGGAGCACGAGTGCATAATCTCAAAAATATAGATGTAACTATTCCTCGCAATGCCCTTACTGTTATTACAGGGTTAAGCGGGAGTGGAAAATCATCATTGGCTTTCGATACGATCTTTGCTGAAGGACAAAGACGATATATTGAGACGTTCTCATCCTATGCCCGGAATTTTCTGGGTAATCTGGAGCGTCCTGATGTTGATAAAATAACAGGATTAAGTCCTGTGATTTCAATTGAACAGAAAACGACGAATAAGAATCCTCGTTCTACAGTTGGAACAACCACTGAGATCTATGACTTCTTTCGTCTTTTATATGCCAGAGCCGGCGAAGCTTATTCCTATAATACAGGCGAACTAATGGTGAAATATACCGAAGATCAGATTTTTCAGCTGATCCAGGATCGCTATATGAATAAGAAAATAATTCTTCTGGCTCCATTGGTTCGTAATCGTAAAGGACATTATAAAGAACTCTTTGAGAATCTTCGTAAAAAAGGATATCTCAATGTTCGGGTAGACGGTCAGCTGAGAGAGATTATTCCTAATATGATGCTTGATCGTTATAAAATTCATAGTGTTGAGCTCGTAGTCGATAAGATGCTGGTTAACGGGAAAGATGATCGCAGATTGCGCGAAAGTATTCGTACAGCAATGAAGCAGGGCAACGGATTATTGATGATTCTTGATGTTGAAACCGATGATGTTCGTCATTTTAGTCGTCAGCTCATGTGTCCGACTACCGGATTATCTTATGCCGAACCATCACCTCATAACTTTTCGTTTAACTCTCCGCATGGAGCTTGTAAACGATGTAAAGGCTTAGGGTTCGTAAATCAGATTGATAAAGATAAAATTGTGCCTGATCCTGCCTTAAGTGTCTATCAGGGCGGCTTAGCTCCATTAGGAAAATTCAAAAATTCAATGATCTTCTGGCAGATTGAAGCTATTCTTGAAAAGGGAGGCTATACGATCAAAACGCCTTTGTCAGAAGTTGATGATGAAACTTTTGACGATATCATAAACGGTACACAGGAGAAACTTCAGTTTAAGAATCCGGCTTTAGGCTCGACTCATCTTTTGGTGCCTTATGAAGGTTTAGGCAGATATATTGAGATGCAACAAGACAGTGAGGCCTCAGCGACTGCACAAAAATGGGCTAATCAGTTTGTGAAAACTGCTGTTTGTCCTGAATGTGAAGGTAAAAGGCTTCAGAAAGAATTTTTATATTATCGTATTGGCGGAAAAAATATTGCCGAATTATCAGAAATGGATATCTCTGATCTGGTTGATTTCCTCGCGAATATTGAAGATAAACTTTCAGATAAACAGAAACAGATTGCCGGCGAGATATTAAAGGAAATTCGTGGGCGCCTGGAATTTCTTATGGATGTCGGATTGGATTATCTGACTTTGAACAGATCTTCGCAGACCCTTTCGGGTGGTGAAAGTCAGCGTATACGTTTAGCTACTCAGATAGGATCGCAATTAGTGAATGTTCTTTACATTCTGGATGAGCCAAGTATCGGACTTCATCAACGAGATAATGTACGATTGATAAATTCGTTAAAACAGTTGCGAGATACGGGTAATAGCGTCATAGTTGTTGAACATGATAAAGATATGATGCTTGCTTCTGATTATGTCATTGATATGGGACCAAAAGCAGGTCGTCTTGGAGGTGAAGTAGTGTTTGAAGGTACACCCGGCGAGATGTTGAAAACAGATACTCTTACGACAGCTTATCTGACAGGTAAAATGAAAATTGACATACCTCAGAGAAGAAAAGGAAATGGGAAATTCATCACTCTGAAAGGAGCAAGCGGACATAATCTGAAAAACGTAAATGTGAAGTTTCCGTTAGGGAAGATGATCTGCGTTACGGGTGTTTCGGGCAGTGGTAAATCCAGTTTGGTAAACGGGACATTGTATCCGATAATTTCACAGCATTTCTATCGGTCGTTAAAAGATCCGCTGCCGTATAAAAGTATTGACGGGATTGATAATATAGATAAAATTATAAATGTCGATCAAACTCCGCTTGGTAGAACGCCTCGTTCTAATCCGGCTACTTATACAGGTGTTTTTAGCGATATACGTAATTTGTTTGTTGCTTTACCCGAAGCTAAAATGCGGGGCTATAAACCGGGTCGTTTTTCCTTTAATGTTGCCGGAGGACGTTGTGATGTTTGTTCCGGAAATGGATATAAGACTATTGAAATGAACTTCCTGCCTGATGTGCTCGTACCTTGCGAAGAATGTCACGGGAAACGTTATAATCGAGAAACGCTTGAGGTAAGGTATAAAGGTAAATCGATTGCAGATGTTCTGGATATGACTATTAATCAGGCTGTAGAGTTTTTCGAGAATATACCGAACATTCTTCATAAAATTAAAGTTCTGCAGGATGTAGGACTTGGGTATATCAAACTAGGACAACCCTCTACAACTCTTTCCGGAGGAGAGAGTCAGCGTGTGAAGCTTGCAACAGAATTGGCAAAACGTGATACAGGTAAAACACTTTATGTACTGGATGAACCTACTACCGGTTTGCATTTTGAGGATATTCGTGTGTTACTGAATGTAATGAACCGTTTGGTTGATAAGGGTAATACGATTATCGTTATTGAGCATAATCTGGATGTGATTAAATCAGCTGATCATATTATAGATATGGGACCTGAAGGAGGTAAAGGTGGAGGTATGCTTCTTTGTGAGGGTACACCGGAACAAGTTGTACGTAAAAAAACTTATACAACGGAATTTCTCAAAGAGGAATTAAAGAATAAATAAAAAAAAAAGACTCTCTGAAATACATTGAAAAAGTATTTCAGAGAGTCTTTTTTTTTAGATTAATATTCTCGGATCTGAAAATTCAGATATTCAAATAATACCGAATATTATATAAAAGTATTTGGTTGAGGTATATGAATGATCATTTATATAACGTGTTTTACCGGAAGTTCCATCAGACATAATTTAATTATCAAACTCCAGAGACCCAAGCTTAGGCATTAGTCGTTGAATTTGGCCGGCTCTTTTTATAATATACGAACTAGGTTTAGCTGAGTTAAACCGAACAGGGTTGGGTAGGGTAGCAGCAATCAGAGCAGACTGATATTGTGTCAGTTTTGCAGCCGTAGTGTGAAAATTGTTTTCCGCAATAGCTTCAGCCCCGTAAATACCATCACCCATTTCAATAGAATTGAGATACACCTCCATAATCCGTTCTTTTCCCCAGATAAACTCTATAAGGACTGTAAAATACGCCTCGAATCCTTTACGTATAAAAGAGTGGCCGGGCCACAGGAATACATTTTTAGCTGTTTGCTGTGAAATGGTACTGGCACCGCGTGCTCTTTTACGCTTTTCATTCTCTTTTATTGCTTTTTTTAGTTCAATGAAATCAAATCCATTGTGAGTAAGAAACCGATTGTCCTCAGATGCAATAACAGCACGCACGAGATTTGGTGATATTTTGCTGAATGGAACCCAGTCATGTTTGAGTTTTGGCTTTTCACCATCAAAAACTTGTTCGATACAGCGAATGACCATTAATGGAGTTACAGGTACAGGTATGAATTTAAAAAGTAGAACGGATAAAATGCTCCAGGCAAAGAATAGGATAACGATACGTTTGATCCAAAGTAAAATCTTTTTCATGATTCTTATATAATAAAGGCTTCGGTTGAATCTTTCAATCGAAGCCTTTTATAGAGTTTATTTAAGATCTTCGCTGTAATAAGCCTCTGGTAGAGAACGGCAGTTATACTGAGATGCCATAATCTGACCGTAAGCTCCGGCCGAACGCATAGCAATAAAGTTACCGCGGTGTGATTTGTTAAGTTCTACTTCTTTCCCAAAACAATCGGAAGACTCACAAACAGGGCCTACTACTTCATACATTTCAGGTTTTTCATCTGAACTGATATTCTCAATACGGTGATACGCCTGATATAATGCCGGACGGATAAGTTCTGTCATACCCGCATCTACTATAGCAAAGTTTTTATTTACACCTTCTTTAATATATAATACCCGTGTAATCAGACTTCCGCACTGGCAAACGATAGAGCGACCTGGTTCGAAGTGTACTTCTTGTCCTGGTTTTACATGAAGATTTTCATTGAAAATTGCAAAATATCTCGCAAAATCAGGAATAGGATCTCCGTTTGGATCCTGATAGTTGATACCTAATCCACCACCAACATTAATGATGCGGATGTCAATACCTTTAGCATCTACCATTTTTAATACAATATTGATGCGCTCACATACATCATTAAATACAGAAAGATCTGTGATCTGAGATCCAACGTGGAAATGCAGACCAATCATTTCTATATTAGAAAGCTCTTTTACACGATTCAATACTTTATCCAGCAATTCCATACTGATGCCGAACTTGTTTTCTTTCAATCCTGTAGTAATATAATGATGAGTTTTCGCATCAACTTCCGGATTTACACGTAGTGCGACACGTGCTTTTTTCCCTTTAGAGGTAGCGATGTCATTTATTACTTCAAGTTCTGCAATAGACTCAACGTTGAAGCATTGAATATTGTTATCTAAAGCAAGATTGATTTCCCAATCGGCTTTACCTACACCTGCAAAAACGATTTTACCGGCACTGAATCCAGCATTTAGAGCAGCTTCTATCTCGCCACCACTAACGCAATCTACTCCCAGACCGTATTCATTTATGATAGATAATATTCTTTCGTTTGAATTTGCTTTAATTGCATAGTGAACGTGAAAATGATATTTTGATGATTCATTTTTCACAATTTCAAGTGTTTTTCTAAGCAAATCTGTATCATAGAAATAGAACGGAGTTCTTATTTCTGAGAATTTCGCAACCGGAAAATTTCCTTTTGTAATACTCATAGACAGAAAATAAAAGTGGGTTATAAAATATAAAAGTCAAAAAAAGGCGAATTTAAATCTGGAAATCAGAAATAAATTCGCCTTGATGTGTATTTACCTTCATGTTAAAGGATAAACCCGTAACATTTGTTTTTTAGTTGAAAAGGTTAGCACTCAAAGCTTGCAGAGCTTTTTGTTTATCCTCTCTACGGATTAGCAACGATATATTATAGTTGCTGCCACCATAAGAAATCATGCGTACAGGAATATCTTTTAAAGCACTTACGGCTTTAGACTCAAAACCAATATTTTCCCATTCCAGATCACCTACGACACAGATAATAACCATGTCTTCGTCAACTGTAACAGTACCAAGCTTTTTGAGTTCATCCAAAACTTCCTGTAATTTTTTCGTATTATCAATAGTAACCGATACGCCTACTTCTGAAGTAGTAACCATGTCAACAGGCGTTTGATAAGTTTCGAAGATTTCGAATACTTTACGCATGAAACCATGAGCCAGCAGCATACGGCTTGATTTGATCTTTATGGCAGTAATCCCATCTTTTGCAGCTACAGCTTTAATCTTGTCAGCTTCAGTATGATTTGAAATCAGAGTACCCGGAGCTGTAGGTTCCATTGTGTTTAACAAACGAACCGGTATGTTAGACAATTTAGCAGGCTGAATACAAGTAGGATGCAAGATTTTAGCACCGAAATAAGCCAGTTCTGCAGCTTCTTCAAAGTGAAGCTGTCGGACAGGAGTCGTATTTTCAACATATCGGGGATCATTATTGTGCATCCCGTCGATATCTGTCCAGATTTGAATTTCATCTGCCTGAATAGCAGCACCGATTAATGACGCTGTATAATCACTTCCACCTCTTTGAAGGTTATCTATTTCGCCATAAGCATTACGACAGATGTATCCTTGCGTAATAAATAGATTCACATCACGATAAGGTTCAAGCAATTTTGTCAGATGTTCTTTCGTAAATTGCAGATCCGGTTCAGCATTTTTATCCGTACGCATAAACTCAAGAGCCGGAAGTAGTACGGATCTCACCCCAATCTCGTTGAGGTAGTTGTTCATCATTACTGTAGAGATAAGTTCTCCTTGCGCTAATACGATTTTCTCTTCAAACAAAGTGAATAAATCCTTTGAATAAGAACGAATGTGATCGAAAATCGCTTTTACCGCTTGTAACGTTTTTTGTTTATACTCCTCTGTAGTAAATAACTCATCAATCTCTTTTCTATATTTATTTTCGAGCTTGTTGATTATTTCATTAGCACCATTCGGGTTCTTTTTATAAAAATAATCCGAGATTTCCACGAGGGTATTGGTAGTTCCCGCCATAGCTGAAAGAACGACAAGGTTTCTTTCACCATTGCAAATCAGATTTGCAACCTCCTTCATTCTCTGTGCAGACCCCACAGAAGTACCACCAAACTTTAATACTTTCATTTTTAAATGTTCAAATTAAAATTTAAGTTACAAGAAATAAATTAGTGGAATTTAAAGGGAAACTCTACCATTTCTACCCTTCCTATTTAAACTACAAAAGTAAAAATAATAACCATTTATTAAGCACTTTTGCTAAAAAAGTGACCGCTTAACGCCTATTTTCTTTCGAAAAGCATTTTTTTTAGTTGTTTATCGGCAAAAGTACGGTATGATTAGTCGAAAATTTCTTCAATAGCTCTGCCTGTCCATACCTGAGGCTGCTTTAGATTAAAGATATGGCCAATTGTGGCTGCAATATCATATACCATTGTGCTGGATTCAATTTTATGATTCTGTTTTATGTTTTTACCCGAAAAAATCAGAGGTACCTGCATTTCCTGCATACTTTTTCCCCCGTGTCCTGTTTTTATGCCTCCATGATCTGCAACTATTATTATTATCGTTTCATTGCGTATACCTGCCTGGTCTATAGATTCTGTAATTTCGCCGATTCGTTGATCCAGAATATGAAGCTTTTCGTAATAATCGTCAGAGCCGAATCCAGTCTTATGTCCTTTCCCGTCCGGTTGATCGAATATTATCGCTGTTAGGTTGGGTTTATTACTAAGTATGTATTGTATGCAATTGTTTGTCATGTCTCTGTGATCTTCTCCTGCGGAGGTCGAATGATATGATTTACTCATAGCATCTTTTTCAGCCAGATACTTCATTCCTCCCCATTCGTAAAAATATCCTATTTCTGCAGCAGGAGCTTGTTCGCGTAGTGTACCGTATATTGTAGGAAACATGCCGTACTTAGTGATAACACGTGATGGAAGTTCAGGCGTTTTTGATCCCCATTCCGTATATCCATGTAGTTCAGGACCGGCACCCATAAACATTGATGCCCAGTTTACAGCACTGGAGGATGGGAGAACGGACCGTGTGTCAAGGGAATAGGCTCCATCTTTCATTAGAGCTTTGACGTTTGGCATGTTTGCTTTTTCGAAACTGAAAGCTCCCCATCCGTCCAATCCGATAAGAACGACATGTTTGGCTTTACTTTTTCTTGAAATTTTTTGAGCCTGAACAGGCAATAGATTTATCCATGCCAGAGAGAATAGCAGGATGATGTGTAGTTTTTTCATACGATTTTGTGTTCTGTTAGTTGAATAAAAAGAGCCCCTGTGCAAAATTTCAGATGCACAGGGGTTGATGAATATCATTAAATACAATAATTATTGTGCCTGTTTCTTATCATTTAGTCTTACCGCAGCCATAATGTTTGCAGGAGGGCGCTGATTCATCAATTCATTAGCCATATACTTCATATAAGGCATTACATGATTGAAATAATATTTAAGTCCCTTGCATAGATAATTCAACCCCGGCTCTCCGTCGGCAGTATGAATAATGCGGTTTTTAGGACACTCTCCATTACATAAATTCAGGTATTCACAAGACTTGCATTGTCCCGGAAGAGTGTCGCGTTTATCTCTTCCGAACTTTAGCTGTGGTTCAGAGAGCATCATTGATACGAGCGACTTCTGTTTAATATTTCCAAGTTTGTTCTCGGGGAAAACGAAGTGGTCACATGCGTATACATCACCATTAAACTCCATTGCTGAAGCGTGTCCGCAAGTCTTGGCATAGATGCAGACACCCGGGTTTTCTCCAACCAGGCAAGCCAGTGTTGAGTCAAACATCTGCACATAAATCCGGCCGACATCATTCCGAACCCATTCATCGAAAATAGTAGTCATGAACTTACCGTATTCGAGTGCATCTACAGACCAGTCTGTAACTGCCTCTGTTTGTTTGTCTCCCGGAGCCAGAAGTTTAAGTCCGTCAGTTCTTTCTCCGGCTCTTTCTACGACCGGCGAAAACTGGATGAACTGAGCGCCTGTACTTTTGAAGAAGTTGTACACTTCAAGAGGATACTTGACGTTATAGTTATTTACGACAGAAAGAATATTGAAATCAACATTGTGCTTCTTTAATAATTCAATACCGGCCATGACCTTATCAAAAGTACCATGCCCTCCCTTGTCAGTACGATACACATCATGGCAGTGTTTAGGGCCGTCGATAGAGATGCCGATCAGGAATTGGTTGTCTTTAAAAAAACGACACCATTCATCGTTCAGTAAAATTCCGTTTGTCTGAAGAGTATTCGTAATCTGACGGCCTCTTGCGTATTTTTTCTGAAAGAAAAGAGCTTTTCGGAAGAAGTCCAGACCTCTGAGCAGCGTTTCTCCGCCGTGCCAGGTAAACAATACATTCGGAGTTGGTTGAGCTTCAATATATTCTTTGGTGAATTGCTCCAGAAGCTCTTCACTCATTCGGTTGTTTTTGCGGTTTTTATATAATTCTTCTTTATCCAGATAGTAGCAGTATTTGCAGTCCAGGTTGCATAGTGCACCAACTGGTTTAGCCATTACATATATAGGATATGAAAGAGGATTAAATACAAGTGTATTGCCTTTGCTCATGATTAAATTATAATGTAATAAAGTGATTTTATCATACAAATATACATTATTATCGGTGTTGTAAAGAAAAAAACCGCGAATATCATGCGTCTCTAAAGAGTAAATTTTTAATTTTGCCCTGATTCCGCTGTATTATTCGTATTATTTTATTTATACTGATAATGCAGCCTGTTTCATTATAAAATGAAGGAAATTAGAATATAGATGAAAAGAAATGACCGGTTACATAAATATTGGAAAGACTTTAGTTTTAAGTACAAGATATCTATTCTGAATGAAAAAAAGCTGGAAGAGATCTTCTTTATTCGTATATCATGGTTGTCGGGGTCGTTAATACTAATAACTTTTGTCGTTACGATCATTATTCTTGTATCGACACTGATTATTTCTACTCCTATTAAGAATATTCTTCCCGGATATTTAGATGTAAATGCCCGTCAGGATATTGTGAGTAATGCTTTGCGTCTGGATTCGCTGGAGGAGCTCTCAAATCTGCATGACAAGTATCTCTCTACGGTAAAGATGATTGTTTCGGGTGATCTTAGTCCTGATTCAATCACATCTATAGACTCCATAGCTCAGGTTGACATGGGTAAATTAAACCCTTCTCAAACTGAATTGGATTTCAGATCCCGTTATGAAGAAGAAGAGTTGTACAATCTTCATACATTGAATAAACCTAAGACTGCATCTGTTATGCGTTTTATTGCACCCGTGAATGGGGTTGTTTCTAAATCATTTGCACAGAATAATCGTTTAGGTATCACCTTGATAACCCAAACAGGGATGCCGGTCAGAACTATTGCTGACGGCACTGTGGTTTTGGCTGTTGAGGATGAGCTAAAGGGGTGTTTTATTCAGGTTCAGCATGATAACAACTGGCTTTCTACTTATTCAGGTTTAGAGAAGCTTACTAAGACTGAAGGAGAGAAGGTGCAGTCCGGCGAAACAATTGGTCTTACCGGTAAAACAGGTGCGCAAAAAGAAAACCAACTTTACTTTCAGATGTGGAATAAAGGGAAATGTATAAATCCGAATGAATATATTACATTTTAAGGGTAATCTTTCCATTTTTGAATTTTAGTATAAAAAAGTTAGATCCTCGGTTAAAATAGAGGATTCATTGAGTATATGAAAAAGAAAATAGCAATATTGGGCTCTACAGGCTCAATAGGAACACAAGCCATAGAGGTGGTAGAGGAGCATCCTGACCTGTTTGAGGTCTATGCACTGACAGCAAATAATAATTCTCAACTATTAATAGAGCAGGCACGCAGATTGCAGCCGGAAGCTGTAGTTATTGCAAATGAGTCAAAATATCAGGAGGTTAAAGAGGCATTAAAGAATGAAGCAATTAAAGTGTATGCCGGGAGTGAGGCTATTGCGCAGATTGTCGAAGCTGAACCAATAGATATCGTTCTTACTGCGATGGTGGGTTATTCGGGATTACAACCGACCATTCATGCTATAAAGGCAGGTAAGGCTATTGCTCTTGCCAATAAGGAAACATTGGTTGTTGCCGGCGAGTTAATCACATCTCTTGCATTAGAGTACAGAGCGCCTATTCTACCGGTTGATTCTGAACATTCAGCTATTTTTCAGTGTTTGACAGGAGAACCAAATCCCGTTGAGAAAATTATTCTTACCGCTTCCGGTGGTCCTTTCAGAAATTTTTCGATAGAGGAGTTAACACACGTGACCAGAGCTCAGGCTCTTAAACATCCAAACTGGGAGATGGGGGCTAAAATTACGATTGATTCGGCTTCGATGATGAATAAAGGCTTTGAAGTGATCGAAGGAAAATGGTTGTTTGATCTCAAGCCAGAGCAAATAGACGTGGTTGTGCATCCACAATCAATTATTCACTCTATGGTTCAATTTCAGGATGGAGGCATTAAAGCACAGATGGGAGAGCCGGATATGAAGCTCCCTATTCGCTATGCTTTCTCTTATCCTTACCGTTTAGAATCAAAATCAGCGCCACGTATTGATTTTACACAATTAACGCAATTGACTTTTGAGCAACCGGATGTTAAGCGTTTTCGTAATCTCCAGTTTGCTTATGAAGCAATGCGGATTGGTGGAAATATGCCGTGTATATTGAATGCAGCCAATGAAGTAGTGGTAGATGCTTTTCTGAAAGAACGTATCGGATTTCTTCAGATGTCTGATGTTATTGAGCAGGCTATGCAAAAAGGAATGTTTATCCAGTCACCGACTTACGATGATTACGTGGAGACTGATAAACATATTAGAATTTTAACGAAAGAACTAATTGATTAAACCTGCTGTCCGAAAACTTAAGGAAAGCAGATACAGAAAGGAAATATGGATACATTTTTAATTAAAGCTTTACAATTGATTGCCAGTCTTTCATTGCTGGTTATTGTACATGAGTTCGGGCATTTTATGTTTGCCCGTATATTTAAGGTAAGAGTAGAGAAATTTTACTTGTTTTTTAATCCCTGGTTTTCACTCTTTAAATTTAAGCCAAAGAATAGTGATACCGAATATGGTATAGGATGGTTGCCTCTTGGGGGGTATGTGAAGATTGCAGGGATGATTGACGAGTCTATGGATAAAGAGCAAATGCAAAAACCTGCTCAACCATGGGAGTTCAGAGCTAAACCGGCATGGCAGAGACTTCTTATTATGGTAGGAGGAGTTATGATGAATCTAGTGCTTGCTTTTGTGATATATAGTATGATGATCTTTACATGGGGTGATAACTATATACCATTGAAGAATGCAACTTTAGGGATGGACTTCAATGAAACAGCTAAAAGTGTAGGATTCAAACAGGGTGATATTTTGCTGTCGGCTGATGGGGTTGCTCTGGAGCGATTAAACGAACAGGCTTTCCGTTCAATTGTCGAAGCGCAGGAAGTGACTGTTTTAAGAAACGGTCAGGAAGTAAAGATTGCTATTCCGGAAGAGTTTATGCAAATGATTCTGAAAGATAAAGAAGCAACCAAACAACCATTCGCAACGATGCGTTATCCAATGGTGGTTCATGAAGCTGTTAAAGGTGGAATTGCTGATAAGGCAGGTTTGCAGGCTAAAGATAGTATTGTGGGCTTGAATGGACGAATGGATATGTCTGTTACAGATATTACAGCCGGATTTGCTGAAAATAAAGGTAAGCCGGTCGTACTTAATTATTACAGAAACGGTGTGCTTACTTCTTCTGAAGTTGTAGTAGATAGTCTGGGTAAAATTGAGGTGATGCTTGAAGGTCCTCTTAAATTTTATACAGCGGTAACTGAAAAGTATTCTTTCTTCGAATCATTTCCGAAAGGAGCACAGAAAGCTTTCAATAAACTTACAGGCTATGTTTCGGATATGAAGTATGTATTTACCAAAGAAGGTGCGAAATCTGTAGGTGGTTTTGGAGCAATCGGAGGTTTGTTTCCTTCGCAATGGAGCTGGCCTGATTTCTGGGAGTTGACAGCATTCCTGTCTGTTGCTCTGGCTTTTATGAATATTATTCCAATTCCGGCATTAGACGGAGGACACGTTATGTTCTTATTCTATGAGATGATCACAGGGAAACAGCCAAATGAGAAATTCATGGAATATGCTCAGATGGCAGGTATGATATTCCTGTTTTCACTGATGCTTTATGCAAATGGAATGGATCTTTTCAGAGCATTCTTTAAATAATTGGTATTTTGTTTATATACAAAGACGTACGCTTAGGCCAGCCGGCCTGAGTGTACGTCTTTTTTTTTGATTAGCAGGTTTACGAAGCATTGTGTAAGTCTTCACCTGAGACGATATTTATATCGTATCTACCGGATATTCTCTGTTCATTGTTTTGTTCTTTTACGCCGAAGGTGTAATTTGTCTGTAACCGCGTTTTGAATCCTGAATCGGAACGGATGAAGGATTCAAAGCGTGGCTCATTGCCAGCCTTGCAACACAACCCCGAAGGTGGTTGTTTGTGAAATAACTGACAATGAAATACGAACTCTACCAACCG
>JBOFKD010000261.1:0-1113 GCA_051657165.1 Bacteroidales bacterium | reverse complement strand
TTCCCCGCAAAAGTAAATAAAAAAAGAGAGACCGATAAAAACCGATCTCTCTTAAATATATTTTTTCGAATTACAATTGCTCTTTGTAATGCATAAACGGAACATCAATACTTGTATAGTTCAACAAGTTTTGATCTTTCTGTTTTTTGTAAGTTACAACTACGCGACCCTGAACGCCTTCTTTTTTAGCTTTCACCCATCTCGTAAGATTCATTGTAGCCAACTGGTTCTTAACCGCTGTACCCGGTTTTTCGCCACCATCGTTGTGAACAACATAAACAAAAATCTGATCTTCTGATTCGCTTGTACGTTTCTCATCAACAATGAAAGTAAAATAATGCGTTGGACCTTCCTGAGCTTTTTCAGCATTGAAAATCAGGTTCAGATTCATGTAATAAGAAACGATTTTATTCTGAACCGAAAAGCTTACACTTGACAATGGTGTAATATTCGCTAAAATATGATTCTGTCCTCCTGCTTGCTCTGCTGTCAAAGTATCATTTACCTCAGTAACTGATGACATATCAAATTTTTTCAATTGTTGCACACCCGAAACCTCTGCATAAGTATATGCCTGAGATGGCTGCTCATCGTAGTTAATATTCAAATTACACAAAATACGTTGTCCTTCGCTTAAATCACCCAATACAGACTGAACGATCGGTCTTACAGTACCTGCACCGTTATCAGCGTTAATAAGTGTAGTCCCCGTCATATCAGACTCTACAGTCCCGATAATAGAAAAAGACGCATTATTACCCCCTTTTAAACAACCTGTCATCATTAGGGACATCATAGCGACACCCATCAACATTGAGTTTTTTAGTAATTTCATAAAATAGAGTTTATTAAGTTATTAAGATTATAATCAGAATTTAAACCGCGCCCCCAGTTGCAAAGATAAATCCACCGGTTTATCCTTACGTATATTAATGATATAACTGTTATTATCAAAATAATAGGCTATACCCGGTTCAAAATAAAGCTGAAACAGATTGGATAAACTATATCCCACACCGACAGCTCCATTTACAGATAATTGCGGACGATTCTCCAGTGCTTCGTCAAAAGCACTCAACGAACCTCTTCCGTAATCGGCATTATACGAATAAG
>JBOFKD010000260.1:0-6856 GCA_051657165.1 Bacteroidales bacterium | reverse complement strand
ATGATTTTTTTTCGAATTACATATTCATACCACCGCAAACATGGATAGTTTGTCCTGTAACATAAGAAGATAAATCAGATGCAAGATAAACACAAGTGTTAGCTACATCTTCCGGTGTTCCGCCACGACGCATAGGAATGCTAGATTCCCATTGTTTGCGAACATCATCAGATAACTGATGAGTCATATCAGTAACAATAAAGCCCGGAGCGATAGAGTTTGCACGGATACCACGAGATCCTAGTTCTTTAGCGATAGATTTAGCTAAACCAATCATACCTGCCTTAGAAGCTGAGTAATTAGCCTGACCTGCATTCCCTGATACACCTACAACAGAGCTCATGTTAATGATACTACCTGAACGCTGACGCATCATGATAGGAGTTACTGCGTGAATAAAGTTAAATGCTGATTTCAGATTAACATTGATAACCATATCCCATTGAGCTTCGTCCATACGCATCATCAAACCGTCACGTGTAATACCTGCATTGTTTACAAGAATATCAATACGTCCGAATTCTTTGTGAATATCCTCAACTACTTTATGAGTATCTTCATAGTTTGCTGCATTTGAAGCAAAACCTTTTACCTTAACGCCATAAGCTGCGATTTCAGCTTCTGTTGCTTTTGCATTTTCATCGATATTCAAATCAGTGAAAGCAATATCTGCACCTTCTTGTGCAAAACGTAAAGCGATAGCTTTACCAATTCCGCGAGCTGCACCTGTTACGATCGCAACTTTACCTGTTAATAGTCCCATAGTGTAAATTTATTGAATACTATTTTAGTTATAATATAAACCGTTTAATAAAACGATTAATCGGACAAATATAAAACTTTATCAGATTCTCACCAAAATACCTCCGCTCGAGTATCCGCCACCAAAAACAGTTAAGCCGATAAAATCGCCCGATTTAAACTGTTCGATATTTTGCGACAACACTAAAGCTGCACTTGCCGAACCTGTATTTCCGAACTCCTGAATGTTATTCACGAATTTGTCTTCACCCATACTCAGGTGATGTGCTACGTTTGATACTATACGTTTGTTCGCCTGGTGTGTAATAATATAATCCAGTTGAGAAACCTCCATATCTCTTATTGAACACACTTTTTCAAGAGCTTCACACATAAAGCGTGTTGCATTCATAAATACATCTCTTCCATCAGGCATAACAATACCTTCTTCTTTCGGATTCAGATAAACACCTCCGGGACCCTTTCCGACATGTCCCAACCCTCTGGTAAAAACTTCTAAAACTTCTGGTTCGTTCTTTCGCTGTGATTCCTTAGAAAAGAAAGTTGCAACAGCTGCATCTCCCCAAAGGTGTCCTGAAGTCGGATCAGTCTGATTACTGTAATATGTATTATGCTCAGTACATATTACTAATGCTTTCGTAGCCTTACCCATTGCAAAATAACCCTCAACAATTTCAACAGCATTTACGTATGAAGAACATGCTGATGTGATTGCAACACACTGAGCAAGACCCATATCAAAATGTCTTTGGACTACATGTGCAACTGTTGCAACAGTATCCATCATTGTATATCCCGCAGCAACAATTAAGTCAACCTCTGCTAATGGATAAGGTAATTTCTTCACTGCATCTTCGACAGCTGCAATTGCCATTGTGTTTACATTCTCATCGGCGCCTGCCTTTGATCTGGTTTCAATTCCGGTCCTTTGCTTAATCCATTCGCCGGTCAATCCATTTACCTCTAAGAAATAGTCATTATGGACTCTTTCTGTTGGAACATAGTGCCCTAAAGAGTTTAAGAACATAAGTTAATCATTTAATTTTAATTCCGAAAAACACGACGTCAAGGATGTGTTTTCTTATTTCTTTCCTATCAATTCCTAATTCATTAAATGTTCCCTTTATATAAGGCACATCCAGTCCCTTCAGCGAATAATGCAAAACCATTGCCGTAGCGTCTACATTTTCAATTTGAAAAACACCTGAACCTACGCCCCCACGCAAAATATTTGTAAGAATTTCTACTTCCATTTCATCAAAATAGCGACGTACATTTTCGACTTTCCAAATATCCCTGAAAAATTTCGCTCTTAATGTACCGTTTCGAACGACTGTTCTTTTAACAGCTTCCATTCTGGTAAATACATATTCGGTTAGTTTTTCATCGGCAGGCAAATTTTGTCCTGCCACTTGCTGTAAAGAGTCAACCAACTGTTTGAGTTCTGATTCAATCACCGCCATATACACTTCTTCTTTATCCTTGAAATAGGTATAAAGCGTTCTTCTTCCCTTATTCGAAGCCTGAGCAATGTCATTCATTGTTGTTTTCTCAACTCCTTGTCGGGCGAAAAGCTGTCTCGCTACATCAATTAAAAGATTTCGTGTTTTTGATACTGCCATGATTAAAACTGCACATTTGATTAAACATTGTGCAAATGTATAAATTATTTCATAAGATCAAATAACAAAGTGTGAGTGAACCTATTAATTAATATTATTTTGCATTTTAAGATATTTTAAAAACGTCAATCAATCGGAAATAAGAAGCTAAATATCAATATATAAGAAATACATTCGCCTGATTTTCAAAAAACACATAGAGATATATAATAAATATTTTTTATTACTTTGCACAAAACACAACCAGAACACAATATATTTTTTTATGAATCTAATTGGATTTATTTTATCGTTAGCCATAATTGCATGTATGGCGTATTTTCTATTCAGAAGTTATTACGCACAAGCTGTTTTATTAATCGGCGGATTAATTTTACTTATTCTGTCATATATACTAAATGGCCCTGAATTTGTATTCGCCAACATTGGCAAAGATGAGACCAACTCAGTCGTTTTCAATTTTATCTCACTATTCAAGCAGATCACAGCAAGCAAATTATCCTCAATCGGTTTACTGATAATGTCTATCGGTGGTTTCGTAAACTATATGAAACAAATCGGAGCCAGTAATGCGTTAGTGACAATCGCCGTAAAACCGCTGAAACTTTTCCGCAAATCCCCATACCTTACGGCAGCAATGCTAATCCCGATCGGTCAGTTCCTATTTATGGCAACACCCTCAGCCGCAGGTCTGTCTCTTCTGCTGATGGTTGCTGTGTACCCTCTGCTTATCCAACTTGGTATAAGCAAAGTAAGTGCCGTTTCCGTGATTACCGCATTTTAATCACAATACTATAACACCCTATAAACCAGCATAATAAAAGGGTGTACAACCTAAATCGCACACCCTTCAATTAACATTATTTATCTTTCAACTCATCTTTTATCTCTTCTTTTACCTCCTTCAGTTTCGAATCATAGTGCTCTTTTACTCCCAGTAAGGAGCCTGATAGAGCGAACATCTGACCAAGCGCCCATAGTGCTGAGCTGTGGATTATACCTAATGGCGGAATTAATAATCCAACAAAGATTAATATTATCCCTGCCGCTATCAGTATAATAGCTAATATCTCTAACGTTTGTGTTTTGCGTTTTTTCATGGTTTATAGTTTGTATTAAATAATCGCGTAATTTCCTGCGTCAAATATAACCTCTGAGACGTTTGACCATTTCTGTTTTGAACCGTTATATACTAATATATCACCGTTTTTAGGCGTTGGGATTTCAACATCAAGTAGCTGATGTAAATATTGCGATCCTCCCGAAGTATCGGAAGCTGCAAATACAACAGCATTAGTCTTTTTAGCTACAATATCTCCAGCTGCAACAACATTTTTAGCCGCCCAATCAACTGAAGGAAGGTTTGAGTTTGCTTTGTGATAAAAATCGGCAGACGCTCTTCCTCCAAGCTTGTGTGAATCGGAAGCTGTTTCTGTTTTTCCTAATTTACCATTAAGTGCCGTTTGTGTTGCGGTCGAAATTGGTTTGTTAGCATCGCTTGTGTTGTCAACGTTGCCGAGATTCACATCAGCCTTACTTAAAGTAACGTCACCTTCTTTCCCAGCCACTGAAGTAACCTTATTGACCTGAGCGCCTGATTCAATACCGTCAAGCTTTGATTTATGTACTGAGGTAAAATCATTGCTTGATAGAGCCATATTCGGCACTTTATCAACTTTATTGCTTAGCGCTGAAAGTGTAGCCGTTGATACTGGTTTATCAATATCGCTGGTATTGTCTACATTCCCCAGACCTACATGGTGTCTATTGATCTGCGTACATGACCATTTATTACCGTTATATACCAGCGCATCCCCATTAGCTGGGTTAGGTATATCGACATCCAATAACTGATAGAGATATTGTGATCCCGTTTGTTCGTCTGTGGCCGTGAAAGTAACTGCTCCAGCTTTATTTGCTACAATATCACCGATAGCAATAACTGACCCATTAGAAGTCAATCCCAGCACATTGACGGGCTTGTCTGGAATATCCCATACTGCTTCATTATCTGGATTGTATGGAACGAACTTCAGCGTTGACGGATCTAATGTTGAACCGCCGCCACTGAATCCGCCACCCATATAGGAGCCAGATAGTTTTGATTTTTTCGTGAATCTAATTTGCATAATTACACCCTTTCATTTAGTTGAATCTGGAAATAGTTATCTTCTGGGTAATATTCAAAACCATTCACCCAGAATGATTTATTAACCCCTTCTAATGAAAGAATAGATCCCATTATAGACAATGGTTTGACTTTGCAGTCGAAACAGTTACGTTGCCCTGTGTCTGTCTGATTGATACGATTTAGATTAACAACCTCCAATATATCTGAGAGACTTCCAGCTTGATATGATGTCAGAAATTTACCATTTGAACCAACATAACCAGCCCTACATGAATAATCCTCGTCTCTGATAGCTCCTAACTTATTGTCTATGTTAAGGGTTGAATCGGCTTCGTTGTCAAGTGTAGCGCGATATTCGTATTCAGATTCTGAGTAATTATCGTGCCCGTTTGCATCACAAATACTTACCTTTAAATCTTTATACCAAAGGTGCTTGAAGTCGCTGTAAACCTGTCTAATGGTACCACCGTCAGCCCCGTCAATACATTTGACACCTTGATACACTTGAACTTCTATATGACCGCTAACGGGTGGTAAATTTGCCAAAGTACCTTTATTCTTCATGGTTTTTGTCAGCGCTCCGTATGAGTACCCAACCCCTAACGCTGGAACTGTTGGGCTATTGGTCTGCCAGCCTGAACTAAAGCCGTGTTCATTCTTCATGTTATCGTAATAATCGAATCGAAACTGACCCTTAACCCCAGGAGCGCCACTAACCCAAACCGCTGGTGTAGCATCTCTGGAAGAACCTATATTACTGAGGTGGTGTGTTACCACTCCAGCATCATTATACAAAAGAACATCCCCAAACACTTGTGTATAGTTAGTCTGGTTCCTGAAGTCATTTTCGTGGTTATTGTACCATGATGTTTTTGGGTTTGTGTCATCGCTCTCATTAACACCGCGAAAAGGATTAGACCTGATTGAAAGTAATACATCCAGCTTAAGATTAAGAAACCAATCTGAACTGTTAATCATCGTGATTGGAAGCTTCCTTGATTTCCACATTAGAACACTGGTGTTTTCTCTGGTGATAGTATTAGATTTAATATATATCTGGTCTGAGCCGCTGAAACGTGGCTTATTTCGCGCCATTACACACCCAGCGTTAACAATAGTAACATTTTCAAACTCCTTCTTATTGGTAGTCATTTGAACGAACCCAACATCACCATCACCATCACCTTGTTTTTCTCTGATAGAGCGCTCTGAAGCGGCTGGGAATGGAAACTCAAACTTATCAACTTCCAGATTAAACACCTGCTTATCTGAAGCTGTATCAAGTGTCAGAACTACTTCCTTATAACATTCCGCTGATTTAAGCGTTGCATTACCTAATAAGTAGTCTTCCATCTTTAAAGGGGTGCGTCCTGTTATCGCTTCATTATCGAATACATGGAAGGTGTTGCCTATAACCATGGACCTAAGCGCTAACGATTGCAAGACGGATTCTATCACATCAAAGCAATTAGTATATTCTCCATCCTTATAAAAAACACTGGTGTTAGATATGAAGTCTCCCGAATTGATAGAGCCTGATTTAAGTGAGCTGGAATAGTGAAGTGTCATTCCCAGCTTGTTTAAACAGTGTTGTAGGATTGTCTTAACTGAGTGTTTACCGTTTAAGTCAAAATCAATGCGTTTCAGAATCTTAATGTTTCCAGCTTTGAAGTCAATAGGATAGTTTTTTTGCGTGTTGTAGTCTTCCTCATAGATTTCACTATCAAGGAAGCCGCTAAATATTACCTCAGACCCTTTCAATAATTCAACCTTAATTCCAGTTGCTGAAGTCGTGTATAAGTCACGATATTGACCATCAGTCTCAGCGATTAAAGTAAACTCCAAACGGCTTGACCCTACAATATCAGTAAAGTAACCTACTTTATCGTGTGTAATCTGTATTGAATCGCTCTCTAAGATACCATCCCCAGAAGCTGAGGAGTGTATCTTTAAGGTTAGTAATTCGTTGTCTATGTTCCTGAATATTATGTTTCTCATGTTCTTCTTTGTTTGTGATTAGTTTTGTTTAACATCCCAACCAGATAATCACCTTTTATTTTAAACTCAACTTCTCCAGACTGATTATTACCATTACTGCCCCTATCAAGCTGATTGAATAGCGCTGTCTGCTGCCTGTCATTCAAGACCATTTCCCCAGTGTTAAGCAAAGCTGGAATCTTATCACCACTTACAGAACCACCGCCAACGATACCACCAGTCGCGAACTTTGGAATCATTCCGACTACTTGACCTAATCCAGCCATTGCAGCCATAGACACACCCATTGCCAGCACTGGAGCGAACGGACCAGCACACGCACACCATTTCCTTAATTGAGCTG
>JBOFKD010000259.1:0-1808 GCA_051657165.1 Bacteroidales bacterium | reverse complement strand
TTGTTAGTGCATATACGCCAATACCTTTGTAGGCTGCCAAAACTGCTATAGCTCCACCGATGAGTTGTATCACAACATTACGTATGGCAAGAAAACGAAACATCTTCTCTTTGTAAAGAAGTCCGTTCGGAATCGTATTCAATGCATTGAAGAATAGAGACAGAGCCATTACACGGCATAATTTGACGAGTTCGGCTGAGTTATAGAAGGTTCCGTACAGAATAGAAAATAAGAACAAACAGCCGCTTATTGCAATCCCGATGATAAAGGAGAATGAGAATAACTCGCTATAGTTTTTTTCGGTGAGATTCTTATTCTGAATAATTGCTGTACCAATACCTGGATCGCAGAAAATAGTGAAGAATGCAATACATATAGTGGCGAGTGACATCACCCCGAAATCGGATGGGTTAAGTATGCGTGAAAGCACACCGGCTATGACCAGCGATAAAACGAATCCGGTGTATTTTCCGATGGCTATATAAAATACCCCATCCAATACTTTTCGAATGACTGATTTACCCATGAATCTTATTGCTTAGAATTTTAAATATTACTTTTGAAAATAATTCAGGAGAGGTTCGAACAAGTGTCTTTATTGCTTTTACTTTGTCTTGTGAATTAAGTTCTTTTATTTTATAGATGACTCCATATAGGATTCTGCTTATAAATAGTTTAACGAGTCTTCGGGTCTCTGAATCTTTGTTTTTTGAAAACTGATTCAGTTCGTGAATAATAAAGCAATAGGCATTGAGCTTTTTTATACTGAAAGACGTAGTCACAACGGATGCTGTCCGTAATCTTCGATGGAAATAGCTCCGCTCAATAAAACTGACGCGCTTTGCCAGAAGAAAAGCCTGAATCGTAAACAGCTCGTCTTCATGAGTCGTATGCACATATTTCAATATATTCTTTTCTAGGAAGCTGCGTTTATAGATCTGAAGCCAGGGAGCTACACGGAAGCCTTCATTGCGCAGAAGAATATCCGATATTTCAGTTCCTGTATAAACTTTGTCAGTGAGCTTATTGCATCTGTGGTAGTTATATGCTTTAGTGTTGAATCCTTCGTCAGAAAAGCAGGTAGCATCAAAGAAAAGGATGTCGAGATCCTGTAATGAAGCTTTTGCATAACAACCTGCTAATGCATCAATATCCAGAAGATCGTCACTGTCCATAAAATAGATGTATTGACCAGTAGCTTTGGCTAATCCTGTATTCCGGGCAGACGCTTGTCCGGCATTTTCCTGCCTGACAGAATAAATGCGCGAGTCTGTCTGTCTGAAGTGTTCTATGATTGACGGGGAATTATCTGTTGATCCATCATCGATAATAATGACTTCTATATCCCGGAGTGTTTGATTCACAATTGAATTAAGCGCCTCTGTAAGGTATTCTTCTGTATTGTAAACAGGAATGATAATTGAGACTTTAATCATAACGGATTTTTTTGAAATGGTTAATTACAAAGGGAGTGAAAAGTAAAATACAGAACCGACGTTTATTTTACTCTCTACCCATATGCGGCCGCCCAGCTGGTCCAGATAGGATTTAACAATGGACAGTCCGAGACCTGCTCCTTCGTGTGATTTCGTAGAGGTATTATCAACCTGAATGAAACGATGAAATATATTTTCTAACATGTTTTCGGGAATGCCTTTGCCTTCATCCCGAACGTAGAATGTTATGTTTTGAGGATGTTCCAGATATCCGATTGTTATATGTCCTTTTTCGGAATATTTTATTGCATTCCGGATCAGATTCGTGAATATGGCATATATCTTTTCTTCATCCGTATTAATCACGATTGT
>JBOFKD010000258.1:0-2086 GCA_051657165.1 Bacteroidales bacterium | reverse complement strand
CAGCTGCTGTCAGACCTGTATTGATTAACGACAACATACGCATGTTCTCTTTATTCAATTTAGGGAATGACGACAGGTTCATATCATTCAGTTGCAGACAATCCAGATTGGTCATCGACTCGATATCTTCTTTATTGATCGAAGTGATCGGATTGCCCGACAAGTCAATCTGACGATATTTCGGAGAGATCAATGCATCCGGGAAAGATGTGAAGGCACATCCGCCGGCAAAAACACCACGCATATAAGAAGACTGGTTTCCGTAGTTCACCATTTTCAGTGTAGCCGGTAAAACAGCCAGGTTCTTATTGTTCGAAATATCCAGTGTCGAAATGCGGAACAATTGATCAAACACATCAGGAAGTGCTGTGATCTGTGTACCTGCAATACGCAACCAGTTAATCTGATCCAGATTGCCAATGCTTGCAGGTATTTCAGAGATATCTTCGCTGATAATATCCAGCATACGCAGATCCGGTTGTGCACAAATTACTTCCGGGAAAGTTGTGAATGCATTGTTTTCAAGGAAAACCGATTTCAGATCCATTTTGCGCATCGACTCAGGTAATGCTTTCAGATTCGTATTACGAATCATCAAACCTCCGATTTTTGAAACACCGAAATTCTCAGGTAGTTCCTCCAGTGCATTATCACAGATAATCAGGTTTTCAAGCGTCGGAATATTCACGATCGATGAAGAAAGTTTTTTCATCGGAGCAAACGTTTTGTCCAGTGTCAACGCTACCAGATACATCGGATTGTCATACTCATCCAGTTCGAATTCCAGACCTTCCCATTTAGCCCATTCCGTATTGGCGTTCCAGGTAGATGGCCAAAGCGTACTGTCCGGTCCGAATGCCTCCGTACAGATGGCATACAATGAGCTGCGCAGGTTATTCGGTGCAAGAATTGTTTTTACATTGATCGGCATTACATAATCTGTAGCCTGAGATGCCTCTACTACGAATGTATTGTTTTTATCCGACTCACAATTTGAAATCAGATTAGCTCCGTTGTCAAATGCTTTATATGAAACCAGTCTGTAGGCTCCTGCATTCAGAAATACCGTTGATGAGCTTAATGAATCTGCTGTACCGGTCATCTGTAAACTTGGTAACACAATACGTTCTCCGTCTTTCTCCAACGTGATTTTTACCGAGGCAATATCCTGCAGATCCTTGATATCATAAGTTGTAATCTTTAAAAACTTAAAGTTCACACCACCCTGACCTGCTCCCATTCCTACTTCCTGTAAATCATCACTACACGAAGTGGCAAAGAATGTCATGCTGCACAAAAGCAGCATGAACATATATAATTTATTGATTTGCTTGATCATTCTTATCGAATTCAAATAATTACTTATTAGTTATTTAACGGACAATCAGGAATTCTGTTAGGAACATTATTGAAGCCCGGACGTACACCATTCGAATCTTTTATACCATCCTGATTAAAGATAAATGTATGAGGATTCCAGCAACCTAAATACGGATGTTTCAGGATCCACTCAGGAAGTGATCCGCTCAGGAAGTTAAAGTTCAAAGACAAATGTTTCAAATTCGGCATTGAACCTACCGGCATATCCGGAATTGAACCTTCAAACAGATTGGCTGTCAAACTTAGGTATTCCAACTGATCCATCTGGAACAATTCAGCCGGTAACGAACCTCCCAATCCTGCATCCGGATCATCTAACAGAGACAAGTCCTGCGGTTCAAAGCGACGGTTACCTGAAAGCGACAACGATTTCAGGTTCGGAAGATTCAACAAGATGTCTGTCGGAATGGAGCGGAATTGGTTACTGCTCAACTCCAGCGTTTCCAGTTGTTTCATTTCACTCATACCAGCCGGCAACGAATTGAAGCCATACGCAAACAGATCCAGATGTTTCAGATTCTTCAATTCACAAATTTCAGCAGTCATCGGAATACTTTTTTTGTAACTGTTGGTATTACTGCGCACTGAAAGGATTTCCAGTTTTGTCAGGAATTTAATCTGATACGGCAATGATTCTTTCGTATCAATCAGGAATAATCTCAAACCTGTTACACGATATTCAGTCTGACCCGGTTCTCCGTTTTCG
>JBOFKD010000257.1:0-1163 GCA_051657165.1 Bacteroidales bacterium | reverse complement strand
TCATATCTGAAATCAACAACGATAAAGCATTCCATGAATAATCCTTATCACCCAGACGCTGAACTAAAGGTTTGTTCCCATAATTCCAGGATGCTCTGAACTCATTATACGGAAATGACAATCCCAATTCACTCCACTTCTGACAAAAATCTACATTCGTTGCATTCTTATCGTAATAATTAAATTCACCGATATGTAATTCAGGATCTCCGGCATCAAATTTAAATCCATCGACACCATATTTATCCTGCATTTCTTTCAGCTGGTTGCGAAGATAGTCCATAGCTGCAGGATTCGTTAAGTCATAACAAGCACTATAACCATTCCACCAGCCGATTAAAGCCGGCGTATTAGAGTTTTTACGCTTAATCAGATACCCCTTTTTACTTAACTCCCTGTATTCAGGGGAATCCGGAGAAACAAACGGACTGATCCATAACATAACCTTAAATCCGTCCTTATGTAACTGGTCAATCATCCCTTTCGGATCAGGGAATTTCTCTGCCTTAAAGTCAAAGTTCCCGTAGTAACGCTGCCAGTTATCGTCAATCATGAAAATACCGACAGGAAAATTATTCTTTTTAATCTGCTCTGCATATTCAAGAACATCCGCCTGATTCTGATTATAAAGCAACTCGATCCACGTATTGTATTGTGGCTGCACAAAAAATAATGTATCAGGAACACCACCTTCTGGTTTAAACAATTCCTGCATGGCTTTAAGATGCGCTTCATTCAGACTCTTACCCGCCGCCACAAGATTAACCGGATTACCGGCTGCATCAATAATAAGATTATTATCAGCCAACTTAAATGAGAATGGATATTCACTCCAGACATATCTGCCTTTTGAAGATAAAAGCAACGAGCTGGACTGGTTATTATAGTTTCGCTTTGCCAAATCCATTACACCTGTATTTTCATTAAAAGGCATACTGTTACCTAAAGCGACCATACCGCCCCACCATTTTTCGCCCGGTAGAGATAATATGGTATCCGGATTCGTTTGACTTACTTGTGCCGATAACGGCCCCATTAATAAAAAGGATAATCCAAGAATAGAATAAAATTGTTTTTTCATTACGTGATCAGTTAATAAAATCGTATTTAATTTGTTCTTATATTATATACATGTGTATTTTTCAAATTAAAAGCAAATATAC
>JBOFKD010000256.1:0-16878 GCA_051657165.1 Bacteroidales bacterium | reverse complement strand
TTATTTATATTTTTCTCATATAGTAATTTCTTGAATTCTGCATTGCTTATAATCTTAATGTTTAAAATATCGTATATTGATTCATTATCGCAACAGCATAAAAAAGAGTCCTTTTCGTATACCATCGGAATTACGACATATATAAATTCACTTTCTGCGTATGGTATCAGAATAGACTCTCGGTTACTCTTTTTATCGTTTTCGCAGCTGATTAGGCATATGCAGCTTATCAGGTATATTAATATTCTCATAATTCTGAGTTTTTATTGGCGTTTTATAATAATCTTGTCGTAAATCTCTATTATAGCGCTTGCGCATTACGTTTTCATATTCAAGAGATTTCTGCTCATTCTTATTCATCTTAATAATCTCTTTCGGATCATTTTTTCCAATCTTTTTAATTATTTGTTTGTAACCGCGGCGTAGAAGCAATAGATTCCTTCAGGAGTATTGCTTTTACCCGTGGAAAGGGGAAACACCCAAGTCTTGCAACCCCAAAGGTGGTTGTTTGTGATATTAATACCATCAGTTCGTATATTCTATTCAATTGGAGGAGGTGGTGGAGTTGGCACTATTCCTTTTTTAATTAAAAGTTCAAATAAATAATCATCTATGGTGGAATCAAATGGGATTTCCTTAAAACGATTATCTTTGATCTGATATAATTTTACTTTAAAATGAGGATCATAATCAACTATTTCATTTACTGTTATACCATATATGCGATAATAATTAGGAATGTTGCTACAGTTTGAATAAAATAGATCCTCCTTTATTTCGTCTAACTTTGTATATATAATTAACAAATCACCATAAAAACAAAATGAAGAAATATACTCTTTGCCTGAACCAGACGATGCACTTGTCAAAATATAATCGCTTTCATTATATTTAAAATGGAATATATTGACAATTTTTGAACTATCTATAATGTTAGCACTATCAAATTTCACGACAAAATCATCGATAATCTTTTCTAAATTCTTTGGTAAGTTACAATCACATGGATCTGGCTTTGCTGTTCTACAAGAATATAAAACAATGCAAATGAAGAATGTGATGATAATGAATATTGGATTGAGAGTTCTCATAGTATTATTATTATCGTTTATCTCCGAGGATTAACTCAGAATCAGACAAATATAAGAAGTTGTTTTGATTTACAATCTTTCAGATAATTAATTCTTTATACTTTTCACAGACCATTGCCTTCGGGAATCAAATCTCCTCACTTAAATGTCCCTGCGATTGCTGTATTTGAAGCATTAGATTTCTTTTCATCCTCTTTTTTGCCTGATCGTTTAAATAATTCAGCAATGATATCTGTCATCTGGACGAAACTCAGATTTGCAGATAGAGAAAGGTATATATGCAAATGAATATACGTATATATTAGTCGGAACAAAGGAGGAATTATTTATTATATACGGTTGGTTTAGTTACGAGATACGGTTGATTTATATTTCCGCTCCGGACCGGAATACAATCCGCTCCGGAGCGGAAATAAAACCGGTCCGGGGCGGAATTACAACCCCTCCGGAGCGGATTTGTAAAGGATACGGTTGAATGAACTAAACCTCTTATATACAGCAATTAATTATCGGTTTATCCGGGCGAATATATACGGTTGGGAAAGCAATGATATATGGTTGTTTTTTGAAGCGGAGCGGAGGTTTTTATGAGTGTATTTATTTGCTACTTGCAAATAAAAGTTTGCTACTTGCAAAACTTATTTTGCTACTTGCTAATTTCAGTTTGCTACTTGCAAACCGACATGATCACACAATTTTGCTTAGAAGAATGAAATTTCAAAAAACGGAATTCGTAGGGTAACATAGCGTATTGACATACAAGAACGATAAGACCAGTAATCTCATTCACATGAGCGATTTTTTCTCAAAATCTACCGTCACCCGTCATCGTTAGTAAATAGGCGCTGATTATTAGTTGTTTATGGGTGACGGTAGACTGAATTTACCGTCACCTTACCGTCACTCTTACCGTCACCTGTATGCTTCTTAAAATCAATAATTTACAATAAAAGGTGACGGGTGACGGTGAAATTTGGAAAAAAACAGCGTAAGTGTCTCCGCGATGGGTCAAAAATGAACTCAAAAGAGAACTTGATTATTATGTTGAAGATGACTAACAGATATCATAGTTTTTTTTTACTTTTATGCTCCGATAACCTATCAACAACAGAAACTAACGATTTTTATCTGAGATGAACACAGGAAGAAAGCTTATAGCGTTTGCCGGACTGGTTTGTGTAGCAGGCTCTGCTTATGCAGAAAAACGTCCGAATATCATTTACATTATGACAGATCAGCACATAGCCAATGGATTGAGCTGTGCGGGTAACCCAGAATTGAAGACACCGAATCTGGACAGACTGGCAAAGGCCGGAATGAGATTCGAAAATGCTTATACTGCATCACCGCTGAGTGGGCCGGCCCGCTCGTCGATGTTTACAGGATTTATGCCTTCTGAGATTGGAACAGAAAAAAATAATCAACCGATGGACCTGAAACTTCATGATACAACTTTGGGTGTATTGCTGAAGAATAGCGGTTATGATTGTGCTTATGCCGGTAAATGGCATGCCCATACGGCTTCGATGCCTGACGGCGAATTTGGATTTAAAACTCTGCATGAACATAACGACTATGGTTTGGCCGAGTCTTGTGTGGAGTATCTGAATAAAAAACACGATAAACCTTTCTTTCTGGTAGCTTCGTTTGATAATCCCCATAATATTTGTGAGTATGCACGTGGTCAGGAGCTTCCGTTTGTGAAGATTGAAGAGCCGGCATTGGAAGAGTGTCCGGGGTTGCCGCTGAATCATGCCCGTAATCCTTACGATGCTACTGTACTGGCTACAGAGCAGAAGCTGAGTTATGCAC
This sequence comes from Bacteroidales bacterium, assembly GCA_051657165.1. Classification (GTDB taxonomy): domain Bacteria; phylum Bacteroidota; class Bacteroidia; order Bacteroidales; family UBA7332; genus UBA7332. Next base: position 13,975 of record JBOFKD010000256.1, on the reverse strand, counting down.
TTTATCCTTCTGTAGACTTCTCGTCTGACGACTGGCGTCGTTATCTGAATGCTTACTACCGTATGATTGAGCATGTGGACGGAGAGATCGGTAAGATTGTTGATGCGCTGGATAAGAATAAATTGTGGGATAATACAGTTATCATCTTTACGAGTGATCATGGTGATGGTGCTGCGGCTCACAAATGGAATCAGAAAACAGTTCTGTATGAAGAGGTAGCTAATATACCGTTTATTGTGACTTTGCCCGGGAAAAAGAATGCCGGGAAAGTGATGCCCCAGCTGATTAACAACAGTGTCGATCTGATGCCTTCTGTTTGTGAATGGGCTCAGGTGGATATGCCTGAAGGTCGCCAGGGTGTAAGTTTTAAAAAGTTGGTTGAGAAGGGAAATACAGAGGCAGAACATCAGCCGTTTGTAGTGACCGAAACAACGTTTCTTCAGACGGGCGGTTCGTTAGGCTGGATGGTGCGTACGCCGCAGTTTAAGTATGTGCTTTACGATAAAGGGAAATACAGAGAGCAACTTTACGATATGGAGAATGACAGAGGTGAGATGCGCAATCTGGCTATTGAGGCAAAATACAAACCGGTTATTGAGCAGCATCGCGAAATGCTGAAGAGCTGGTTGTCCTCTCATAAACCAAAGAACGGAAAAGATTATACACGTTTCATTCCTGCAAACTAAGACAAACTAAGAATAGATGAGAAAGATATATACAATTGCACTGCTTTGCATGTGCTTTATGTTTTTGTGTACGGGTGGAGTTTATGCACAAATAGTGAAAGTGAATTCGACAGAAGGTTTACAGCAAGCTGCTTCTGAAGCGCCAGCCGGAACAACGATTCAGATGGAGGATGGTGATTACAAGAATATCCGTCTGATTGTGAAAGCTGACGGAACGAGTGAAAAGCCTGTTCTGATTGAGGCTGTAAATCCGGGAAAGGTGTTCTTTACGGGTGATGTGAAAGTCGAATTGCGCGGAAACTACATTACTTTGTCGGGCGTATATTTTAAAGACGGGGCACGCAATCCGAAAGAATGGAAGTCTCACGGACCGGGGCTTGTTGCTATCTATGGCAGCCATTGCCGTATCACGGATTGTATGTTCTATAAATTTGATGATGCAAACTCTGCTTATATAACCACTTCGCTGGATAAGGAAGGAAATGTGCCGCAATACTGCCGTATTGATCATTGTGCATTCATTGAGAAAGCGACGCTGGATCAGGTGATCAATCTGAATAATACACCTAAAAAGATGGATGAAGGGGAACCCGGCATTCCGATGTATCACAGAATTGATCATTGTTATTTTTCGAATCCACCTAAAAAAGGAAATGCAGGCGGAGGTATTCGTATCGGATACTGGCGGAAAGATTTCGGGCGGTGTCTGGTAGATAACAATGTGTTTGAGAGACAGGATTCAGAAGCAGAAATCGTAACAAGTAAGTCACGTGAGAATGTTTACTTCAACAATCTGTTTGTGAATTGCCGCGGAACTTTAAACTTCCGTCACGGGGATGATCAGGTAGCACTGTGTAACTCGTTTGTTTCGACTGATGCGATGCATGGTTACGGAGGAATGTATATATGGGGTAGTGGCCACTTAGTGGGTAATAACTACTTTAATCTGGAAAAAACACTGAAGGACAGAGGTAATGCTGCTATATACTTTAATGTAGGACCGAAGGCTTCAGAGCATGCTTTGGCTTATAATACAGATGTGGTAGGGAATGTTTTTGAGAATATTTGCGGAACCGCTCTTCATATGGCTCCGCACCGAGATCGCAGAGTTGAGAGCTTCGGTATTGATAAAGTAGAGTTGCCTCATGATATCCGCTTTACGGAAAATTTGTTTTTGCAGAATGCATTTAAAAAGTACACAGTGATAAACGATGAGCATGGCAATGCGCACAATAATCAGTGGAAAAATAATTTCTATACAGGTTGGGAGAGCGGAGTGGAAGAGTCTTTAGACGGACTGACTTCTGCTAAAATTACCCGTAAGGGGAAAACTCAGCAATGGAACGGATATAAACCTCTTTCTAAAAAAGAGCTGATTAATGAAAAGATGAAGCGAAACATTGAAGGTGTGGATCTTGATTTTATAGCAATCATTACATCGGGGCAAAAAGGTGCGACGATCCGTAAACCGGAAGTTGGGCCTGCCTGGGCCGGAGGTATATTCCCGGGCGATTATGCGAAATCCGGAGTATGGAAACTGCCAGCAGCAGGAAAAAAATAAAGAAAGACGATCTGTTGGCAGATCACTGAAAATATATAGCGAGAGGCTGTGCGGAACAATTGTTCCGTACAGCCTTTTTTCGTTGTCGGGGGATGACTAATCAGAGGACCGGGGAGAAGAAAAAAGTGTAAGAAAAGATTTTTCAAAAAAAGAGGGAGAAGCATAGGGGTATTTTGGGATTGTCGCGTTTTAGGGATATATGAGAATAAGATTTGTGTAGTTATAAGACGGGATTTATCTCTGATTAGCTTTTTTCATCCGGATTATTCTTTTTGAAAAAAAACAACACAGGTGTTTAGTTAATGGATATTATTTTGGTTTAGTTATGAAAAAATTCACCGGCATACTGGCTATAGTGATTCTTCTTGTACTCTCTTATGAAGGAAATTCCCCTTATTTCCCTATGGATAGTTATGCTGGTGAATTTCATACTAAATCGAACTTAAAAAATGAAGTTTATGAAAAAGATATTGTTATTTATGCTGACTCTCTTGTCTTTATCGTTCCTTAATAGTTGTAGTCTAAATGATGAGGATGCTACATCCAAAACTGTAACCTATGAAGCTTTTTTTGAAGAAATACCAGGAAATTCAGATTTATATTTAATAGGTGAATATATTGATGCGACCGGAAAAACAGTAAAAGTTGATGCCCAATTGCCATTCAGAGTTGTTCTGAATAATGTTCCGATGAATGTGAAAACCGGATTCAGAGGCTATATCTTTTCGATCAGAGCCTCTTATCTGAAAGGAACAATGAAAATGGCAGTTGAAAATCAACCGATGAACAAAACAGTATATTCTAATAAAAGTGAGATTGATATTTACACAAATGCCTCTCTTGGATTCGATGGGGATGAACTGAAACGGGAAACATCATTTAGCTTTAAAGAGTAATTTCTGAATCTAACCTAAAACTTAACCGAAATTGACCCGTAAGGTAAACAATGCTGATGAAAAACTACAGTATAGAAATCCATGATATCCTCGTAAGAGGGATTCCCGAGAATATTGTAGAGGCCTACCCGCAGCAAGATTTTTGCTGCGGGTTTTTTTAGCTCTTTGATATAAGTATAGCTTGCATCAATCCTGTAATTAAAAGGCATACGTATCCGTCTGAAGTATTCAGCCGGCAGAATATCGAAATCATACAGGTTTCCGATCATTCTTCCTGAGCGCATGAGTGCTCCTACGGAAAATGCTGAATGGACTTTGAATTTATAGCTCAGAGCCGTGTTGAAAACATGTGGTACATCAGTCAGTGCAGGCACATAGCCTCTGTCCGGAAGTTCAGGGAAATGCTCGAGGCTACGGGTAAAGGCATAAGAGGCCTGAAACGCAAACTTATTCCAGTTTTTATGAGCATACATGCGGATTCCATAGCTTTTACCGCTTCCGACCATGATATAATCCGTCCAGTTGCTATCCCAGGGATAGGCTCCCGGTTTGAACGAGACGGTATTATCTCTGTCTTTGTAAAAAGCTGATATATCAATCAGTCCGTCCGGCATAAAATACTTCCATCCAATTTCGTAATGATTAGATGTTCTGGGCTTATATCCTGCTATACTCGGCATCTGAAAGTCTGTTGGGAGAAAATAGAAGTCGAGTCTCATGTAGTGATAGAATTGAGCCATTCTTGAAAATCCGGCATAAAATAGGTTTTTATCATCCAGATTGTATTTAAATGAGAATCTGGGCTGAACGCTGTAGTAATTTTCAAAATGCTTTGGCATATAGGCAACAAAATTTACTCCTATCTGTCCGAATAATTTATCAGTAATTCGGATCCGGTTGTCATAAAAGAGTGAAAACTGAGAGATCGGCTGATATCTGTTTTTCATATTATTGCCAAAACCTGCAATATTGAATTCTTCTATTGAGCCTTTTACTCCCCAGATCGCACGGTACACATTATCTACATTGTAACTGAATTCTGATGTAAGAGTGAGTTCTTTAATTCCACTTTTAAGAAATTCCGGACCTTCCAGCCCCAGCTGACTGGTACGTACTCTGTTGCTGTAGCTGGTATACGCAATTGTATTTGTGTTAAATAATTTATCGCCGTATACAGTGTTGAACTTAAGCGCATAAAGTTCATTGCTCCACTTCAGTGTAGATGATTTCTCTTTATTGTTGTATTCGTAATAGTTATCCCAGGCTTTGTAAGCAAGAGCTTGCAAGCTGGTTTTTTTATTGATCGAAAAACCTAATTTGACATTAAAGTCGTAGAAGGAGTGATTCAGCCTGTTGTCTTCAGAAAGCAAATTGTCAAAGAAGTCCAGCCAGCTCCGTCTTCCGCTTACCATATATGACAGTTTGTTCTTTACTACCGGGCCTTCAAACATGGCAGATGCAGCAGGCATATCCAGCGAAAGAGTCTGAGAGTGTTCGGTTTTATTTCCTTCTTTTAATTTGATATCCGTGACAGAAGAAAGTCTTCCTTCGAATTGAGTGGGGAAGAAGCTTTTATGAAATCCTACACTTTTAATAGCATCTCCATTAAAAGCAGGGAGCATGGAGTTTAAATGTCCAGTATGATAGACCGGAATCCCATCCAGTAAGATCAGATTCTCATCCTGACTTCCGCCATTAACCTGAAGATCACCGTTGGAGGACGCTCCGATTACACCGGGTAGAATACGTATTTGGGAAAAGATGTCAGAGTTGTTAAACGACAGCAGGTTCGACGGAGCTATTTCGCCTAAATCATTCGCTCCTTTCTGGGGTTCAATGGAAACTTCCTTAATTTCGTAAGGGATAGGCATAAGCTCATCAGACAGAAATAAATCCTGATTCACAGTGATCGTATCTGTCTTTTTCCGGTATCCGATATAGCTTATTTCCATCAGGTAGGTGCCACCGGCCAGTCTGACATTGTACATGCCATTGCTATTGGATACAATCACAATGTTTTCTCCAGCTTCATTCTGAAATGTGATTGCTCCTCCGTATAATTTTTCGGAGGTTCCGGCTTCCCGGATTACTCCCGAAACATTGTATTTCTTTCTGGCCTCGACCTGTAATATAAGCTTATTCGTGCCGGAGGGTATAATTTTAAGCTTGTAATCTGATAAAACCTCTTTAAGCAGTTTTCCTACCTGCATATTACGGGCATCTATCTGTTTGATGCAATTCAAATCAATTGCAGATGAATTGTAAGAGAGAATGATTCCTTTTTTTTCTATAAGTTCAAACCATTTAAGCACAGAGGCGGAAGGGGTTGTTATATGAACAACCTCTTCCGTCATTACAGATGCACTGCTTTTTTGAGCTACTGCATATAAAGACACAAAAAATAGAAAACTTACAAATAGTAATTTTAGCCTCATCAATAATTTTTACTCTGCGTATAACCTGTATTTTTTATCCGATACTTTCTGGTATCTGCTCTTGGTCAGGTAGGATAACTCCGAAAGAATATCGTCAATATTATCTGTACAGACAGTTGTCGTTACGGATTGATTTAATAGTGATGTGTCAATATCTATCCGTATATCAAAAACAGATTCTAGCTGTTGGATAATCTCCTGCATATTTGTATTCCGGAATTTCAGCACCGTGGGCTTTGTGTTAAATACTATATCCGGATAATGTATCTTACTTTTAGCCATAGAGTCAGGAGTGACATCAACCTGCTCATTTGCTTTCAGAATAATATCTCTTCCGTCATTTTCTACACTTACGATTCCGGTTCTGACTTTTACATTGGTTTCGTCATTTGCGATGGCATTTACCAGAAAGGATGTGCCGAGAACTTTTATCTGAGTATTGTAAGCGTCAACAATAAACGGACGCCCTTCGGATTTACGGACTTTAAAAAAAGCCTTTCCAGTAAGATTAACTATCCGGTTACCTTCTCTTTTTTTCGATTCATAATGAATGGAAGCTTCGGGATACAGGGTTACTTCAGACTGATCGGGAAGCGTCACTTCACTAATCAGAAGAGATGAATTTGTAAAGTCCATGATCTGAGTCTGATTACTGTATATTCTGAATAATGTAACTCCGATAAGCAGGATTATACTGGCTGCTATCCCGATACTCAGTCCTCTGAGCTTAAATCGGTTTCTCTGGAAGTTGAGTTTTGGTTCGACAACTTTCCAGGCATGAACGGCATCAAAAATTAATGCAGAATCATTGCGCAGAGGTTGGTTGTATAAGTAGCTGATCTGATCAAATTCAGCCCGGTTATTATCTATCCACTCATTAAGTTCAACTTCTTGAGCAGTAGTTAATGATTCATTTGCAAAATGTTTTGCTAATAATTCATCGATATTGTTTGTACTTTTCATTTCAATTTGTTGTTTAAGAGGATTGTAATTAGCAGAAATAGAATAAACAGTACAGGATTGCCGGCAATATATTCACGAAGTGTTTTAAGTGCTTTACCCATTTGGTTTTCGACAGTCTTCTCCGAGATATCGAGCTCTTCAGCAATTTCTCTGTACTTCATACCATGAAGTTTACTCAGAAGAAAAATTTCTTTGCATCTGGCAGGCAGGACCGATAATATCTTATGTAGCTTTTCTTCGGCAGAAAGCTCTTCTGTCTGATGATTATCATTGTCAGCGAGATGATGAATATTCGGTGAGTTTTCGGAATCATCCATAGAGACAGTATCAAAACGCTGTTTCCGTATGACGGATATACAGTTGTTCTTTACAGCGATAACCATATAAGATAAGAATTCCTTTTCCGGAAGTAAATCTTTCTCTTTATTCCACACAGTAATGAATGTATCCTGCACAATGTCTTCGCACTCATCCCTGTCCGGGATATATCCGTATGCAATGTTACAGAGTGTCTGATAGTATTCCTTAAATCTGCGTTTGAATTTATTTGTACGCACTAAATCCATAATGATCCGTATTTAAAAAAGTATACTAATACCGGCTGAAATAAAACCTTTGTATCCTACACCTAATTCCATAAAACCACCAATTCGTTCATTTCCAACCCGAATGGCGATGGGATTTACCTGAAATGCAAATGTTGCATAAAAATCTGAGTAATTAAACGAATTCTCTATAAATCTGTTTTCGAAGAAATAATCAGAACTGTAACTACTCCGGCTGAGTATAGCTCCTATAGCAGCCGAGCTATAAAGTGTAACCTTCTTTCTCTTAAAATAAGTAAGCTCTCCGGTTGGGAGAATCAGAAAGTGAATATTACTTTCTGTATTACGGGTCATACTTCCGTAGAAGGAAGATTTTACTCTGTTGGTAAGAGATGCAAATCCGATATCACCTCCAACTTTCCAGCGAGAGATTGCATACCGGTAACCAATGCCAAATATTCCGCATATTTCAATCCTGTCACGTTCTGTTCCCGTAATGGCATCACCAATAGCAGTACCAAGGAAGTTGGATATATTCAGTGGCGTTCCGTCGCTGACAGATAATCTGATTTCGTGTTTGTTGGGATACATATCTGTCTGTCTGCTTTCATTTGCATGAGATAAGAAGGTAACCGAAAGTAAAATAGCTATGAATATAAATATTCTTTTTTTCATAGAACAGGGATTAAATATCGTTTAAAATTTATCGTTCTCAGAACGGTTGTATTGTCTTTTATCATCATAACGTATGTTTTACTGAAAACCCCTATATGAAAAACAGGAAATATGTATCCTGAACTGATTGGATAAAAGATTATAGTTTCGATTGCGACAAACTCAGAATGGGGTAAATGTGTTTTAATTCTTACTTAACCGGCTTCCCGTGGGCCGGGATAATCTTATAATAAATAATTGAAAATGAAACATCTTATGGCAGCCCTTTTACTAACCGTTTCCTTAAGTTCTTGTGGGAAGGAAGAGAGCCCCGAAAGTGGGAATGATAATGATTCAATACGCTATGTAATGCCGGCAGAAAGTAGTCCGCATGAAGGAACGTGGTTACAATGGCCTCAGAAATATCAATATGGAGAGACTTACCGGAACAGGCTTGAAGCGACCTGGATTGAGATGGCGCGTGAAATAGTGTCAGGTGAGAATCTGCATATCATAGCTTATAATTCCGAAGCAAAAGAACGGATCGTTAAGCAGCTCACTGATGCCGGTGTGTCTATGGCGAAGATTGATTTCTATTTGTTTCGCACTAATGATGTCTGGGTACGTGACAACGGTCCTGTTTTTGTGTGGTCGGAAAGTAAAGAGCTGACAATTGAAGGATGGGGCTTCAATGGATGGGGAGGAAAAGAACCATTCAATTATGATGAGCAGATCCCGTCAGAGGTGGCTAAGGCGGCCAATTTTCCTTTTGTGCAGCTAAATAAGAAGCTTATTGTCGAGGGAGGTGCTGTTGAAGTCGATGGAAAAGGATCATTTCTGGCTACACGAAGCTCAATACTTAATAAAAACAGGAATCCCGGTGTTACGCAGTCACAGGCAGAGGAGTTGTTTCATACGTATCTGGGCGTGACTCATTTTATCTGGCTTGACGGAGTAGCCGGCCTGGATATTACAGATATGCATATAGACGGATTTGCGCGTTTTGCCGGTTCGGATACGATTGTAACTATGAGCCCGGATGATCTGGCTATATGGGAACTTACGAATAAGGATATTAATACTCTTTATAGTGCACTGAACAGAGAGGGACAGGCGTATAAATATGTGACACTGCCATTGACGAAAAATAATGTAGTAACTACTTATGGAAAGGATTTGGGGTATCAGGGATCGTATGTGAACTATTATATTACGAATGATAAGGTACTGGTGCCAAATTATAATGATCCGAATGATAAGATCGCCAATGCAATCGTTCAACAGATATACCCGTCGCGGCAAGTCGTTGGAATTGACTCACGTAACCTGTATGCGAATGGGGGAATGATCCACTGTGTCACTCAGCAACAGCCCCGGAAATAGCTTGCAGGCGAGTTACACTGGATATTAAGAATGAAAAATAACTTCCGGAAAATTTGCAGGACCGAAAAATAAGAGTACCTTTGTATCACAAACATCGCGGGATGGAGCAGTGGTAGCTCGTTGGGCTCATAACCCAAAGGTCATCGGTTCGAGTCCGGTTCCCGCAACTATACGAAAAGAGGTTTCAGAAATGAGACCTCTTTTTTTGTTTTGGTAAAAATGTTAATTCCGAAAGTTCTAAAACTTTTAATTTTATACGATTGTTTAATTGCAAGTTTAAATAACCTGGACCTTAATTACATTAAATCGTTTGTATTATGAAAAGAATTAACTTAGCAATTATTGCGTTGTTGTTTATGGGCTTTGTGACACTAACAAGCTGTCATTCGAAAAAAGCTCTGGTTGTTGAAGAAGTTGCTCAGGATGTTAATCAGATGGGTGTAGTACCTGTGACGGTAGAAGTAGCCGGTAAAGTAAATAATCAAATGCAGACTCAGGAGAAAGCATTGGTTAAAGCATATGCTGTTTATGATATCGATGAAGAAAATGGTGATACAATCGTTACGGTTGATCTTGTACCTGATTTGAAAGATAATAAACTACAGGCAATCAAGCTTGGGTTAAACGGCGGAGCTTTGTTTAAAGTGAATTCAGCTGATTTAAGCGCAAAAGCAGATTCTGTATTATCTATTCTGGCAGAGAATATGAATAATTTCCCTGAAACGGATGCCATTATTATCGGTTATACAAGTCACACCGGTCCGCAGGCATTTAATCAGCAGTTATCAGAAAAGAGAGCTCAGTCTGTGATGAAATATCTGGCATCAAAAGGTGTGAGTAATTCACGTATGCAAGCGCTGGGCAGAGGATGGAACGATCCTGTGGCAAGTAATGCAACCGTTCAGGGCCGCGCACTAAACAGAAGAGTAGAGGTATACATAACAGTAGGGAGAAAAATGATTCAGAATGCAACTAAATAATTTATTCTGAATATGTAAAAAAGTAACTAAGATTTTCTTAGTTACTTTTTTTGTGTCTGAGAGATTGATTATAGTAGTTTCTTAATCAGCTTCATGTATTTATATGGAATATACCTGAATGGTAAATCTAACCAGACAGGAGTTTCTACCACGCTTCGCTGATTGCTGAATACCTGAAAACTAAGTTTTCCGTGATACTTACCCATACCACTGTTGCCAACTCCTCCAAATGGCAGATTGTGGTTGCCAATGTGCATAAGAGTATCATTGATACAGGCTCCGCCTGAAGAGGTTTTGCTGAGCACAGTGCGCCCGGTGGCCGGATCTCCGAAGAAATAAAAAGCCAGAGGTTTTTCTTTGCTATTGATATAATCGATAGCCTCACTGATATTCTGATATTCCATGACCGGAAGGACCGGTCCGAAGATTTCATCCTGCATAACGGCATCAGCACCGGTAATATTTGTAAGTATTGTTGGTGCAATATACAAATCATTGATATCGTAATTCCCTCCGCAATATACTTTCTGCTGATCGGTTACTGATATCAGCCTTTGCATGGCTTTTTGATTGATAATCCGGGGGTAAAAAGGCGATTTTTGCGGATCAGATCCGTAGAACTGCTGAATATAGTCAAGCATTTTCTTCAGTAGTTCATCTTTTATTCCGGCCTGAACAAATATATAATCAGGGGCTATACAGGTTTGACCGGCATTCATAAATTTACCCCATACAATGCGTCTGGCAGCCAGGTCTATATTCGCATCTGAATGAACAATACAGGGACTTTTACCTCCAAGTTCAAGAATGACAGGAGTCAGATGAGGTGCCGCAGCCTGCATAACGATCTTTCCTAATGCAGGACTTCCGGTAAAGAAAATAATATCGGATTGTAAATTAAATAAGGCGGTATTCACATCTCTGCCACCTTCAAAAATAGAGATATACTCCTCTTCAAAAACAGAGCGTATCATCTTGGTGATGACAGCAGAAAGATTTGCGGATTCCGGCGAAGGCTTAAGAATGGTACAACATCCGGCCGAAATACTTCCGATAAGAGGATTAATTAGTAATTGAAACGGATAATTCCAGGGTGCAACAACAAGTGCTACTCCCAGAGGTTCGTTTATAATATAACTTGAAGAAGGAAACAAAGACAGCGGTGTAGATACACGGCGGGGTTTAGCCCACTTTTTCAGATGCCGGATATGATTGTTCAGTTCGCTCAGTACAATGCCTGTTTCGGTCAGATATGCTTCTTCGGGAGATTTGTGTAAATCTTTCCATAAAGCATCCTGTATTTCGGACTGGTAATTCAGAATAGCCTGCTTTAATTTATGAAGCATTTGTAGCCTGAACTCAATATTGCGGGTTGCACCGGAGGCGAAGAATTCTTTTTGTTTCCGGTGTGCATTTGTAATAGCTGTATAATCCATATTTCATAATATAATTAAATGTTAGCTGACAAATATAAATTATAAATTCAGTATCTACCCTGGCTTAATCTATGATAATTCATATATCTTATGTTTTAACTTTTTTGAAATCAAACAAATAAGAGGATGTTGTGTTTATTAATAATAATAATTGATAACGATTCATCCGGATCGGCTATGAGATTCCAGATAGTTATTTCACTCCATTATAAACATAGGCTATGAGAAATGTTTTAATAAAATCAGTTTTTTCTTTATCTGTCGTTTGTTTGGCGATAGTATCCTGTAGTAAACCGGGAAATAATATAGTAGATCCTGTTCTGCCTGAACCTCCGGTTGAAGAGATTGCCTATTTTGATTTTGCAACTACAAAAGATTATGTTTTAAAACTGGATTATAAGCAACCAGGCTTTAATCCGGGTTATGTGCCCTTTGCGATTTATAGTGAGAGTCCAGTTATAGAGCAGGATGGAGCTTATTTGTTTAATGAAAAGTCAAAGCCATTATTTAATGGGTTGACAAATGACCAGGGAGTATATGAAGGTACTTTGAATATGCCTAAATATGCAGAGCAGATCTGGATAGTCTCAAAGAAAACAGGTGTGCCGGAATTATTAAATGTTGCTCTGAATGGTTCTGTGATAACATTACAGGATGGTATGCTTTCAACTAAACAGACTTCATATCCGTATAATACAGTATCAGTAGCCAATTTCTTTGCACTTGCAAACTGGAATACTTATGGAGTCCCGGCAAATATTTCGGGCCGGGATGTTATAACATCAGCTTTTCTGGATGATATAAATACTACACTGCCTAATTCCCCTCTGCCTCAATCTCATCCTGAGTTCTTTGATCCATCAATTTCTCATAAACTTGAGGTTATAGCGCCTTGCGAAATAGATGTGACATTTATTCATGAAGGAGCAGGCTGGCTAAACGTTCTTGGATATTATGTTTATCCTACAGGAAGCAAACCTACTAAAGCTACCATTGCATCGATTCGAAAATATATTATATTTCCAAATACATCTTATTCCGGATCAGGGGGAGGTTTGTATTCAGGAGATAAAGTCCGTTTGAAATACTGGAACGGATCCATATATAGTGAGATTTTTCCGGCAGGAGTTACTGTGGAATGGGTTCTTATTGCAAATGGATTTAACAACTCTACAAAGAATATAACAACAGGTAATTTTATTCATTATTCTGACAGAGATCTGAATGCTGAAACAAATGCATCACTTAGACAGCATAGTGTATTATTGAATGATCCGACCAGATCGTGTATGATTCTTTCGTTTGAAGATATTAAGCGGGACTTGTCGTACTGTGATCAGGATTTCAATGATGCAGTTTATTCTGTAAAACCGACTCCTTATACGGCCGTGAATACATCATCTATGGCGAAACTGGATGTTTTTGTAGATTCAGATTCGGATGGTGTTCCTGATAATCTGGATGAGTTTCCGACAGATCCGGCATTAGCATACTCTACATCTTATCCGGGAAAAGATATTTATGGAACATTATCTTATGAAGATTTGTGGCCATCTCAGGGCGATTATGATATGAACGACCTTGTGATAGATTATAATATGACTCATTACTTAAATAAGAATAGTCAGATAAAGAAAATAGGAGGAACTTTTAATGTAAGAGCATCAGGTGCAAAATATAAAAATGGCTTTGGTGTACAGTTTAATTTTCCTGCATCAGCTGTTCTTCAGGCAAACATCCAGGGAAATTCGTTAACATCCGGAGTCATTGTTAATGATGCACGTGGATTTGAGACAGGGCATACGAATGCTAATATTGTATTTTTTGATGATGTATTCAAACTTTTTAATTCAACATCAGGTAATTACATAAATACTGATATTAATCGTGAGAATCTGGCATCTAAGGTTATAACTTATGATATAGAATTCTCATCGGCACAATCGCAGAATACCATTGGTATTCCACCTTATAATCCGTATTTAATCGTAGATTGTGGTTCGGGACAGAGAGGAGTTGAAGTTCATTTACCTACATATAAACCAACAATAAAAGCTAATACAGCATTGTTTTCAACAGGTGATGACCGGACAAGCCCATCTCAAAACAGGTATTATGTCAATAAGAGTAATATGCCTTTTGCTTTATTAATACCAGAGAGTTTTCTTTATCCGAATGAAAAAGAAAACATTTCAAGTGCGTATTATAAATTTAATAACTGGTCTAGTAGTATGGGTGTCCAGTTTAATGACTGGTATAAAGCTGGCAAAAGTGGATATGCTGATATCTATAAATTGTATATAAAATAAATTTAATAAGCAAAAAGGGAGGTTTTATCTCCCTTTTTGCTTATTAATCAAAACAGTAGCATACGCAGAAATACCATCTTCCCGGCCAGTAAATCCGAGTTTTTCCGTTGTTGTTGCTTTTATTGAT
>JBOFKD010000255.1:0-1125 GCA_051657165.1 Bacteroidales bacterium | reverse complement strand
AATAATATAAATGTTACTCAGAAAGGAAAATACGGAAGTTTTCGTACATCATTAACCCATGTTTACAATAAAGGTCAATGGCCCAATGAAAAGCTAAATAAACTGACTTATGCTGTTTCAGGAGAAATGAGCTGGAACAAATTTAGTTTAGATGCCGGTATTACTTATAATAAAAGATTCTACCCGAATAAAGGAGGTACAGGGTATGGAGGAGGAGGTTATTTGTATAATCTGTTAGTTTGGTCAGGAACCGACTTTGATATCCGTGATTATAAGAACTACTGGCAAAAAGAAGATGAGCTTTCAAACTGGATGGATCGTAGTTGGTATGAGAACCCATACTTAATCGCAAATGAAATCACCTCTGGTAGTGACTATGATGTTGTGAATGGATTTGCAAATATCAACTATGACATCAAGCCTTGGCTTAAGTTCGTATTACGTTCTGGCATGGATGTAAGTTCTAATAAAACAGAATATAAGACTCCGGTTGGGTCTGTAGCTGGCTGGGGAGGCAAAAAAGGATATTATTCTATAGGTCGGAATAATAATTTCAGTATAAATAATGATGCACTGCTGATGGCTGATTACAAATGGGGTGATTTTAGTTTAGATGGATTTCTTGGTGGTACAATTTATTATCAAAGAAATGATGATGTAAGTTCTGCTACAAAAGGAGGTTTAATAATACCTGGATATTACTCTCTAAATGCATCAGTCGATCCAGCAACAACGAGTAAGTCTTATTCGCAGAAGCAAGTAAACTCTATTTACGGTAAGTTTTCAGGGTCATGGAAAAGCACATTCTTTGTCGATGTGACAGGTCGAAATGACTGGTCTTCTACGCTCCCAGAGTCGACACGTTCTTACTTCTATCCATCAATTGCCGGCAGTATTGTCTTGTCTGAATTTATACCATTGCCTGATCTATTTAATTTTTGGAAGGTGCGAGGATCATGGACTGTAACGAAGCAAGATATGAGTATTTATGCAATCAATCAAGTATATAGTATTTCAACAAATGTATGGAACGATATGACAGGAGCATACTCTCCAAATGATATAAAGGATGCTATTATATCTCCGGCAACATCGCGATCTTATGAATTGGGAACAGCATTCAAT
>JBOFKD010000254.1:0-54057 GCA_051657165.1 Bacteroidales bacterium | reverse complement strand
TGGATACGAAATCGGTAGTAGGTAAAGATCTGGTAGAAAAACGTACCGGTAAAACATGTGATGATTTCCGCAACGGTGATCATACAACTACACTGATCCGTACGGAAAACGGAAAAGTGATCGAGATTCAGCATAACGTAATGACTCCGCAGCCTTATAACCGTTTGTATCAATTGACCGGAACAAAAGGATTTGCTAATAAATATCCGACTCAGGGGTATGCGCTGGATGCTGCGCAAATGGCTGCATCAGGTGTAGAACCGGTAGTGGATAATCTGGATTCGCACCGTTTTCTTCAAAAAGATGATATGGATGCTCTGGTAGCAAAATACAAACATCCAATTTTGGTAAAATACGGAGAAATGGCGAAAAAAGTAGGTGGCCACGGAGGTATGGACTTCATCATGGATGCCCGTCTGGTTTACTGTCTGCAAAACGGTCTTCCTCTGGATATGGATGTATATGACCTGGCAGAATGGTGTTGCCTTGCTGAACTGGGCGAATTATCAATGGATAATAATTGTGCGGCAGTTGCATTTCCTGACTTCACACGTGGAGACTGGAATAAAGTAAAAGGCTATAAACATGCTTATGCGTCTCCTGAAGCTGAGGCCGAAGCAGAGAAAAAAGCAGAAGCTTTCACAGCTGCATTGAAAGAGCGCGGTGCGAAAGACTGGGCTGATAATAATTAATCATACCGAAAAACTTATCATATATAATAATGAAGAGAAGCAAAGTTATTTTACCGACTTTGCTTTTCTTTTCTTTAGCCGGAACTGCACCTGTGCAGTTAAGTGCTATGGGAAGAGAAGCAATTGAAAGTAATCAGGAGGCCGTAAATGCGATTGTATCAGCACGATTGATTAATCCTACAACCGTAGAGTTGTTATATGCGGATAACAAGATATTAAGTTTTGATTTTTACGGGAATAATATTATCCGTTTATTTCAGGATAATAACGGAGGAATCATCCGTAATCCGCAGGCTACGCCTCCGGCTCAGATACTGGTGGATAATCCAAGGAAAGACTCAGGTGATATACGACTGAGTGATTCAAACGGAGAAATCACGATTGAGTCGTCGCGTGTGAAAATCGTGGTAGATAAGAAAAGTAGTTTATTTCGGGTGACTGATCTGAATACGGGAAAGTGTGTGCTGGAAACAACGCAGCCTGTTTCGATATCTCCGAAACAGGTAAGTCTGCAACTAAAAGCGTCACCCCGAGAGTATTTCTACGGAGGCGGCGTTCAGAACGGACGCTTTTCGCATAAAGGGAAAGTGATTGCCATTGAAAATACAAATAACTGGACAGACGGAGGAGTGGCGTCACCAACACCTTACTACTGGTCTACGGGAGGGTATGGTGTGATGTGGCATACGTTCAAAAAAGGGAAATATGACTTCGGAAGCGAACAGGCGGATGAGGTGAAACTGATGCACGAAGATAATTACCTGGATCTGTTCCTAATGGTAAATGATTCTCCGGTTGCTCTTCTGAATGACTTCTATCAGCTGACAGGTAATCCGGCGCTGATGCCAAAGTTTGGTTTTTACGAAGGACACTTAAATGCATATAATCGCGACTACTGGAAAGAAGACGAAAAAGGAATTCTTTTTGAGGACGGAAAGCGATATAAAGAGAGCCAGAAAGAGAACGGAGGAATAAAAGAGTCGCTGAATGGAGAAAAGGATAATTATCAGTTCTCAGCCCGGGCGGTGATTGATCGTTACAATGCACATGATATGCCTTTGGGATGGGTGTTGCCAAACGACGGATACGGTGCCGGATACGGACAAACCGGAACTTTGGACGGAAATATAGGTAATCTGAAGGAGTTTGGAGATTATGCCCGTGAGAAGGGGGTCGAAATTGGACTCTGGACGCAGTCGGATCTGCATCCGAAAGAGGGAATAGAGGCCCTTCTTCAGCGTGATATTGTGAAAGAGGTACGTGATGCCGGAGTCAGAGTCTTGAAAACTGATGTGGCATGGGTCGGTGCCGGATATTCATTCGGGCTTAACGGTGTGGCTGATGTAGGAAATATTATGCCTTATTATGGAAATGATGCACGTCCGTTTATTATATCTCTGGATGGCTGGGCAGGTACACAGCGTTATGCCGGAATCTGGTCGGGAGATCAGACCGGAGGAGAATGGGAATATATTCGTTTTCATATTCCTACATATATAGGTTCGGGACTATCGGGGCAACCGAATATTTCATCAGATATGGATGGTATCTTTGGAGGTAAGAATATGCAGGTTAATATTCGTGATTTTCAATGGAAGACCTTTACACCGGCACAATTGAATATGGATGGCTGGGGTGCAAATCCGAAGTATCCGCATATACTGGGTGAACCTGCAACTTCGATAAACCGCTGGTATCTGAAAATGAAATCGGAGTTTATGCCTTATGCTTATACGATTGCGAAAGAATCGGTGGACGGTAAACCTATGATCCGGGCTATGTTTCTGGATGATCCGAATGACTTTACACTGGGAACGGCGACACGATATCAGTATTTGTACGGACCGTATGTGCTCGTAGCTCCGGTTTATCAGAATACGAAAGCGGATGAGGAAGGAAATGATATTCGTCATGGTATTTATCTGCCGGAAGGGAATTGGGTGGATTATTTCACGGGTGAGGTATATGCCGGAAATCGTGTAATTAATAGTTTTGATGTGCCATTGTGGAAAATACCGGTCTTCATTAAGCAAGGGGCTATTTTGCCGATGACCAATCCGAATAATAATCCGAATCAGATTCGTAAAGATTCGCGTATATACGATTTGTATCCATACGGAGAAACTACATTCACGGAATATGATGATGATGGTCTGACACAGGCTTACATATATGGGAAAGGCGCACAGACAGTTATTTCATCCAAAGAAGTAAATGGAAATGTATCTGTAAAGGTAGCTCCCGCAACCGGTTCATTTGACGGAATGCAAAAGGAGAAATCAACATGGTTTCGTGTGAATGTTTCGGAACAGCCTAAATCTGTTTCGGCTAGAACCGGAGGTAAGAAAGTGAAGCTGACTCCTGTTTTTTCAATGGAGGAGCTGGCAGAAAAAGAGAACGTTTATTTTTACGAAGCAAAACCGGATATGAATGTATTTGCAACGAAAGGTACTCCTTTTGCCGAGAAGCAGATCATCCGTAATCCGTTGCTTCACGTAAAACTTGCGCATACAGATGTAACGAGAAACGAAGTGGAACTCAACCTAAAAGGTTATGTGTTTGATATGGGTAACTCTCATCTGAAGAATCAGGGAAAACTGAATACTCCGGTTGCTCAGATGCAGGAACGGGGACCTTATACACTGACTCCTTCCTGGAATCCGGTTGCAGGAGCAGATTATTATGAGATAAAACATAATGATCAGCTCTATACGCTGATTAAAGACACTTGTCTGTTGTTTGATGAACTGAAACCGTTGACAGATTATCATTTCGAAGTATGTGCAGTGAATAAAGACGGGAAGTCTGCATGGAGTAGTGTAGATGCTAAAACATTATCTAACCCTCTTGAATTTGCAATCAAAGGTATTCGGGGTGAAACAACTTGTGAGAATCAGGGAAGTCAGCGCATCAGTAAGCTGTTTAACTTTGATGAAAAAGATATGTGGCATACGAAATGGCAGAAAACTGCGGTTCCGTTTGATCTGATAATGGACTTAAGAAGCGTAAATGTGCTGGATCGTTTTGAATACCTGCCGCGTACGAATAAAGGAAACGGCATCTGGCAGAAAGGAACGGTTTATTACAGTATGGATAAGAAAAACTGGACAGAGGCCGGAAGCTTCGAATGGGAAGGTACGGATGTGAAAACATTTGGATTCACAGAACGTTCTACTGCCCGATTTATTAAAATCAGTGTAACAGATGGAGCCGGAGGTTATGGCTCAGGCAGGGAACTATATGTGTTCAGACAAAAAGGGACAGAAAGCTATATACCGGGTGATATAAACTTAGACGGTAAGATAGATGAAAATGATTTTACTTCTTATATGAATTATACAGGGTTGCGAAAAGCGGATTCTGATTTCGATTATGTGAGCAAAGGAGATCTGAACAATAACGGATTGATTGATGCATATGATATCTCGAACGTAGCTACCGAACTGGAAGAGGGTGCAAGTCAGAAACAGATACCGGCAGTGAGTGGTGAAATCCTGATCACAGAGTCGAAAAGAAGTGCTCAGGCAGGAGAGGTAATCGAATTGATTGTTACGGGTAAAGATCTGCAATCGGTTAATGCGATTAGCTTTGCTATTCCGTATGAAACGAAGGATTGGGAATTTGCCGGTATTGAGGCGGATGGCATGAAAGAGATGCAGAATCTTACTTATGACCGTTTGCACACAAATGGAGCAAAAGCATTGTATCCTACCTTTGTAAATAAAGGCGATAAGGAGATGGTAGAAGGCTCCGGTGTGCTTATGAAAATTAAGTTTAAAGCCAGACGTAAAGCATCATTCGATAAAAAAATATTGGATGGAATAATAGTAGATAAGTATTTAAATACGATTGCATTCTGATCGCTCTTAATCATAGAGATGAAAAAAGCCCGGTAGAATATTATTCTGCCGGGCTTTTTGTTCCTATTTTTTAGAATTGAAGTGTTTCGCTGCAATTTCAAGCTGCTGATACCACGATTCTCCAAATTTGCGGATAAGAGGTTCCTTCAGGAACTCATAAATCTTAACGCCATGTTTTCTTCCTAGTACCTGAGCCGCACCGCAGATTTTCCAGCGGTGGTAGTTAAGTGCCGAGAAAGTTGGATATTTATCTACACGAATAGGATACAAATGACAAGATACAGGCTTATAAAAGTCAGTCTTACCTTCTCTGTATGCTTTTTCAATCGCGCAATGACACATACCGTTCTTTTCATAACAAGTAAAAACACAGTCTTTACCGTTTACGATTGAAGTAACAAGATCTTTGTCTTCATCCACATAAGCTACTCCCTGTTCTTTAATGACTGCTTGTGCAGCCGGAGACAGATCATCCCAAATAATAGGAAGTACCTCTTCAAGTTTCGCTTTCTCACTCTCTTCGAGTGGAGCTCCTGCATCACCTTCAATACAACAAGCACCTAAACATGCTTGCAGATCACAAATAAATTCTTGTTCAACTACATCTAAACTGATTACTGTATTTTCTATTTGTAACATATAAGATTATGAGTGAAAAACAGAGAGACCCGAAAGTCTCTCTGTTTATATAATGGAATAAATTATTTAATCAGATTATGACCTGTCATTTCTGCTGCGGCAGGAATACCCAGAATATGACAGATAGAAGGAGCAACGTCAGCAAGGATACCGTTTTCAACTTTTGCATCTTTATTGTCTGTAACGTAAACAAACGGAACAGGATTTAAAGAGTGAGCAGTATTTTCAGAACCGTCCTCGTTCATAGCGTTATCTGCATTACCGTGGTCAGCAATAATAATTACTTCGTAACCGTTTGCTTTAGCTGCTTCAACAACTTGTTTCACGCTTGCATCAACCGCTTTGATTGCTTTTTCGATAGCGCCGTAGATACCAGTGTGTCCAACCATGTCACCATTCGCAAAGTTACAAGCGATGAAATCAAATTTTTGTTTTTTGATTTCTGCTTCTAAAGCATTAGCAACTTCAAATACACTCATCTCAGGCTGTAAATCGTAAGTAGCCACTTTCGGAGATGGGATCAATACGCGCTCTTCTCTATCGAATTCGCTTTCGCGTCCACCTGAGAAGAAGAATGTAACGTGAGCATATTTTTCAGTTTCAGCAATACGAAGTTGAGATAAACCTTTAGATGCAAGGTATTCTCCCAAAGTATTAGCTACATTTTCTTTATTGAAAAGAATATGTAAGCCCTGGAATTTTGAATCGTAAGGAGTCATACAGCAGTAGTACAACGGAATAGTTTTCATTCCTTCCGCCGGCATATCTTCCTGAGTCAGTACCTGAGTCAATTCTTTCGCACGGTCATTTCTGTAATTGAAGAAAATAACCATATCACCTTCAGAAATAAGACCAACAGGTTGTCCGTTTGCATCAACGTGAACGAT
This sequence comes from Bacteroidales bacterium, assembly GCA_051657165.1. Lineage (GTDB taxonomy): Bacteria > Bacteroidota > Bacteroidia > Bacteroidales > UBA7332 > UBA7332. The sequence continues at coordinate 47,979 of JBOFKD010000254.1, read as the reverse complement.
TGGTTTGATGAACTCATCAGTTACACCTTCAGCATATGATTCGCGAACAGCTTCTACCATATCAGTAGATTTTTTACCTACGCCATTCACCATTACATCATAAGCTTCTTTTACACGTTCCCAACGTTTGTCACGGTCCATAGCAAAGTAGCGACCAATAACAGATGCAATCTGCCCTGTAGATTCTTTCAGGTGACCTTCCAGTTTTTCAATAAAGCCCAGTCCGCTGCGAGGGTCAGTATCACGACCATCCATAAAGCAATGAACGAAAGTTTTATCAATACCGTATTCTTTAGAGATATCACATAATTTGAAAAGGTGATCCAAAGAACTGTGTACACCTCCATCAGAAACTAATCCCATGAAGTGAACCTGTTTGTTGTTTTCCTTTGCGTATTTGAATGCTTCTACGATTTCCGGATTCTTAAGAATAGAGTTGTCACGGCAAGCAATATTGATTTTTACCAAATCCTGATAAACAACGCGGCCTGCACCGATATTTAAATGTCCCACTTCCGAGTTACCCATTTGGCCATCAGGCAAACCTACGTTTTCGCCGGAAGCCTGAAGCTGAGAGTGCGGATATGTTGTAGTCAGATAATCCCAGTAAGGGGTTTCTGTATGATGGATTACATCTTCTTTACCTTTGTTTCCGATTCCCCATCCGTCAAGAATCAATAGAAATGCTTTTTTACTCATAATATTATAAAGTTAGGTGTTTCAAACTTTTGAAGCACAAAGGTAGCAAAATCAAGTTGAATCACGTAATTATGATACTGAATCAGCACCTAATTATTTATAAAAAGTTATGGGTAAAATAAAAAGATAACATTTTAATATAGAGGGAGACAGAAGAAAAGAATATGTCTGAAAAATAATGGGATTGGTAGAAAAAAGAAAAGGTTGTCATCGCGACAACCCCAACCCTTTTATTAACCTTAAAATCTAATACCATGAAAAAACCGATACAAATATATGGTCATTCTCAGTCTCTTCCAAATAAACAAACGAAAAAAAGCTGTTATTTAACATCATTTCTTCATTGTAACTTTTTTGTAATCTCTTGTAGCGTGTTTGTAACCTTTTGTCATTAAATTGTAACCATTAGGATTAAGTTTCCGATGAAACTAAAACTGAAATACTCTCTTTGAATGAAATATTAAAACCGGCAAGTCCAATTATTATCAAAACGGATTCTTCGCTGAACTAATTATTATGCCGGATGTTCGTATTTATAAGATATGTGAAGTGAATAAGAGGATGTTAGATGTATTTATTTACATATGATTTATTGTTAAAAAGAAACAAAAAAACATTTTTCGTTGTATTTGTACTATCTTAGTCGTTCAAAATAAGCAAAGTCAACCTAAAAAAAAGAAATATGAAAGCAAGTCAATTTTTTATCGGTATTCTTTCGTTCTTAATGATTCTAACATCATGTGGCGGAGGTGGAAATAAAAAGGGTTTTGCAGTTAATGCAACAGGTGCACCCTATGAATTATTGGTTGTTGTAAATAAAGATATCTGGAAGAAGGATGCAGGAAAGGCTCTTGAGAATGTATTGAAGTCGGATGCAGCCGGTTTGCCTCAGCCTGAACCTAACTTCAAAGTTTCGGTTGTGAACGAAGCTAATTTTGATAAGATTCTTAAACCTGTCCGCAATATTGTAATTGTTGATATTTCGGATATGTATACTAAAGGTTCCATGTCTTATGCACGTGATATCTGGTCAAACGGTCAGATGGTTCTGACAATAAAGGCTCCGGATGAAAAAACATTTGCTGAATATGTGCAGGCTAACGGAAAGAAGATTGTAGATTTCTTCGTGAATTCAGAGATGAATCGTAATATTGTAGCTTATAATAAGAAATTCAATACAGGAGTTCGTAATCGTGTGATGGAAATGTTTGGAGCACAGGTCTCTATTCCTAGTGACCTGACTTTGACAAAAGAAGGAAAAGATTTTTTCTGGATATCAAATGATGCCAGTAAAGGTCGTATGGACTTTGTCGTTTATGCAGTTCCTTATCGTAAAGTAGATGCTTTCTCTGAAAAACAGCTTATTGCGATGCGTGACTCGGTGATGAAAGCAAATATTAAAGGTTCATCGGACTCTATGTATATGATGACAACACAGGCTGCTCCTGTATCCTGCGATACAATATCTGTTCATGGTAAATTTACTGTCAGACTTCGGGGATTGTGGGAGATGAAAAATGATATGATGGGTGGTCCTTTTGTATCTTTGTCACGCCTGGATGAGAAAACGCAGCAAATTGTAACTGTTGAGGGATTTGTGTTTGCACCATCAATGGCAAAAAGAAATTTAATCAGACGTTTAGAATCAATGCTTTATACATTAAAATTATCGGATGAACTACAAAAAGAAGATGAGTTGATGTTAGGCGTTGATGAATCAAAAAAATAAGCATTAACAGATATATAAACAATGCAACAAGAGGAAAAAAAAATCAGAGTTGGTATCACACAAGGAGATATTAATGGTGTGGGCTATGAAGTTATACTAAAAACTTTTGCCGATGCACGTATGATTGAACTTTGTACACCAATTATTTACGGATCATCAAAAGTTCTGGCTTATCATAGAAAAAGCCTTGATATTGCACCTATTAATTATACAGTTATTAATTCAGCTGAAGATACAAATGAGAATTGTGTAAATCTGATCAACTGTATTGATGAAGATGTTAAGGTTGATCTGGGTAGTCCTTCACAAATGGCTGGAGAGGCCGCATATCTGTCTTTAGAAAAAGCAACAGCTGATCTGAAAGCCGGATTGATTGATGTGTTGGTAACAGCACCTATAAATAAGGATAGTATTCAATCAGAGCATTTCCAGTTCCCGGGACATACTGAGTACTTACACGAAAAATTTGCATTAGGTCACAATGTGTTGATGTTACTGGTAGCTGACACATTACGGGTAGCAGTGGTGACAGGACATATTCCGATTGCAAAAGTGGCTGAATCGATCAATAAAAATGAGATAGCAGGTAAGATAAAACTGCTTCAGAATACTTTGGCTAAGGATTTTGATATTCAAAAACCTCGGATTGCGGTTTTAGGATTAAATCCTCATGCCGGTGATAACGGATTGATAGGGAAAGAAGAGGAGGAATCAATAATACCGGCTATTCGATCATGTCAGGATAGTGGAGTATTGTGTTATGGTCCTTTCTCAGCAGATGGTTTCTTCGGGTCTGAATTATATAAGGAATTTGATGCTGTGCTTGCGATGTATCATGATCAGGGGTTAATTCCGTTCAAAACTATCGCAATGGAAAAAGGAGTTAACTTCACGGCCGGGTTAAGTATAATACGTACTTCGCCGGATCATGGAACAGCATATGATATAGCCGGTAAAGGTGTGGCGTCAGAAGATTCATTCCGTCAGGCTATCTATTTGGCTCTGGATACTTACCGTAATCGTCAGAATTACATAACAGCGAAACGAAATCCGCTTCGTAAGCAGTATGTTAATCGTGACAGTGATACAGACATCAGTTCATTAGAACCTGAAGCAGAAGAGATTTTATAAATAAGAATTTATAACGATGCATAAAAGGAGATTGATTAACCGAAAGGCTACTTAATCTCCTTTTTTTAATTATGGCAAAAAAGAAGATTGATATCAAAATTAAGAGCTACGGTATTTATTCACAATGGGACCGTACGTCGAGAGAGTTACCAAAACTGAGAAAAGTAACAACAGAAATTCCTGCTGAACTGGATATTGAATTTGGTTATATTCTGCATATAAAAGGTGCAAAAGGAACGTTAATTGAATTTGAAATCATACATCCTCCTTTTATTGATGTTAAGACAGGAGAAGTTGCTCCGGCCTTTGTGGGAGAGCATTATGTTAACTCAAATGACTGGATGTTCTTTTTAGGTGATACTATATGGGAACCTGTTGATGATAAGAAGGGTATATGGGATATAAGAACTTTCGCAGACGGAAAAGAAGTTGCTTTTAAGAGATTTATGATTAAATAGTGATTGCGCAATTATTTCTTATTAAATTCACATAAATGTAAACTTAAGCTTAAAAAATATTGTTTATCTTTGTACACATTTATCATACTTAATAATTGATCGCATATGAAAATTTTTACTCACAGTATTCGTTTATTAACGCTTCTCACAGCTCTTTTCGTGACTAGCGCAAGTGTAATGGCACAAACCGTGCTTTTTTCAGAGAGTTTTGCAAATTTCGCAGCCGGTGAAGCAAATGGGTCAGCAGCTACAGCTGATGTTTCTGCTAAATTAAATGAATATACAAGTATACCTGGCTGGTCGGGAGCTAAAGTATATGAAGCAGGCGGATCTGCAAAAATGGGATCTTCCAGTGCTTTAGGCTGGATTCAGACACCGGCTCTTGATCTTTCGGCATCAGGCGGAAATGGTATAATCAAATTTGAAGCGATGGCATGGAAAGGCGATGCTACAGAAATGAAAGTGACAGTAAATGGTGTAGTTTATACTGTTCCTAACCTTCCTAATACAGACGCATATGTATTCTCATCATTCGAAGTGCCTGTAACCGGATTAAATGCTGCTACTACAATCAAGTTTGAAGGAAAACAAGCGAGCAAAGGACGTTTCTTCATTAAAAACTTAGTTGTTGAGAAAGGTGCTGCTACAACAACTCCTACTGTAACTGTAGCAGGAAATACTTATTTTGGAAATCTTGAAACTGGAGCTTCTGCTAGTCAGACTTACGTTGTAAAAGGTTCTCATTTGACAGGAGATCTTACTGTTGCAATTTCAGGAACAGGTTATAGTGCATCTAAAGCAACATTATCAAAAGCAGATGTGGAATCTGAAGCTGGTTGTGAAGTAACAGTGGATTTATTAGCTTCTGTTGTTGGAAGCCAGGAAGGAACTATGACTATTTCAGGTGGTGGATTAGCTGCACCGGAAGTAATGAATTTTGTTGCATCTGTATTTGAAGTAACAAAATGTGCTTCATTATCTGAAGTTCTGGCAAAAGACAAAAGTGAAACTATCTATGAAATCACAGGAGAAGTTTTAATTCATTTCGTGAATGGAGCGAATGTTTATTTGCATGATGCATCTGCTCAGACTTTACTTTATAATAATAGTAACGTTATTGATAACGCTCTTATAGCAGCCGGACATCACGTAAAAGGATTAAAAGTGAAAGTTGATGAGTATTATAAAATCAAACAATTAGTACCTGTTGCGTTAGGTGAAGTTGTTTCTACAGGAAATGCATTGCCGGAAGCTCAGGTTACTACAATAGAAGAGATGGTTGAAAATCCTGCTGCTTTTGCTCATAAACTTATTGTTGTTCATAATGTAACAATGGAGCAAAAACCTTTTACTGCTGCTGATCTTAATAATACTGTAACAGGAGAAGGCGGAGCAACTTTGAATTGCTACGATAAATACAAAGTGCTTGATGGTTTCACTCCAAAAGCAGAGAAATTATCGCTTCATGGTATTGCTTCAGTATTCAAAGACAAAGCTCAGATTCAGCCACGCTCGACAGAGGATATCACAACTACAGTATCAAATCCATCATTGGATGCTGCATCTGTAAAAGTATATGCTGCAAACGGAAATATTGTAGTTGAAACAGAATCAGCTTCTCGTGTTGAAATCTTCAATACAGTTGGCCAGGCAGTGAAAGTAGTTACAGTTGAATCAGGTGTTTCTGCAATCACTGTTGCTAAAGGTCTTTACATTGTTCGCGTTAATGGTAAAGCTACAAAAGTATTAGTAAGATAAGATTTCAGAATCATTGATTTCTTATAATTAAAATATAAACGGGACTGGTAATTTAGATTATCAGTCCCGTTTTCTATTTTTATTATTCGGCTTAAATGTTTAATTTCGCGCTTTAATCTAAAACAGGGGATTTTTTTATGTTTGAAAAGCTTTTTAAATTGAGCGAGCACAAAACCAATGTGCGGCGAGAATTAGTTGCCGGTTTTACAACCTTTATGGCAATGGCCTATATCCTTGCGGTGAATCCTGATATCTTATCGGCAGCCGGGATGGATAAAGGAGCTGTCTTCACAGCTACAGCTTTGGCATCGGTTATCGGATGTTTGTTGATGGCACTATTTGCCAATTTACCAATCGGATTGGCTCCGGGAATGGGGTTAAATGCATTCTTTGCATTCACAGTCGTACTTACAATGGGATACTCTTATCAATTCGCACTCGCAGGTGTGTTCATTGAGGGTATCCTTTTTATTTTGATGTCATTCTTCAATATACGGGAATCCATCATAAAGGCGATACCGGCCAATGTGAAGATTAGTATCTCTATTGGTATTGGTTTATTTATCTCACTAATCGGGCTAAAAGGAGCCGGAATTATTGTTGATAATCCGGCAACACTTGTTTCTCTGGGTGATATGACGAGTCCTTCCGTAGTGTTGGGTATGCTTGGAATTGGCCTGGCTGCAATCCTTTTAATTCTGAATGTAAAAGGAGCTCTTTTAATTAGTATTCTTGTAACTACTTTGGTCGGGATTCCAATGGGAGTTACTGAAATTCCTGAAAACTTCTCGCCGGTATCTATGGCGCCGGCTCTGCATAATAACTTCACAGCTTTTGACTGGACGCAGATCTTCTCGATGGATATGGTGATTATCGTTTTCACATTTATGTTTATTGATATCTTCGATACTGTGGGAACGTTAATCGGAGTTTGTACAAGTGCAAAACTTCTGGATAAAGACGGAAATGTGCCAAATGTAAAACGTGCGTTGCTTGCTGATGCAATTGCTACAACTATCGGAGCAGTTATCGGTACAAGTACGGTTACATCTTATGTTGAAAGTGCATCAGGAGTAGCAGCCGGAGGACGTACAGGACTTACTGCATTAGTCGTTGGTGGGTTATTCTTCCTGGCATTGTTCTTCGCACCGCTCTTCCTTATTATACCTGCTGCAGCTACTTGTTCTGCTTTAGTAATGGTTGGGTTATTTATGCTGCGTGTTGTAGGAAACGTAGATTTTGAAGATTTTTCGGAAGCAATTCCAGCTTTCCTCACTATTATCTTCATTCCTTTCTCATATAGTATTGCTGATGGTATTATGCTGGGTGTAGTATCATATGTGGCTTTTAATGCTCTGTGTATGAAGTTTAATAAATTAACTCCTACGATGGTTATTCTGGCTATTCTGTTTATGGCTAAGATGATCTGGATGTAAGAGTATTATCCAATAAGTTTAAAAAGAGCTTTTGTTGATATTTCGTATCAGCAAAAGCTCTTTTTCTTTTTAATCCTTTCCGGAAAAACTAATTAGAACATACAAACGTTTTGATGATATAGAAAGAGACTGTCCGGTTATGGTTATCTTTCTCTGATATAGTATAATCAATAATATCAGCAACCATGAAATATGTTATCATTGGCAGACCGGCAGAAGAATCTTCTGGCACTGCACAATTAAGGAACCCGGATACGAAATGGGAGATATTATCAACAGAAAAGAAACCGATAATCCCATCAGATCCCAGTATTATTTTAGAAGGAGTATTCAGTATTTCAAATTTTTCTGATGCAGATAAGCTTCAGATATATATATGTGAAAATAATGCACAAAATATTGTGTTTTACGGGGTTGATTCTCAGGTTATTCAAATAGCAGAGTGCTTACGAAAAAAGGGAAAAGATATTTTATTTCTTATACCGGGAAGCAAGATCCTTAAAGATTTTGATTTGTCTGTGAGTGCATTACTGCGCACATATCTTGAAAAGCAGAATATCCAACTGATGCTTAATGAATCATTATCTGCAATCGCAAATATACATTCAACACTAACCATATCTACGAATTCAGGAATACATACAAATGCAGATCTGATTATTTATTCAGCTACAGCTCTACCGGGAAAAAGTACTGCCCAATTATCTTATCAGCCAGTAATACAATCGCAGGTTGTAGCCGGGGATATATTGTATGAAAATAAGTCTGTCGGCAATCAGAATTTTAAAATGTCTGTCTGCCATCTCGATAAACTCGATTTATTTACAGGCGGTCTGTCAGCAGAAGAACTGGAAGAAAAAGATATACGATATAAAGAATCTATTATTCATGCAATGGATCAGATCTCCGATTCACCTGAGCATTTACAGGCGACTCTTAAAATCACATATGGTCTTGACGGCAAACTCTACGGTGCACAGATTATAGGCGAAAAGATAGATGAACAAATTGATTTTTTTACATCTCTCCTGGCTAAAGGAGGAACTGTATCAGAGCTGTCGGACAGTACACCGGATAGTACTGAATCAGTCAGTCTTGCCGGTAAGGCAGCATTGATGGCAGAGAATGTTTTGAATAATCAGGTTTTCCCGATTCACTGGGATAAATTAGAACGAATGCGCATGGAAGATGATACTTATCTGCTTGATGTTCGTAACCGTACTGAATTTCGTGAGCAACATATTCCAAATGCCCGGAATATACCTCTGCATGATCTGCAAAGTTCTATTTACGATATCCCGTCTGATAAAAAGATACTTGTCTATTGCAGTATTGGAGTGAAAGCTGTCGCAGCTGCGCGCTTACTTTTAGAGTCAGGGTTTAAACATGTTTATAATCTGAACGGTGGTTTTATAACTTATAAGAGTGCCGTGCGAACACTCTATGCAGATACTCTCCGACAATTTGGCATTTTGGTATGAAGTCTGACTTCTTATCTGATAAACTCTACAAATAACGAAAAAGGATTTGTCTATTGTCCTTTTTCGTTATTTTTGCAGCCGGTTTTAACGAACATCTAATTTATTATAAACGAATTTGATATGAAATTATCCGGAGGCCTGAAGATTACTTTAGGCATATTGATATCCCTGTTCCTTGCTTTTTTACTGACGCTGGCTTTATTCTTTAATAAACCCTTAGCTAAAGAGAAGTCTTACTCATTATTTATCACCCCTGAGATGACCGTAACACAGATGCTTGATACAATCCGTGCGAAGTCAGACTATACGGGATTTCTGGCATTCAAATCTCTGGTCAAAACAGCAGGATTGTCAGATTCAGATCTTGTAGCAGGGCATTATCGGATTAAGGCAAAAGAACCGTTCTATCGTACATTTCTTAGTATCAGACGGGGACAGCAATCCCCGATAAATGTGATTTTTAATAACCTCCGGACAAAAGAGCAGTTTGCCGGCCGTATATCGGATCAGCTGATGGTCGATTCGTTGTCGATTATAACATTGCTGAATGATTCTGCATTTGCGGCAGCCAAGGGATTTACTCCTCAAACCATACCGGCAATGCTTATTCCGAACACATATCAGTTTTACTGGAACACCAGTGCGGAATCTTTGCTGGATAAACTGAGTTCCGAATATAAACGTTTCTGGAATGATGAACGAAGAGAGAAGGCTTCGCAAATCGGACTTTCACCTGTTGAAGTAGCTACTCTAGCTTCTATTGTTGAGGAAGAAAGTGCAAATCGTAAAGAACAACCCCGGATTGCAGGACTTTATCTTAACAGACTTCGTATTGGTATGCCTCTTCAGGCTGATCCTACCGTCAAATTTGCAGTAGGCAATTTTGAGTTACGTCGTATTCTGAGCGGACATCTTGCTTTTGTGTCTCCCTATAATACATATCTGAATGCCGGACTACCTCCCGGGCCTATCCGCATTCCGTCCATTCATGCCGTTGATGCTGTATTAAACCGCGAACAACATAATTATATTTACATGTGTGCGAAAGAAGATTTTTCGGGTACACATAATTTTGCAGCTTCATACGAGGAACACCAGCGTAATGCTGCCCGTTACCGGAAAGCTTTAAATTCAAGAGGTATAAACTAGTTATCCTTGTTTTTAATCGGATATCAGCATACTGTTAATCCTTGGAATTGCTCTATCAGAGAGCAAATACTGGTGTGTTTTGCTCTCTGATAGAGCAATTTTTATTGTTATTTGCTCTGTGAGAGAGCAAAATATGTAACTTTACATTCACTTATTAATATCCTAATAGCATGTGTTTAATTCGAATAAGATACAAGAGAGTAATTATTACAAATAAAGGATAAATTCTTTGTTCCGTTCTTTTCTTTTCAGACTGAAATAGTATCTTTGGAAAAGTAGAATGATATAGTAATATTTAGACGTATATATTCATATGAAAATAATTTATAATCCTGCTTGTAGCAAATGTCAGGCAACATTGGCTCTGATCCGTGAACACGGAGTGGAACCTGAGTTAATTAATTATCTGGATGGTGTTTTAACGGCCGAAGATCTGGAAAAGATTCATCAGATGATGAATGCTCCTGTTACGGATATGGTGCGTCAGTCAGATCCGGTATGGTGCGCTGCTATTGATAAACGTGATTTGGATGAGCCTGAAGTTTTTGCGCTTATGGCTGCCAATCCTAAAATTATCGAACGCCCGATTGTGATCGAAGGTGAGCGTGCTGTTGTTTGTCGTCCGCCTGAGAAAGTTTTGGCTTTCTTCAAATAAGATAATAATCTCATACGAAACCTCTCAGCCTGTATACGGGTTGAGAGGTTTTTTTGTGCCTTTGTTCTTCAGGCGATATACGTATAAATAAATGTAGAGATACGGACTATTAATTCATTTCTCCCTTTAATTAATTATTTCCGAACGTATATATAAAAAAGGATCTGTACAGATCCTTTTTTCTCCTTGTACAGTTCCTTGTAAGGATCTGTACAAGGAAGAAATTAATCATACGTTCGGGAAATATTATTTATGCTTTAAAAAATAATAATCAGCGGGTTGATTGAAATTGATTATAGGTATTTCTTCGGGGAGATATACGTAGTGTCGGGGGCTTTATCAGGTAGTAAAAGCCGGAAAGGGTATAGGTACTAAAAAAAGAAAGATGTAACAGAATTTGTTTCCGTTACATCTTTCTTTTTTCTGTTATCTTTTGCCGAAAGGCAATAAGTAATATACGGTTGCCGAAATGACCTGAGGAGCTGATGCCTCAAAAGGATCTTTCTTAGAGTTGTTGAAGATATCGCCTAAGCTAAAGAAGTAGCGTCCTTCCAGACCGAAAGAACCGATTTTACTCCGGTATTCAAATCCCATTCCGCCACAAATTCCGTAATTAAAACGGTTTTCTACTTTTTTACCGTAACCACGGCTATCGTTAGGCTCGTATTCACTCTTTTCTTTATCGTTCAAAAAGAGAGCAACCTCCGGTCCGAGGTTAAAGAAGATACGAGTCTTCTTTATATTGAAATAGATGTGAGACAGGAAAGGGAGTTCCAGATAATTCAGTGTTCTTTCATAAAGCTTGGGGTACTGAACGGTAGGAGCCTCTTTCCATCCGTATTGGGCATAGTTCAGTTCAACCTGAACTCCGAAATGTTTCTCTGAAATATAGCGGAAAGTACCCCCGGCTTTCATTCCCATTTTCATATCCTGTTTGATCGCAGGCTGAAAGCGCATAGTGGAGAAGGTCGTTCCTCCGTTTATACCCACATAGTATTCGGGCTGAAAGGTCTTCTTCTGTGCATTGGCTGTTGTAAAACCAATCAATAGAATCAGACTTACGATTATTTTTTGCATAAAAAGAATTTAATCAATTTGTATTTTCGTAATCAGGTATTCCGGAGAATAATGAATGAAATATATATTCTCATTGATCAGTCCGCCTCCGCTTTTGACTGGTTTGAAATAAAAACCGGTCTGGATACCATTGTAAGTTTTGCCTTTAATCGCTTTAATTCCGTTCTCTCCCGCCACGGCATAGTTCTGTAAGAAGAAGAAGCCGGTATCGAATCCCAGAGCGCCGAATTTAGGGTAGCTGTTAAGAATATCTTTGTGATACCAGTTTTTAAAGTTACGATAGAAGCGATTTAGTCCCGGTGAATCATTATCGGCATAGAATGGCGAATAGATATATGTGTTCAGCACATAGAAAGCCTCAATATAATCTTTAACATAGGTTTGCCATTCCGGATACCCAAACAATGTTATATCCAGTACGGGGTTTACTTTTTTAGCTGCCTGAAGTAAAGGAAGATAGATTTTCAATGATTCAGTAGTTGAATTTTCAGGCACGAAAATGTATTCTTTTCCATCTTCCAGCGTAAGACTGTTCATATCAATATCAGTATTCAGATATTGATGTGTAATATAGTTTTGCCCGACTTTATCAAGGCTTTGTTTAAGTAAGTCGCAGAAATCGTTTTTATTGCCTGTTTTTCCTGTCTGACTAAGAAAAATTACTTGTTTGTTGCGGAATCTCCGGATGAATTCCTGAATAACCTCGTCATACAGATAAACCTGTGGAGTATTGATCTGGACCATGAAAGGATTAGAGTCAATCTCGTCATTTTTAGAGGTGAAAGGAAGTATCAGTGATTTTTTATTCTTAAATGCATAGTCCGAGAAAGCCTGTAGCTGATTTCCAGAGGGCGAAGCAATAATAAGATCAGAGTTTTCAACACCCTGCTGGCGTAAAAGAGCAGCCGGGTCCTGATTGTATGAATCATAAACATATAATCTGACATTATAATTCATTTTCTTCAATGAATCTACAGAGAGAAGCATACCTTCGTAGAACTCTGTGAATCTACGCTGATTGATATCGCTTTTAGATTGTACGGCAGCATTGAAAGGAAGAAAAAGTGTTGCCTGTACGCTTTTTTTTCCGACAGGAAACTGAATAGTTTCATCCTGAATGCCATTATTGGTTGTCTCATTAGGTTGCTGAACATCACCTGAAACAGGAATGATAAGCGTCTTCCCAATCTGAAAATTATCCGTATTTAATCCCGGATTCGATTCAATAAGCTGATTGATAGTGATGCCATACAATCTCGCAACCGAAAAGAGTGTTTCTTTAGGCTGAATTGTATGATGACGTCCTGTGACTACTGTCTGAGGAGTTTCTGCTTTAGGTTGTGCAGGACCGTATTGAGGAATACGGATCAGTGTTTTTGCTTTCAGCTTTTCTTTTGCTCCCGGATTTAATTTAATAAGATCATCGATGGAAACATTGTATTTGCGTGAAAGTCCGTAAAGAGTTTCTTTACGTTTTGCTTCGTGCATGAAATAACTGACAATCACAGAATCGGGTTCCTGCTGTACAGAAGCTGTGGCAGCCGCAGCAGCCGGAATTAGGATTTGTTGTCCGCTGCGGAGACTATTACCCATATCCGGATTAGCAGATATAATAGCATCCTGCGATACATTATGACGTTTACTTATACCGTATAATCCTTCGCCGGGCTGTACGGTATAAACAATATATTCTTTCCCGTTTATGGATTGACGGTTTTGCCCTGACTGAGCATTTATTCCGCTAAACAATAAGCAGAAGCCTAATAATATAATGTAGGTCAGTTTTTGTTTTCTCATCTATATTTCGAATTTAACTTACCGCAAAAGTAAGAAAAAGTTATATACAACGTTGAAAGCGAATTGAAAAGGTACGTAAGAAAGATTAAATTAAGACGAAAAAAGAAGGTGAAACGCTTACCTTTAAATAAGATAAACGTTTCACCTTGTATAAAAGATTAAGAGAGACGGATTAAAACTCATAATCCACGCAAGCTCTTCCTTGCATACATTCGCGGATAATACCACCTACGGCTACGTGATCCGGATGTATAGCATATGCTTCAAGTGCTTCCAGTGTTTCGAATTCGGAAATCAGAACGAAATCATATTTCTCTTTCGGATTACAGTTAATAGCTACCTCCATTGATAGAAGAGTCGGTACTTTACCCATTAATCCTTCCAGTCCGGTTTTTATTTCATCCAGTTTCGCTTCTTTTGCTTCAGGAGTTGCGAACTCTTTCAACTGAAACATAACAATGTGTTTAATCATTTTGTCGTTTTATATTTATAATGGTTTATTAAAAAGAGCTTTCAGAAGAGGGTCAGTTGCTGCTCATCCAATAAGCGGAAGCTCATACGGTGATAAGGCGATGGCCCGTGTGCAGCGATGGCCGCACGGTGTGCTTTAGTCGGATATCCTTTATTCTTGTCCCATAAGTATTGAGGATATTCAGAATGCAATTTATCCATATAATCATCGCGGTACGTTTTCGCCAGAACAGATGCGGCGGCAATAGACTGATATTTTCCATCTCCTTTGACTACACACGTATTTGGTATATCGGGATACGGAGTAAACCTGTTGCCATCTATCAGGAGATGTTCGGGGCGAATCTTTAGTTGATCAATTGCGCGATGCATAGCCAAAAAGGAAGCTTTCAGAATATTGATCTTGTCGATTTCTTCGGGTGAAACGACACCTACAGCATAAGCCAGAGCATGCTTTTCGATGATCGGGCGAAGTTCATAACGCTGTTTTTCTGTAAGTTTCTTCGAATCATTCAGAAGCTCACATTCAAAATCGGGCGGAAGAATAACGGCTGCTGCAAATACAGCACCGGCAAGGCATCCGCGTCCGGCTTCATCGCAGCCTGCTTCTATAGTATCCGGAAATAAATATTTATCGAGCATATTATTCGTTCTGTTGTTTCTACTTTCAAAAGTACGATTAATTTGTGAAACTCCTGCTTTTTTTGTAGGTTCGCTTTTAGAAACTCAAACGAAAAGATTATGTCAAAGAACGATTGGAAAAGCAGATTAAACGTAGTTTATTCTACGAATCCGGATTTCTCTTATGAAACGGATGACGATGCAGAAGAAGTGGAAACACTGGATAAGGAGAAACAAAATATTCGTGTTTATCTGGACCGGAGTCATCGTAATGGAAAAACTGTTACTCTGGTAAAAGGTTTTGTAGGTTCTGAAGATGACCTGAAAGATCTGGCTAAACTGCTAAAAACGAAATGTGGTGTAGGTGGTTCAGTAAAGGATGGTGAAATTATTATTCAGGGTGATTTTCGAACAAAAGTTGTTGATATACTGTTAAAAGAAGGGTACAAGAAAAGTAAAACAGGAAATTAACAACATAAACCTTACGTTATGAGTTTGCGTTCACTTCACCTTGAATTAGTAGATGATGATCCTTCTTATTCATGGATTCATCAGAAAGATCCTTCTGAAGACACAGGCAGAGATGGAACTTACATGAATGGTGAGTTTGGTTTGCCGACTATGGGAGAGTTTGATCTTTCATGTCATGTCATTGATTGCAGAAATGGAATACCTTCTGCAGAGGAACTTAAGAAAACGGATGTTTCGCATAAAGCAATTATCCTTTTCACAGGTAATTTGTCTAATAAGGATTACTCGTCCAGAGATTATCTGAAGGCTACGCCTGAGATTCCGTTTTCAGTGATAGAGGAACTTGTTTCTCAAATTCCACATTTCATTCTGATTGATGCAGCCGGTATTGATAAGCATCATGAAGGAAGAAAAAAGGCCGAAAAATATGCAGCAGAGCATAATTGTTTCATTATTAATAATGTGAATGTTTCGGCAGATTTGATTAAGTCTCTTCGTGATATCAGAATAGAAGTGGACCGGACGTTTGATTCGCAATATAAACCGTGTAAGATTTATACGGAAATTTATGACCTATAAAAAGAAAGCCTTCCGGAGAATCCGGAAGGCTTTCTTTTTATAAAGACAGAACCATTTTACTGTTTCTAATGATTCTTTAGTTCGTATGTTTTTTGTTTCAGATACTTACCAAGAGATTCTACATCTTTGAACTTCATTTGTTCTTCAACCGATATAGGCTCGCCGATAATGACTCTGAATTTTGTTCCTCTTTTATTGAATACTTCATGAGGTATACGAATGGAACGAAGTTGCCAGCTTAAGCGTCCTAACTGATAAAAGAAATTCGAATTTAATCCGTCAAAATAGACCGGATAAATCGGAACTTTCGCTCCTTTAATCAATCGGATAACGCTCGGTTGCCAGTCCCGGTCTTCTATAACTCCGGTTTTAGTATCCAGCATCGAAATAGCTCCTGCCGGAAAGAATCCGAGCGGATGGTTATCTCTGAGTCTTTCCAGAGACTCTCTCACTCCGTTTATACTTGTAGCCGAAGTGCCTTTGTTACTACCTGTAACTGGTTTAACGGCAATGAAGTTAACATCCATAGCCTCGATATGCGTTAATATACCATTGACCATTACCTTAAAATCAGGTCTGCGACGTGCAAAAACATCAATAAGCATAATACCGTCAATAGACCCTAGCGGATGATTCGATACGGTGATGAATGCACCTTCGGGTAATGTATCTAATCGTTCGGGATGAACGATTTCATATGAAACTCCAATATCTTCTAAAGTTAAGGTTGTGAAATCAGGTCCCTGAGCATGGCAATGTCGGCCATACAGGGCATTAACTTTGTCAATTCCCAGAATCTTTAAAACAGCTGTTGCAATATATTTGCCGAGTTTACCCCGGAATATTGGCGATACAGATGCTAAATATTCTTCATCAATAACAGTCTTCTTCATTTGAGTTTTTACTTCAACGATTTATACTTCATGATAGATATACCAATGAAGATCCAAAATAATTCACGAATACGGGTACAAAGACTTACGTATATTCCTAAAGGTGTAGGAAGCGATAAGCTGGAGAATGCAATTGCGTATCCGCCCTCTCTTGTTCCCAGCTGCATAGGGGAGAAGAAAAGCAGGTTTGCAAAAAGCGACGCCAGTGCTACCACAATAACACATTGTACATATGTTACGGGCTGTCCGATAGAGTAAAGCATGAAGAATATCTCCAGGCAACTTACTAAACGGGATGCAAGTTCGGCCAGTAAAGACAAAAAGAACGTTTTTCGTCTGTTTATATATAGATCCGAAATCAGCTCATCAATCTCTTTTAAATGACTTTCGTTTTCTTCTTTATATTTACGGACATATTTCTTCAGAAGAGGTATTTTAGAAAGAAATGAGAAAATCTTAAATACCATTCCTTTCTTGTAACCTTTAAAGGACCAGATGATTAACAAAGAACAAGCAATAAAGATTACCCATAAAGAAATAGTCAGTCCTACTTTTGTTGTAGGTACGTATATAAGAATAAGCAATACCGATAAAATCCAGAGGATAAGATGCGAAACAAAGTGCATCATCGCGTACAGGATAACTACGGAAGTTGCTTTTTTTACCCCTAATGCAGGCTTAAGCTCCATGACACGGTATGGCTCACCGCCTAACAATCCCATAGGAGTTGTATAATTAATCGCATAACCACTGATTACGAGTTTCAGCGTACGCATAAAACTTATTTTTTTTGATTCAGGGCTTCCGTCGCGGATAATAAGCTGAAAAGAGACAGTGTTGATCATATAAACGATCAGCCAGACTCCTAAAATAGCTGTAAACCACCATCCGGTCTTTTGAAGATTATCGTAGATATCTTCGAAACCGATGGTCTTAATCATTACTAAGATAGTGATAATACCTATTGCGAAAAATAGGTTTCGAAACAGGTTCGTTTTATTAGACATATAAGTGTTCGTTATATTAAGTAATATCAATACCTCTATTACTTATTAGTTTGATTCTTCTATTTGTTTTAAAAATTTCGCACAGATAGCTTCATGCTTGCGGATGGCGATGATCAAAACAGGATTCAGAATAAATATTTCAAACAGATAATACGCAAAAGGCAGAGCAGCCCAGATTGTGCCGAAGCATAATGCTCCTGCTATCGTAAGAATGAATAAAACAGGCGTACGTCCATTGAAGGTAAGCCAGTCTATCAGTGGCATAAGCTTACTGCTTTCTTTGCGAAACTGAACGCGTATATCTTCCGGTATATCTCCGTCGTATTTTGCGTTTAATTCTACCAGAAGTTTTTGTAGCTGAGGAGTTGCTTTTTCCTGTGCCACAGTATAAAAACGATAGAAGAATAAGAAGAATTTATAAACACGGTCATCTTCCCATTTTGTCTCCTGCCAGTGGCGCTGAAGATTTTCGAAGTTATCAAACTCCGCACCTTTCGACTTACTGATGAAAAATAGATGGAGCGTTTTATAATAATCAGCCATAGCAGCCTGGCGGGCATGAGAGTATCCTGATGCTATTGCAAAAAGCCAGACCCATACTCCCCATCCAAGGTCCATAAGTCTGAGAGCAATGCAGATATAAATCGTAGCAAACCATAAATCTCCGGCAAATCCGTCAATGATCCGTCCGACTTTAGATTTAATACCCGTCAGCCGGGCAAGTTGTCCGTCAATACAATCCATGATATTGGCACACATTAAAAGTCCTACACCCAGAATATTCATTCCCAGAGTAGGATAGAAAAAGCATAGTCCGGCTCCGATACCTACGAAGATGGATGCTATTGTGATCATATTTGGCGTAATGCCTGTATTACGAAGTAAAAGTGCGAATTGAAATCCAATCGGACGATAAAATTTGCGGTCTAACCAATTTTCTGTTTCTATAGACTTTAGAGATGATTCTAAAGTAATATTCTCATTACTCATCTTATCATTAATTTATTATTACCAGAATGTAGTCAATCTCCCGATCCCTACTTGTATGAATATCCTCCGTCAGCGACAAGGATTTCCCCATTCATATATTTGTTTTGTATTAAAAGCATATATGCATCTGTCAGTTCCTCCGGAGTGCAGAATCTGCCCTCGGCAACTTTGCTTTCAATGCTTTTGCGTATTTCAGCCGGTTTTGTTTTTTGCCATTCAGTATCAACAAATCCCGGTGCTACACCATTGACTCTGACTTTATAGGGAGTCAGGAACTTAACAAGATTCTTAACCAGTGCATGTTCGGCAGCTTTAGTCACTCCATATGCTAAGGATACCGAATGAGGAAATATACCCATTAAAGAGCCGGTGAAGACAACAGCACCCTGTGGCCGGATATATTCGATTAATTGTTGAATAAGAAATGTTGGATAATGGATATTTGCATCAAATACTCTTTTCCATTCCTCCGGATCCATTTCTTCGAATCCTGACCGGTAAGTCAGACCTGCATTCAAAACCAGAGCATCAAGTTTTCGTCCGGAGTTGTGAACTACCTTTACTAATTCAGGAATAGAAGTGAGATCTGTAGCATCAGCCTTTTCAACAATTACGCAATTATTGAAAGCTGCAGCAATCTCTGCTGCACACTCTTTAGCTACAGTCGTGTCCGAGGAGTATGTCAGTATAAGGTCATACCCTTCTTTCGCAAGGCGAATAGCAACGGCTTTACCAATCCCTTTCGTACCTCCTGTTATCAAAGCAAATTTCTCCATTGATGATTTCTCTGTTAGTCCTCTTTTTTCTTAATATCTTTTGGTTTTTGCTGTTGCTGCACATGAAGTTGTGATTCATAACTGTCATGAATAGTTTTTTTCAGCGAGGTAGATGAAACACCTGTACCATAAGGGAAATAGAATACTTGTACGCCCATATCCTTAAGGTAATCATATTTACCAAACCAGTCATCGCCGACAACAAAAGCATCAATGTTGAGCTTCTTTACTATTTCAGAATGATCCAGCGTATGCTGAGGAATAACCATATCAGGAGTCTTAAGAGCCTCAATGATCTGAAGTCGTTCGTTAAAAGGGATGATTGGTTTTGGTTTATAGGACATCACCAGCTCATCTGTACTAACTCCGACAATAAGGATATCACCCAGGCTACGTGCGTAATTAATCATGCGCAGATGATTATAATGAAACATATCAAATGTTCCGGAGGTATAAACGATTGTTTTATCTTTAAACATAGTTTCAGTCTTTTTATTGTGTTCTACCATTCTTAGCAGCTTCAAGAGTCTGCTAAAGTTGATTATCTGTCCGGATTAGCCGTTATTCGTACCGGTAATGAATGATTGTTTGGATCATTGGTAAGTATAATCAAGTTCTCAGCGGCAGGTCTTTTCAGACTGTTTCCCTCTAGTTGAATAGTTAGAACAGCTTCGCTCCCTGCCGGTATACTCATCCGGTTTACGGATGGTTTAAAAGCTTGATTGTTACTCGTTATCTTACGAATATGAAGAACGGATTTTCCGGTGTTTTTTATTTTAATTTCTTTACTTAGTTTTTGTCCCTGGCGAACAGCTCCAAAATCCACTTTCGCTTCCGACAGAGCTGCTTTAGGTGCATTCTCTAATTGTGAAAGCGTAAGTTTTGAAAAGTCTTCTTTGATTATAGCATTAACCAGTACACGTCTGTCTGACGTTAATCGGGTTTCGTCGCCATAAAGAATATAGAAATCATCCTTTCTTGCACCCCAGTCTTTCACTGCTGATGCATTATATGAAATACGGATGTCGGCTGTTTCCTGCGGGGCAATGACTGCTTTAGAGCATTCGGCTGAAATATGGCGTGGTAATCCTGCAAACTTCAGAGTAACAGGTTTTGAAGATGTGTTGATCACCTCCAGTTGTGTGTTTCTTGCTGCAGAAGAAGATATCTCGCCGATTTGAATACTTCTTTTATTGAGTCGTATATTTCCCATAATAACGGGATACTGTACAGCCAGAATAATTTCACTTGTTTCAACATCTCCGCGTATCCG
Source organism: Bacteroidales bacterium (assembly GCA_051657165.1). Taxonomy (GTDB): domain Bacteria; phylum Bacteroidota; class Bacteroidia; order Bacteroidales; family UBA7332; genus UBA7332. The sequence continues at coordinate 27,528 of JBOFKD010000254.1, read as the reverse complement.
AAGCTCCGTTCTGTTCTTTTCGGCATTACTGATCACCGTGATTGTTTTGACAAACGTCCCGGGTCTGCCGGCAGGATTAAAAGTCACTTTAATCTCTCCTGATTTTCCGGGTTCAACGGGCGATTTCGTCCATTCGGGAGTTGTACATCCGCATGATGCAATTACCTGATTAATAACAAGTGGTGTCTTTCCATTGTTCGTGAACGTAAATGTAGCTGATACAGGACCCTTCTTTTCAGATATTTTGCCAAAATTATACTCCGTGCTGTTATATTCAATTCCTGTCTTATCTTGCGCATGAAGCCGGCAGTCCGGCAAAATGGATAAGATCATAAGAATCAATATGTAAAAACGCTTCATTCTTTACAGATTTATCGATTGCTGATGATTGAAAAATGCCTGAGATCAGATAGATATACGGATCCCGGAATTGTTTCAAAATGTTTACAATGCAAACGTACATAAACTTTTTAATACTTTAAAACAATGGGACTGGAATGTAAACTTTTTACCGTCTGAAAGTTTTCAGGACAAGCCTCAGACAGGAAATTTAAGAAGGTCTGTTAATAGTTTAAAAAAATAACTCTCTGTTTCTCTGGAGAGAGGCTTAGTCGCCGGAACAGGAATTTGAGAAGTGGCTGTTAAGAGAAAAAACAGGATTGAAACATTTTTTTTGTTCGGAAATTCGCTCTTTTTTTATAATATCATTTACTTTACCACGTTAAATGTGTATATTTGCACGCTAAAATAGCCTTTACATGAAAAGAAAACTATCTTATATACTTGTTTTGTTTATTACTCTTACTTCTTGTGGAGAGTATAATAAGCTGTTGAAAAGTTCAGATTATGAGCTTAAGTATGAATATGCTAAGAAATACTTTGATCAGAAGAAGTATTCAAAAGCAACAGCCCTTCTGGAAGAGTTGGTTCCTTTGTATAAAGGTACTGATAAAGCGGAAGAGTCGTTATACTTATTGGCCAGAAGTTTCTTTTTAGGTAAAGATTATTTGTCATCGGGTTCTTATTTTACGACGTATTATACGACATATCCGAAAGGTAAATATACAGAGCTTGCCCGTTTTTATACCGGTGAAGGTTATTATCTGGATTCTCCGGAAGCGAAACTGGATCAGACAGAAACTTATAAAGCAATTAATGAGCTACAACTTTTCCTGGAGTATTTTCCGGAAAGTGACAAGCGTCAGCAAGTGGAGAATATGATTGTCGATTTGCAGGAGAAGCTTGCTTTGAAAGAATTATTAAACTCACAGCTTTATTTTAATCTGGGTGATTATATGGGTGATAATAACTATCGCTCTGCAATTATAACAGCACAAAATGCAATCCGCGATTTTCCGTACTCGAAGTTACGCGAAGATTTCTATATGCTGGTTTTGCGTGCTAAATATCACGAGGCTGCGAACAGTAAAGATAATGTTAAAGGCGAACGCTTGCGTGATGTGATTGATGAGTATTATAGCTATAAAAATGAATATCCTGACGGGAAATTCACAAAAGAAGCAACTAAGCTCTTCAATTCGGCTTCGAAACAAGTGAAATCAGAGGAGTAATTACTCTTTCGGCTTCCGTGGACAAGCGTATTTCAATTGTAATAAATTAGTACTTATATATTATGGACTACAGAAAAACGAAAGCTCCAAACAACACTGTAACCCGCGATTTGACAAGAATGGCGGAAGAAACAGGTAATGTGTATGAAACTGTTCGCATCATTGCAAAAAGAGCGAACCAAATCTCGGTAGAGATGAAAAAGGATCTGGAAAAGAAGCTTCAAGAGTTTGCGACAAACAATGATAACCTCGAAGAAGTATTCGAAAACAGAGAGCAAATTGAGATTTCTCGCTACTATGAGAAATTACCGAAACCGGTGTTGATTGCCACTCAAGAATACCTGGAAGGGAGAATTTATTACAAGAATCCTACAAAAGAGAAATTGTAATTCCTCTTTTAAAAAGAATAATTTAGAGAGGTTATTTGTTTCGGATGACGAGACAATAACCTCTTTTTAATTAATATGTAACAGAGCATGATTCAACGCATTCAAACTTTATATCTATTAGCCATTGCCGTATTGGCAGGAGTTATGAATTTCTTAACTCTGAGTGCTTTTAAAGCCGGAGAAGCTGTGTATGAGCTAGAGTCTTTCGGCTTGTCTTCTACAGGAGACCAGAAAGAAATTATTTATAGCACATTTGCTTTATTTGCAATCCTGTCGGTTATTAGTGTATTATCAGCAGGTACAATCTTTTTATATAAAAAGCGGATATTGCAAATTCGTCTGTGTTTATTTAATATGATTCTGGCTGTAGGATTTTACGCCGCTTTTGCATTCTATGTGTTTGTAATCGGAAACAAGTTCGGAGCTTCTTTTTCGTTGAAGATTCCGGTTGTATTTCCTTTGATTTGCATAATACTGGACTGGCTGGCTATTCGTTCTATCGGAGCTGATGAGGCATTAGTACGTTCTTACGATCGTCTGCGATAAAACGATGGATTTTAGAATGGAAGATAGAGTTCAAAGAGCTGTTGATTATTTTAAGGAAGGATATAATTGCTCGCAGTCTGTATTTATGGCTTACGCTGATGTATTTGATGTCAGCCCGGAACTGGCCAAAGCAATTCCAACTTCATTGGGAGGCGGAATGGGGCGTTTACGTGAAGTTTGCGGAGCAGTAAGCGGAATGTTTCTGCTTGTGAGTATGAAGTATCCTGTCTTAAGCGGGGATGATAAAGAGACAAAAAAGAAAAATTATGCAACAGTTCAGCAATTAGCTGAAACTTTTTCGCGTAAGAATGGTTCAATAGTATGTAGGGAGTTACTTCAGCTGGATGTGAAAAAGCAGGAGCCAACACCTGAAGATCGGACTGAAGCGTATTATAAACGTCGTCCTTGCGTTGAATATGTAGCTGATGCAGCAAGAATATTTGGCGAATTGCTACAAAAATCTGATATTTAATTACTATTTTTGTCAAATAGCTTTCGATTCATTGTTTTTTAATATATACAATTCATAGTTAATTATGAAAATGAAGATACACCACGAGGGACGTGAAATCCTTATCGTGTCTTTTTTACTACTGGGCGGAATTAATTTTCTGCTGTATTACTTTAAAATAGAATGGGCTTTATATCCTGTTCTGTTTGTGTCGACTGTTCTTTACCTGATTATGGTAAATTTCTTTCGTTGTCCGAGAAGACATTTTCCGGGTGAAATGACAAATACTGTGGTTGCACCGGCCGACGGAAAGATTGTTGTTATCGAAGAAGTCATGGAGAATGAATACTTCCATGAAAAGCGATTAATGGTGTCTATATTTATGAACATCTTTAATGTGCATGCTAACTGGTTTCCGGTTAACGGAGAAGTTGTTCATGTTGCTCACACTAATGGTCGTTTCATGGCTGCTTATTTGCCGAAAGCAAGTACTGAAAATGAGCGTTCAATGGTTGTGATGCGTACACCGGACGGACAGGAAGTGATGGCACGTCAAATTGCAGGAGCAATGGCAAGACGTATTGTTACTTATGCTGAAGCAGGAGAAGATTGCCATATTGATGAACACATGGGATTTATTAAATTCGGTTCGCGTGTGGATGTATATCTGCCACTGGGAACAGAAGTGTGTGTGGAGATGGATCAGGTAGTAACCGGTAATCAAACCGTTATAGCTAAACTTAAACCATAAGAAATTACTAAATATAACGAGTTGTGATTGCGAGAGGTTTCTCACAATCATAACTCGTTTCTTTTTTTGTCAAAAGATTATGAATGCAATAATTAAGAATATTCCGAATAGTATCACATGCCTGAACCTCTTTAGTGGTTGTATGGCTTCTATTGCCGGATTCAATGGTGAGTTTGAAACTGCAATGCTATGGATTTTAGCAGCTGCCGTATTTGATTTCTTTGATGGATTTGTAGCCCGTCTGCTGAAAGCTTATTCGCCAATGGGGAAAGAACTTGATTCTCTTGCAGATTGTATCAGTTTTGGATTTGCACCGGCGGTGATGGTCTTTGCCTATCTGAATGCATCAACTCTTCCTACGTGGGCAATTTATTCAGCATTCCTGCTGGCTATTTTCTCAGCCTTACGCCTGGCTAAATTCAATATCGACGAACGACAGTCGACCTCGTTCATTGGTTTGCCAACTCCGGCAAATGCTTTGTTCTGGATAACCCTGGTAAATGCACTGGCAAGTGGTAGCGTTCCGTTTGATGTTCCTGAATGGTGTGTGGTAGCACTTATTCCGGTATTTTCATTATTACTGATATCTGAGATTCCTATGTTTTCATTAAAATTGAAATCACTGGCATTCTCGGCGAATAAGAATTTGTATATTTTTATCTTGGTTCTTGTTCTTTTAACTGTGATATTCAAATTGTTTGGTGTATCTTTAAGTATGATATTCTATGTCCTTCTGTCAGCTTTTACAGCGAAGAAGAGTAAGGCATAGATTTTGTATGATGTATAACTGACAGGATGTGCTGTCGAATATAAAAGAAATACTATGTCATTTTTAGCACCTATTTTCATAATACTACTGATTATAATTGTAGTTATTTTATTTATCGGATTCTCGTTATTGAGAGGCGTATTGTCTATTTTCTTTCCATTTCTGCGACCTAAAAACAGAAATTTCTACGGCGGTAATCCTTTTGGAGGACAGGCTGATCAGAATAATGGCGGATCGGATAGTAGTAATGAAGAATTAAACGAGGATCATAGATCCCGTAAAAAGATATTTGAAAAAGAAGACGGAGAGTATGTCGATTTCGAAGAATACGATGAGAAAGACAAAAAGTAATCTGATTCTACAGATTACCTTTTGCTTTTAAAAAAACTTTTCATAAGAGAGGAAGCCTCATTTTCGAGAACTCCACTTGTTATTTGTGTACGCGGATGATAAAGGGTGGGTGAGAAAATGTGGCTTCCTCTTTTTTCGTCTTTACAACCATAAACAACCCGTCCGATTTGAGCCCAGGCTAATGCGCCGGCACACATGGGACACGGTTCTACTGTGACGTATAGCGTGCAGTCCACCAGATATTTTCCGCCAAGTACATCGGCGGCAGCTGTGATAGCCTGCATTTCTGCATGAGCGGTGACATCGTTGAGTCTCTCTGTGAGATTATGGGATCGTGCAATAATACGATCGCGACAGACAATAACAGCCCCGATAGGTATTTCGTCTGCTTCTCCTGCTTTTTGAGCTTCAGCCAATGCCTGCTTCATGAAATATTCATCTGTAAGCATATTTGAAAGGATAGGTGTGAATTATTGTCTCATTTCAATATCATCGAAAAGAGTAGGGTAGTTGTCCTCCAGTTTTTTCCATAAAAAAGAGAGTAAGGTCTCTCTGGCCCATCTGGATTTGTTCTGAATGCGATGCTTTTTTAAATGAGCACACAACATTTCGTACTCTTTCTCATTAAAAGATAAGAGTATCTTATGCGGACGTTCAGTCTCGCGTTTGTTCTGTCTGTTGTTCTTGTTCTCTTTTCGCATTGGATTGCAAAGTTAATTAACTTAATATTAAAATGAAGTTTTTCGTTTAATTATTTACATAATCACTTCTCAATCAAACTGTAAATATCAGCAAGCCCTGTCTGTAGAGCGATTGAATGATATTTTATTAAAAAAAAGTGCGCTGAAAATTTGCAGATTTAAATAGAATGCTTACCTTTGTAGTGTAATCAAAAACACAACGCGGAAGTAGCTCAGTTGGTAGAGCATAACCTTGCCAAGGTTAGGGTCGCGGGTTCGAGTCCCGTCTTCCGCTCAATGAACTCTCTGAATATATCAGGGAGTTTTTTTTTAGCCATAGCTAAAAAAATTACGGGGCAATCGTATGTTTGTATGTTCAAACGATTGTCCCGTTTTGTATTTTAATATACTATCTATTTTTCCTAAAATGTACCGTCACCCGTCACTTTTAATAAATAATCTTTGATCCCCAATATATTAGAGGTGACGGCAGCCTGGATTTGCAGTCACCTCACCGTCATCTTTACCGTCACCCTTATCCTGTTATTAATCAATGTCTTGTAAGACCTGGTGACGGGTGACGATAAAATTCGCATAAAAACCAATGAATATACGTATATATTAGCCCGAATAAAGGATGAATTATTTTTTATATACGGATAGTTTAGTTACGAAATACGGTTGATTTACTTTTCCGATGCGCATCGGAAATAAATCTCATGCGCATCGGATTATATTCGCATGCGCATCGGAATTGCAACGCATGCGCATGCGAATACTAAAGGATACGGATGAACGAACTAAATCACTTATTTATAGTAATTAATTACCGGTTTATCCGGACTAATCTATACGGTTTAAAAAGCGTTGATACACGTATGTTGCTTTGTTTTGAAACGGAGGTTTCTCAGCCGGTATTTGTCTGCTGCCTGCAAACGAAAGTTTGCTACTTGCAAAACTTCTTTAGCTACTTGCAAAATTGATTTAGCTACTTGCAAAATTGATTTAGCTACTTGCAAAACTAACGGAATCATGAAGTCCGAAAACCTCTTGAATGAAAATAAAAATCACTTAAGAGAATCTTAGATAGCTCTTAAGTGATTAAATATTAGTGTCTAAAGTGTCTCCTGTTAATGAACAGACAGGAATGCCGGTTTCAGAACAATTCCTACGCGCAGATAATTTTCATGCGTTTTATAGTCCAGAATGCCCTGCGCATATCCGGAGTAAAATTGCATGTAGGCATAAATATTGTCAAGATTTCCGATCTGATAAGCCGCTTCTAATAAGAAGTTGAATCCCCAGTCCCACCTGCCTCGCTTTTCAATAATAGCAGATGTTCGTAGTTTATTATTCGTTGTTTTAAGGTCCGCACCTACTCTTATGTATCCTCTGTATCTGTAAATGTCTTTGGAGTATAATCCCAGTACAACAGGTACTGTCACTTTTGCATGCCACTGAAGATTGTCATTGAAGAAGTGATTGAAGGACATCGTGATTGCATTGATATCCCTTGAGTCCAGGCTGTCCAGCCCGTTTGACTGGTGCTCAAACTGAAAAGTACCATATCCGATAAGTCTGTTGTCTTTGATGAAATATTTACCCAAAGCCAGTGTGGGATTATAATTTAATTCGCTGAACGGAGCTGATTTTTTATAAATATCCCAGAATGCAAGTTGTGTATATGTAATAAACAAGTGGGTATCCCAGGGCAGTTTACTTTTGGTGACACGTTGTTTAAAGCTCAGTTGAAAGAGCGCATCTGTAGTGTTGGATGATAGTTTGTGTCCCGCATTAAACCCTGTACAAATATAGTTATCCTTATAGATGGAAAATGAGGGAAGTCTGTCAAGAAGATGTGTGATAGAATCAGGGTTGTCTACAAATTTCCCTCTGCGTAATTCGCGAAACATCTTTTTGTTAAATTCTCTTTCCTTTTTCTTGTTAATATCTCTCTGATCCAGTTCTTCTTTCAGACTTTGTGCATAGCTATAATCCGGGATAAGAAAAAGTACAAAGAATACCAGAATACTTAGAATTGATTTTTTGTTTCTATTCATAACTAACAATGTGCTTTATCATTTTGCTCTATGGTTATTCGTGCAAAAGTAAATATTATTCCAGTTTTCTATCTAAAAATAAGAACGGATATGTTCTTTTGTTATTTAGAATATTACCTGATAGTAAGTCTTTGCCGATAAGCTGAAAATAAGAGCCCCTTATCTGATACGGGAGTTAATCTTAAATTTTTGTTTCGATATAAAGAGGTGATTTTAACGCTCCTGTTAACACAAACAATTAGCCCTGTAAATTAGTTTAATTTACAGGGAGATTTTATTCAATTGGAAATTTCTGCGACACATTCAAATTTTAGTTTATCTTTGCTATGCTATTATAAGGAAGAATGTACGATGTTAAAGCAACAGTTACAACAAAAACAGCAGCAAAGGCTCACTCCTCAGCAAGTTCAGTTAATCCGGATGTTAGAGCTTACGACGCTGGAACTTGAGGAGAAAGTAGCGCAGGAGCTTGAGGAAAATCCGGCTCTGGAAGAAGGTAAAGATTCAAATGAAGACATGGGTTCTGATTTTGAAGAGGATGACTATGCCGATAGTACTGAAGATTTAACCCTCGGTGATTATGCCAATGAAGAAGAAGTCCCTTCGTATATTGTAGATGACTATAACCGCGCAAAGGATCCTAAAACGGATTCGTTTAGTTGGCGCGATACCAAATCACTTCACGAATATCTATTAGAACAATTAGGAATAAGAAACCTTTCTGAAACAGACCATCGTATCGCCGAATACATTATTGGGAATATTGATGAGGATGGATATTTGCGAAGAACACTGGATGCAATATCAGATGATCTTCTGTTTCAGATTAGTTTAGATGTGAGTAAAGAGCATCTGAGAGATATTCTGGATATCATTCAGGATTTTGATCCGCCGGGTATCGGGGCTTCAACATTGCAGGAATCTCTGCTTCTTCAACTCGAAAGACGAAGAGGTACGGAGCTCAACAGACTTGCCTTTCAGGTTCTGGATACATGTTTCGATGACTTCTCTAACAGAAGATACGAAAAGATTATCCAGCGCTTTAATCTCACGGAAGAGCAGATGAAAGAGCTGATTGCCGATATTCAGTCGCTCAACCCTAAACCGGGAAATTCTTGTGACGATGATATTTATCAGGAGAGCAGCAAGGTTGTTATCCCTGATTTTTATGTGGAGGATGATGACGGCGAATTGTATCTGTCAATGAACGGAAATAATATTCCTGATCTGACAGTAAACAGGCAGTATGCTGAGATGATTAATAATTTTAAAGCCAATAAAGCCAACCGGACGCGTGAAAATAAAGAAACTATGGTCTTTATTAAACAGAAACTTGAATCTGCACGTTTATTTATTGACGCTATTAAAGAAAGACAGACTACTCTGATGAAGACCATGAAAGCAATTGTGGATTTTCAGAAAGAGTTTTTCCTGACAGGTGAAGAAACAAGACTCAGACCTATGACTCTGAAGGATGTTTCGGAAATCTGTAAATATGACATATCTACTATCTCGCGTGTGAGTAATAGTAAATATGTACAGACGTCTTATGGTATATTTCCGTTGAAATATTTCTTTTCGGATTCGATGCATACTGAATCAGGTGAAGAAATCTCAAACAAAGAGATTAAGGCTATCCTTCGCGACTGTATTGATGGCGAGGATAAGCGCAAGCCTCTTCCGGATGAGAAGCTAAGTGAAATACTTCAGCAAAAAGGATATATCATAGCCCGGCGTACGATAGCAAAGTATCGTGAGCAGCTCGGTATACCAGTTGCACGACTACGTAAAGAAATATAGGGCTTATTCTGACTTATGGAAAGCAGGAGCTGATTGGAGCAACGCTCCAAAGTCGGGATGATCTCATAGTAATAATGCCGGATGCGTTCATGCATACGGGTTAATGTAGGAGACACAGAATGAAAAGATTACTGGCTAATATTGTTTCGATTGTATTCCATCCTTTGCTGATGCCAACTTATGGCGTAGCATTGTTCTTTTTCTATACCTATCTGTTTATTTTTACGACGGTATGGAAATGGTATCTGGTTGGAATCGTATTTATTTTAACCGGTTTGCTCCCGGCATTATCTATTGCGGCATTGCGTAAAATAGGTCTTGTTTCTAATTTCGAGATCACAAACAGAAGGGAACGATTGCTTCCTTATATCTTCACACTGAGTTCTTATACGATGTGTTTGTTTCTGATGTGGAAACTGAATGTGCCTATCTGGGTGCTTTTGTTTGTGTTGGGTGGAGAGGTTTCTCTTGCTGTAAATCTGCTCATTAATAAATGGTGGAAGATAAGCGCGCACCTTACAGGTATGGGTGGTATGGTAGGCAGTGTGTTTGCTCTCTGCTATATACAGATGATTAATCCGGTATGGTTGTTTGCAACTTTGCTTTTCTGTTCCGGTTTATTGGGTACGTCCCGTATTATTTTGAAACAGCACACACTGGGGCAGGTTATTGCCGGTTTTGCATGCGGATTTATCTGTGTGTTTGCAACTATACTGATTTGGACAAACTAAATTCTATATAGCTATTTAACATTGTAATTTTAATGAACACTATGACACCAAGAGTAAGCATTATCATGGGTAGTACATCGGATCTTCCGGTTATGGACGCAGCGGCTAAATTTTTGAATGATCTGGAAATACCTTTTGAAATAAATGCTCTTTCTGCTCACCGAACTCCGGCTGAAGTTGAATCATTTGCGAAAGGGGCAAAAGACAGAGGTATTCAGGTAATTATTGCGGCAGCAGGTATGGCTGCACACCTTCCGGGTGTAATTGCATCAATGACTACTCTTCCGGTTATCGGAGTGCCTGTAAATGCTTCATTAGACGGTATGGATGCTTTATTGGCAATTGTTCAGATGCCTCCGGGCATTCCTGTTGCAACAGTAGGAATAAACAGCGCTCAGAATGCAGCAATTCTTGCCGTGCAGATGATGGCAACAGGAGATATTGCATTGCAGACGAAACTTGCAGATTTTAAGGAGTCTTTGAAATTGAAAATCGTTCAGGCAAACGAAGATCTTAAAAACGTAAACTATAAATTCAAAACTAATTAATCCGGCTGCACTATTGTGGTGTTTGTGCCGTAAATTTATTAAAGATGAGCATAAACGAAATCCAGGAAGGTATTATCGAAGAGTTTGATATGTTTGATGACTGGATGGATAAGTATCAATTATTGATTGATCTTGGAAATCAGCAGCAGACACTTCCTGAAGAATATAAGAAAGAAGATAATCTTATCCAGGGTTGTCAGAGTCGTGTGTGGTTACACGCAGATTATAAAGACGGAAAAGTAATTTTTGAAGCAGAGAGTGATGCCCTGATTGTAAAAGGTATTATTTCTTTGTTGATTCATGTTATGTCAGATCATACTCCGGATGAGATTCTGAATGCAGATCTTTATTTTATTGATAAAATAGGATTGAAAGAACACTTATCACCAACCCGTTCAAACGGTCTTGTTTCAATGGTGAAACAAATGCGAATGTATGCTCTGGCTTTTAAATCAAAGCAATAAGTGACAAGATAGAAAAGAGGCTTTCTTACTGTAATAGGTTTGGAAGTCTCTTTTTTTTATTTGGCTCATGATTTTTTTTCTGGCTGTTGGTGTAATGGTCCGGATTATGGGAAGTGCAGGTTCGGGAGAATAAGAAATATTTATAGTTGTTTCGTATGCTCTGTTAAACGAAATCGAACGATCAGTTGTTATAAAGATAAACAGATAAAATTACATATGTTAGGAATTCATAAATGTTGAATTCTTTGATCCATCATTTCTTGCGGGGCTTCTGCGTTAAGTCGTCAATATATCTTTGTTCCATCTAATTTCCATAACCATGAATAAAATCAGAATTATTGCAGTTATTCTTTTGTCTGTTCTGTTTATTACGACAGGCTATTCAAAGAACAGGTATTCGAAAAAATCTTTTACGGATTCGCAAGGACGCGTTTTATCCTATCGGGAATTGTTGCCCGAAAATTATGATTCACGCAAGCAGTATCCGCTTATTGTGTTCCTGCATGGCGGAGGAGAGAGGGGTTCGGATAATGTATCTCAGTTAACTTATGGTGCAGATCTGTTTCTGGACAAAGATTTCCGTAAGAGTAATCCTTGTATTGTTATTTTTCCTCAGTGTCCGGATTTTAGTTATTGGGCAAGTGTAGACCGCATAAACTGGAAATTTCCGGATAAGACATCAGAAGAGGATGTGCTATACGCTGTTGTCGAGCTGATTCAGTCAATGGTAGACAATAAAAAAGCCGATCCGTCCGAAGTCTATGGCATTGGTCTGTCAATGGGAGGGATGGCTGTTCTTAATATAGTAAGAGATTATCCGGATATGCTTAAATCGGCTATCTCTGTATGTGGAGCAACCAATATAAAGGCATTAAAAGAATCCGGTATAAATACGCCGGTATGGCTGATTCACGGTGATTCAGATCCGGTCGTGCCGACTTATTTTAGTCGCGAGGCATATAATGTCATGAAGGACAAAAATGAGAAATGGCGCTATACGGAATATATGAAAACAATGCACGATAGCTGGAATAAGGCTTTTGAAGAGCCTGATTTTCTGTCCTGGTTATTCGAAAACTAATCAACGGAATATAATATCCTTCACAACTTCGGATTGAAGGTGTTTATTCAACATATTAATAAGATTTTCACGTGACATCTGCAATTCATGTCTTAAGACGGAAGAGGTCAGATGTACATAGAGTATTCCATTCTTGATATATACGTTTTGAGTGTATTTCGATACACCGCTGCCAAGAAGCGCGTGCCATGCATGAACGGCACGCGTTTCATTTAAACGGCTGTCAATATTATTTTCGCGCAGAAAGTCGCGGATAGCATCTCCCAGCGTTTGTGTTTTTTTTCTTTGCATAATGCTATTTATTAAATGCAGTTAATCTCTCCGTCGCTTACTTTAAATAAACGATAATCTGATCCAACTTTCTGAATAATTTCATCCAGATATTCCCGGTTTGTGTCGGTAATAAATATCTGTCCAAAATCAGCACCTGCTACCAGTTTTATGATTTCTTCCATCCGGATAGCATCAAGTTTGTCGAAGATATCATCCAGCAGCAGAATAGGAGAACTAATTCTTTTAGATTTTAAATAAGCGAACTGTGCAAATTTAAGAGCTATCAGAAAGGTTTTGTTCTGCCCCTGTGAGCCTAATTTCTTAATTGGATAATCGCCAATGTTCATCGTTAGATCATCCTTATGGACTCCTTTTGTAGAGTATCCAAGAATCCGGTCTTTGCCTCGTGAATCCTTAAGTTGTGCTGTAAGATTCCCCTCGGCAAGGTGAGATTGATACAACAAACTCACCGATTCATTTCCCCGGCAGATCCGATTGTAATAATGCTCAAAAACAGGCGTGAATGATTCAAGAAATAATTGTCGTTCATTGAAAATAAACTCAGCGGCAGCAGCCATCTGATCTTCCCAGATTTCAAATAAGGACTCTTCCGGCATAGAATCTGCTTTCAAAAGCATATTTCGTTGTTGCAAAGCTTTGTTGTAGCGAATTAAATATTCGAGATAGGCTTTATTATGCTGAGAAATAACCATATCCAGAAATTTGCGTCTTTCATCGCTTCCACCCATGATCAGCTCAGAGTCGTCAGGAGAAATCATTACTAACGGAATAAGACCGATATGGTCTGAGAACTTATCATATTCTTTTTTATTTCGTTTGAAATGTTTCTTCTGTCTCTTCTTCATCCCGCAGTAAATCTCTTCATGCTGGCGGTCATGCTCATATATGCCCTGAAGCATGAAGAAATCCTGTTCGTGACGAATATTTTGAGTGTCAGGCAAGTGCGATGAACTCTTACAGAATGATAAATAATAGATTGCATCCAGCAAATTTGTTTTTCCCATACCGTTGTTTCCGAGGAAACAATTAATTTTGGAGGAGAAATCAAGTTCGGCAGACTCTATGTTTTTATAATTGATTATATGGAGCTTATTTAATATCATTTCTTATCTTTAAAGCGAAATAGGAAACAAAGTTACGAATTTGATTTGAGTGAACTTGATTCAGCTATGCAATTTATTCTGAATAATTGTGTCAGGAAGCTGTATCGATATCAAATAAAGATTTAAATATGTTGCATGAAAAATCAGAACAACATAACGAATTGGTTTTTTGAATGAATAATGCTTTCCGGTAATTATGAACAATAAGGAATTTGAAAAGAAATTAACTGATACATTGCCTTTCAAGACAGATGTGGTCGGGGTCTTGAATAAAGAGTGGCTTGCGATACTTGAAAAAGAGTTGTCGCAGGATAATTCTGTTCAGATTAATTCATTCGGTACTTTTGAGCTTAAAAAGAAAACGGAGCGTATAACAAAACATCCGTCTACAAAGAAAAGAATTCTTATTCCGCCAAAACTGGCTCTTGTTTTTTCACCTTCGAAGTTTATTAAAAGCGCTATTAAAAAGATAACTCCTCATGAATGAAAAAGTAACAGAAATAGATTTAGCAAAGAAACTGGGCACAAAGGCAAATGTTTCGGAGTCTGTGGCAGCAGACTTTATCGCAACCTATTTCTCGTTAATTCGTGAGGGACTTGAAGCTGATGGAATAGTGAAGATAACGGGATTAGGAACATTTAAACTGATTTTTGCCGAATCGCGCAAGATTGTTAATGTGCATACAAAAGAGGATCAGGAGATCCCTTCTCATTACCGGATTACGTTTAGCCCTGATAAGGAGCTGGCTGGCAGACTTAATGAGCCTTTTGCGCATCTCTCTACGGTGAATCTGGATGAAGAGGATATTCGTGAAGAACCTATTGCTCATGCAGCAAGAGAGTTTTTTGATGATGAAATCCGGGAGATACCTTTGCCTATTGATGCTCCGGTTATGCATAAAGAAATGGAGTCCTATGTGTCGGAGACTGATCCTGATGAGAATCCTCCGGTACAGAATCTCAGGTCTCAGATAGGAGATCCGGTTGAACCACAGGTGAGTTCACAAGAAGAGGTGTTAAACAACAAAAGCTCCCGGGCATTGCCTGTTATTTTGCTTTCCTGTCTGTTCACATTATCTGTTGCGGCTGTTCTGTATTTTAGTTTTGCAATGACGGAGTCAGATAGTGTTCCTGTTTTTACGGATGAAGAACCGATGATGGTCAAAGCTGAAGCTTCGGAGACTGACTTAAGTAAAGATTCATTGATAGCAGAGCTTCCTGTGCAAGAAGTTGTAGCGACTGAAATATCTGCTGAGGTTCCGTCTTATGGTCCGATAGCAGAAGAAACCATACGATACGGTTCGAGACTGACGTTGCTGGCACAGAGATATTATGGGAATAAGCATTTCTGGTGTTATATTTTTGAAGAGAATAAGAGTATTATAGATAATCCTAATCTGATTCCGGTGGGTACGAAAATTAGTATACCTGATCCGCGGAAATATCAGATTGATGCAGCTTCAGCATCGTCTGTTGAAAAGGCCAAACAGCAAGCCAGCGATATAAATAAACGCTATATGTAATAAAAAAAGAAGAGAGGTAAACCGGGAGCGGTTTACCTCTCTTCTTTTTTTATTTAGTGTGGATTACATTCTTTCAGGAACTTCAATTCCAAGAAGGCTCATACCTAAACGAATAACTTTCGCAACGTTTTTAGAAAGAGTCAAACGGAATAAACGTTTGTCTTCGTTCTCTTCGCGAAGAATTGAAAATTCGTGGTAGAACTGGTTGTATTCTTTAACCAGATCATAAACATAGTTAGCAATGATTGCAGGGCTGAAAGTATTTGCAGCTTCAGCAATGATTGCAGGGAATTCAGACAGAGACTGAATTAATTCTTCCTCTTTTGTAGAAATTTCCAAAGTCGGGTTAATCCATTCAGGAAGGATCATTCCTTGTTCCTCAGCTTTACGTAAAACAGAAGAAATACGTGCGTGAGTATATTGGATAAATGGTCCTGTATTTCCGTTGAAGTCAATAGACTCTTTCGGATTGAATGTCATATTCTTACGAGGGTCAACTTTCAGGATGAAGTATTTAAGAGCTCCTAAACCTACCATACGTGCAATGTTTAGTTTTTCTTCTTCTGTATAGCCTTCCAGTTTGCCAAGTTCTTCTGAGGTCTGAAGTGCAGTTTCAATCATTTCCTGTACTAAATCGTCAGCATCGACTACAGTTCCTTCGCGTGATTTCATTTTTCCTTCAGGAAGTTCAACCATACCGTAAGAGAAGTGTACAAGATCTTTACCCCATGAGAATCCTAGTTTATCAAGAAGAATAGCCAGAACCTGGAAGTGATAGTTTTGTTCGTTACCTACAACATATACCATCTTATCGATCGGGTAGTCCTGGAAACGAAGTTTAGCTGTACCAATATCCTGAGTCATGTAAACAGAAGTACCGTCGCCACGAAGAAGAAGTTTGTGGTCAAGTCCTTCGCCTGTAAGATCAGCCCAGACAGAATTGTCTTCTTTCTGATAGCATACGCCATTAGCAAGACCTTCCATTACTTTTTCTTTTCCTTCCAGATAAGTCTCAGATTCGTAATAGATTTTGTCGAAGTCTACGCCTAATTTTTTATAAGTTTCATCGAAACCTGCGTAAACCCAATTGTTCATCATTTTCCACATGCCAACGATTTCCTCGTCACCAGCTTCCCATTGACGCAACATTTCGCGAGCCTCAGCCATTAGTTCAGATTTAGCTTCAGCTTCTTCTTTAGTCAGACCCGATTCAATTGATTTAGCCAGTTCTGCTTTGTAGTGTTTATCAAACATTACATAGAAATCACCAACCAGGTGGTCTCCTTTTTTACCTGTAGATTCAGGTGTTGCATTTTCTCCCCACTTTTTCCATGCAAGCATAGATTTACAAATGTGGATACCACGGTCATTAACGATGTTTGTTTTAACAACGTGATTTCCGTTAGCTTTTAAGATTTCAGAAATACTGAATCCTAATAAGTTATTGCGGATGTGTCCCAGGTGAAGAGGTTTGTTCGTATTTGGCGATGAATACTCAATCATTACCAAAGGAGACGCTTCTGTTTCCTGAATATAACCAAACTCTTTATTTCCCGAGATTGTATTATGTAGTTCGATCCATGCAGCTGCTGAAATGGTTAGATTCAAAAATCCTTTGATTACATTGAATGCTGTTACCTCAGGCGCATTTGCTGCCAGGTATTCTCCTATTTCAGTTGCTGTTTGTTCAGGTCCTTTCTTCGAAATACGTAAGAATGGAAAAACAACCAGAGTCAGATGACCTTCAAACTCTTTCTTAGTTTTAGAGATTTGAATAGTGGATTGATCCACGGTCTGTCCGTAAAGTGCCTCAATTGCTGACGCTACAGATCCGACAATTTGTTTCTCAATATTCATTTTATATCTGTTTAGTGTATTAATATTCAATATACTGCTTGTAAGCTCACAAAGGTAATCTTTCGTTTGTGAACTAACAAAGCAAACGAAAAAAATAGTGAGATGATAACTATCATCTCACTATTAAAGTATTTATATTATGTTTTCCGAATGTTTAAAACAGCGATGCTATTAGTTGTACTGCAAGTATCAGAAATACCATTGCTATCGGATAAACAGTTGCATAAGCAATACTTGGAGCTCCGGTATCAGACATCGAGTCAGCAGCAGCAAGCCCCGGTGTACTTGTCATACCTCCGGTGATTACACCCAGTAGATCAAGCAGGTTGATTTTGAACACCAGATGTCCTAGTAATGTGGCAATAATCATAGGAATAAGTGTGATAGCCACACCAGCTGTAAACATTGTTGCTCCACTTTCCATAAATGTCGCTACAAGGCTGGTTCCGGCTGATGTTCCTACTCCGGCAAGGAATAATAGTAATCCTAACTGACGAAGCAGCGAGTTGGCCGATGAAGACATTGTCCACATGATTGGTCCTGTTTTTCCAATTGAACTTAGTACAAGGGCTACTAACAGTATACCTCCGGTAAGTCCGAAAGAGAAACTCATACCTGTACCAAACGTAAGGTTTAGTTTGCCAAACAAAACACCTAATACAATACCTAAGGCGATAGGGAAGAAGTCTGTGTCAGAAAGTCTTTTTGTATCGTTGCCTAATAAGCGAAGAACATCTGACATATCTTCTTTGTGACCAACAATCGTAAGTTTGTCACCGAATTTAAGAGCAAGTTCAGGAGTTGGTGTAAGGTCAATACCACTACGACGAACTCTTGTGATTGTGCAACGGAAGTTCTTCTGAATATTAATCGATCCAAGTCTTTTGTTGACAAGATCCTTAGATGTTAGCAGACCAGTCTGTACTTCGTAATTCTCGCTCAACGGCAGATCGCCTTCAAGTCTTTCACCAACAAACATTTCAAGACTTTTCAAAGCTTCATCTGTACCTACGGCTTTGATCAGGTCTCCTTCATGAAGGACTGTTTTAGCTATAGGCATATCCGCAACACCATTGTGGACAATACGTGATATTACGGCACCTGTTGTTGTTCTGACTTTTAATTGTAGTAACGATTTGTTGAATATATTGGCATTCGTGATTTTAAATACCGCAGTATTAATTTCCGGATATTTCTGTAACTTATCAGACATCATACGCTTCTCAAGATCACGAATATCTACCCGTACTATTTTAGGCAATAACTTCACAAACAGAATAACTCCGATAACTCCGAATGGATAAGCAATACCATATGAAATTGCAGCAGAGTCTCCGGCTAGTTCCTTTGCGGCAGCAAGCCCCGGAGTACTAGTTAATGCACCGGTAAGTAGTCCGACAGTGTCGGGAACGGAAAGCCCGAAAAGGAACATTGCTCCAACAGCTGTTAAAGAAGCCGATAGAACTAAAAGAATGGTAACGATGATTAGTGTTTTTCCTTTTGATCGGAAAGATTCAAAGAATCCGGGACCAGCCTGAACTCCGATTGTAAAAATAAATAAAGCCATACCGAAATCGCCCAAAGCTTTAGGGATTACTACACCGAAATGGCCGAATAGCAGAGCACTAAAGATTACGGCAGATACATCCAGAGAAATACCTTTGATACTGATTCGCCCAAGCATGAAACCAAGTGCTATGATAACAAATAGAGCGAAGAAAGGAGATTGATAAATTAAATCACACATAACTCATTTAAAAAATTTTCCGCGAAAGTACAAAAAAAAGACATAAAAGGCACTACGATTCGTAATAACCTTTTATGTCTTTTTATGAATAAGATTCTATTTGATTCTTATTTGATAGTCAACTCAGCTCCCGGTTTAAATTTCGCAACTTTTTTAGCAGGAATAATAATTTGCTTTTTAGTTGCAGGATTAATCCCGGTTCTCTCACTTTTTTCAACTACAGAAAATGTACCGAAACCTACAAGAGCAACTTTACCGTTGTTTTGTAACTCTTCAGTAACAGTTTCGATGAAAGCTTCTAATGCTTTTCTCGCATCAGCTTTGCTTAATGCCGATTTCTCAGCCATTGCATTGATTAACTCTGACTTATTCATAGCTTTAGTGTGATTAATTAAGTGAACACTTATGACGCAAATGTATTTATTTTTTTGATAAAACAAACAACTTGTGCTTTTTTTTTAGAATGAATGCTTAAAATAATTGATAATTCAATACTTATCTTATAAAACTACACCTTCAAGTTAAAAATTCCACCATTTTTTGAGAAATAATTTTTTACATAGAAGATTTATTAGTTTATTTGTACGTCGAACAATAAGCATAAAAATCAAACAAATAAATATACTTATGAAGGAACTAATGAAATACTTAGGCGTGATTATAACAATCATTGGTGTTGCAATCTTAGCCATTCCTCAATTTACGGGGACAACAACTAACGGGACATTAGCTACAGGTTTAGTTGTGATTATTTTTGGTATTTTTTCTTTTATTCTTATCAACAAAAGAATCGAGGAGTAATTCCCTGTTCAATCGAAATAAAAAAGAGGAAGCTTATTTGTAAGCTTCCTCTTTTTTATTTGTGAAAGCAATCATAGACAAAGAGATTATTCCGGCTTATGGAAAGTCAGCCTGTCTTTTAGGCGTAAATCCGATGTCGTTACTAACTCTGTATTTCCTTCTTATTCTTTTATCCTGAAATTAGTCTTCTGCTGTTTCGAAAATAAAGTAAATAATGAGTCTGGGATAATCAGATGTTAATCAGTAGTCAATTACCGGGATAATCTTAAAGTAAAAAAAAGGCAGTCTGATGACTGCCTTTTTTTATGAATGTCTTATGCTTCAAGTTCTGGAGCGATAAGTTTGTATCCTTTACCGTGAACATTGATGATCTCGATATCAGAATCATCTTTAAGCAATTTACGAAGTTTAGTGATGTAAACATCCATACTTCTTGCATTAAAGTAGTTGTCATCAATCCAGATTGTTTTCAATGCATAGTTTCTTTCAAGAATTTCGTTCATATGAACGCAAAGCAGACAAAGCAATTCTGACTCTTTAGTAGTAAGTTTTGTTTGTTTTTCACCGATGATCAAAAGTTGTTTTTGAGTATCAAAAGTGAACTTACCAATTTTGTAGAATTGAACTTCTTTCATTTTTTTACCTTTCACGCGGCGGATAATAGCCTCGATACGGAAAATAAGTTCTTCCATGCTGAAAGGTTTAGTGATATAATCATCTGCACCAATTTTGAATCCTTCCAGAACATCTTCTTTCAAAGCTTTTGCAGTTAGGAAGATAATTGGAATTTCAGAATTAGTTGAGCGGATTTCCTGAGCAAGAGTGAAGCCATCTTTTTTAGGCATCATCACGTCGAAAATACAAAGATCGTATTTATTTTTTTGAAAAGCTCTTAGTCCTGCTTCACCATCTGGTTGAAGATCTACGATATAACCTTTAGCTTGAAGGTACTCTCTTAGTAACATGCCAAGATTCTCATCATCTTCGCATAGAAGGACGCTTAATTTTTCTTCCATAATTATTGTTTTATAGTGGATAATGTTATTATAAATTTTGTACCAACACCCAGATCACTCTCGGCACGAATAGAGCCTTTAAGATCTGTGATAATTTTTTTGACATAAGCCAGTCCGAGACCAAATCCTTTTACATTGTGTACATTACCAGTCGGGACACGATAAAAGCGTTCAAATATTTTCTTTACATTCTCTTTCTTTATACCGATACCGTTATCCTCAATAGTAATAGATACTTTGTCCGATTCGTTTCTGGTTGTAATTTTCAATGCAAGAGGGACATCAGGTTTGCTATATTTGACAGCATTATCCAGTAAGTTAAAGATAACATTTGTGAAATGCATTTCATCAATATAAACAAGATCGTCTTTGGCTTCAAGATCAAGTGATATACTACCACCGTATTGTTCAACTTTTAGTTTAAATGTGCTTGCCACATTGCTTAAAAGCTCTGTCAAATGAATTTCCCGTAGTTTTAATGTCGCTTTTTGCTTGTCAAAAAGTGACATTTGTAATACTTTGTCAACCTGGAAACTCAGTCGTTTTGTTTCATCAATGATAACTCCGGATATGTGCTGAAACATTGTAGGGCTCTTCATTACAGCCGGATCTTTCAGCATCTGTGCTGCCAGAGATATAGTTGACACAGGTGTCTTAAACTCATGTGTCATATTATTGATGAAATCCGTTCGCATTTCTGTTAACTTCTTCTGTCTGACTACTGAGTAAATAGTGAACATGAAAGTTAATAGCAATACTCCGGTAAATATAAACGAAGGTATCATAAACCGTATCGACTCATACATATAGAAATGACGCTTGGTCGAAAAATATACCTTCAGATAACTGTATTTGTTCGGAGGATCATTAGGGAATATAACCCGTGTGAATATTTCATCTCCGCTGGTTGGTTTATATCCCGAAGTTTTATAAATAACCTTATTGTCTTTATCAACAACCGCAAATTCAAAGATGTGGTTTAAACCATTGTTTAATAATTCCGCTCTTAAAAACTCCTTTAATTGATAAAAATTGATTCTTTCTTCTAAAGGCTTAATGCTTCCGGATGATAATAAATCTAAAATCAGATAGTCTAAAACTTCTCTTTGGTAAAGATATCTGCCTTTGAGAGCATTTTGTAACTCAGTAGATGCCTGCTGAATTGTATTTTTTCCATGCCCCTGCGATAAATATAATTCCGGTTTGTCTGCTTTATAGTCTTTTCGAATTTGATCAATCGCCTCCGTCTCAAGCAGTTTTTTGCTTTTTAAAGAGTTTATGTCAAAAGGATTACTCGACGATTTTATTCTGTCATATCCCCCGTATGTATTATATAAGGGGGCTGGATTATTTATTAAATCTTCTTCGAGATATCTTTTAGTTTCCTCCGTTTCAAGGCTTCTCGTTACCTGATACAGGCTGCGTTTTACCGCCTCTGAAAACTGATCGTTTCTCATCTTGGTCATCTCTTCCAAGTAATTGATCTGTAGAGTTAACAACCCCAGAAATGTTGCGATCAATACAAGAGTTAACGACCAAATGGTTGATTTCTTCATATTTTTATCCTTTACTCAAAAGAGCGATTAAGATATTTAGTCTCTATTTATAGTTGCTTTTGTTTTATAAACAAATGAAGTTCTTCTATTGTTTACCTAAAATAAAAAAACTTTCACATTAACGTTTACGGCAAAATTAACAATTTGTATGTTAAATCCAAAAAAGCCAATCCTTTTTTTTGGATTGGCTTTAATTTTTTATAGAAGTAATTGACGCAAACGCCCATTAGTCCGCATCTTGCTGAGCTTCATATTCTTTTAATAATTTATCCTGAATATCGGATGAAACTAATTCATAGGATGCAAAACGCATGGTAAATGATGCCCGTCCACCCGTGATTGAACTTAAAGATGTTGAGTAAGAAGACATTTCTTTGAGCGGAACTTTAGCATTTATTTTTTCAAAACCTTTTTCACTGTCCATTCCCATAATAATAGCTCTCCGACCCTGAAGGTCACTCATAACATCTCCCATTTTTTCAGAAGGTACCAGAACATTTACATCATAAATCGGTTCGAGTACTTTTGGTCCTGCACTTTTAAATGCTTCGCTGAATGCATTTCTGCCGGCTAAACGGAAAGAGATTTCATTAGAATCTACCGGGTGCATTTTGCCATCATATACAATTACGCGCACATCTCTTGCATACGATCCGGTAAGAGGACCTTGCTCCAGTCTGTCCATTACACCTTTCAGGATGGCTGGCAGGAAGCGTGAATCAATGGATCCTCCTACGATACTGTTAACAAAATAGAGTTTTCCACCCCAGTCCAGATCTATAACTTGTGTATCGCGTGGGGTTATTTTAAATTCTTGTCCGTTGAACTTGTAAGTTTCAGGCATTGGCATGCCTTCTACAAATGGTTCGACAATTAAATGAACTTCGCCAAACTGGCCTGCACCTCCTGATTGTTTCTTGTGTCTGTAATCAGCACGTGCCGGTTTTGTGATCGTTTCGCGGTAAGGGATTTTAGGTTCCATAAACTGAACGCTCATTTTGTCGTTTTTTTCTAAACGCCATTTCATTGTCCGTAAATGAAATTCTCCCTGTCCATGAACTATTGTTTGCTTTAATTCTTTTGATTGTTCTATAATGATTGTAGGATCTTCTTCATGAATACGTGTTAGTAATTCACTGAGTCTTTCAGCTTCAGCCTCTGTTCCAGGTTTTATCGCTCTTCTGTATTTAGGATCAGGATAGCGGATAAAGTCAAACATATAGTCGCATCCTTTTTCGTTGAGCGTATTGCCGGTACGTGTATCTTTTAGTTTAACTGTTACCCCAATATCACCTGCGTGAATTTCTTCTACTTTATCTCTGTTCTGACCAGCCACTGCATAGAGTTGTGCTAATCTTTCTTTTGTTCCGCGATTCATGTTAATAAGGTCTTCGCCTTCTTTAACAGATCCGGACATTACTTTGAAGTATGATACCTCGCCAATATGAGGTTCGACTGTTGTTTTAAAAACGTACAGACTTGTCGGACCTTTACTGTCAGGAGAAACATCTTCATCATTAACCGTTCTGACATGTGGCATTTCTGACACAAGAGGAACAACATTTCCTAAAAACTCCATTAAGCGGCGAACGCCCATATCTTTTTCTGCGGAAACGCAGAATACCGGAAACATTCCCCGATGAATCATTCCAAGATGAATACCTTCGCGCATTTCATCTTCGGTGAGAGTTCCCTGATCGAAGAATTTTTCCATAAGCGCCTCATCGTTTTCAGCAGCAGCTTCCACCAGGCGCTGATGCCACTCTTCGGCTTTGCCCATTTCGTCTTCCGGAATATCAACGATATCCGGAGTGCCTCCTTCAGGTTTCCATTTGTACATTTTCATCTTTAATACATCGACTAATGCATTAAATCCGGGACCACAGGAGATTGGGTATTGTACTGGAATAACTTTCGAGCCATAGGCTTCTTTAAGTTGTTCAAGAGCATTGTCATAATCTGCTTTTTCTTCATCAAGCTGATTTACAACAAAGATTACCGGTTTGTTTAGTTTTTCTGTGTACCTGAATTTGTTTTGAGTACCGACTTCAACACCATATACAGCATCCAGCAAAAGCAGGGCTGTATCGGTTACATTAAGTGCTGTGATAGCTCCTCCTACAAAGTCGTCAGCGCCCGGACAGTCAATAAAATTCAATTTACGCCCCATCCATTCCACCTGAAAAACTGTTGAGAAAACAGAATATCCATAATCTTGCTCTACGGGGAAGTAGTCACAAACTGTATTTTTTGCTTCTACTGAACCTCTGCGTTTGATAACTCCTGCCTCATAGAGCATGGATTCGGCCAACGTTGTTTTCCCCGCACCAGAACCGCCCAGCAGGGCTATGTTCTTAATTTCATTAGATTGATAAATTTTCATGACATTGATGTATTAAGATTTAAAAATACTCATAGGAGTATTTTGCAACCAAAGTATATAAAATATCCGGACTTCAAATAGTTTGTGTGATGTTTCTAAACAATGTTATTAAACATCTGATAATCTGATTGTTTTGATGAACAAATCTTCTTTTTATGCATTATATCATAGATGTATAAATCCTTATGAGCCTTTTCTGAACAATTCATAAAAGAATGGAACAGCCTGTAAAGCATTTTTATTCATCAGATAATCTTCTTAGTTTTGTATGCGGAAAAGAAAATACTTTTTCAAAATGTATTAATAAACGATTCCGTAAAATGAAACATCAGATAACGATATAATTATATAAAAGGGAGACAGGTGGTACAGACTACCTGTCTCCCTTTTTCTTTATAAAATATCTTGTTTGATTTTATTTAGATAATAATAAAACTTACATACATTATGATTGAAATCAGTAAGCAGGCAGCAGGCTCTCTTTATGAGATTACAGGTGGCAGTGAACCGCTAGTCAGACGTTTTATCCTTACAACACCAGAGACTCGCTCTATTTGCAATAATCCTCGGGTTCTAGGTATTGATTATACCCGGAAATTACAGAAAGGATGTGAGTTCGCTCTTAGAAATCTGGTAGATTATGCATCCTTGCAATTAATAGAAAAAGAAACTATTGTATATAATATTCTGCGTGGCGGATTAAATTTCGGACTAAGAGATTCATTGGCTGATGCGTTCAGCTGGAATGCTCACTCATCATCTTTTATCAGTGCTCAACGCAGAAGATGTGCGTCAAACCCCGAAGAATGGGAAATCGTAGAAGGAGATTATCATAAACTTTATCTGAATCCGGTTTCAAGTATAGTCTTTGGCGATGTGGTTGCTACAGGTACAAGTCTGGAACATGGTGTGGAGATTTTGATCGACGAAGTAAAGAAATCAGGTACGGCTATCCGCAATCTTGTATTCTTTACTATCGGAGGAGAAAAAACAGAAGAGATCTTAACTCAATATGCTAGCCGGATCAAAGATATCTCGCCTATGTTTGAAGGTATTTATATTGTTTATATTGAGGGTCGCTTTGTTGTTCCGACAGATGAAACTCCAATTCATACAAAGATAACCGGTACGGATCTGATAAAGAGAGATGCATTGATGGCTCCTGAATTTATTGAGTCACAATACGAAAATCCTGCATTTCCATTAGAAAGATGTACTATTTATGATGCAGGATCACGTGCGTTTCTGGTTCCGGAATATGCAGAAGATTTGCTGGATTACTGGAAAGAGGTTAAGTCATTGGCTGATGGAGGGGTCTCTTATCTGGAATTGGCCGGCGAACGTACACCAATGATTGATATCTCTCGTTTTGGAAATCAGGATTTAAAATCAATAGCAGAATCACAAATTAAATATTTTGAAACTTACGTATAGAATGAGTAAAGCAGACAAGAAGCAGTCGGGAGAGTATGAGTTTACGCATGTAGCAGCGCATAGCAAGAGAGGTTTCTGGACTATGCTGGTGATAATGCTTGGGTTTTCGTTCTTTTCGGCTAGTATGTGGGGAGGTGGTAAATTAGGAACTGCACTGACAACGCCAATGTTCCTTTTATCGGTTCTTATAGGGAATCTTTTACTTGGATTTTATACGGGAACTTTAGCATATATAGCATCTAAAACAGGTTTGTCTACGCATCTTCTGGCTCATTATTCTTTTGGGCAAAGAGGATCATATCTGCCTTCTTTTATTCTGGGATTTACCCAGGTTGGCTGGTTTGGTGTAGGTGTAGCGATGTTTGCTATTCCTGTTCAAAAGATATTACCGGATGTCCCTTTGTGGGTTTTAATCTGGGGTGCCGGATTATTAATGACCGGAACAGCATGGTTTGGAATAAAAGCATTAACTATTTTAAGTGCGATAGCTGTCCCTGCAATCGCTTTGCTGGGTACAATCTCTGTTCAGAAAGCATTTGGTGATTTCGGGGGATTTGATGCCTGGTGGAATCTGGTTCCCTCTGACTCTATGTCTCTGACTACAGCTATAGGAGTTTGTATAGCTTCATTTATTAGTGGTGGAAGTCTCACGCCAGACTTTACACGTTTTGCCAAATCACCTAAAATATCAGTTTCAACAACTGTGTTTTCTTTCTTTGTAGGCAACTCATTAATGTTCTTTTTCGGAGCTGTGGGAGCTGCTTTTTATCAGCAGTCAGATATATCGGACGTTATGCTAAAGCAAGGTATGATAATCTGGGCTATTATTGTTCTTGGCTTAAATATCTGGACGACGAATGACAATGCTATCTATGGTTCAGGTTTAGGTTTTGCTAATATAACGAAATTGCCAAAGAAGTTCTTCGTGTTAACGAATGGGATTATCGGAACGATGCTGGCTGTATTTTTGTATAATAACTTTGTGGAATGGCTGAATTTTCTGAATGTACTGATACCTTCAGTCGGAGGAGTTATTATTGCTGATTTCTTTTTTGTACATAAGCGGAATTATCTGAATATGGAAGATCATAAGTTTTGCGACATCCGATGGAGTGCCATTATAGCATGGGCTCTCGGAGCAATTGCAAGCTTTACATTACCAGGAATTGCATCTTTAAATAGTGTTCTCATCTCGATGATTGCCTATGTAATCCTTTCAAAAATTGTAATTAATAAAGCAGACCTATAAAGGCAAAAGATGTTTTATAAGCTATATCCGTCATTTGCATTGCAATGATGTGAATAATAAAGAGGGTGTGTCAAAAATCGTATTGATTTGACACACCCTCCCGCTGATGTTCCGTACGAGGTTTCGGATTATCCATTTCTGTTAAATGTAACTCTGGTTTTATCACATAGAGTACTTGTAATCAGTCGTTTGCCGTGAATCTGAGGCGATATTTATATCGTCTTTACCGGATTCTCATTGCCATTTGTTTTGTTCTTTTACGCCGAAGGTATAATTTGTCTGTAACCGCGTTTTGAATCCTGAATCGGAACGGATGAAGGATTCAAAGCGTGGCTCATTGCCAGCCTGGCACCACAACCCCGAAGGTGGTTGT
>JBOFKD010000253.1:0-6500 GCA_051657165.1 Bacteroidales bacterium | reverse complement strand
TTGAAATTTTCATAATGAGAGTTAACCATTATTTATTTAAAATCTGTCTCTTGTTGTGGCTGACTGCCTCTTGTACGGCACACAAACAAATCGGCTACCTGAAAGATATTGAGACATTGACCACAGAGCAAATGGATGCGTCGGCAAAACCTGCGGAGGTGCGTTTTATGCCGGGCGATATGATGACGATTGTGGTGAATACTACCGATCCGAATGCTTCTAAAGTTTTTAATCTGGTATTACCTCGTAATTTAAAAGGCCAGGATCAATTCTTGGTTACAGGTCAGGAAGCACTCCAAACCTATCTGGTTTCAAAAGAGGGCTATATTGACTTCCCGGTCTTGGGGCGTATTGAAGTGGCGGGTAAAACCAAAGCGGAAGTGGAAGAGTTGATTAAATCCAGAATTTATCCCGAGTACATTACAGAAGAACCGATTATTACCATCCGTCTGACAAACTTTAAAGTCTCGGTAATGGGAGAGGTAACAAATCCGGGAGTTCTGACTTTCGAAAATGAACAAGCAAATTTGTTGGAAGCATTAACGATGGCAGGGGATTTAACAATCTTTGGACGTCGTGACAATGTCTTGGTGATTCGTCAGGATGCAGCGGGAAAGAAAACGATCTATCGATTGAATCTGCAGGATAAAGAAATCTTATTATCCGATGCTTTCCAGTTACAACAAAACGATGTGATATATGTAGAGCCGAATAAATCGAAAGGAAATACCAGCCGTATTACCTCGAATGAGACCATCTGGTTCTCGGTATTGGGTTCGTTGATGAGTATTGCTACCCTGATTATAACAATCTTACGTTAATATATGGAAAAGAATCAAACACCGTTTATCGATCAGCCTCAGCATGATGAAGAGGAAATCAACTTAGTGGAAGTGTTGATGAAATACCTGCATTACTGGAAATGGTTTGTAGCCTCGGCAATCTTGTTTGTGGCTCTGGGTTTCCTGTTTTTGCAGACACAGAATAAGGAGTATCAGATTGATACGACTGTTCTGTTAAATGATGAAAAAGGCAAAGGTCGTCCCGATATGGCTGCTCTCCAGGAAATGGGAATCCTTTCCGGAGCGAGTGCCAATGTCGATAATGAAATTGAGGTAATGCGGTCGAAAGACCTTATGCTGGGCGTAGTTAACGATTTAAAACTGTATACTGAAATTCGGGAGCGTAAAGGTTTGCGTAAAGTAAACTTGTATAAACGCACTCCGGTTGATGTACAACCCAGTGCAGAGTTCTTAGAACGTCTGCGTAGCCCTCTCACTTTTACATTGGAATGTAAAGGGGATAGTTACTTCGTTTCGGGTGAAATGGGTGATGAGTCGTTTGAACAAACGTTCTCACAATTGCCTTATGAATGGGTGTTGCCTACAGGTAAAATTACGTTAACTGAAACCAATTTTGCGGTAGATAACGATTGGTCGAAACTGGATGTGTCAGTAAAGAATCCAATGAAAGTAGCTTCAGATTTGGTGAAAGAAGTGAATTTTCAATTGGCACAAAAGAACGGATCGGTGATTAAAATCTCGATGCGGAACGATAATATCCTGCAAGGCGAAGATATTCTGAATAAAGTAGTGGAATACTACAACAAGGAGACTATGCAGGCGAAAAACGAAACGGCGTTAAGTACGGAACGTTTTATAAACGAACGTCTGCTTTCCTTGCAGGGTGAGTTGAAAGAGGTTGAAAAAGATGTTGAAGGATATAAGAAAAGCAATAAACTGACTGATATTTCAGCGGAATCGGAATTGTTTATTAAACAAACAGGTGAAACCGATACACAACGTGCGGAGATTGAGACACAGTTGAATATCCTAAGTTATATCGATGAGTTTGTCAATAAAAAAGAGAATCGTTACCGGATTGTTCCGAATATCGGTATTTCGGATGTGGGGCTTCTGAAAGTGATTGACGAATACAATGCCAAAATACTATTACGCGAACGTACCTTGCGTACGACTTCGGAAACGAATCCTACGGTGGTTGCCCTAAACGGCGATATTGATACGATGCGTGCGAATATCTTAGGAGGTATAGATGTCGTGCGCCGTTCGTTGACGATTACCCAAAAAGAGATCAAAAAGAAAGAATCGGAAATCAACAGCCGGATTCGCGAAGTACCTCGTCAGGAACGTGAGTTAATGGAAATTGCCCGTCAGCAAAAGATCAAGGAATCCTTATATATGTTCCTGTTGGAAAAACGCGAGGAAAACTCATTAAGTATGACCATGACGGTACCGATGGCACGCCTGATCGAGAAACCGTATTGCAACGGGATTCCGGTTGCTCCGAAAGGAATGGTGATTCTATTGGCTTCTTTTGTACTAGGTTTGATCGTACCGGTAGCAGTAATCTTTGTGAAAGAACTATTTAATGTGACGATTACTACCCGTCAGGATGTGGAAGCATTGACGAAACTACCGATCTTAGGGGAATTGAATCACGAGAAACTGACCGGGCGCTCCATTGTGGTTAAACCAGACAGTACGAATGTCACGAACGAACTATTTCGTGCCGTGCGTAATAACCTGCAATTTATTGCAGGCATGGGAGATAAAAAGATTATCACCATTACCTCTAATGTGCCGGGTGAAGGTAAATCGCATGTGGCTACGAATTTGGCAGCAATGTTTGCGATGGCAAACAAACGCACACTGATCATCGGCTTAGACTTGCGTAATCCACAGCTGGCAAATGTATTCCAGATCCCGAATAAAGGGTTAACAAATTATTTATCGGGACAGGAACCTTCGATTGAGTCATTGATTGTACACAGTCAGCAATTCAAAGGATTGGGTATCCTACCTGCAGGACCGGTTCCGTTGAATCCGAATGAGATGCTCATGTCTGATAAGTTACAGAAATTGATCGACCGGTTGAAAGATCAGTATGATTATATCTTGATCGACTCGGCTCCGATGGGTGTGATTTCAGACTCCTATTTATTAAATGACTTCACCGATCTGTTTGTGTTTGTATCTCGTTCGAACTATACACACAAGAAAATGGTGGAAGATGTGAATAAACTGGTTGCTCAGAAACGCATCAAGAATGCCTACTTCATTATCAATGATGTGAATATGGATGCCCGTTCCTACCGCTATGGAAAATACGGTTACGGTTACGGAGGTTATGGCTACGGCTATCACGGAAAAGATGAAAATCGCAAACAAGCGTAATGAAATAGATAACTAGTAAGAAAGGCTGCTCGCTGAGTCCCCGACTCCACGGGCAGCCTTTTCTCTTTTAACCGATCAAAACGATGAAACAAAATAAATACATCACATTCGCCTTCGTTTGCCTGCTTCTGCTATGCATATCTGGATGCAGTAATGGTTTTGACGACCGTTTGCGGGGCAAATGGCAGTTACGAGAATACATACACGGGTCCGAATCTAAAGATTTTGATCAGGTTTTCTATAATTTTAGTCGCCAGGTTCTGTTGATTCAGAGTAAAGGCACTGAAACTTATGGCCAATTTTTTCAGGAAGGCGATTCGCTGATTTTAGAGTTGCCTGATCACGATCAGGTGCCTGAGGCATTTATCCAATTCGGATGGGACTCCACCGTGGAACGTGTGGCGATTCGCAAGTTGTCGCGTTCCAAACTCGAACTGTCCCGCGGCGATCAATATTGGATTTTACGTAAATTTTAATCAGAGGAGAATAAGATAATGAAAAAACAAATAATAGGTTTGCTTCTCTCCCTTTGCATAGGTAGTGCAGTCGCTCAGCACCGTCCGGAAGTCCATGTGAAAACGGATGTGCAATTAGGGACAGGCGATGTGACTCCTTTCTGGTTTGTAATCAATCAGCACGGATTAGCCTCCGTAAGTCCCAATAGTGCCTATTTGCGGGCAGGCATCGAAAAGAAATGGAATCTGGAAAAACGATTTGATTATGCCTACGGTGCCGATTTAGTCGGAGGCTATAACCTGGATGCCAATGTGATTATTCAGCAATTGTATGTCGATTTGAAGTACCGCTCGCTCTTTTTATCGATTGGTTCGAAAGAACGAACCGGGCTATTTCGCAATGCCCTGTTAAGTACAGGAGGTACCCTTTGGTCAGGCAATGCCCGCCCGATACCGCAGATTCGTGCCGGTTTTTACGATTGGGTCCGTCCTTTCCGTGCCGACTGGTTTGCCCTCAAAGGGGATATTTCCTACGGCTGGTTTACAGATCAGCGTTGGCAGCGCGATTTTATCAATAAGCTCAACGGGGCCTATGTAAAAGGCATCGCCTACCACCACAAATACATCGCCTTCCGGTTTGGAAATGATGATACCCGTTTTAAGGTCGAAGCTGCCTATGAGATCGATCAGCAATTTGCCGGAAAAAAAGTCTATTATAAAGATGGAGCTATTGATCACATCGATCAAATTCCCTCTAAATTAAAAGACTATATCCGTGCGTTTTTTCCTGTTTCGGGAAGTAGTGATGATTTAGTGACCAATCAGGCCTATTATCAGGGAAACTATGTGGGAGAGTGGCAGGTAAATCTGCATTACAAAGTCAATGAGCAGCACCGTTTCCGCATAGGTTTTGAAAAATTCTGGGAAGATGCCAGCGGAATGAGTTTTCAGAATCGGATGGATGGTCTCTGGAGTTTAGAGTATAATCGGGCTGAACCTGCTATTATTTCAGGAGCAATTATTGAATATTTCCAGTCAACGGATCAGGCAGGACCTTGTTATTGGCTCCCAAGTTATGATGGACAAGAAACGAATATTCAATTTGGAGCAAATGGAAGTGATAGCTACTATTTACATCATGTTTATAATAGTTGGTCACATTGGGGACAACATATTGGGAATGCACTGATTCCATCTCCGATTTACAATACCAATGGCAGTTTACAAACTCCATCCAGTCGGATTAAAGCCTGGAATCTGGGAGTGAATGGACAAATTACTCCCGAATGGCAGCACCGGATCCTCCTGACTCACATGCGAGGATGGGGGAATCATGATGCACCCTTCACTGAAGTGAAAAAGAATCTCTCTGGATTGATTGAAATAACCTATCTTCCCAACTGGTTAACAGGAGCAGAAGCCAAATTAGGTACCGCCTTCAATACCGGCGAATTATATGGCGGTAAATCATGGGGAGTAAAACTATCCCTCGGATACCACTTTTAACTATGTATCAAAGCGGACGAAGATACAAAATTCCTCACCACAATTAAGTTAAGAATTCTCTATTGAGAGCCCTTTATCAAGTGCTCCACTTTTAAATTACTGTAGTTTTCGCTTGCTTCGTTTTCACAAACGAGTCAGACTCAATCTTCTATAATTCAAAAGTCAGAGAGTTCTTAACTGATTATCTCAATTACCTCAATTCATCTTCTACGATTACTTTTTTCTTTTCAAAATTGAGAAAATAGCATTAATCAGGTTATTGATTGGACGGTTGGTTGATGAGAAAGCGAGTCCATAACGTTTGTAAAACGATATGAGTGAAGATTCGAAATGAACCAACCATAGAACTGTTTGCAAAACAGATCGCCAGATCATCATAGCCTTAATTGAGGTGAGTCGTTTTAAATCCAAGATACAAAATCCCTCACCACAATTAAGTCAAGCATTCTCTTTTCAGAGTCCTTTGTCAAGTGCTCCACTTTTAAATTGCTGTAGCTTTCGCTTGCTTCGTTTTCACAAACGCGTCAGACTCAATCTCCTGTAATTCAAAAGTCAGAGAATTCTTAACTGATTATCTCAATTGCCTCAATTCATCTTCTACGATTACTTTTTTTCTTTTCAAAATGAATCAATCATAGAACTGTTTGCAAAACAGATCGGGAGATCAATCATAACCTTAATTGAGGTGAGGTATTTTCAATTAGTGTGAATGAATTCTTTTTATCTGATTAAAAGTGGATATTTTAGGTCTTCGAATATGCTTTTTTAAAATTGAAACATATATTTGTATTATAAATTTAATATCATGAAAGAGGATAATTTAATGTATCAATTAATTGGATCGGCGATGGCTGTCCATAATGAACTAGGATCAGGTTTTCTTGAATCAGTTTACCAGGAAGCTTTATCTCTTGAATTTGATTCTAGAGGAATAGTATATCAAAAAGAAAAGAAGTTACAGATATTCTATAAAGGTAATCTTTTGGAAAAAGTCTTTTTTGCAGATTTTCTTTGTGATAATATCATTGTAGAACTTAAATCTTCAAATGGAATAACATTAGACCATGTTGGTCAAATAATTAATTACTTGAAAGCGACAAATCTTAAAGAAGGATTGATATTGAATTTTGGTTCTAAAAGCTTAGAGTTCAAAACAATTATCATTAAATAAGTAAAGTCGTTTTGAGTCCAAGATAAAATCCCTCACCACAATTAAGTCAAGCATTCTCTATCGAGAGCCCTTTATCAAGTGCTCCACTTTTAAATTGCTGTAGCTTTCGCTTGCTTCGTTTTCACAAACGCGTCAGACTCAATCTCCTGTAATTCAAAAGTCAGAGAATTC
>JBOFKD010000252.1:0-2614 GCA_051657165.1 Bacteroidales bacterium | reverse complement strand
CGCAAACCCAAGGTATATCCTATTCAAAACTGATTCGCGAATGTGATCGCTATTTCCCTATTTTCCGCTTGATTGATAAAGAGCAGAAACTTGAATATGTGGACCTGCTGAATCATATTTACAATCAATTGAATAATCTGAGAGATTTTCATACACACCTTATTCATGATCCTTACATAATTAATCAGCTCAACCATACCGATTTGGTTGATCTATTAAATCATATCTATGATCAGTCTGTTCGGCTGATCAGTAAACGTATGGATACTCAGGGCACAAACATGGCGCATCTTTATCGCTTAGATAAAAAGGGACAAGCGAACACATACTTCAAATACAACTTTGAAATTACAGATCCGAACCTGCCATCCAGACAATTTACGGAGTATGGCCTGGCATTCTTTACCTGTCTCTTTCTTAGTAAACGCGACGGAATGAATCTTCTGAAAAAAATCAGTGGATTCAAACGCGGTGATGAAGTTCCTTTCCGATTGACTACTGAGGTATTTACAGCTATGCGCATGAATCTGCCCAAACAGTCTCTGAAATTAATTCACAGACAAACGGAAAAGGAATCCATTGCTTTAGATATTCTGAATGAAATAACCAAATGCCCTAAAGAGTTAATAAACCATCTGTCTGCAGAGACTCAAAAGGATTTCTTAATATGCAATGACGAAGATGGAAGTATTACAGGAGCACGTATAAGATACAAAGATCGTTTCGAACAACAGATCTTAAAAGTACTCGAAGAAGATGAGTCTTTCAAAGACCTTGGTTTTTATCTGTATCTGGGCCATTGTTATCTGCGTCAATATGACAAAGCTTATATTGACGGATCTAACGATAAGCGTACAATCACAAAACAATTGTATGCTTTTGCTAAACTTCATAAGAGTTACAACGAGCTGAATTTGCCACATACGATTGATCAGATCAATGAAGAGGATGCTCCCGAAGACTCCGTTTATTTATCTAAGTTTGGCGAGCAGCTCCATGTATCATCCGGGCTTCCTGTTACGCATACCACTTATTCGGAAACGACAGAGGAATCAGTTGATGAAACTACCTTTCCTTCTATCCGCGAATCATACCCGTTCTTTGTTGTCAATGACAATAAAATCGGAATAAAATTTCTGGATGAAATCACAAAAGAGTATTTTCCTCAATTTACTTCCGGTGCAAATGGCGAATTAAAAGTAAATAATCCGGTCCCTGATGTTTGGATCAGCAAATACGAACTGCCTGCAATGGCATTTTATAGCTATCTTTTCAAACAGCATTCAGGTAAACGGATCAATATAAAACCTGTAAAACAGATACTTCAGGAAGCTAAAGCCTATTACAGCAATCCCAAAAGCAAGAATCAGAGTTCTCCTTCCGAACGTATGATCTCCGGATTAGACCGCTACATTTCCGAATGTCAGGATCGGATAAACAAGATCAGTCGTTGCAAAGAAACCAGAAACTATAAAATCGGCGAACTGGCTGATGAACTGACACGTGATATTCTCTGGATTCAACCTTCCTTAAATGGAGGAAAGGATAAAGTAACCGGAGCAAATTTTCAGGCATTGCAGTATGCCCTGGCGCGTTATGGATATATGCGTAATGATCTGACACGGATCTTTCGTCAGGCAAATCTGATTGATGGAAAAAACAAACACCCGTTTTTAGGTACAATTAATCCGGCTCACTATACAGATTTTCTTGATTTCTATCAAACCTATCTGAATAAAGAAATTGATTATCTCCGTAAACAAAAAACGAAATTAGCAAAAGGATCTGTTAATATTCAGTTCCACCCTCTTCGAAAACTAATCAAGGAAGCGAACGGACAGAAAGAGGTCCGGTTACCTTCATCTACTTTTTTAGGACGAAATTTGTTTCGCGATTCAATCAGTCAGGCTATGCTTCGAATAGGTATCAAGCATACAACCGGACTGAATGTTTCTCAGCTGATCAATTCGTACTTCACGAGTAAAGATTTGGGTAGCGAGCAATATTTTTATAACGAAGAAAGAACCTATCGTTTAAGAGACCATAAATATAATTTCCGCAATTATACACAGTCAGTTACAGACAGGGCAAACCATCTGGATAAAATATATAATACGTCCGATCTGAAAGCGGAGAAAAGAGACATTCTGCACAACGAGCAACTGATTCGTATGCGTCAAACTCAAGATCAAATACTCTTTCTCTGGATGAAGGATTTGCTACCCGTCGAAATGAACAACCTAAAAGGACTTAAAATATCAGAACTCAATAATCGATTGTTGGATTCTATTATAGAGGTGTCTTATAACTTGAAAGATCTCAAAAAAATAACAATCAAAGGTTCTATCAAACTAAAAGATTATGCCCGGATTATGTGCTTTATAAATGAGACACTCCCGGCCTCTTTGTTTAAGTTCATATCTGATTTATCAGAACAAGAACTTACGCTTAACATTGAATATATTGAACGCGAAACAGCGGCTTACGACACCTTACGTCCGGAAGTTATTTGTTTACTGCAAGAACTCGAAAATAAATGTATTGCGATTAACTGTCTACCTGAACAAGAAGAACAAGGCTTTTATAATTTTGATAAATTAATAGAAGCAATAAA
>JBOFKD010000251.1:0-2081 GCA_051657165.1 Bacteroidales bacterium | reverse complement strand
GTGATGTTCGGTACACTTTCAGGAATGAAGTTAGGTGTATGGGTAGCACACGGAGAAGGAAAATTCCATTTACCTTATGCAGAGGATAAATATAACGTGATTGCTAAATACAGCTATGACGCTTATCCGGCTAATCCGAATGGTTCAGACTTCAGCGTAGCAGGTATCTGTTCGGAAGATGGTCGTCATTTAGCAATGATGCCTCACTTGGAAAGAGCAATCTTCCCATGGCAATGTGGTTACTATCCGCAAGATCGCAAACAAGCAGATCAGGTTACTCCATGGATCGAAGCATTCGTAAATGCTCGTAAATGGGTTGAAGATAAAATGGTGAAATAAAACATCGTGATTTCCTTATATTTAAGAGGGATGGCTTAAGGCTGTCCCTCTTATTTTTTATACTTTTGTGTCGAATCAAACTATTCTAATTAGATATTTTATGAAAGAGACGACTACACAGAGTGCTTCGATCGTCGATATTTTTATCACCTTCGTCAAAATCGGAGCATTTACGATTGGTGGAGGTTGGGCCATGGTTCCGATTATTGAGCGGGAAATGGTTGATAAAAAAGGATGGATCCGGAGAGAAGAATTTATTGATCTGCTTGCAGTTGCACAAACGGCTCCAGGGCTTATTGCTGCAAATATATCCATTGTAGTCGGGTATCGTTTGAGAGGATTTAAAGGGAGTGTATTTTCAGTTTTAGGTACAATACTTCCTTCATTTCTGATGATTCTGATGATTGTTATGTTTTTGAGTGGTTTTCGCGGGAATGATGCTGTGGAAAAAGTGTTGAAAGGCATTCGTCCTGCTGTTGTTGCCTTAATCATTGTACCGGTCCTTACGACAGCGCGTGCTGCACATATTACGAAGAAAAGTATCTGGTTGCCGGTTGTAGTGGCTGTTTTGATCGGCTTTCTGAATATATCACCGATATATATTATCATTATCAGTGCAATCGGAGGAATTATATATTCTCATTACTGTCTGAAAGATCAGTTGGTGAAAACTCCGGAAAAGAAAGAAGAGGAGGAAGAGTTATGATCTATTTAAAACTGTTCCTGGTCTATTTCAAGATCGGTTTGTTCGGATTCGGTGGCGGATATGCTATTTTATCGCTTATACAGCATGAAGTTGTTGAGGTGAACCAGTGGGTAACGACCGAAGAGTTTACCGATATTCTGGCTATATCGCAAATGACTCCGGGTCCTGTTGGTATAAACAGTGCAACGTATATCGGATATCAGGTAACGGGGAGTGTTTGGGGTGCAATTGTAGCTACATTGGCCACCGTGTTGCCTTCATTCATAATAGTTATTCTGATAGCACGATTCTTTTTCGCATTCCGAAATAATAAGTGGATAAAAGGAGCATTCGAAGGAATACGTCCCGCAGCAGTCGGTATGATTGCGTCGGCAGCTATCATGCTTATGAACGGGACGAATTTTATTGACTGGATAAGTGTAGCTATTTGTGTACTTAGCTTTGTAGCTATGTACTTTATGAAATTGCATCCGATCTGGATTATCATCTTGTCCGGAGCAGCCGGTTATTTTATTTATTGAATCATCCGATCTGAGTTATTCAAAATATAACGAGAAGACCAACAAACGGGAAGTTACTTTATCCAAAGCTTTTGTATAAGGGGCATAATCCGGGTTTGTCAGGTCTTCTCTTTCTTTTTCCAATACATCAGGTAGTCCTAAGCAAAATTTAAGTTCCGGTATTAATTTGAAATATGGGAAATAGAAATCACAACCTACTCCGAATTCCAGAAAAGCATTCATGGGCTTCAGCAAAAACGGTTGATCCTTTTTGCAGGTCAGGTCAAATCCGATACTAATACCTCCGACCAGATAGGGGCGGGCATTATTGAACCGGAAAGCGTGGTATTTGACGTTGAACGGGAAGAGCAGATAAGTTGAACGAATATTCTGTTTTTCTAAATAGGTAGAAGATTCATAATCTATGAACTGCACAGTTTTACTTCCGAAGAACAATGTCGGCGAAATACGAAAGCTGAAATAATGATTCATTCGGAAGTTAGCCAATAATCCTACATTAAAACCCGGAGTGAAAG
>JBOFKD010000250.1:0-32481 GCA_051657165.1 Bacteroidales bacterium | reverse complement strand
CGGTCTGGTTATATCTTCTTTTCAGATTATTACCGCAAGGTTGCTAATGTAAATTAAGGAGGCGCCGTATACCGAACGGTACGTACGGTGCTGTGGAAGGTCGGTGATGGAACTAATCCATCACCTCCTATCCGATTTATATATAATCCTGATCTGTTTCTCCGCTTCTCCGGCAAGAATTTTCCATGCTCCGGAATATCATTCTCTAAAGAAACTTATAAATTTAGCTGGATGGAGTTGTTTTAGAACCTACTGAAAACCAGATTTATTTATTGTTTGTTTAAATGCTAATTAATAATCTATAAACCACGATTAATATGTCACAAGAATTAAGCAAAGATCCCGTATTTGACGGTATTGGTTACGAGCCATCACTTTATTCCCGTTCTATGTTTGTTCCAACTAAAACAGATTACGACTTTACTGTTTATAATAATCCGAATAAAGATACAAACAAAAAGATATTGGTTGTTTGTTCAGAAGAGCAATATCTTACTATGGCTAATGATAAGAAGTTTTCTACCGGAAATCATCCTGTTGAAACTTTAGTTCCTCTTTTGCACTTGAATGCAGCAGGATTTGAAGCTGATATATTTACAGCAACAGGGAATCCTGTTCATCTTGAAATGTGGGCAATGCCTCAAGAGGATGATGCCGTTAAAGGGATATATGAAAAATATAAATCGCAATTACAAAGTCCGAAAAGCCTTCAACGCTTTGTTGCACATAACATGCAGTCGGATTGTGAATATGTTGCAGTATTTATACCCGGAGGGCATGGTGCACTTATCGCCCTTCCATTCAACGAAGATTTAAAGAAAGTGATTCAATGGGTGAAAAAAGAAGATAAGTATATGCTTGCTATTTGTCATGGTCCCGCAGCTTTACTTGCCGGAGCTATTCACGAAGATCCTGAAAATTATCCTTATAAAGGATATAAAATGAAGTCATTCCCCGATGTAGTTGATACACAACTTCCTTCTATCGGATATGTGCCGGGAGATCTTCCGTGGTTTTATGGAGCTAAATTAAAAGCTTTGGGTGTTGATATTCTGAATAATGATATTACAGGGGCTTGTATCACCGACAGAAAACTTGTTTCCGGAGATAGTCCTCTTGCTGCCAATGCTTTTGGTAAAATGTGTGCCGGTGTTTTATTAGGCTTATAAGATATAATGGTATGCTTGTGATTCCCTAAAATTGAATTAATTCAATTTTAGGGAATCATTGTGAATACTAGAAATAAAAATCAAACCTCATAAACCGATAATCAAACCTCTTTTAATTCTTGTTTCTGCAATTTTACGAACGAATAAATAATTACTTTTACATAAAATCAGAAACGTAAATGAATACATGGAATAAGCTTGTTGTAGCGTCGGTAATTGCACCAGTATTTACAACAATGGCAAAGACTGAGCAGCCGAATATAGTTTTAATTCTTACAGATCAGCAGTCTTATAATATGATTAGTGCTTTTTCGGATTTGTATCCGGACTCGTATGCATCTACGCCTAATCTGGATAAACTAGCGGACAACGGAATTTCATTTACTCAAACTTACTGTGCAAATCCAGTGTCTGTGCCATCTCGCTTTTCTTTGTTTACTGGTATGATGGGAGGGAAGTATAATATTCGGGATAATAAATGTGCACGTGCTGATGAGCAGAAAGTAAGATCAATTCTTGCTACAAATGGAATGGGTACTGTTTTTGAGATGGGAGGTTATGATACTTATTACGGAGGGAAAGTCCATCTTCCGTTTTCAGCCCGGCAAGGAGGTTCTAAGTTCGCAGCTCCTGCTGGTTATGGATTTGATAATTATTTTACATCTGATGAGAGAGAGCTTTTAGGAGTTGAAGCTGCTAAAATTTTAGATGCGAAAGCTGGTGGTCAGGATAAACCTTTTCTTTTGGTTGCTTCATTTCTGAATCCACATGATATTTGTCTGGAATCATCAACGAACTTGTCGTCTGTTGTTGAAGATAAAGGAGGACGAAAGCAAGTGATATCTGAATGTGTAAGGGATATGCGGGCAAGAGCTGCTGCAATTGATTCATTGGAATTCTACAGAAATTATGCTCCGGAAATTCCATTTAACCAGGAGTTGACTGAAAATTATCCGAAGGTGAAAAATCCTGTACAGAATTTTCCTGACTGGTATTGGCGAAAATACAGATGGACATATGCTCAATTAGTAGAACTGGTTGACGGACAAATCGGTCATATTCTAGATGCTCTTGACCGGAATCAAGAATTGAAAAAGAATACTATTGTTGTTTTTACTTCAGACCATGGTGAAATGCAGGGAGCTCACCGTCTGACAACAAAAGGTGTACCTTATAATGAATGTCAGTCTGTTCCGTTCATTATTTCGGGTAGAGGCATAGGAAAGGGTAAGCGTAACCAATCACTTGTATGTAACGGAACAGATCTATTGCCTACATTATGTGATCTGGCCGGGATAGATAAACCAGCAACTGATGGTCTGTCTTTAGCTCCATGTATATTGGGTACTGAAGATAATTTAAGCAGAAAAGCTCTTTATCTTGAAGGGGAGGGATTTGTGAATGTGATTGATGGAAAATATAAATATACGCTTTTTGACGGGAAGCAGAAAGGCGAGATGTTGATTGATACTCATGCGGATAAGGGTGAGATGGTAAATATTATTACCTCAAAGCCAGAGATAGCCAAGTCATTGAGATTATTTATTCCGGAAACTGTTTCTTCTAATGTAGAAGATGTGGACAGAGAATTCCGAAAGCCAATAAAAAATGAGAAAAGAGCAGGACGAAAAAAATTATAGCATAAACTAAAAAGCCTTGCATGCGTCACTTTTGATGTATGCAGGGCTTTTTAGTTTATGCTTCCCATTGCATAAGAACTTCTTCTTCACCTGTATCTTTATCTATTGAAGCAGAGGTAATATGGAATTCTTCGCGTTGATAGAATTTGATTGCTTTGGAGTTTTTAGAATATACGCTGAGGGTGAGTTTCGGGTAGCGAGCTTTAGCTTCAGAAAGAAGTGTATGTCCGAATCCTTGTGAACGAAGTTCTTTGCGGACGAATATGCCGGCAATATATCCTTCCATTATGCCCATGAAGCCACCGATCCGATTATTCTCTTCCAGGATATACAAATCAGCATTGGGTATGATTTTCTTCACTGATTCGTAATTGGATATCCAGTATGATTCCGGAATG
This sequence comes from Bacteroidales bacterium, assembly GCA_051657165.1. Lineage (GTDB taxonomy): Bacteria > Bacteroidota > Bacteroidia > Bacteroidales > UBA7332 > UBA7332. The sequence continues at coordinate 29,274 of JBOFKD010000250.1, read as the reverse complement.
TAATCGTGAGTGTCAATATTTGAGGAAAGCCAAATCTGCATGATGCTGTCCAGATCTGTAGTTTTGAATGGTCGTATCATGTGAGAGTTGATTAAATAAAAAAGGACTAAGATTGCTCTTAGTCCTTTTTGCGGAGGAAGGGGGATTCGAACCCCCGGAGCCGTTTCCAGCTCGTCAGTTTAGCAAACTGGTGGTTTAAGCCACTCACCCATCCCTCCTTAAACCATGTTCTTGTCGAACACGATGCAAAGATAGATATTTGTTTTGAATGTGCAAATTTTTAAGCCTTCTTTTTAAAATAAAAAGTAATGTATGGCAGGAAAAGGCTATTTTTGCAAATGCTGTCCGGATGAGGTGAAAGCCTTTCAGGATGGTGAATATATAACGAAAGATACAACTTTAATCAATTGCTTTACGTTATATATCAGTAAATTAAGATGTGGAATATCCGTTTTTATTTGTAAAAAAAAGAATAACAAACGGAATGATGAAACGAAGAACATGACGATAAAAGAATTTTTTGCGAAATACAAAAAAAATAGTTCGATAGTTGCTTTTTCTGCTATGTTAAAGGAGAATAAGCAAGAGCATTTTTATATTGAGGGTCTCACCGGATCAGCTTCATCCGTGATGCTGGCGTCTTTGCAGGGAGAGTGGGATGCTCCGCTTTTGTTTGTGCTGAATGATGAAGAAGAGGCGGGGTATATGTATCATGATTTATTGCAGCTGATCGGAGAAGAGAAACTTTTATTTTTCCCTTCATCCTATAAGCGGGCTATTAAATATGCACAAATGGACCCGGCAAATGCTATTTTAAGGACTGAAGTTGCTGCACGTGTACAGGCACAGGAAAAGCATATGGCGATCGTGACCTATCCGGAGGCGCTGGCTGAGAAGGTAGTGTCACAACAAACATTGAGTAAGAATACTATCCGTATAGCTGCGGGCGAAGAGATTGAGAGTTCCTTTGTGGCGGATACATTATATGAATACGGTTTTGAACGTGTAGATTATGTTTACGAACCAGGACAATATGCTGTAAGAGGTAGTATTCTGGATGTGTATTCTTTTTCCCACGAATATCCATATCGTATAGACTTTTTTGGCAATGAAATAGAGAGTATCCGTACGTTTGATATTGAAAGTCAGCTTTCGAGAGACCGTATCGGAGAGATTTCAATTGTATCTAATCTGAATACAAAAGAAGGGAGTGGTATTACCTTTCTGGAGTTCTTACCTTCAGCTACACAATTATTGATTAAAAACCTCTCCTTTGTGGCTGAAAAGGTTACTTCTATTGTAGATGAGGGTATATCTGAACAAGCAATGTTGTCGGATGATTATGATGCCGGAGTAAAAGGTAAGCTGGTTGATCCGGTACAGTTTAAAAAGGAGTTGCTGAATCTGAGAAGAATAGAATTCGGAACTCATAGTTTTGCTCATGATAAGACAGCGAAAGTGACTGTTCATACAACACCGCAGCCTATTTTCCATAAAAACTTTGATCTGGTAATGCGTACATTTAAAGATTATCTCACTCAGGGATATGAAATTGCATTACTCACAGATAGTGTGAAACAGGGTGAGCGTTTACATGCTATTTTTCAGGAGAAAGGAGAGAAATTGTCCTTTGATACGGTATTAAATACTTTGCATGAAGGATTTGTAGATAAAGATCATAAAGTATGCTTTTTTACGGATCACCAGATTTTTGATCGTTTTCATAAATATAATCTGAAAAGCGATAAGGCACGTTCAGGAAAACTGGCTCTTTCTCTGAAGGAGCTTATGCAATTTGAGATAGGAGATTATGTAGTTCATATAGATCACGGTGTAGGTAAGTTTGGTGGTCTTGTCCGTAGCGAGCAAAACGGACGTATGCAGGAAATGATTAAATTGATTTATCTGAACGATGATATTATCTTCGTGAGTATCCATGCGTTGCATAAACTTTCAAAATACAGGGGTAAAGAAGGAGAACCTCCCCGTGTAAATAAACTTGGCTCCGGTGCATGGGAAAAGATGAAAGAAAAGACCAAGAGCAAGGTAAAAGATATTGCCCGTGATCTGATCAAGCTTTATGCACAAAGAAAACAGGAGAAAGGTTATAGCTATTCTCCTGACGGATATATGCAGCAGGAGCTGGAAGCGTCTTTTATTTATGAAGATACACCGGATCAGTTGAAGAGTACAGCTGAGGTGAAAAAAGATATGGAAGGCGAACGTCCGATGGATCGTCTGATTTGCGGAGATGTTGGTTTCGGAAAGACGGAGGTTGCGATACGTGCAGCTTTTAAGGCAGCAACAGACGGAAAACAAGTGGCAGTGCTTGTGCCGACAACCGTATTGGCTTATCAGCATTATAAGAGTTTTAGTGAACGTTTAAAAGACTTTCCCGTAAAGATTGACTATCTGAGCCGTGCCCGCAAGGCCGGAGATGTGCGTAAGTTGCTTCAGGGCTTGAAAGAAGGTACTCCGGAAATTGTAATTGGTACGCATAAACTCATAGGAAAGGATGTTCAGTTTAAAGATCTGGGCTTACTGATTATTGACGAAGAACAGAAGTTCGGAGTATCAGTAAAGGAGAAATTACGTCAGATTCGTACCAATGTGGATACGCTGACTATGACAGCAACACCTATCCCACGGACATTGCAGTTTTCATTGCTGGGAGCCAGAGATTTGTCAGTAATTCAGACTCCGCCGCCAAACCGTTATCCGATTCGTACAGAGGTACATACTTTTAATGAAGATATATTGAAAGAAGCAATTAATTTTGAATTGAGCCGGAACGGTCAGGTATTCTTTATCAATAACCGTATTCAGTCTTTGTTTGAAATAGCAGAAACAATTAGGAAGATTGTACCTGATGCCAGGGTACGGGTAGGTCATGGTCAAATGAAACCTGAGGAACTTGAGCAAACTATTATTGATTTTCAGAATTATGAATTTGATGTGCTGATTGCAACAACAATAGTGGAGTCAGGTATTGATATTCCTAATGCAAATACGATTATTATCAATAATGCTCAAAATTTCGGATTGAGTGACTTGCAACAGATGCGCGGGCGTGTTGGTCGTAGTAACCGGAAAGCATTTTGTTATCTGATCGCACCTCCGCTTCATCAGTTGTCTCAGGAATCGCGTCGCCGGTTACAGGCTATTGAGAATTTTTCAGATCTGGGAAGCGGTATACATATAGCCATGCAGGATCTTGATATTCGCGGAGCCGGTAATATGCTGGGTGCTGAGCAAAGTGGATTTATTGCAGATCTGGGATATGAAACTTATCAGAAGATATTGCAGGAAGCTGTGCATGAACTTCGTGTGGATGAATTCAGTGATTTGTATGAAGATGAGAAATCGGAATCCGAAACAAATCTGACTTATGTATCGGATTGTGTTGTCGAATCGGATCTTGAACTTTTGTTTCCGAGTGATTATATTCCGAGTGATACCGAAAGAATTTCTTTGTATAGAGATCTGGATAGTATGGAAAATGAGCGGGATATTGATATCTTTGTAAAACAATTGGAAGACCGTTTCGGGAAGATACCTGTTTCGGGTAAGGAATTGATTCGTGTTGTTCGTTTGCGGCGTCTGGCGAAGCGATTAGGGATGGAGAAAATTATACTTAAAAATAGTAAGATGATCATTCATTTCGTGTCAAATCTTGATTCGGCATATTATCAGTCGGCAGCTTTTGGAGGTGTTCTGAACTATATGGCAAATAATCCAAGATACTGTCAGATCAAAGAAAGCAAAGGAAAACGCTCAATGACCATTTCTCATATATCTTCTGTTGAAAATGCAGTGGATATTCTGAATCAGATCGTTCTTTCTCTGGAAGAGGAACAATAAATATATCAGCTCCCATAAGTATGGGACTGACTTACTAACCAAAAAGCAAACCTTCAATTTGCAGAAAAGCGAAAGATGGAAAAAAAGAAAGTATTAGTTGGTATGAGCGGCGGAATTGACAGTTCAGCCGTTTGTATGATGCTCCAGGAAAAGAGGTACGAGTTAATCGGAGTGACAATGCGTATGTGGGATGCGCCTTCGAAATTTGCATTGTACGGACAAGAACAGCCCGATTATGTGATAGAGGCGAAGGAACTGGCTGATAAGCTGGGATTTCCTCATCATGTACTGGATGTAAGAGATGAATTCAAAGATGTCGTTGTACGCGATTTTATTGAAGAATATTTGAAAGGTCGTACACCCAATCCGTGTGTGATGTGTAATATTTTCTTTAAATGGAAATATTTGCAGCAACTGGCGGATGAAATGGGTTGCGATTATATTGCAACCGGGCATTATGCCCAGATTGTAGAAGAGAATGGTATTTATTTTATAGAACAGGGGCTCGATCCGGCGAAAGATCAGTCATACTTCTTGTGGCGTCTCGGACAGAAAGAACTTAAAAGAACGTTGTTTCCTCTTGGTGGAATGACAAAGCTGGAAGTAAGAGATTATGTATTCAACCGTGGATTTGTAGAAAAGGCTAAGAAATCAGAGAGTATGGAGGTCTGTTTTGTTGAAACAGATTACAGAGACTTTTTGAAAGAGCAGGTTCCTGGTATAGATGAAGCAATCGGGCAAGGTCATTTTGTAGATAATCAGGGACGAAAGCTAGGATTGCATAAAGGATTTCCATACTATACGGTTGGACAGCGTAAAGGGTTGAATATCGCATTAGGATATCCGGCTTTTGTGCTGAAGATAAATCCGCTAAAGAATACGATTATGCTGGGTAAAAAAGAAGAGCTAACTGCTCATTCCATGATTATTGAGCATACAAATATTCCTGATCCGGAGAAGCTTAAAGATCCGGGACTTTTAATACGTATACGCTACAGAAGTAAACTTATACCTTGTAGAATTGATAAAATCGAAGAGGGTCGGATATTTATTGTTTTTGATCATGATGAGGCGAATGGTATTACTCCGGGGCAATCGGCAGTACTCTATATTGGAGATCGTGTTGTAGGAGGAGGGCTAATTAGTCACAAACGTAAATAAAAAAGAAAAGAGGTCGCTCCTGCAAGAACGGCCTCTTTCTTTTTTTAAAGGAATATATAAGAGATTAAGTTTGTTAGATCGATGGTTTGTTTGATAATACAGTTCCATCTTGATTGATAATAACAATCATATCTTTAGGTGAAGCATCGACTTCGAAAATATAGGTTGTTACATTTTCGCGAGGTGTAGCTTCCGGAGTCTGTCTGTAGTAAATATCATCAATCTGGGCTTCGCTATAGCCTAATTGTTTGAATGCATTCTGAACTACAGGAAGCACTTCGTTATAAGTGATTTCCCACTGATAATATACAATTATGTATGAGTTGTTAAATATTACTTCAATAGATTTCGTAGGATCCGCATTCAGAATAATATCTGCATCATAACCGTTTGTTTCTTTGTCAAAATCGGCAATTTTATATTTACCTGTACCGAATGTTTCGTTTAAGGCATCTGTGATTTTCTGAGGAACTACAGCCGGAACAATAGGTGTATTGTCAATATCCGGTACTTCCTTAACTAACACTCCGTCTTTTGTGTAGTAAAGTGTTACGTCACTTTCAGACTTAGGATCATCCATTTCTACTTTATAAAGATCGTCAAACCCATTACGCTGGATTAATTTAACATCGTCAGTAGTCCATGTTGCATACTTAGTTGTTTGTATGGCTGTTTTGATTGCCGCAGGTAGTTGTGCTGACGGAATTTCTTTTACGGTTAACATGATAACACCATCAGAAGTAAACCATACGTCAACTTCATTGTCGTCATTACCAAATTCTGCAACATAGTAATTATCATTCAAACTCCAGTTAGGTTTAACATTCGGATATTCTTTAGTGAATGCATTAAGAACAACTCCGGGAACATTAAGATTTTGGTTGTCATTATCATCATTCTTATCGCATGATGTGAAAATTAATCCTCCAAGAAGGATCATTGTGATCAGGGTTAAAAATTTTGTTTTCATCATTGAGTTATTTCTATAGTTAAGATATTATTAGAACAACAATTTATACTTAAAGTTTTGAGGAATATCTGAATTAATAATGTGTAAGCAGATTTATATAATTGAAAGGTTTGTGACAGAATGGTTTATTAAAATAGAAAAGCGGAATGATACGTTAGTTCGTATCATTCCGCTTTTCTATTTTAAGCATTATGCTCTATTATGCTTTAAAGCTCTTACAATAAGATATATTCCCAGGAGAACGAAAGGGATACTTAATATTTGTCCCATGTTAAGAAACATAGTGTCCTCAAATGCTTCCTGATTATTTTTAAGCATCTCCATAAAGATGCGGGATCCGAAGATTCCAATCAGAAATGTACCGAAAATCAAACCTTGTCTCAGATAAGCTTTCTTTACCCAGTACATATACATTAAAAGAGCAAATGTAATGAGATAACAGATCGATTCATAGATTTGAGTAGGATGAGATGGTAACGAATATATCGGTGCTGCACCAGCTTCCCACTGTCCCAGATTCGTGATAAAACGGAATCCCCATGGTAAATCTGTAGGATATCCGTAAATCTCATGATTCATAAGATTTCCGATCCGGATCATTGCTCCAACAAGAGCAACCGGAACTACCAGTCTGTCAAATGTCCATAGAGGATTGCGGTGAGTAACCCGACGGGAATAAATAAGCACTGCAAGAATAATCCCAATAGCACCGCCATGACTGGCCAGACCACCTTCCCATACTTTAAAAATATCAATAGGATGAGCCAGATAATACCCGGGATCGTAAAATAAGCAGTGTCCGAGACGGGCTCCGATGACTGTGCCGGCAAAGACATACAGGAATAATGAATCTAACCAGCTTTCCGGAACCTGATCTTTTTTGAACATGCGTTCCACTATTTTGTAACCAATCCAGAAACCGAAGGCAAACATTAAACTGTACCATCTTATTTCGCGGCCGGCAATAGAAAAGATAGCCGGATGTACGGTCCAAGTAATAAATGACAACATAGACTTTAGGGTATTTATATAAAAAACTAACGAGTTATATATTTACTCGTGGCAAATATACAACTCGTTGAAGTATTTTATAGCATATTTTATACTAAACGTTTGATCAAATCTTCACGTTCACCGATTAGCATATCAATCATCGGAATCTCGATCATTGTATATGCACCCGGCGCTTGTTTGAATGAAGCACGGGCAACAGCAACAAGAATCTGAGCTGTAAGTGCAGGATTGTTTATACGCATATTGAATTCAAACATCTGGTTTTGAGTTTTACCTGATACACCTTTGCGTACAAGATTAACACCATGGCCCATATCTTTTAGTGAATCTACACACTCAACCTGCATTACGTGAGTTTCATCGTGAGCGAAATAGTCATCCGCTTTGATAGCAGCTGCTACTTTTGCAAATTCATATCCTTCTTTTACTTCGATGTAAACCATACGACGGTGAACGCCTGTTCCTAAAGGAATTGTCATAGACAAAGCATCTTTTACACCTTCAATCGCTTTACAAGCTACTGTATGCCCCATTGACATACCCGGACCGAAGTTTGTGTAAGTAATACCTTTTGGAGCAACAGCCTCAAGTAAAGCACGAACTACAGAGTCTGAACCCGGATCCCAACCAGCAGAAATAACAGCTGTAGCATTGTGTTCTTTAGCAACTTTACCAAGTTCGCGGCGAAGATCAACAATACCTCCATGGATATCAAAGCTGTCAACAGTATTAATACCTAATGCAAGAATTTCTTTTGCATAAGATTCAATCTGACGAGTAGGAGAACAAAGAATAGCTACCTCTACATTCTCTAACTTCTTGATACAATCTACGACAGGAACATTTGCCAGTTCTGCTGGTTTTGTGCCTGTAGCATCACGACGTACCACACCTACTACTTCAAAATCCGGTGCCGCTTCAAGGGCTTCGAATACATACTTACCAATATTGCCATAGCTAACAATGGCTGCTCTGATTGTTTTCATCTTTACTTGTTTTAGTATTTAAGATAGTCAAAAAACAACTTTCTAAAAGAGGTAGTTCAAGCTACACTTGAAAGTCATTATTAAACATAGCTTATTTAGAATGATGCAAAACTAGCAAAAAGGATGATAAGTGCAAACAGATTGGTGGAATTTGTATAAAAAAAACCTCACATTAATAAATAATGTAAGGTTTTTGTAACAATTTGGAGTAATGTGATTAACCCAAAAGCTCTTTTACTTTCGCAGAAATTGCTTTTCCTTCGGCTTTTCCAGCAAGTTTCTTACTTGCGATTCCCATCACTTTGCCCATTTCTTTAGCCGAAGTAGCACCTGCTTCAGCTATAATTTCTTTCAAAGCTGCTTCAAGTTCAGCTTCAGTCATTTGTTTAGGTAAGTATTTTTCGATTACCACAACTTCAGCCAGTTCTCCGTCTGCCAGATCCTGGCGTTTTTGAGTAGCAAAAATTTCGGCAGCATCTTTTCTTTGTTTTACCATTTTGGTAAGAATGCGTACAGCTTGTTCGTCTGTTAATTCTCCCTGAGCATCTTTTGCTGTTTTAGCTTCGATAAACTCTTTTTTTACACCGCGAAGAGTCTGGAGTGCAATAGCGTCTTTAGCCAGCATTGCTTTTTTTATATCCTCGCTGATTTGATCAAATAAACTCATATTGTTTGAAGCTTATATATAAACAGTATCAGAATTGACTCTGATACTGTTTATGTTAGAATGTAATAGTAATATTATCCATATTTCCGGCAGAGCCTTCTTTTTCGCTTAATGCTTCTTTTATGGCATTAGTTACTTCAGCTCCGCGGGAGTAAGTAGGGTTATTTTCCATCAGACGAATAATCTCTTCGTCGTCAAGTTGTTCTGTCGAAAGGACAATCGGGTTAGAGCGACGTGTAAGCTTGAATGATACACTGGAACCGTAAACTTTTGCAATACGTTCCATATTCTCTTGTTTAGTGCGTTCAGCTTCAGCTCTTTTGCGATCTTCTTCCTCAAGCTCTTCCTGTGATTTTTTAGTTTTGTATTCCAGAATACCCGGTACATTTGTTAAATCAAAACCTGTTGCAAGAAGAGATACTTTAACTTCATCGCCTACGTTTTCGTCAATGTTGGCTCCCCAGATCACATTAATCTCATTGCTGAATTTCTCCATAAACTCGTTTACCTCTTTCAACTCTTCCATGATTACATCATTGAAAGTGAAGTTGATAAGGATTCGTTTAGCACTGAATACATCATTGTTATTCAACAATGGAGAGTGAAGAGCATTCTCAATAGCTTTGGTAATACGCTTTTCTCCGGTAGCTGTGCCTGTACTCATAATTGCGATACCGCCATCCTTAAGAGTTGTGCGGACATCGGCAAAGTCGAGATTGATATATCCTTCGATTGTGATAATCTCGGCAATACTTTTAGCAGCAACGCTAAGCGTATCATCGGCTTTGGCAAAGCCTTCCTTAGCCAGAAGTTTCGGATAGATCTGGTATAAACGGTCATTGTTGACAACCAAAAGGGCATCAACATATTTACTCATTTCCTCAACACCATTAAGCGCCTGAATGATTTTTGGAGCACCTTCCCAATAGAACGGAATAGTGACAATACCAACAGTCAGGATATTCATAGAGCGGGCTATACGCGCAATTACCGGAGCTGCACCAGTTCCGGTTCCTCCTCCCATACCGGCAGTAATAAATACCATTTTGGTTCCATCATCCAGAAGATCACGAATTTCCTCTTCGCTCTCTTCAGCAGCCTGACGGGCTATTTCTGGTTTGTTACCGGCTCCAAGCCCTTCTGTTATGGTTTTTCCTAATTGGATACGATGAGGTATAGGCGACTTATTCAGAGCCTGTTGATCTGTATTACACAATGCAAAAGACACATCGTGAATACCCTGATGAAACATGTGGGTTACTGCATTTCCCCCACCACCGCCGACACCTAATACCTTGATAATCGTATTGGCAGCTCTTCCGAACTGGAAGTCCATAATATCTTGATCCATACGCTGATGTATGTTATTTTAAGCTGGTTAAACAATTAATCGTCTACAGAGAAAAGTCTTCCGATTCCTTCTAAGAAGCTTCCTTTCGGTTTCTTCTTTTTCTTGTAGTTGTCCTCGTCGTCGTCATTTCTGCTTTCTGTGCGATGAGTTGATGTGCGCGGCTCTTCTGCATAAACCGTACGCGGTTCTTCCCTTTTCGGCTCAACTTCAATAGTGGCAGCAGGAGTTGCAAAGAATTCAGGCTCGATGACTTTAGGTTCCGGTTTTTCAATAACCGGTGGTGCTACATAAGCTGCACAATTCGCTTCTGCAAGCATTAACAATCCGGCTACAATATTTAATCCCGAAAGAGCTCCTACTTCTGCATTTGCAACAGATATAGTTTTAGGCAGAATTCCTTTCTTAACATCCATTCCTAGTTTTTCGGTAATGAAGCCAGGCAGATTTTTAAGTTGAGATGCACCTCCGATGATAATGATACCAGCTTCCAGCTGATGGCGCTGATAACCGGCTTCATCAATCTGGGCTCCAATATTAAGAAGAATTTCTTCAATACGGGCCTCAATAACATGATGAAGTTTTTGGAGCTCAATTTTGCTGCCATCTGTAGCCGTAGCTACTTGCTGACGAAGAACTTTATTGTCGGCCGTGTCATCAAAGCGGGCACTACCCTGAGATAATTTTAGTTTCTCGGCATCTGACTCAGATAAACCGAGAGAAGTAATATCCATCGTGATATGCTGTCCGCCAAAAGGAATAACGGCAGTGTGAGCAAGTACTCCATCTTTGAAAACCGTAACCGTAGTTGTGCCTGCTCCGAAATCAACTAATACACATCCGCGTGACATTTCCTCGTCAGATAGTATTGATGCTGAAGCTGCCAGAGATGACGGAATAGTACCGGCTATTTCAATATCTACTTTATCTTCAAAGCATTTAATCAGATTTTTGTAAAAAGCCGGTCGTGAGATAATAACTTTATGGCTTGCTACAATTTCAGACGCCAGCTTTCCTAATGGATTATGGGTTCTCTGATCATCAACCAAAAAGTAATTTTCTACAATATCTAAAACTTCAACACCTTCAGGTTGCTGGTTGCGGCTGTTCGTAACCAGTTGCTCAAGGGTTGCTTCATTTATTACATTTTCTGCGCCGAAAAACAATGTTGATGTGCAGTCTATTGAGCGAACTGACTGTCCGCCTATACTTACGTAAACACGTTCGATTTCCGGCTGCACCTGATTATTCAGTTTTCGAATAATCCTTTTTATTTTTGTTGCTACATCATCCAGGTTTTGAATACATCCTCTTTTGATGGATGAAAGAGAATCCTCTTTTTCGATAGCCTGAATAGTGATTGTATTATCGCTATTACGCTGACCTATAACTCCTACAATTTTAGAAGTGCCCAGATCAAAAGCTGCAAAATAATTGTCAAGTTTCATAAGTTTCCTCTTTTTACTTTGAACAGATAACTTGATTTTTAAATCTCAAATCAACCGAACGATATTTGTTCCATCCGATTTCGGAAAATCCGTCATCGTATAGTTTTTTTAGTTTTTTGAATTTGGAGTCAAGATTTGTTACGTCTCCAATTAGAATTGTGTGGCTACCCACCCGCGGAACCAGTATTATATTATTGGTGTCCTGAACAACAATCTGTTCGATCTGTGCATCCCAGAATCGATCCCGTTGAAGAAATAATGCAAACTCATAAAGATCTTTTGTTGCAAATTCTTTTTGAATATTCCCTGTAGCAACCGGTATATAAACTGATTGTACCCGGGATACCGGCATATCCTTGCCTTCGAGATCAACAAAATAATTTCCGGAACTACTGATAACCCGTAAAAGCGGAGTTCGTTGTTCGATTTCTACTTTAATGTTTCCACCCGGAAGTCGGTAACAAGCTACACTTTTTACTTGTTTCATTTCCTGCAAACAGCGTTCAATTGCATCCAGATTAATGAGGTCAAAAGATTTGCCAACCGGATACAAGTTTTTGTTTTTAATAATTCGTCTGGCCTCGGCTGTAGAAAGTAAATGCATACGGGAACTATCCCGAAGTTCGATAATGAACTCGTTGCAAACTTTCTCATTTACCCGTTTCTGAGCATAAACAAGCGAGGAAAGTAAATATAAAAATAGAAGTGTGAATGCGAAAATTTGCAGGAATTTTTTCATTATCGTTCTATTATTGTTTGTATCTGTGGCAGCATCGTATCGATATCACCTGCACCAAGTGTTACCAAAACGTCTGTTTCTTTGTTTTTTAATAGTTCAAGTAAATTTTCTTTCGTTGCTCTCTCTTTCTTAGCAGAATGAATGCGTTCAAAGATTAACTCAGAAGTGACACCCTCCATAGGTTCTTCTCTGGCAGGATAAATATCAAGAAGGATTACTTCATCTGCCTGAGACAGAGCCTCTGCAAACTCCGGATAAAAATCTTTAGTACGCGAGTATAAGTGAGGCTGAAATATTACAGTTACCTTACGACCCTCAAAAAGCTGTTTTACTGATCGGATGCTGGCTTTTACCTCTTCAGGATGATGTCCGTAATCGTCCAGCAATACCTTCTGTTCCTCTTTTACCCAAAAATCAAATCTGCGCTTAGCGCCCATATAGCTTTTAACTCCTTTCCGGAGCTCTTCTGCTGTGACACCGTTTAGCTGGGCTATAGCCATTGCAGCTATACTATTTTCAATGTTGATCCATACAGGAACCCCAAGTTCAATATCTTTTACATTTTCAATCGGTGAAACAAGGTCGAATATAATAGTACCATTACCAACACGAATATTTTCAGCATGAAAATCAGCTTTTTCCTCGGTCGAATAAGTGTAAATTTTAACTCCTTCTTTGGTTTTAGGTGTAAATTCAAGCCCTTTTTTGAGAACAAGTACACCCTCAGAACATATTAACGATGAAAAATGTTCAAAGCTTTCTAAATAAGCTTGTTTCGTACCGTAAATGTCCAAATGATCAGGATCAGTTGATGTAATAATTGCCATATACGGATGAAGAGAATGAAACGAACGGTCATACTCGTCAGCTTCAATTACAGTCAGATCGCTTTTCTCCGACAGCAACAGATTGCTGCTGTAGTTTTTAACGATTCCCCCAAGAAAGGCATTACAGTCAACATGTGATTCTTTTAGTATATGAGCCAGCATAGTTGATGTTGTAGTCTTCCCGTGCGTGCCTGCAACGCACAGCCCTTTTGAGACTTTGGTTATCTCTCCAAGAATTTGAGCTCTTTTCAGAATATTGAAGTTATTGCCGATAAACCAGTTTAACTCTGAATGAGTCATAGGTACAGCAGGGGTACGGACAACCATCGTGTTCGTATTATCCTTACAGTACTCCGGGATTAAATCAATATTATCTTCAAAATGAATGTCTGCACCTTCCTTTATTAACGCATCTGTCAATGCGGTAGGTGTTTTATCATATCCGGCAACCTGATAGTTTTTGGCCAGAAAGTAACGTACCAACGCACTCATGCCAATTCCTCCGGCTCCGATAAAGTATATAGCGGGTTTGCTCATAATCAGTATAATTCGCTTTCGACTCTCTGAAAGAATCGTTCTTATTAACACATTTAAAGTATAGCACCTACAAAAATAAGAAAAAGCTTTTTATCTGTTCTCCGATTGAAAACTTTTTATATAAAAAAAGAAGAGAATATCTTTCGATATCCTCTTCCGTTTTTATTTAGAAGGTATTTGAAATACCATTTTTCCGACGTTCATGCCTTTACTTCCTGATTGAGTAACCAGAACAGTCTTTCCGTCCAGATTTTTGATTTCTGCCGGTTTTGGCAGATATGTGTGAGAATGTCCGCCTACAATTACATCCACGTTGCGGCTTGCTGCTGCAACCTTCTTATCGTTAAATTGAGATTCTCCCTGATAGCCTAAGTGTGATAAAGCAATAACCATATCCACTTTTTCCTCTTCTTTCAGCATTTTTGCATAGCGGTTCATTTCATCAATCGGGTTCAGAAAACGTATGCCTTCGAAGTTTTTATCTGAAATTAGTCCGTTCGGACGAATATTAAGTCCGATGATGCCTATACGCATACCATTGACTTCTTTGATGACATACGGTTTCACAATATCCTTCAATGGAGTGTTTGATACATCATAGTTTGATGAAACAACATCGAAGTCTGCTTTTTTCAGCATATTGGCCAGAAACTCTACTCCATTGTCAAATTCGTGGTTACCAAGAGTGACAACATTGTAGCCAAGCTGATTCATAGCCTTTACTTCCAGTTCACCACCGAACATGTTGAAATAGGGTGTACCCTGAATAAAATCTCCGGCATCAAGAATGAGTACATTCGGATATTCATTTCTGATTTGTTTAATAACAGTAGCTCTTTTAGCCAATCCTGCTTTTCCTTTGTTGTTTCCCGCCTGCGGACCAAATGCTTCGATCTGGCTGTGAGAATCATTCGTATGGAGAATCACAAGTTTATCTTCGTTTTGCGCAATAAGAGAAAACGAAAATAATATACATAGTAAGAATAATATTTTTTTCATGCTGTACATTTCTATTTCGTATTGTTTGTGCGATAATAATCAATAATTACATCGCGAAGTAATAAGCCTGTATCTTTACGGTTGCTTGCCGATTTCAGAGGCGAAGCATTGTCATTTCCGTCAACCAGATAATCAATGGTTGCAACACGGTATGTCTGATCATCTTTGATATCAGGAAGGATTGTTGCAGCGAGTCTTTTTCTGTTGTTTATAACTTCGTATAAAGCTTTCAGATCACGTCCTTTTACGTCAATTAACGTCAATGCATTCTCAAAAGGGAAAATCGAATAAATAGTTCCGATTGTTACATCGCCTTTATATAATGAACTGCGTAGTCCGCCCAGGTTAACAAGCGCTATGTCTACCTTTTCACCCGTTAGCTTTTCAGCCTGAGTACGCATGATGTTCAAAACAAATTGGGGAAGTGCACTTTCTGGCACTCTTGAATCCATTGTCTCACTACTGTATCCGACAACTTCATTCATGATGCTATCCATCTTCAATTTGTAAGGGTTGATGATAGCGGCCATTTCAGGATCTTCTTCATACAAAGAATCAGTCACAAGAATCATTTGTGACTCATCGGGCAGATAAGTCAGCTTTGATTTTTCCGCGTTACATGAGACTACTGCTGCCAGTGCGATTAATGGCAGGGAATAGTTAAACAGTTTTTTGCGCATAACAATTAAAAATTTATTTTCGGTGCTAAGTTAATGAATAAAAACTACATCCGTATTTCAGAACCGATATAATCGAACTTCTTGTGAAAAAAGTTCCTCCGAAAGTTTGCAGATTTAAAAATAACCTCTATCTTTGCACTCACAATCAAGGATGGTCGCGTAGCTCAGCTGGATAGAGCAACAGCCTTCTAAGCTGTGGGTCACAGGTTCGAATCCTGTCGTGATCACGATTCATAAAAGCGCTAGTCAACAGACTGGCGCTTTTTTTTATGCCCTATCGTGAATGTCATATGCTGTGATTGACTAACTTATATGGTTGATCCGGCAATTGCTTCTTGTGATCTGTTGTATCCGCATAAATGCCAGCGAATATACGTATATATTAGTCGGAACAAAGGAGGAATTATTTATTATATACGGATGGTTTAGTTGCGAAATACGGTTGATTTAGTATTCCGCTCCGGACCGGAATACAATCCGCTCCGGAGCGGAAATACAACCGGTCCGGAGCGGAATTACATCCCTTCCGGAGCGGATTTCTAAAGGATACGGATGAACGAACTAAACCTCTTATATTCAGTAATTAATCGTTGGTTTATTCTTGCTAAAATATACGCATGAAAGAACAGTGATATGCGGTTGTTATTTTGAATCAAAACGATCGCTTATCTGAGTGTATTTATTTGCAGGTAGCAAACTTAACTTTGCTACTTGTAAAACTTATTTTGCTACTTGCTAATTTCAGTTTGCTACTTGCAAACGGACAGAATCATGGAGTTGGAAATTTGCTTAAGAGAAATTCGAAATTCTCTTAAGAGAAAATGGAAAACCACTTAAGAGAATCTGCGGAAGCTCTTAACTCTCTTGAAGAAAAACAATACACAGAGTTTTGCAGTTTGAATTGCAACCATTTGCAACCGTAGAGGTCAGATGAAAGTAATGTATTGTTTGATAGTGTTTTACAAACGCTTAAAAAGGTTGCAATTGAGGTTGCAAATGGTTGCAATAGATGACGATTGGTTGCAATTGAATTTTGTGTATTGCAACCTTTATGGTGTTGTATAATAGTGTGTTATATCAGGTTGCAATTGGTTGCAATTGAAATCAGTAAAATATGTGTGCAGACATCTTCGCTGCGGTTATATGTGTATCATATATCTATTATCTATCCCGAATACGTTTACTTTTTTATTTCTACACAAAGTTTGAGTTTTGAATCGACACTAGCAGTACTGATGGTATAAGTATTTGGAATACATAATAATATGTGTGCTGATTCGCCTCAAATGAATCAGCACTTAGGAGTTCAATCAGCACTGAATCAGCACTAGTGTTAAGGATAACTGATATTATAGGGTTCAAGTCTAATTGTCAGCCCGAATTACATCACAATAAAGGCCGGCTATATATAACAGCCGGCCTTTATTGTTGGATAGTAAGAGATATATTATTGAGCAGATTCAATATAATCGTTGATTATTGTTGAATTAAAACCCAGCTCTTTTGCTTTCCTGAAGTCTTTCAGAGCTTCTTTCTTTTCGTACAATTTCAGATGTACTTTTCCGCGTAAAAAATAAGTAAGAGGGTTTTCCGGATCAGAAGATTCGGCTTTTTTCAGGTCCTCCAATGCTTTGGTGTATTTCTCCCATAGAAAATATAATTCAGCACGATTTATCAGTATGTGCGAAGATTTCGGATTCGAGTTCAACACAATTGTATACAATCGTTCTGCTTCGGAGTAAGCCCCCATTTGCATATTCACTGCTGCAAGTCCAAGTCTCCCTTTACTGCTGGAAGGGTTTATCTCCAGCATTTCTTTGAAATCATTAGTAGCACCCGTAGTATCGGCTTTTTCTAATAAAATCATTCCTCTGAGATAAAGAGCATCCAGATTTTTCTCATCTATGGCAATTGCTTGCGACAGATCCTGTAACGCCCCCTGAATGCTATCCATGTCGAACAGTAGTTCTGCTCTGTTGAGTAGCAGGGCCGGAGATTTGGATGCAAATAATAATCCGGTAGAATATGATTGTAAAGCCTCATTGTCTTTACCTAATTTTCTTTGGATTGTTCCCAGGTTAGATAAAAGAATCGCATTTTCGGGATTCCCCGGTTTAATGCGTAAAGCTTTTATCAGACATTCTTCGGCAGCACTCCATTCCTTATTTTCCATGAAGACAAAAGATTTTTCAACCCAATCTTCATAAGTTTGTGCCGAAACCTGTATGGCCGACAAAATGGCAATAAATACAATCAATATTTTTTTTCTCATTTTATTTTACTCTGGTTCGCTGCAAATGTAGCTTATCTAAGTTTAAGAATATCTCCTTCGTTAGCTATATAATCGTAAGTTTTCTTATTAAGTTTATATAGCGACTTCAGTTTTATACCATATTTCTGTGCAATCGTAAACATAGACTCTCCGCCTTGTACCGTATGTGTATAGTAGGTAGATTTGACTTTTGATCTTTTCTTTTGAAGGTAGATCGGGTCACCGGCGTTAGGCTGGTAATCTTTCGGCATGTCATTATAAGAGCGAATTTTTTTAGCGCTTATCTTGAACTCGTCGGCGATCATTTCAATTGTTTCGTTTGGCTTAATTTCAATATATAATAATCCCTGATTTGTATACGGTGTATGTCGCAGTGTTATAATCTCAGTATCTGCATTCTTTAAGTCGTAAATATAAAGATTGTAGTCTTCAATTATTTTTATGAGCTTGTTCGGATAGCTTCTGTCCGTTGCATAACCTGCTTTAGAAAGCCCTTTAGCCCATGATTTATAATCGGTAGTTTTATAATCGAAAAGAAATGAATATCTGCTTCGGTTTACCAGAAATTTGGCATGATCTTCGTAGGATTCTTTTGCATGTCTGTATCTGCGGAAACATTCATTCTTAGCGTCATCGTCATGATAGATTCGTTTCCCGCTCCAGTCTGTATGGCATTTGATTCCGAAATGGTTGTTTCCCTCGGTTGCTAATCTGCTTTTTCCGGCATTTGACTCAAGTAGTCCTTGAGCAAGAGTGATGCTGGCCGGTATTTTGTATCTTTTACTGTGAGAAATGGCTATCTCCCGGTATGTTTCAATATAATCGAGGTAACTCTTGTTTTTGTTTTGTGCATAAAGACAGGAAGTTGCACCTACGATAAATGAGAGTAACCATAATTTTTTGCCCATATTTGTGTAATATTTAGAGGTTGATTTTATGTTTCGTATTTAGAAATTACTAATTTTGTTGATTACAGTGAGTATTCATTGACGGTAAAAATATTTTACGGAACAGACTGTTCTGCGAAAATAGAATTTTTTCCGGTTAACATATTAATTCCTTATGTTCAGATGAAAAATCTTGTAATTTCTGCAAATATAAAAGTTTACGACTTTTCTGAGTTAGGTGAAGTGGAAAAAAAGTTAGTAACTTTAGCTCAGGAGGCAACAAAACGTGCTTATGCGCCTTATTCCAATTTTCAGGTTGGAGCTGCTGCTTTGTTGGCTAACGGCGAAATAATCACCGGTACTAATCAGGAAAATGCAGCATATCCTTCGGGTTTATGTGCCGAACGTACTACTTTGTTTTATGCAAATTCTCAGTATCCGGATGTTGCTTGTGAAGTTCTGGCTATTGCAGCCTTCACGAATGGCGATTTCCTGAGTGAGGTTCTGGCTCCGTGCGGTGCTTGCCGCCAGGTAATTCTGGAAACAGAGGAAAGAGGCGGAAAACCGATGCGTATTCTTTTGACAAGTAAAGATACGGTATATGAAGTAGCAAGTATTAAAGATTTGCTGCCATTGTGTTTTGAAAAATCCAGTCTTGGTAAATAAAGAAAAAGAGGATGTCTGATTCAGGCATCCTCTTTTTGATATAATTAATATTCGAATCTTCCGAATTCACTTTCTATAATTAGTTCGTTCTTTTCGTTTTCTTCTACATATCCGACAATCTGAGCTTCAATTCCAAATGATTTTGATATTTCAATCACTTGTTGAGCATGTTCAGGTGACAGGTATATTTCCATGCGGTGTCCCATATTGAAAACTTTATACATCTCTTTCCAGTCTGTGCCGGATTGTTCGTGGATTGTTTTAAATAAAGGAGGTACTGGGAACAGATTGTTTTTGACAACTTTCACGTTGTTTACAAAATGCATAACTTTGGTTTGTGCACCACCTGAGCAATGAACCATACCATGGATCATCGGACGCATTTCGTCTAGTAGTTTTTTTATAACGGGTGCATATGTGCGGGTAGGGGATAGAACTAGTTTGCCGGCATCAATTCCTAACTCTTCAATTTGGTCAGTTAATTTCAGATTTCCGGAATATACCAAATCTTTAGGGACATTAGAGTCGTAGCTTTCAGGGTATTTGTCTGCTAAATATTTCGCAAATACATCGTGTCGGGCAGAAGTTAATCCGTTACTTCCCATTCCACCATTGTATTCTTTTTCGTAAGTCGCTTGTCCGTATGATGCAAGTCCTACAATTACATCACCACCTTTAATATTGTCATTCGAGATCACGTCTGCCCGTTTCATACGACACGTAACAGTGCTGTCTACGATAATTGTGCGGACAACATCTCCTACATCGGCAGTCTCGCCTCCTGTAGCATAAGCGTTGACACCCAGTGAGCGAAGTTCTTCCAGCAATTCATCTGTTCCGTTGATAATTGCAGATATTACTTCACCCGGTATCAGATGCTTGTTTCTGCCAATAGTTGAAGAAACTAAAATATTATCAGTCGCACCTACACACAAGAGATCATCGATGTTCATAATCAATGCATCCTGCGCAATTCCTTTCCATACAGAGATATCACCCGTTTCTTTCCAGTAGATATATGCCAGAGAGGATTTAGTTCCTGCACCGTCAGCATGCATGATGTTGCAGTATTCTTCATCTCCGCCAAGAATATCAGGGATGATCTTACAAAAAGCTTTTGGGAAAATACCTTTATCAATGTTTTTAATTGCGTTATGCACATCTTCTTTTGAAGCTGAAACGCCGCGTAAATTATAACGTTGATCGCTCATGAAATTAAATAATGTATTGGTTGGTATAACGCTTGCAAAGGTAAGAAAAATTGCAAAAATCAGGCTCTGTTTGTTATTATTATTCAAAAGTCTCTGTCAGTTTGACAGGAGTGTGACGAGGAGGGTATATAAAAAAAGAGGGCAACTCCCTTGGAGCCGCCCATCTGATTTCTTTGCCGAATGTATTATTCAGCTACTACAGTTGCTGCTACAACTGTGTCTGTAGCAAGAGTATCATTAGTAACTGTATCAACAACAGCTTCTGTAGCTACTTCAACTTCAACTACTGCAGCTGAATCAGCAGCAGGAGCTTGTTCAGTTTTAGCACCACCACAAGATGCGAAAGATACTGCAACAACAGCAACAAAGAACAAAACTAACTTTTTCATTTTTGTAAGTAATTAGAAACGTTAAAACTTATGTTGTTTTCTTTTATCGCTGCAAATGTATAGCATTTTTAGATACGCTGCATTCTTTTGGCGGTTTTTTTTTAGGAAAAACGTCAAAATAACGTTATTTAACGGTGGAGCCCTGATAAAGATATCGTTTAATGCTTTTTTTAGGGGTCTTTTCAAACTCGTTAGGGAATAATTCGATAGCAGATATCTGTTCGTATGGTGCAACCATCTTATTAAGAGTCTTACGATTCTCTTCCATGATAGCCGGAAGGGCCTCCTGAGTATTGTCCAGTCCATCCAATCCGTCATAGTCAGGGTAAATAAGAGCAACTAATTTTCCGTTTCTCTCAATTACAAGACTTTCCATGACGCAAGGCATATTGTTGAATTTAGCTTCAATCTCTTCCGGATAAATATTCTGTCCACTGGCACCTAGGATCATATTTTTGCTTCTTCCGCGAATATATATATTCCCGTCAGCATCAATTTTACCCATATCACCCGTATGAAGCCATCCATCGTATAATATATCTTTGGTTGCTTCTGGATTTTTGTAATATCCCATCATGACATGTTCTCCGCGAACACAGATTTCTCCTACTACATTATATGGATCTTCTGATTCGATCTTCACTTCCATATATCCTTTAAGAATCTGTCCTGCGGATGTCGGGATAAAGGTTTCCTGCGGTGAATAGCTGATCAGTGGTCCGCATTCGGTCATACCATAACCTACCGTAAATGGAAACTTAATCTTGTATAGAAACTCTTCTACTTCTTTGTTTAGAGGAGCTCCGCCGATGATAACCTGTTTGAAGTTACCTCCGAACGACTGCATAAGTGATTCTCTGATTTTTGAATATATCTTTTCGTTCACGAAAGGAATATTCAGTAACAGTTTCACTGCGTTGCTACTTATTTTTGGAAGGATCTGTTTTTTATAGATCTTCTCCATAATCAGAGGTACCATACATATATTACTTGGTCTAACCTCTTCAAAGGCTTTCAGCAATATCTTTGGTGTCGGAATTTTGCTTAGTAAAGTAATATGAGCTCCTGACGCTATCGGTGTAAGGAAGTCAAACGCACAACCGTAGGCATGAGCCAGCGGCAGGAAGCATAAGCAAGTATCTCCCGGTACAAATAATTCGGTGTATTTGCCAAATACGGTATTTCCGGCAAGGTTGTTAGCTGAAAGCATTACACCTTTACTAAAGCCTGTTGTCCCGGAAGTATAGCTGATCAGAGCAAGCTCTGAATTGCTTCTGTCGGCATATTTAATATCTTTTGCAGTATATCCGTTTGGATATGCCTCCTTGAATTTTTCGTCTTTATGAAGCATAAACTTCTGAATTTTCTCTCCGTCTTTCTGATAGACACAACGAAAATCCGTTAATGAAAACGCTCCTTTAATACCCGGAAGTCTTTCTTCCTCTAATGTTTCCCAAATACCGTCTGTTGTGAAAAGTAATAATGAATCTGAATGAGAAACAATATGATGGACGTCATTTGGATTAAAATCCGGAAGGATAGGAACAATTACAGCTCCGTATGTGATCGCTGCTACGTAAACGATGCACCAATGAGATGTATTTCGTCCTATAAGCGCAATCTTGTCTCCTTGTTTGATATGACAAGCTTCGAATAGCTGATGTAATTTTGCAATTTCAGTTGCTGCTTCACCGTAGGTAAATGACGTTTTTTCAACATAATCGCTTAGAGCAGGTAGTTCCCAGTTTTGAGAAAAAGACTCTGCAAATAGTTGAATAAAATTCTCTTTAATCATAGCACAATTTGTTGTATTCTGTGCAAAAGTAAAATTAAACTGCACAAATTCCAACAAAATGAGCGTAAAAAGTGAATTCTAAGCAGAGTTTGGTTTTTCTAAGGATATTATTATATTTTGATTTATGTGTTGATTCTCAGTTGTTTTGTGTGGGGATGCCTTTGAGTGGGATTTGTCTGATTGGCAGATGGGATTTAAAAGAAAGAGATTGCTTCCATTCTATAAAACGGGAGCAATCTCTTTTTTTATGAAGTTATTCTGACTGTAAAAGTCCGAATATGTTATACTCATTTATTAAAAAGGTCAGCATATATGATATCAGTAGCACCTGCATTATTTGCTACATACTGATACGCTTTCGTGTTTGTCTCTTTCAGATATGCGCTGTCTGTGAAAAATCTATCGCAGCATGCGTTAAACTCATCTTTATCTGTAATGCTGAAACCTCCTCCGGCTTTGATTAAATCTTTAGCCTCGCGGAACTTAGCATAATTCGGACCCCAGATAACCGGCATACCATAGACGGCGGCTTCCAGAATGTTATGAATGCCTGTGCCAAAACCTCCTCCGATATAAGCAACATTCCCATATCTGTAAATAGAAGATAGCATACCAAAGCAATCGATAATAATACAATCAGTATTCTGAATCTCCGAAGAGTCGAGCTGACTAAATCTTTTGAAAGGACGCTTGAGTTTGGACTCAATTTCCTTCAAATGCGATTCGTGAATTTCGTGAGGAGCAATAATTAGTTTAATGTTCTCTCTTTTGTTGAAATAGTCAATGAATATATCTTCGTCTTTTGCCCATGAACTTCCGGCGATTAATACTTTTTGGTCTTGAGCAAATGACTCAATTAAAGGTATTTCTTTGGCTTGATTTTTTATGTCAATGACACGATCGAAACGAGTATCGCCACACACTGTTACCTGTTCTATTCCGATTGAGTTTAACAGCTGCTTTGAATTCTGATCCTGTAGGTAAAGGTGGTTGAAATAATGAAGCATTCTCCGATACCAGCCACCATGAGGTTTGAAAAACAGTTGTCGCGATCTGAATATTGCAGATATAATATAAGTCGGAATATCTCTTTTATGAAGAGTTTCCAGATAATTCAGCCAGAATTCATATTTTATGAAGATTGCTTTTTGAGGGTTCACAATATTCAGAAAACGGTTTACATTACTCTTTGTATCAAAAGGCAGGTAGCAAATCAGATCTGCTAAAGGATAATTCTTACGAACTTCATAACCAGAAGGAGAAAAGAATGTAAGAATGATTTTAGAATCAGGCAGTTCCTTCTTGATTTTTTCAATCATAGGTCTTCCTTGTTCAAATTCGCCTAATGAGGACGCATGAAACCATATGTATGAGGCTTTCTGATCAATATTTTGTTCTAAATAACTGAATACATCTTTTTGACCATTAACTAATTTCTTTTCTTTCTCTTTAAAGCAAGCTAGTAGTTTGACTCCCGCCGGGAGAATGTTTATAGCCAGATCGTAGATAAACATGCTAATTTATTGGTTGTTAATGTTTACTCTCAGTGTAAGCATCTGTTGCCAGTCAGCCATGACTTTGCCATCTGAGTGGAAAACGGATTGAAGTTTAAAATCAACATACTTTGTCTTGGCTATTTGCCAGTAGAGGTCAAGTCTGTTGTAATTTTTTGCGCGATAATAAGGATCTCCCCAATATAATGTATTATGCTCATCGTCAAATTTTCCCCAGTTAACCATCATTCCTTTACCTGTGCGGAATGTGTTTTTGAATCCGATCATTTTCCATTGAGCTTCGACTTCTATTTGAAATCCGGGAGAGGCTTTGAATCCTTCTCCTGTTGCCCGGACTTGTTCCAGTCCGCACATAAGTCCGGCTTTCAGATAAAGTTTTTTCATTACAGGCAGTACAGGAGTAAAGTCAACACCGGCGTATGGGTATGCAACCCCGTTGTCAATAAGACTGTCCGCTGCTAAGGTTCCTGCGTAATGGATCATATAAAAATTATAACCGGCAAAGAACATTTTATGTTTGTATTCTGCTGAAGTAGCTAACATAAATTTTTCCCGTACTTTTTCATCCTGTCGCCCAAACCAGTCACAGAAGAATTCGAGCCATGCTTTTTTATTTTGGAACTGGAATAAGCATCCGTCAATGTTCGGATCGTAATAGGGCACTAAATCACTAAACATAGAGAAAGGATAGTCCCCTTTTAAGAAGCGTCTGTTGAAAGATCCTCCGATTCCATTAAACCAGTTGTTGGTATACCTGTAGTATAAGGTATATTCCGGACGGGTATCAAAACTTTTATGACCAAATTCCTGAAGGTAATTTATGCCGGCCATAATGTAATTGTTTCCCAGAAAGCTGACTCCCAGATCAGGAGCAATTCTACTGCCAAAGACAGTTTGTGATTGTTGAAATTCACTTTTATATTCCCGGTTGTCAAAGAATACATGCAGGTCTACATCATAAGCGAATTTAAGTTTTTGGGCAAATGCTGTGTTGAAACAAATGAATGATAATACAATAATGTAAAGGTGTTTCATGGAGAGAATATATAAAGGTAAGAATGCCGTTAAGCATTCTTACCTGTTTTATTGAATTTATTTGATTGTTTGGATAGCGTTTTCGATACGACGAACTGTCTCTTCTTTACCCAGGATAGCAATAATGTCATACATATGCGGGCCTTTTGGTTCGCCTACAATTGACAGACGGAATGCATTCATGATACCTCCCATATTGTATCCTTTTTCACTGATCCATGCTTTCACTATTTCTTCTGTGTTTGCAGGAGTGAAATCTTCGATGCTGCTTAATAATGAAATTAATTCTTCCATTTGAGCAGGAGTCTCTTCTTTCCAGCGTTTCTTGATTGTTTTCTCATCATAAGAAGTCGGAGCAACAAAGAAGAAAGAAGCCTGATCCCAAATTTCTTTCACAAAGTTAATGCGCTCTTTTACCAGTCCG
Source organism: Bacteroidales bacterium (assembly GCA_051657165.1). Classification (GTDB taxonomy): domain Bacteria; phylum Bacteroidota; class Bacteroidia; order Bacteroidales; family UBA7332; genus UBA7332. Next base: position 3,844 of record JBOFKD010000250.1, on the reverse strand, counting down.
ATGATTTCAGCTACTGTTGCGTCGTTCGCTTCAATACCTTTTTCTTTTAAGATAGGCTGGAATAAGATGCAAAGCTCTTCGTTTGATTTCTGCTGAAGATATTTATGATTAAACCATTTCCCTTTTTCGTAATCGAATTTAGCACCACTTTTGCTACAACGATCTAATGAGAATGCCTGAATCAGTTCTTCCATTGAAAAGATTTCCTGTTCAGTTCCCGGATTCCATCCTAAAAGAGAAAGGAAGTTGATTACAGCTTCCGGCAGATAGCCTGATTCGCGGTAACCTGAAGATATATCACCTGTTTTAGGATCTTTCCACTCTAATGGGAAAACCGGGAATCCAAGTCTGTCGCCGTCACGTTTGCTTAGTTTTCCGTTTCCGTCAGGTTTAAGAAGGAGTGGAAGGTGAGCGAAACGAGGCATTGTGTCTTCCCATCCGAAAGCTCTGTATAGAAGAACATGTAAAGGAGCTGATGGTAACCATTCTTCGCCACGGATAACATGAGTAACTTCCATCAAGTGGTCATCAACAATGTTTGCAAGGTGATAAGTCGGAAGATTATCTGCTGACTTATACAGAACTTTATCGTCCAGAATAGAAGAGTTGATTTTTACTTCTCCACGAATCAGGTCATTTACAATCACATCTTCGTTTGGTTCTATTTTGAAGCGAACAACATACTGATGTCCTTCGTCAATTAATTTCTTTGTCTCATCAGCCGAAAGAGTAAGAGAGTTACGCATACCTGAACGTGTAGATGCATCGTATTGGAAATTCTGGATTTCGTTTCTTTTTGCATCCAGCTCTTCAGGTGTGTCGAAAGCAATATATGCTTTGTCATTTTCTAAAAGATAGTCTACATATTTTTTATAGATCTCTCTTCGTTCAGACTGTCTGTACGGTCCGTAGTTTCCACCAAAATTTACGCCTTCGTCAAATTTGATGCCCAACCAGGATAAAGCTTCAATGATATAATCTTCGGCACCCGGAACAAATCTTTGGGAATCTGTATCCTCAATACGAAGAATCATGTCTCCACCTAGCTTTTTTGTGAACAGGTAGTTGTATAAAGCGGTGCGAACCCCGCCGATATGTAAAGGTCCTGTCGGACTTGGTGCAAAGCGCACTCTTACTTTTTTATCAGCCATAGTTGATGAAATTTATTGATATCAGAGTGCAAAAATAATTCATTTTAAGTAATCACTCCGATTTTTTAGAGCATTTGTTGTAATCTGCTATAATAATTACCCGCGAAGACTGATGAAAAGAAAGATATCCTCGAATCCTGTAAGGAAAATAGTATTCATTTATTTCTTTTGTATATATTTGCATTGCACAGAGCATTTAATAATGAGTAAATAATGAAGATTAAAATACAATTAATATTTTCTATCTTATTTTTGCTGATCTCATGTAATCAAGTGGATTTGCATCGAAAACTGGAAAAGGCCGAATCAATATATAAGAATAATCCTGATAGTGCGTACTCAATTCTGAAAAAGTCAATTAATCCCAGAGAACTCTCGGGGGATAATCTGGTGAAGTGGTGCTATCTCTCGTCTGTACTTGCTGATTCATTACACAAAAAACTACCTTCTGACACGTTGCTGCTTCAGGCTAAAAGAAATATCCCGAAAGGGGAAAATTCGGATATAGCTGTCTATATAGATTATTATGCCGGAAGGGCTTTGTCGGGGCAAAAAGAAAATAAAGAAGCTTTGTCTTTGTATCTTGAAGCTCTGAAAGGAGCAGAAGAACGGAATATGCTTAATCTGGCAGGATACATTTGTAGCTATATGGCGGATTTGTTTATTGCTGAGTTTGACGGCGGACAGGCTTTGGTGTTTTATTCGAAAGCAGAAAAGTATTTTGAAAGTGTAGGAAATAAAAGAAGTCAGACAATTGCTATTCGTGATATTGCCAAGAGTTATTCGTATGATAAGAATTTTGAGAAAGCATTAGTCTATGCTTTAAAGGCGGATTCTATGGCTCAGACTATAAATGAGCCACTGCTACATGGATCTATAACAGGTTATTTAGGTCGCTTTTACTCTAAATTAGGGCAATATGATGAAGCTGAATATCATATACGAAAATCTATTAGAATGGCACCTCAGTATGCTTATCAGTCTCACTTCGTTTTGGTTGATATTCTAATGGCGCAAAAGGAGTTAGGTAAAGCAAAATTGCTGCTGGATTCTTTATCTCAGGATATGGTTTCTCAAAAGCAGAAAATGGTTTTGTATAAGTATCAATATCAGGTAGAGAAGTATTTAAATAATCATGTAAAGTCATTAGAGTATCTTGAGAAAGAGAGTCTACTGGCTGATTCGCTCAGAGCTTCTAGTCAGGCTAAAACATTATATGAAATTGAGCAAAAGTATGCACAAGAACAGTTGATTAATGCAAATAATAAACTTAAGATCAAGTATCAGGAAGTTGTGATTGTGGTTATTGGACTGATCTTACTGCTTCTGATAATCTTTTTCTTTTTCAGAAATAAAGAGCATAAGCGCGAGCAAAATGAGCTGCATCTAAAGCAGGAGCTGATAGAGAAAGAGAAAGAATCGGAGATTCATAAAGCCAGATTAAGAGAGCAGGAGCTGATCTCAAAGAATAATGAGATGACGCTGCGAGTAAGAGAGCAGGAGCTGAAAGATGCAGGTAAGCGTTTTGCTATGATGAAGGATACCTTATTTCAGCGCTCTATTTTATATGAAAAGATCAAATTGATTTCAAATCTGCCGGTGAAGAATGATCAGAAACGGAAAAGTTATGATACCGCAGTTAAAGATGTATTTGGTGATCCTGCTCTGTCGGATATAGACTGGTCAAATCTAAAACGTATTACAGATGAGCTTTATCCCGGATTTACATTGAAACTTCAGGAGAAAGTGCCTTCACTAAGTAAAGATGAGGTGAATTTCTGTTGTCTGCTTCGTTTTGATCTGACTTCAGATAAGCTTGCCTTGCTACTGAATATAACACCCAATACGATAAAATCGAAACGTTACAGAATTATGCAAAAAGCGGGAGTAACGAATCAAAACATCAGATTAGAGGATTTTTTAGATACAATTGGATAGTTAATCTATGCTTGCGTACTAATTTTTGCTTTGTGTTTTTGCTCTGTAACCTTTGCAGAAGCATTTTTATGGTGAGATACAATCGGTTAGTTGCATACCAAATAGTATAAAGTTCTGTTGGTGAAAAATTTTTTTATGAATATATTTGCCGGAGATAATGTGTTTTTCCTTTAATTTAATAATAATATAGTATGAAGGCTTTAAGATTTTTATTAGTTGGCTTATGCTTAGTGGCTGTTTCTACAACAGCTTCCGCTAAACACGGACTTGGAACAAATAATGATATTGAAATGTCAGAAACATTGCCTGATTATGGCTTAAAATCTTTGATTCCGGGAAAATTGCAGGTTGAAACAGAACTGGTACAAAAAAGAGTTGTTGTTGAAATCGAAGAAGCTCCAACTGGTAACGTTAGCTTCCGTATCGTAAGACCTAACGGGTCAATTGTACTTGATGAAAATCGTCAGGTAGAAGAAGGTGATGTTATTGTATTAGATCGTTTGCGTAAAAACGGAAAATACACTCTGATCATCACAGATGGCTTTTCTCAATATAAAGGGTCATTCGTTGTAACAGGGAAATAAGAATTTATTCTCAAATAAAAAAGGGTCAGAATTATGGAGGGCACTGAAAAAGGTTGTACTTTTTGAGCTACGGGCTCCTTTTTAACAAAAAAAATGGCTGTAATTTGATTTGATGAATTAAATCAATTACAGCCATTTTTATAAGCTATATAAGCTTATTTCAGCTTATAA
>JBOFKD010000249.1:0-4961 GCA_051657165.1 Bacteroidales bacterium | reverse complement strand
GTCATACCAGTACTTACACGCATGGATTTATCACTTAAAGTGTACCAGCTGTATGTGGTCATAGAACAGCTTGTCAGCAAAAGAAAGAATAAACTGATGAACAGATATTTGCGTGGTTTTTTCATAAGATTTAGTTTTTTGGATAATCTGATAGTTAGTTATGTACTGCAAATATAGTTTTTTTAATAATTAATACCTCGCGGCTTCTTTATATAATTTACTGATTAGCCGAAATCGATGCTTTATTCAGAAAAGAAGTAGGAAATAGTATCCTGAATAGGCTTCTGTTTTAATGAAATTATGATTTAATACCTAAAAATGATTAACTCTTTTTTGGTATCAGACGGAATAATTATCCCTAAAAATTGGGATTGTTAACTATTTTATGTGCCGATACCTTTGCAGTCGAAATAATAACCTAAAATATTATGACGATTGCTAAGAAAATGAGTTGTCTCTTTCTGCTGCTTACGGTTATGGGCGCGAAAGGGCAAAATGCAAAAATTGAAATTACGGGTATAGTCAAAGATAGTCTGACAAAAGAACCCTTAACAGGGGTTTATATTACTACAGGCAAACAAGGGGCACAGACCGATTACGACGGTAAATATACAATACGAGATCTTACAGAAGGTGAAGTTACACTCAGTACCATGTATTTTTCATCTTATCCGGTTAAACAAAAAACGATTTATCTGACGCAGGATACAATTATCGACTTCTCTCTTGCCGAGCAGATACTTAATCTCGGAGAGGTAGTTGTTACAGGAACCCGGACAGAGAAAAGACTTTCGGATGCACCGGTTCTGACAACACTGGTTCGTGAACGCGAGATTCAGAAAGCAGGAGCCGTATCTGCTCTTGAAGCGTTGGAAGATAATATACCGGGTATTGTGACCACGCCTAATGCGATGGGCAATAATTTGCGAATAAAAGGTCTGAACAGTCGTTATATTCTGTTTCTGGTTGACGGCGAACGAATGGTTTCCGAAGGAGCCGGTGGGAATGTGAATCTGAATCAGATTGATGTCAATAATATTAAGCGTATTGAAGTTATCAACGGAGCTGCTTCTGCTCTGTATGGTTCCAATGCGGTCGGTGCGGTCATAAATATCATTACGAAAGATCCGGTTCATAAATTTGAGGGATGTGTAGATGTGCAGATGGAAAGTCATCATACGCTCCGTACCAAACTTGAAGCTGGCGTAAACAGTGGTAAGTTCAAGACACGTGTACATGGCTTTCGTAATAGCTCCGATGGCTTTGGCGGAGACGGTTCCGGACCTTATGCTGCGAAGTACACGGATTGGGGAGGGAATCTGAAAGTCGGTTATCGTCCGACAGAACAAATAGATGTGAACCTCACAGGACGCTATTTCAGACACGAGACATTTAATCCCCGGGGCAGTCTGAACACCACACATCCGCTTACACACACTTTCAGTACGGGTATTAACGGGGGGTATCATTCCACAGATAAACGCTACTCGGTGCGGGCGAGTGTGAATTTCGATAAGTATTTCGATACAGATTACCTGGAACAATCCGGATCGTCTAAAACACAGAACACGGCATCTTATCTTTCATCCCGTATTTTGAACACATTCAATCCGACAGATAAATGGGAAATTGTAGCTGGTTTCGAACAGAATCATGAAGAGAATTATGCGACCAAAACACTGGGTTCGGTACCCATTACCAAAAAGCTGGATGATTTCAACGTTTTCGGTCAGGCGCAATGGACACCTGTCAGAAATCTCGATGTTATAGCCGGTGCCAGATATACCTACAATACACAGTTCAATTCAGCTCTTACACCTAAACTTTCTTTGATGTACAAACTCTTTGACTTTACGTTCCGCGGAGGTGTGGGGACTGCATTCCGTGCACCGAGTATCAAGGAATTGTATTATGATTTTGATCATCAGGGTATGTTCTGGATATACGGAAATCCGGATCTGAAAGCAGAGAAGGGTCTGTATAATTCCTTATCGGCTGAATATACACACGGAGGGTTGAATATCTCTCTGTCCGGATACTGGAATGACATTAACAATAAAATTACACAATATGACGTGGTGACTGAGCAGGGTAAAAACGAGAAGTATTATAAGAACGTGAGCAGCGCTACATTAAAAGGGATTGACCTCAATCTGTCCTATATCCTGTTTAAAGAAATTCTTCTGAAAGGGAGTTACAGTTATTGCGATGCACAGGATAATTCTACCGGTCTTCAGTTATCGGGTAACGTCAGACACAGCGGGACTGTATCGGTTACCTGGAACGGAAAAATAGCCCGCTCACCCTTCTCTCTTCAGTTTGCAGGGCGCATGAATTCGCCTAAATTGTATGAACAGATGGTGACGGACAGTCAGGGAGAACAGATTCCCGAACTGGAGCGATCAAAGCCCTATAGTATCTGGAAAGTCGTTCTGGTGAAACCTTTCCGCTTCCGCAAACATAGTCTGGATCTTACATTTAAGTGTGACAACCTCTTCAATTTCAAGGAGGATACATTCGTAAATCCCGGACGACAGTATATGATAGGATTGCATTATGCTTTTAAATAAAGAACACACTATTAATAATTTAAACAAGTACAACGATGAAAACAACAAATCTTTTCTCAGCTCTTATTTTGACGATTCTCTTAGGTTTTACTTCCTGTTCCAAAGATGATCCGGCTTCTGAAGTCGCAGCCGATACCAAAGAGGCTTATATTGATGCTACATCCAAAACAACGTGGCATTATTTCAGTCTTGCCGAAAACAAGATCGTGGGAACAGGTGAAGAGGATAAAACGGACAATACCAAATGGGCAGAGCGTAAGGACTGGGATATAGCTGTTAATCGCTATATGGTACGTACAAACAGTGGAGCTGCCACTACGGTTTCTTCTCAGGGGGGAGTCTACACATTTGATGCATCAGCAGAGTTTAATGCAATCAATAGCATTCCGGCTAACGTATCCTTCGCTGCCGATAAGGCCGTAACATCCGAAGGAATGAGCGGCACGACTACGGTTGTTAAGTCAGAAGCGACCGTAATTCTGTTCAAGAAAAACCCTGACGGAAGCATGATTATGCCTCCTGTATATCTTCAGGCTCCTGTATATCTTTTCCGTACTGCTGACGGTAAAGGGCATTACAAAGTGAAATTCACGCAGTATCAGAATGAAAGTAAAGTTACGGGTCATGTGAAGTTTCATTTCTCTAAGCTTTAATAATCCGTTAATGGATCGAATATAGTTGATTGCCGGTGAGGAGTCTGAGACTGAGACTGAGACTCCTCATTGGTTATATGGTGTATAACAAGAATGAGATGGATAAAATAAAAAAGAAATATATAGCATGGGGTGTTGTGGGCATGAGTCTGCTGCTTTGCTTGCTGGGACTTTACGAACACTATGTTTCGCCTACGCGTATTGCAACGCTTAACTTCCCCGATTTTACGGTCGAAAAATTAATCCGTTCCAATGATAATCCGTTTGTCTCTGTTGAGAGCATTCCGTTGGATCAGGCAAATCACATAAAGGATTACGATATGGTATTGGTGCGCGTTCACGGTAGCTCGATGGACAGTGAACATCTCAAAGCCATTGAGGCTGCTATGGAAGCAGGTATCCCCGTCTTTTCTACTGAGGCGGATAATGACCGGATCAATACGTTGAACGGTCGTGAGCGCGAATACGTCGCTGCATTGATTGAAAACGGATCAGTCCGGAATTACAGAAGTTTATTTAATTACATACGTCGGAAGATTGATGGTAAAATCATTGGCAATGGCACTTATACCGAACCGCTGATCGTACCTGACGATTATTATTTCCATTTGGGAGATGATAATTTCTATGCAGATCTGAAAGATTATCAGGCATTTTATGAGCAATCGGGAAGATACAAAGAAGGGGCTCCGCGTATTGTCTTGCTGTCCGGTAATATCAATCTTCAGAATTCAAATGAAGAACATATGGCTGCGATTATTCAGTCGCTTGAAAGTAAAGGATTGAATGTCTATCCGATTAACTCTTTTGGTGCGAAGAAGCTGGGTATGATTGCTGCTGTCAAACCTGATCTGATTATCAATCGACCTCACGGACGTCTGGTGATGGGCGGAGGAGAGAGTGGAGTGGAACTGCTTTCGGGATTGAATGTACCGGTGCTTGCACCCGTTACGGTCAGTGATCTGTATGACAACTGGATGAATGATAAACAAGGTATGACTTCCGGAGGTATGACCTCAATGAGTGTGGTGATGCCGGAGCTTGATGGGGCTATTGCACCGTTTGCCGTTGCTGCCCAGTTCGAAAAGAACGGGATGCATATTTTCGATGCCATACCCGGACATACCGAGAAGTTTTGCCGGATGGTATATAACTTTACGAAACTTCAGACGAAAGCCAATGCCGACAAGAAGGTGGCTATCTATTATTATAAAGGCATAGGGAAAGGCACGTTGAATGCTGCTGATCTCGAAGGGGTCCAGTCGCTTTACAATACACTTCTGTTACTTAAAAAGAGAGGCTATAACGTAGACGGTCTTCCTGCATCAGCCCGGGAACTTGAAAAGATGATTCAGAAACAAGGATCCGTTCTGGGAGCCTACGCATTGGGAGCTTATGATGAATTTATACGTGAGGGGAATCCCGAACTGGTGAGTGTCGGTACTTTCACGAAATGGGCTGCCGGTCAGTTGACACCGGAGCAAATTGAGGGGATGCGCGTGAAAAACGGTGAAGCTCCCGGAAAATATATGTCGTATGAAAAAGATGGAGAGCAATACATAGCGGTAGCCCGTTTGCAGTTCGGCAATGTGGAGATTCTGCCTCAACCGATGCCTTCTGAAGGGGAAGATATCGATCAGCTGACTCACGGAGTAGAAGGGGCTCCAGCTTATCCTTACGTGGCTTCTTATTTATGGACTCGCAATGGGTTCGGAGCAGATGCCTTGATTCATTTTGG
>JBOFKD010000248.1:0-2686 GCA_051657165.1 Bacteroidales bacterium | reverse complement strand
CATAGGAAATTTATCATTATCAGATCCTGTATGTCAACCGAAAGACTGTTCATATACTCAAGCTGATTTTGGTGCTTCTACTATGAGCAGCATAGGAAACGTTCCCTTAATACCTTTCAATACTCTAGGAACCGATGGTAAAGGAGATCCTTGCTATTATTATTTAGGTAACAATTGGAGATTGCCAACAAGTCCAGAAATAGCACTACTTTTTGGTAAACAGATCGCAGCAAATGAAAATATAGGTCCCTTACTTTGGGATGATTTCCCGAATTGGGAGAGAATTACAGATGGGTTCAGGCATCTTCCAACAAAAACAACCATAATAGGAGTAGGTCGTCGGGTTAACAGTGGTCCTGTCGAAATGGGTATAAGTGCTTATTGGACTGGTACGGAAAGAAATAACGAACCTTCACGTTTTGAGTTTAACAATAACTATGCCTATCCAACTGACGCCTATGGTAGAAATCAGGCACTACCTGTAAGATGTGTACAAGATATCAAATAGAATTAATGCTAGGATAATGAAACAACAAATATTGAATATAATTTTATTAATCGGGCTGATCTCATTCTCATCCTGCACGGATGAGAATGAATTCAAACAAAATAATCTCTTTCCGGATGTACCGGAAGGTATGGTATATATGGCTTGGGATCTCTCTGCTGCGGGATTTGACAAACCTACAAAAACTCGTGCGACACTGTCGGACACAGATATAAAAAAGGCATGGGCTGTTGTATTTGAAAATCCGACTGCCGATAATTATTCTACGGATGCTACGGTCAGAGAAGTAACAGAGGTCACATTAGCACCGGACGGGCGAAGTGGAAACGCAGTAATGACTGCATCAAAACAACCTACTTTTATTTTATTGATTGCAAATACAAGCCTGGAGAAATCAAAAACAATCACTCCGGGAATGTCTTATCAAACGGTGATTAATGATGCTTTGTTTTACGGGGATCCTGCCCGTAACGGAGAGGGTGAACTGGCTACTCCGCAAAGCAATCTTTTATTCTCGAATGAAACAGGCGAACTAATCACACCTATTCCGATGAGCGGCATTTCTCAGATCCTGCCCAAGATCGAAAAAGGTGTGAAGTTTACTAATGCAGTACGTATGGCACGCGTCGTAAACAAATTGTATGTAGATGCCACTGCTGCAAATGCAAAAAACGGGTTCGTCTTAAGCGGAATCTCACTGCTTGGTACACATATAACTACACCTTTTGACCTGGCTGGAACTCTAGGTATTAAACCGACACAACAAGCTCCTGAAACTGATTTGTATCAGATCATCAATGCAAAAAAAGATGTACTTCTTAAAGATATTACAGAGAATACGACCAAATCGGCAACCATTGATCGCCCTGTTTATTATTATGAGCCTTACAAATCTTTTGACATCATTGTAGCAGGAACTCCGCCAGGAAGTGTGACAGTAAGGTATTACAAAGCAAACGTTGCTGTTACAACAGCAGGAAATGCCTCTGTAGTTGTTAATATCCAATCAGTTCAGAGCAATGGATACGCAACCATGGATGAGGCTATTGCAGCACCCGCAGAGAGCGGTATGGCTGTAGAAGTAATTATTCTGGATGAATCACATGAATTTGTTGCAAACGGGCAGTACTATCTGGGGATTTCCAACTCGGAATTTCAGTTATACGATTCTGGTATTTCAGATATAGAAACAGTTGCAACAATAACAACAAATGCATTTAATGCAGGAATACCTGCTCCTGCTGCCAAAATTGAGTTAATATCGTCCATGGGTATTGAATTGATAAGTAATACTATCTCTTCTAATTCTACCGATATACAAGTAAAATTCACCTTAGATGAAGGAGAGGCAGTCATTCGTACTACAATCGGCGATTTATCGAAAGATCTGAAAATAAAGAAAGGAATAACCCCTGCTAATAATTATGGAGTCAATCAAAGAGGAATATTGCTTGCCTCTGAGATTTTAAAAGCGGATATTACATATGGTAATAATATCGGAATTTCTGAATCTGAGACAACTACCGATAAGCAAAATAGTATTTACAATCCAAATTCAACCAATTTATATTTCTTTCAAAATCAATCATTATATATGCCTGATGGAGAAATAAAGGTATTCAAAAAAGATGGAACTTTATTGATTGTCCGATTTAAGTATAATGAAGGTTTTGCCGGATCTAACATTTACTGGGACGGTTCTAAACTAACATTCGATGATGTTCCTCAAAAAGGCTCTATCAGTCCAAATGCTAACTATCAGGGGTTATTTTTCAATTGGGGTTCATTGGTTGCCTATGCTAACACATCGCAACAAAGATGGACTTATGTGTATTCTCCCTCAAGCACACCCTATCCTGACAATTTAAAAACTTTGTCATGGAGTGGCATGGTAACGCTCCTTCAAACATCTGTTCCTCATCTGGCATTTACCTCTGGGAATAGTATATTATCGGAACAATACATTACGCAGCAACATAATCCTGCACAAAATGTCGGAGATATCTGTAAATACATGACAGATATGGGATGGGCTCCTCCTGGAAAATGGAGACTTCCAACCAAGTCTGATTTTAAATTTATATCAGGAAAAATGAATATAATTAACAATTCAGTTTCCTCACTATATAATCCGAATGGAACAGCAGAATCCAGCTATCGCGCAATATATGAAAATCT
>JBOFKD010000247.1:0-3400 GCA_051657165.1 Bacteroidales bacterium | reverse complement strand
TGTTGATCACTAACTTTGTTTATCGCACCTCCGGTGCTGTTGATAGCCTCCGGCTGTGGTAGGGACGGCTGGCGGCCGTCCGCGGCGAACAACAGCACACCGGTTCGAATTACCCCACCATCATATTTCGTTGGCATTGTATCATTCATGTATTTTGAAATGCGGACGCCCGCCAGGCGTCCCTACGAAATTCTGCTAATTGTGCTAATCAGTTATTGGATAGATTATAGAATAAGAGAAAATCGAATCTGAGCTTCTTAGTTCAAGTGAGAGTTTAACTTATTCCATAATCAGGAAATGCGATAGCAGATCCTATCAGAAATCCAATAACTTAATTGCGTGAGATGTATTTTTCACCTTTATATATGCTTTTAATATATAGTAATAGCAGTTGATCGCTAACGCTGTTGATCACTAACTTTGTTTATCGCACCTCCGGTGCTGTTGATAGCCTCCGGCTGTGGTAGGGACGGCTGGCGGCCGTCCGCGGCGAACAACAGCACACCGGTTCGAATTACCCCACCATCATATTTCGTTGGAATTGTATCATTCATGTATTTTGAAATGCGGACGCCCGCCAGGCGTCCCTACGAAATTCTGCTAATTGTGCTAATCAGTTATTGGATAGATTATGAAATAAGAGAAAATCGAATCTGAGCTTCTTAGTTCAAGTGAGAGTTTAACTTATTCTATAATCAGGAGATGCGATAGCAGATCCTATCAGAAATCCAATAACTTAATTGTGGAAGGTGCTTTTTTTGTCTTTATATATGCCTTTAATATATTAAAATAGTGAATGTATTCACCTAATATACTGAGATGCCTTTCTGCCTTTCTGCCTTTCTCCTTTTCTCCTTTACTCCTTGTAAAACAATCTGCCTTTTGTTTTTGGCGCTGTCCTCCATCGTCCTCATGGTCCTCCATGTCGTCCATGTCCTCATCTTAGCGCCTTTTTGCCTTACCGCATTTCAGCACTCTCTACCGCCACTTTATCCAGCACCTCATAAACAGAGTTGCGGCTTTTAAACTCCGGTACTAAAGCCTTCATACAGCTGACTGTAGCCATTTTATCGCCACCCTGAGCCACTGTGATCATCTCTTCTAGTGTACGTTCCACCTCCGGATAGTCATATTCACGCACTTTGGCGATCATAATCTTCTTATGGTGTGTCGGCATTGTTTTTTCCTCGTCATTCAGCAACTCCTCATAAAGTTTTTCACCCGGACGAAGCCCTGTCTCCACGATCTGAATATCTTTCCCCGGAGTCAGTCCGGCCAGATGAATCATCCGTTTGGCCATATCGTAAATCTTCACAGGAGCACCCATATCAAAAACAAAAATCTCACCCCCGTTCCCCATACATCCGGCCTCCAGCACCAGACGGCACGCCTCCGGAATCGTCATAAAATAACGAATAATATCTTTGTGCGTTACCGTCACCGGACCACCTTTCGCAATCTGACGTTTAAACAACGGAACAACGGAGCCATTAGAGCCCAGCACATTTCCGAAGCGGGTAGTAATAATACGTGTTTTATTATTTTTGCGCGATTTCATTTCCAGGAACAGTGACTGCACGTAGATCTCGGCAATTCTTTTTGAACAGCCCATCACATTGGTAGGATTCACCGCCTTATCCGTCGACACCATCACAAAACGTTCAGCCCCGAACTCCACGGCCAGATCAGCCACCTGTTTTGTACCCATTACATTAACCGTTACCGATTCGCACGGATGCTTCTCCATCATCGGCACATGCTTATAAGCGGCTGCATGATACACAACAGACGGTCTGAACTCTTCAAATTCAGAACGCAAACGGTCATAATTACGAATATCACAGATAAAAACCTCCAGTTTCAAATCCGGATATTTAGCCTGCAGGCGCAACTGTATTTCGTGCAACGGGCTCTCCGCCTGATCCACCAGAATCAGACAAGACGGCTTAGCCGCACCCACCTGCATCACGATTTCACTCCCGATAGATCCGGCTGCACCCGTTACCATCACTACCTGACCGGCATGACTGTCGCGTACATGTGTACTATCCGTCACAATCACCTCACGATCCAGCAGATCTTCAATCTGTATATTATGAATAGATAATTTACCCTGACTTTTAGTCTCAGCCATATCATGCGGATGCTCCGCCATAAGAATATTTATTTCTGACTCCAGCAACTCATCCAGTAATGTCATTTTCAACATCTCTCTGTTTGAATCCGAAATAATTAGTGCTTCAGCACCCAGATTCTGAAAGAATGTAACCGTATCCGTGATTTTATCCAGCGGAAAAACCTTGACCCCCATCATCGTTTTTCCTGCATGTACACTATCAAAATCAATAAAAGCAACAGGCTTATACTGACTTTTCACATCCGCCTTCATCATATTTACCAGCATCACTGAGCGTGAATCACATCCGAAAACAACAATCCGCTGCTTATCATTCTTAAAACTGCCCAGATAATAATAGGTATACTTGATTCCGATACGCATAATAAAAAGCAGCGTAAAGGTAATCAGTCCGAATACACAGGTCCACGAAACGCTTAACGGATTTACAACCATGTAAGCATCCAGAATCAGTGTAAATGAAAACAACAATGAACAACTCAGAAACACATAGAAGAAAATCCGCACCATTTCCCGGATCTCTGAATAACGGATCGCCCCTTTATATACGCCCGTCAGCAGGTCCAGTAAACTGAAGACACCCAGTGCCATCATCATCCGTATCTCTATTCCTTCCTCAATCGGACGGTAAAGAATATAACGGTACAACACGATCAGCAGTACGTACGAAAACAGTACGACCGACTGATCCAGTAAAAAAACGATCCAACGGGGAATCTGAACTTTCCACAAAGCCTTCCCCAACTTTGATGATTTTAAGTTTTCCATAATCTATTTTTCTCGAAAAATCTATATTTTTTAATTGTGTTCTTAATCTGATAAAGACAATGACTTAAAGACAAAAAAGGCAATGCCTCAAAGGCAATGACGACATGGACGACGATGGGGACATGGACGACTATGAGGACGGCATTAAAAAGCAAAGAAAAACAGCGTCGCTGTTGTCCTCCATGTATTGGGCGCTGTCCTCATCGTCCTCATGGTCCTCCACGTCGTCCATGTCATCAACTTAGCGCCTTTCTCCTTTACTCTTTTACTCCTTGTAAATATCTGCCTTTTGGCTGTTTGATTCATTGTGCAGGACATCAACAAGGGCGGACACACGGGTCCGCACCCTACAAAATGCATTTCAACACCCTCACTCAATTAAGTATTAAAGCTACATCATATGAATATTCTTCAAATATTCTCTTTACTCATTAAGTTAGCTCTCACTCAGACTAAGAAGCCTGGACTCGATCACACTTAATAAATAAAGATCGC
>JBOFKD010000246.1:0-1163 GCA_051657165.1 Bacteroidales bacterium | reverse complement strand
CCTGCCTTAAACTCATATTCTTTTGTTGAATAAGGGGCAACAGTACCTCTGTCGATATAGCATCCTATACCAAATGAAACATCAGTCAGATAATTGCCGGCACCTTGTTCATTTGTCAGATTTATGACAGATACCTTTGCAATATTCCTCAGCAATCTCACATCTTCTGTCAGCGAGATTGTCGTATTTTTGTTTCCAGCCAGTCCGTCCGGCAATTCAATACGTTGCCAGTAAGCAACCATTTCTGACGAGACTGTTAACTGATTTATCACCTCGGCTTCACTTTTGCCAAAATGATTCGTATCTGAAAAGGAACTCCAGTCATAGTTAGCTATAAAATGGAGAAAAAGACGCTCACCGTCCCTGGTTGCCGGAATATCTGCGAACCTATAATTAGCCGAAGATACGGTTCCCGATACATAGCTTCCCTCATGTCTGGACTGATAAACTCCATTTTTGTCGAAAACCAATACATAAAGATTATCGATCGTTTCTCCGGAGATAGTCACAGCCTTTGTTTTGGCTTGTACAGTGCCGGGGATATCAAGCTTAACTATAAATTCAGCTTTACCGTTATTCGGGGGGATATCTATCTCCGGATGTTGGCATCCGGAGATTATAAGTGTAAAAAACACAAATACTAAATATGTATATTTCATGTTCATTCTTATTGACATTAATCAATCCATAAATCTCGGACACAACGCACTGAGCTTCTTTGAGAAGGATTATCGACAACAGCCGTATTATCATTGGGGTCACTCAGATTTACCGTGTGTCCCGTCTGAGCACTCCACCACCCTATATTAGATGATTTAACAAAGAGGTCTTTGATCGCACTATTGGGGTCGAGTTGCATTCTTCTCACCAGTTTCAGTTCTGCCAAAGTAGGCATTCGCCATTCTCCTGCAGCATATTGAGATTCTCTGTAAGTGGCACATCTTTGCTGCGCTGCCAATTGAGTCTTACCGACACTTGTAATTCCGCGTTGTGTAGCAATTACAAATTGTGGAGATAGAATATTGTTGTGTACTGCATCATATAATGTTCGGGAATAGTTCGTATTCCACGGAATATTATTTGCAGGATCATAGATATCATTATCCGTAAGGCCCGAAGTAGCACCGGGATGCGGAATAAGTTCAGTCGGATTTCCGATACGA
>JBOFKD010000245.1:0-16407 GCA_051657165.1 Bacteroidales bacterium | reverse complement strand
AAATCATATCAGGGTGATGTTGTATTCTCTCCGGGCTATTCTGTAGGTTACCTGGAACAGGAGCCTCAGCTTGACGATACTAAGACAGTAAAAGAAATCGTACAGGAAGGTGTTCAGGAAATTATTGACACACTTGCTGAATACGAAGAGGTAAATATGAAGTTTGGTGATCCGGAAGTATTAGATGATCCGGATAAAATGGACGCTTTAATTGCTCGTCAGGCTGAACTTCAGGATAAAATCGATGCTACCGATGCATGGAATCTTGATAATAAACTGGAACGTGCAATGGACGCGCTTCGCTGTCCGCCGGAAGATCAGCTTATCAAGCATCTTTCAGGAGGTGAGCGTCGCCGTGTGGCTCTTTGCCGACTTTTGCTTCAGGAGCCGGACATTCTTTTACTGGATGAGCCTACCAACCACCTGGATGCAGAATCTATTGATTGGCTGGAACAGCATCTTAACCAGTATCAGGGTACAGTTATTGCTATTACCCACGACCGTTACTTCCTGGATCACGTTGCGGGATGGATTCTTGAACTTGACCGCGGAGAGGGAATTCCATGGAAAGGAAACTACACTTCATGGCTTGAGCAAAAAACCAAACGCATGGAGATGGAAGAAAAGCAAGCCAGCAAACGTCGTAAAACTCTTGAGCGAGAACTTGAATGGGTTCGTATGGCTCCTAAAGCTCGACATGCAAAAGGTAAAGCCCGTCTGAATTCATACGATGCTCTATTAAATGAAGATACGAAAGAGCGTGAAGAGAAACTTGAAATATTTATTCCTAACGGACCTCGTCTGGGTAATAAAGTTATCGAGTCTATAGGCGTTGCTAAAGCCTTTGGCGAGAAAGTACTATTCGACAACTTAAACTTCATGCTCCCTCCTAACGGTATTGTTGGAATTATCGGACCAAATGGTGCTGGTAAAACAACATTGTTCCGTCTGATTATGGGGCTTGAAAAAAGTGATAACGGAACTTTCGACGTCGGAGAAACAGTAAAAGTAGGTTATGTAGATCAGTCACATGCATCTATTGATCCTGAGAAAACTGTATATCAGGTTGTTTCGGGAGGTAGCGAAACGATACGCATGGGTGGACGTGAACTGAATGCACGTGCTTATCTTTCCCGCTTTAACTTCACAGGTGCGGATCAGGAGAAACTTTGTAAAGTTCTTTCCGGTGGAGAGCGTAACCGTCTTCACCTGGCTCTTACGCTTAAAGAAGAAGCAAATGTTTTACTTCTGGATGAGCCTACCAATGATATCGATGTGAATACTCTTCGTGCCTTGGAAGAAGGTCTGGAAAGCTTTGCCGGATGTGCAGTAGTAATTTCTCACGACCGTTGGTTCCTGGATCGTATTTGTACTCATATCCTTGCTTTTGAGGGAGATTCTGAAGTATTCTTCTTTGAAGGTTCATACACAGAATATGAAGAAAATAAAAAGATGCGTATGGGCAACGTAGAGCCTAAGCGCGTTAGATATAAAAAACTTATTCAGTAAGTTGTAATCGTAAGAATTTATAGCGTTGTTTTATACGGGCACTTCAAAAGCTACTAAAAAGACGACAATACATTCTTCGTAACACGAATCACAGAAAAGGAGTTAAAGTTGAAATATACTTTGACTCCTTTTTTCTTGCATTTATCTCTGCTTTCAGTAAGCAATTAAAAAGAATTCATCATATCCGCGTACTATTCAAACGTATATATGTGCTGGGAAATACGTATATATAAATTTCAGGAAAGGTATAATCAATTATTTCCGAAGCGTTATTAATATCTTTTGCTCCTTTGATTATTTAAGGAGACGTACGTCTCCTTTTTTCACCTCGGAGGTCTCCTTCTAAGGACATGTACGTCTCCTTAAAAGGAGACGTACAACCTGCAAATTATTCATACTTGCAAATAAACTTATTCATGCTTTGAAAATAATTAATCAACTGTACTTTAAGAATTAATAATACGTATTAGCGAGGATGAATATTTGTTCGAAAAGAAATTTATATCTTTAGCCCCATTAACTAAAAACCAGACACATGAAAAGATTATGCTTATTATTATTTGTGCTATTTACTACTCTTTCGGGCTTTTCTCAATCGAAGGACTGGGCAGGCTTTAGCAAATACGCCGAAAGCAATAAAGTAGTAACAAAAAGTCCAAAAGCCGTATTTATGGGTAATTCTATTACAGAAGGATGGATCAGGCAGCATCCGGATTTTTTTAAGAACAATCAATTTATCAGTCGGGGCATAAGCGGACAAACAACCTCGCAAATGCTTGTCAGATTCCGGAATGATGTGATCAATTTGAATCCGGAGTATGTTGTAATTCTTGCCGGCACTAATGATATAGCTCAGAATAATGGTTATATAAGCAATGAGAATATTCTCTCAAATATAATTTCTATGTGTGAATTGGCTAAACTACATAATATAAAAGTAGTACTTTGCTCTGTTTTACCGGCTGCTGAATATCCATGGCGGAAAGAAATTGACGCAATTACAAACATACGGGAATTAAACAATCTCATGGAAGAGTATGCCACAGCGAATGATATTACCTACGTAAATCTATATGCAAAAATGAAGGATAACCGTAGCGGATTACCTAAAGAATATACGGTTGACGAAGTACATCTTTCGCCTAAAGGGTATGAAGTAATGGAAGATATTGTGCTTCCTTACATTAAATAAATCAGCCAGCATAAAAAAGGTCTGTATTGATAAAGCTTCAATACAGACCTTTTTCTATGATAATTGAAATGTATATTTTAAAGAGACAGAACACCCGATACCTTCTTTGAATTCGCATAAACCAAAATTAGGAACTCCCCCTTCAGAGGATGGGCCTATATCGAGAATTCTTATATTTCTCGGTTTATAGTATTCTACTAATTTCAGAGGAAAAATATTCATTGGCTTTGATACTGAATATCCGGGTCTATCACCCCAATATATTACTTGCATAATATCCTTTGTTACCTGAAAGCATATTGCCGAAGCAACAGGAACATCTCCAAGAGACAGAATAAAAAAGTCAGCAGGCACACATTCTGCGGTATCCATCACCTGCTCTCTCGTCATACGAAGCGAATAGCCCTTACCGGCTCTGTTCTCCCGTATAATATCATAAGCAAGAGTTTTTTCAGCTATAGTCTCAGCTTTGAGAAAATGATAATCTTGCTTCGAAGCTATATTGAGATTCTTACGGGCATTTCTTGACAACAAATCTCGATATTCCTGAAAACTATCAAGCTCGATTGCATAATTAAGATCCGCACAAAGCACATTATATCCGCTCAATTTAAAAACCGATATTTGTTTTGAGATCAGACCCGGATTGTAAATGAGTGGAGGCATTTTAATTTCCATACCCAACCCTGCCCGCTTACAATAATCAGCTAACAGGGTGCAGCACTGATTGATCATTTGAAGATTAATATCTGTTCTCAAAAAATTAAAACCGCCAAAAGGAGCCGAAAAAGGAGAGTAAAGCACACCGTTTCTCTCTCCAAGAATAATTCCGGCACGGATATACTTATATTTAAACAACAACCAATGTATACATTCACATTTTGACTGATTAAGCAAACAGAATTCAGGTGAGTTATATACATGATTATTTTGTATCATTTCTTTTTTATAACCGGACTCAGTCGTTACAATTAGTTCCATATTCTTCTTTTTAGAATTATAATTGAATGCACGGATGATAGAATAAATACAGGAACACAAATCAGCAATGCTGATCTATATTCTAGCAGAGACATCGTAATGAATGCGGCTAACTGCAATAGAAACTGAATAATCAGGATTCTCGAAAATGCCGGATCTAGTCTGAATCCATATTTTTTATATGATATAATCAGCATCAGTAATGCATGTATCAAATAAAGAACGACAAAAGCAATGCCGATTCCTTTCAATCCGCCCATCATAAATCCGGATAAATATCCGATAAGAATTAATCCATTTGCGAGAACTTCTGTTATCAAAAACAATCTGGAATCACCTTTAGCCAGAATAATAAAGCCTAAAGCCCAGGAAGTTGCTTTAAACAACACACCCAGAACGATCCATTGTGTAAATTCCAGAATTCCCATAAACGATTCGGATAAAATTACCGGTATGAATACAGGAAGTACAATTAAATAAATAATCATCAGCGGTCCCAGAATCAGAACTGCAATCTCAGCTTGCTGATTAACAGCCTGATTGAGTTTTAAACGGTCCGTATGGATGGCAGATAAGCGAGGAAAATAGTCTACGGCCATAGCCATAAAGACGAGCGATATATACTGATTCGTAATACCCCACCCCGCATTGTAAAGTCCTACAGTCTCTAAATCACTGTATCTGCCGATAAATGCAATTACAAGATAAGCTACACCATTGCCAATTAATCCGGCAAGTGACATCATAATACCAAGATTAACCATAGAAAGTCCGGAATTCCAGGTTTCTTTCCATGTGACACGGACATCTGTCAGAGGGATTCTGCGTGTGTATATATAGGAAAAAAGAAGCGCAATTAATGCATTTATCAGAATAGCCGGGACTATCCCTTTTATCCCCCAATAATAATAAAAGGGGATAGTAAACACTAATCCCAGAATAGCCCCGTAAAGCGTTGAGCGGGCAACATCTTTAAGAAGACGTGTTCCGCGGAGTATAGCAGAATAGCCACTCTGAAGTATTGTAGCAAGGACTGAGAGAGATAAAATGATGAATGAAACTTGCTCGGTTTTATTTCCAAATGAAAAATCGCTTAAAAAACCGGATAAAAGAATCGTAATAAGCACACCGCCCAAAGCCGTACACCATACCCATCTGCGAAATACTACTAAAATTCTGGAAAGTTCTTCCGGGTCTCCCGACTCATAAGCCTGCGATATATTCCGTACAGCACTTGAGGTTATTCCCAATCCGGCCAGCGAAACAATAAAAGCCAAAGGTGAGTTATAAAGTCCGGCAATCCCGAAGCCTAATGTACCCAGGAGTAAAGCGATAATCTTAGAGCGGAGTAAGTTTATCAGTATCGTAAAAACCTGAACTCCGCCAAACAGACTGGTCACTTTAAAAACATGCTTATAATCTGATCTGCTCATCTATATATTTAATAAATTTTGCCGGAACTCCTCCGATAATCGCATTTGCCGGGAAGTGACCTGAGACAACAGCCCCCGCCGCAACAACAGTATTATCACCAATATATGTATCTTTTAGAATTACTACATTATTCCCTATCCAAACGTTACTTCCTATTATAACTTCACCAATTTTACCTACTTTGCGCCGATCTTCCGGTCTTATCCCGTGTGCCTCATGATCCATTATTGTGACATATTGCCCGATTAATGTATCTGCTCCAATCGAAATATGATTTGCAGCACAAATAAATAAATTATTATTTGTCGTAACCCGTTCTCCGATAATAATAGCCGATTCCGGTGTACGTGGTTGAATCTCTATACTCCCATGATGAAAGAATCCGCCCGGCCGATAACCAAAGCGTGCCCCTTTACGAATCTCGGCATACCCTGCGCCTGTGAGATAGAAAGGCTGATCGCTCTGCACGTCAGATGCGATGTTCCGATTCACCTTACTCCGCAAATTGGGCAAAACTATATTTTTAAATCTGAAGAATTTGACTGACCACACAGATTTAAAAATGCAAAGTCGCTCTTTTATTCTATTCATAATTAGTCTTTCTTATAATCCAGATATTCTTTATAATCTCTGATATAATCCGATTCATCAAATTTATGCGAGGCAAGGACCAGACAAATGGATCCGGATGAAAAACCTTGTTCGGCAGCCCAGATACCAGGAGGAATATGCAGTCCGAGGTAAGGTCTGTTCAGTGTTATGGTGCGTTTATTCACACCATCATCCAGCACAACTTCAAAAGCGCCACTGGCTGCAATAATAAACTGATGACATTCTTTGTGCGCATGTGCACCGCGATCTTTCCCACCGGGGATATCATAAAGATAAAACAATCGTTCTATCTGAAATGGCAAATTCTCATATCCGGCTACACTTGTTATATTTCCGGCTTCGTTCTCTATTACCGGAAGCTGCAGAATAGAACAATCATATACTGTCAGTCTGGATTTCATGTTGTTTCAGCAATTTAAATTGATCAAAATCTCGTATATAATCTTCGGCATCATATTTAGTGGATGACACAACCAATGCAAGCGAATTAGTCGAAAAATTATCCATCATTCGCCATGTACCGGCTGGTAAGTACAGCCCGTAATACGAACGGTTCATATGAAATCGTTCTTCGCCCTGCCCATTATTCACGACCACATCAAAACTACCGG
Organism: Bacteroidales bacterium; assembly: GCA_051657165.1. Taxonomy (GTDB): domain Bacteria; phylum Bacteroidota; class Bacteroidia; order Bacteroidales; family UBA7332; genus UBA7332. The sequence continues at coordinate 10,068 of JBOFKD010000245.1, read as the reverse complement.
ATAATGCGACAATAAATTCACGCGTCACCTTATATGCATGTCCCCCTCTGGACTGTCCTCCCGGCACATCATAAATCCAGTGAGTCCGTTCAATCCTGAAAGGTATATGATTCAGTCCTTCCAGAAAAGACAGATTTCCGCGACGATCAAGTATTTTAGGCAGATCTATAATTTGTACTTTCATTATTCTGATTCTATTTCTCTCTATAATTATACTCAGAAGATTTAGTCTTCCGAAAAATGTTGCAAATTAGAATTTCGAAAATTAGAAAACAAATTTTCATTCCTTTATTTACAAAAGAAACTATACGAATCAGGAACTTTAAGCTGAATAGTTTGATAATAACATCAATACCGTAATTAAAACTAACTTTTTCGTATATTCGAAGTCTGAATTCATATTTAAGTAATATCAAAAATTTACTGTCACATTTTAAATAGGTATCAAACCTAAGATCTCGGATCCTTTCTGGTCTGTTTTCTTGTTCAAATCTTGATTTAGGCCGCTAAATCAGTGTTTCGAAAAATGTAACATTAAATTCTTTTTATCACTTAGTTATATAATCTGTAGAAGAGTAGCATTATGAACATTGCAGTTATAGGGGGATCGGGATTTATTGGCTCCAGATTAATCGAATTATTAGATTCTAATCAAAGCATACAAATAAAAAATTTAGATAAACAACAAAGTGCATTTTTTCCGCAATATACAGTAATAGGAAATGTATTGGATCAGAGATTTCTGGATGAGGAATTAAAGAATCAGGATATGGTCATATTGCTGGCAGCAGAACACAGAGATGATGTATCTCCTGCATCATTGTATTATGATGTAAATGTTGGTGGAATGCGCAATGTGCTTTCCTCAATGGATAAAAATCAGATAAAAAGAATATTATTTATCAGTTCTGTTTCTGTATACGGACTAAACAAGATTAATCCGGATGAGAATCATCCAATCGCTCCTTTTAATCATTACGGCAAAAGTAAATATCAGGCAGAAGAGTACTTGAATAATTGGTTTAATACGAACATATCTGACCGGAATGTAAATATCATTCGTCCAACTGTTATCTTTGGCGAGAGAAACCGGGGGAATGTTTATAATCTGTTAAAGCAAATATCAAGTGGGAAGTTTTTAATGACTGGCAATGGCTTAAATAAAAAATCAATGGCTTATGTCGGAAATATTGTAGCATTTATAGATTATCTTATAAATGAATCTACAAATGGAATCCACGTCTATAACTATGTTGATAAACCAGATTTGAACATGAATGAACTGGCTTCTCATATAGGCGAGGTTCTGAACAGATCTATCCCGGCATTAAAAATCCCCTATCCGGTTGGTGCACTGGGAGGTGCTTGCTTTGATCTGATTGCAAAGCTCACAAACAAGAAACTTCCTATTTCATATATAAGAATTAAAAAGTTCTGTGCTACGACTCAATTCAATGCAGACAAAGCACACTCCTCCGGATTCCATCCACCATTCTCACTACAAGAGGGCTTAAAAAGAACATTAAAATATGAGTTCTTACATGATAAAAAAGATGATATAACTTTCATATCAGAATAATAGATATAAAAAGCGAACGCGATTATTAATTTTTAGAATTAATAATCGCGTTCGCTTTTTATATCTTCAGAGCATTCCTAATTAAACGGCTCTCTTATTCGTTGAAATATTTTCTTTCTGAAAAAAATCTTTTATTTTTTGTTTATGCCGGTAGCGCAATACACGAAACAGAACTATACCAATACAAAAATCAGCAATCAGAAGTAATGTTGGACCCAGAAAAGGAAGTATAACAAAATTAAATCCTGCAAAAATCAACGCAAAAGCAACAAGACTTACCATTGTTCTTTTGTGAGAAAAACCTATATCTAAAAACAAATGATGGACATGATTTCTGTCCGGTAAGAAAGGCGAACGCCCCTGATGAATACGATAAGCAAATACTCTGATCAAATCAAAAATAGGAACAAAAAGTATTGCCAGAATTAATACCGGTGCTCCGTCAACACCATAGCTTCCTGATTCGCCCGGAACATTAAGCATACAAAACTTTGCACTGAGAAAAGCCAGAAGAAATCCTATTAGCAATGAGCCTGTATCACCCATAAATAATTTATGTTTTCCACCAAATACATTATAAATAAAGAAGGGAACAACAGCACCCAGCAGAGCAGCCGCAAGCATAGCATATGCATAAATACCATGATAAGAGAACCAGCAGGTCAGACAAAACAATGCTATCGCCGAAAGTCCGGAAGCTAAGCCATCAATGCCATCAATCAGATTAATTGCATTAATAACTAATACAACTAATATAACCGTTACAAAATAACCTAATGCCTGAGGCATTTCCATCAGGCCAAAGAGGCCATGAAAGCTATTTACATAAATACCTCCGGCAATCAAAAGGAGTGAAGCCAGAGTTTGGGCACAAAATTTCTTACTAAAAGAAACTCCTACTAAATCATCAGCTACACCTATCGTAAACATGATCATTAAGCCACATAACAAGAAAATACCTTCCACCAGTAATTGATGACCGAAATATGGATTAATTTCATATCCTGCAAGAAGTCGAAGACCTAAAACAAATGCAAAAGCAAAAATCATAGAAGGAAAGAAGCTTACTCCTCCCAAGCGTGGTATAACCCGGTTATGTGAGCTACGTTCATTTGGTATATCAAATAGTTTCTTAGACTGTGATATAAAAACGATTCTTGGTATCAATATATATGAGGCTAAAGCAGCCACTAAAAAAGTCAAAAAAACAAAAAGCAACATCATGATAATATTTTATTACATAAAACCGTATTATTACAATTGGCTAAACGTTTTTCAAAAGTATAGGTAATACAGTCATAAATTAATATCTATCACGCAAAGTTAGACAATTAAAGCGAATAAAAGCCTTACTACATTGACATTTATTACTATAAAATATCAAATTAACATTTAGTTCCCAATCGAAAAAATAAATAATTATTCATCTTACTAAAAACAAAGAATGGATACATTTAGATGTATCCATTCTTTGTTTTTAGTAATTATTTCAAACTGTTAATCAATGTTGCAACCATCGCTGCAATAGATGCTGTTGAGTTTGTGAGACTTAACACCTCAGCCAGACCAAGTCCTCCTGTTGACGGACTCTTAGCCGGCACTAATATTTCACATCCAGGCTCGATTTTCGGATACTCCTTCCAGAATAATTTCTTCTTTGTAGTTCCTACTGTACCATTTGCATAAATAACAATTGGTCGTTTACGGGATAAATCGGTATATCCCCCGGCCTGATAAAGATAGCCTTTTAGTGATTGACCTTTTTTGAAAGAAACCGTATTCGGATAAATCACAGAACCTGAGATCTTAACAGTTCCCTGATATTGTGGTATAAAAAGCACATCCCCTTCCTGCAAAGTTATATCGGCTTCACTACCCGGTTTCTTCAAAGCTGCTATCAAGTCAATACCAACCATATAGTTATCCAGATTCAGACTCTCTATACTTATCGAATCTTTTTTATTTAAAGAGTTATTCGTCAGACGAAGCATTGTTTCAACTTTGTTTTTCTCAGCATCACTCATCTTACGTTTCAAACTGGCTCCTTTCACATAAGCATCTTTAGTAAGACCTCCTGCCCGTCTGACAAGATCACTCAGGCGTTCATTCTTTCTTACCATGACATAAGATCCGTTAAATAAAGCTTCACCTTCGATTCTTACTGATTTTTGAACATGATATGCCGGAGAAAAGCGGATATTAACAACATCAAAAGGTTGAAGATTTATAGATACACCTTCCGGTGTTTTCAGATCTTTATCCAGTGTCAGATTAAAAGTTTCAGATAAACTACCCGGCTCACTAGTTGATGAAGGGTTTTTAATACGTCGTGAGACCTCCACATTTACTGTTGATGCGGCTTCTTTTAAACCTCCGGACATAAGTACAACATCTTCAATCGTAAGATTATCTCTGTAAGGAAGTGTATCCGGTCTGTTTACAGCACCTTGTACAATAATATTATAATGCTCTCTGATATCATAAATTGAATTAATTGTCAGGATATCTTCCCTTTTGAGTAACACATCCGGTGCTTCTCCGTTCATAAGAGCATTTAGATCAAGCGTTATTACCTCTTCTGTATCATCGTCATTCAATCTCGTTAACAAAGCTCTGTTGCGGAATGCATCCGGCATAAGCCCCTCTGCTTTATTAATCAGATCCTTCACCGAAGACACGTCACTACTTAATGCATATTCACCCGGACGGTAAACGGCTCCTTCAATGGTAATCCGATTAGCATATCTGTTTAATACTGAATCAACCTTAACGATGTCACCATCCTGCAATGGAAAAGTTCTGAAATCAGCTTTATCTACATTAAATATGGAATGCATACGACCATTCTTACGTTTAACAGTCACATTGTTCGTATAAGCATCCCCTTTAAAACTTCCGGCAAAACGAATTAAATCAGCCAGAGTCTCACCATCAGTTATTTCATAAATACGCTCACGCTTCAGTTTACCATCTGTCGCCACGAGACTTTTATAAGGTTCTACAACGATCATATCATTGTCTTCCAACCTGATATTTGAATCGTATTTACCATTCAGCAAATAATCATAAACATCCAGTTTTGCTACCTGTTTACTATTACGATATACCTTGATTTCACGTAATGAACCAATATCGCTTACTCCTCCAGCCAGGTATAAAGCATTGAACAATGTAGACAATGAAGGCAATGTATAAGTCCCCGGAGTATTTACCTCGCCCGCTATATTCACATTAATACTTCTTATAGCCCCTAAAGTAAGAGACATATAAGTAGATGGCTGCTCACTGATCAGATCCTGATAAATGCGGCTTAATTCATTTTTCAAATGCATTTGCGCCTGCTCTACACTAAGTCCCGATACATATACAGGCCCAAGATCCGGAATAAAAATAGCCCCTTCAGGAGTTACTGTATAACTATCCGAACTTTGAGATGCTCCCCATATATTTAAAACCAGCTCATCACCAGCTGCAATTCTGTAACCTTTAGGAGTTGCTATATTAAAATTAGGAGCAAAGCTTAAATTCTTTTGAGAGAAAACCTCACGACCAAAGACCGTATTCTTCCCCCATTTCTCACGGTTTTTTTCCTTTAACTGAAGAGAATCTACAGATAAAGAGTCTGCAAACTGAAGATTACCACTTCTCTTAAGCGACTGATTATCTTTAGATAAAGTATTACGCCCTTTTTTGGCAACTCCTTTCCCATCCAGTTCATTAAGGCCTTCAGCGATTTGTTCATCGGAAGCTCCTGCTGCTTTTGCCTGTTGAATAGCCTGCTGACGAGCACGCGGATCATTCTTAATCATCTGCATCTGCTGAGGAGTAACTCCCATTTGCTGAGCTTTCTGAAGCATCTGAGCATTTACAGGAATACACAATAGAATAAATATAGATAATAATAAGTACCTATTCATAACAAAATAATTTTTCCGCATAAATCCATTAAACTTAACATCGATTAACTCCCAAATAAATCTACCAATATTGTGATTGAATAGCAATAAATCAAATATATACATTAACATTAGATAAATACTATTCATAATCTTCTTTTCTTTTCCACAATTTCTCAAAAGGCTCTGCAATCATTTCTTTCTTAAAATCCAGCATAGCCTCTTTATACGAATATACAGGAGTATAACCCAGCTCTGTCTGTGTTTTGCTTATATCAAATTTTGCTTTCAACGCATCCGGTCTGGACGGATCATAACTAATTACTGACGGATTACTCTCTGGTGAAAAGACTTCTACAATTCCTTGTATCTGTTCTTCAAGTGTAACGCCTTTTTCGCCTCCAACATTATAAATACCTCCATCTAGTGGTGACTCCATACATTTCCCAACCAGACGAACAAAATCTTTGATATATACAATTTCTTTAGCTCGGGCAGGATCCCCCCATATTTCAATAGGGTCAGATTGTATTGCTTTATCCATTAATATACGGTAAGGCATCTTCTTTTTTGCCATGTCGGCATAATGATATGCATTCGGATGATATTGATAGATAGTGAAGAAACGCAGTATAAATCGTTTTATTCCGAACTGATGGTAGTAATGCTCAATCAGATCAACAGCTGCATTTTTTGCAATTGTATAAACCGAATGATCACCTGTCGGTGGAAATGACCGTACACCATCAGCTGGTATCATCTTGTCCGTATTATGCAAATAATAAAGATCAAAAGGTGTCTGAGGAAATATGATTTTCTGACCGTTTTTTTTACGAAGATACTCCAGAACATTGAGTGTCCCGATTGTGATAGAGCGAATCAGAGCTGACGGATCATACGCATAGCGTGAAGGTAACTCCCCGGCCATATGAACAACACCATAGATATCTTCCTCAGGTAATACATTAAAACTTTCAGGATCTTCAATATCTACTGAATAATAAGGGATACCATGTTCTTCGAAAAAGCCATTATCTGAGGCTCTTTTTCCTGTAGCAAAGACACTATAGCCTAATTCGTTCAGTTTTAAAGCAACATAAGCACCAATATTACCTGTTGCTCCGAAAACAATTATTTTCTTATCTTTATTCATATTCTTTAAGTATTTCTTCAACATATTTCTTTGTCAGAATCTGCTCTTTACAGATGATTGCATCATCAATTTTTTTATTGGTAAATACTTTCAAATGATTCATCACCATATTATATCCTGCCATATGAGAAAAGGCTACTCCTGCAGAAAAACGTGGATTTATATCTATCAGATAATATTTATTGTCTGATTTTATAAATTCCATATTCACACAACCTTCAATCTGAATAGTATCTGCAATATCTTTTACCAAAGAATCCAAAGCTGCATCATGAATCATTCTGACCGTTGTGCCTGCTCCGTTTTTTGTACGTAGCAATTCTATTCTGGATACACATGCTAATTTATCTTCGGCATGAGAACGAACCAGATCAACCGTATAGATATCTCCTTTTATATATTCCTGAAAAATATAATTATCCCAGTTTACATTGTCGGACATCTGGTCAGGATAGTCTATCTTCATCAAACCTTCACTGCTCCGGCCATTCTTTGGTTTTGCAATGCATGGGAAAACAAAGTTTTCTCCATAGAGCCATGTTTTGACAGAAGGAATATTTGCTGAATCTTTAAATAAACAGTACAGATTATATTTATCTCTCGCGTAATTTAATGCCTTTGATGATGGTATACAAATGCGAATACCTAAAGACTCAAAAGAAGCTTTGTGTATATTAAAGAAATCAACTTCTATATCAGTCAGCGGGAAAATGTAATTGATAGATTCAGTCTTACAAATTCCCGATATAACTGCCATATATTCTTTTTCCTGCGAAACGAGTGGCACTTGATGAAATGAATCACACTTTGTAGTAACTGAGTGCCACTCTCCGGGATAAATATCACATCCGGCTACATACATACCATTTTTTTTTAGATTGGATATAACACAATCTGAAGACATGGAACCAATTGCGGTAACTAAACACTTCATCTTATTTCCAGTTTTGTTTTTTGAATAAATTCCTGAGCTTCCCATTTTTCTCGTAAAACTACAATTTCTCCTTTTTCATTAACTGTATAAACTATCGGAAAAAAAGAAATAAAGAGAGGTGATAATGTCATAGTATATGCTCCAACTTTCCCGAAAACAAATAAATCTCCTGTTTTTAGAGGCTTATCTGTTTCTATCTCAAAGAAACGATCATATTCCAGACATGTAAATCCAGCTAATACCTGCGGAATCCCCCCATTCAATTCTTTTGCATTGCTATCTAAAGTATAAAAATATTTTGCTTTATGAAAAAACGGGTCGATATGTATACGACTACCGTCTAGCACAACAAAGTTAGCTCGATTTGTTTTTTTCACATCTACCACTTTCGTGTAATATGAAAACGCACCTGCAATTAAGCTGACTCCAGGCTCTATGATCAATTTTAAAGAATCATTTGAAAAACCATACTCCTGCAATATTCCGGATATAGAGTTCAGATAAGTATCCCAGTTCAGCGAACTTTGAATTCCGCCGAAGAAACCTCCTCCAATATCAAAATATTGAATATCTTTCAAATTGTAAGCTAGAACGATTTGAGCAAATAATCTCGTCAAATACTTGTATATATCCAGACTTCTACTTTTCGTACTAACATGTAAATGTAATCCTGATATTACGATATTAGGTTCTGACTGCAAAAATAAAACAGCATCTTTAAGTTCTCCTGTTTCATAGCTAAAACCAAAACGAATTCCGTTATTATCGCCATTACTTTCACCCGGAAATTCAGCTTCTACATCAAAATTAACGCGCAAACCAACAGATATTTTCTGATCGGGATTTTGCAGAGCGTATTGTCTTACAAAATTCAGTTCTCTTTTTGAGTCAAGATTAAGAGTTATTTGATTTGTCAGAATTTCATCAATCCATTCTTTTGATTTTACAGGTCCGTTACAAACGATTTGATCGTATGAATAACCACATTTTCGAACTAATTCATATTCATCCTTCGAAACAACTTCTACGTCGATATCCTGATTTTGGAGTATCTGCAATAATGGAGGAAAACTGTTTGTTTTAACAGAATAAGCTATCTGTGTATTATTCCAGTGTTTTCGGATAGCTTGCTTCAAACTTTTTATATCACCAGATAGTATCTCTTGATCTAAGAAAAAGCAAGGAGTCTGTAGTCCTGAAATAACAGTCATTATTGTTCGTTTTTAAGTATAACTTTTAATATTCTTTTCATATCTTCTTCTATTAGAGAATCATGAAGGGGTAAACAAATAACGGAATCTGCCATTTTGTGAGCCTTTGGCAAGTTATCTTTAGCTGCAGAACTAAGTCCCCGATAGGTAGAGAACTCACTGATTAGCGGATAAAAATAGCGACGTCCAAGTATATTATGTTCCTTTAATTTAGCATAGAGTTCATCACGGGAAATTCCATATTCGGACTCATTCACGAATATCGGGAAGTACGAATAGTTATGTTTCACACCATCTATATCGCCCATACAGGTAATCCCAAGCACTTCTTTTAGTCCTTCTCGGTACAATTGTGCGATATGCTTGCGCTTAGCTATAGCCGCATCTACATGCTTCAAAGCCATAAGACCAAAGGCTGAACGTACTTCATCCATTTTCCCATTGATCCCCGGAGCTACAATTTCTGTTTCTCCGGCAAATCCGAAATTCTTAAGATAATCAATCCGTTTTTTTGTTTTTTCATCGTGACTGATAAGAGCTCCTCCTTCGATGGTATTGAATACTTTGGTTGCATGAAAACTCAGCGTAGACATATCTCCGGAGGAAAGAACGGATTCTCCGTCTACTTCCACGCCAAATGCATGCGCAGCATCGTAAATAACTTTTAAGCCGTACTTATCAGCTATTTCCTGAATACGTTTGGTATCACACGGTGTGCCATAAACATGCACGGGCATAATAGCTGTTGTTTTGGGTGTTATAGCCGCCTCTATTTTATCAGGATCAAGATTGCCTGTTACGGGATCAATGTCTACAAATACTGGTTTTACACCATTCCACCACAATGAATGTGTCGTTGCTACGAAACTATAGGGTGTTGTTATAACTTCTCCTGTGATGCGTAATGCCTGCATAGCGACCATCAAAGGTAATGTGCCGTTTGTAAACAACGAAACATAGGGCACTTTCAGATATTCAGCAAGTGCTTTTTCAAGTTCCTGATGATAATGTCCGTTATTGGTTAACCACTTACGGTCCCAGATATCTTCCAGATAAGGGATAAACTCCTCCAAAGGAGGTAAAAGTGGTGAAGTCACTGTGATGATCTTCTTTTCATCCTGAAGATCTTGTACAGTTTCCGATATTTTTTTTATTTCTGATTTCATAATCAAAAAATTTATTTTCTACATTTAATATTAAGAGACTATCTGAAATTACGTATTTCAATCAGCTCTTTTGATTTGATCAGATAACTAATCAGCAAATAAACAAATATTCCTGTAACTATTCCGATT
>JBOFKD010000244.1:0-13626 GCA_051657165.1 Bacteroidales bacterium | reverse complement strand
TTCAGTAACATCCTCAGGAGTTGTATCCACGCCACTCAGCACCATAGGGGCATGCGTGGTAACGATAAACTGCAATTTAGGAAATGCTCTGCACAAAGCAGGCAGGATGCGCGACTGCAGACGTGGGTGCAGATGCAAGTCTATTTCGTCAATCAGCACTGTCCCGACTGTTCGCTCACAAGACTCTCCGTTGTATATCCCCTTATTGAGTATCATACACCGGAACGCCAGGTCCATTACTATATTGATCAGTCTGGCGTGTCCGTCCGACAGAACAGACGACTCTACTTCGCGTCCGTCTGACAGGGTGAAATAGACTTCTCCTTTTTGAGGTCTGATTGAGATATCAGTAAGAATATTACACCCTTCAGGACCAAGTACACGCATCAACTGTTGTTTTACACACGTTATTTCAGACAAACTCTTTTGTCCCTCTTCCAGCACGATCAGTCGTTTGATCCAGTAGTTCAGAAAACCATCGCCAAACAAACATTCAAAATAGCCGAACGACGGACGCTGGTTATACTCTTTGAATTGCTTGATATTCAATTTACGGCTGCTATGTATATCTTCGGTTGAGAAAGCAGCAAAAAGAGGCAGTGATTTGACTTGTGTCTTAGATTCCAGATCAAAGGTTGTTTTAAATAACTTTGCGCTATACTGTTTGAGCTCTTTGATGCCCGTTATTAATGTCCGATTGTTTTTTGGACTCTCTTTTTCAAGTTGTGCTCCAATGAAGTCAATTGGAAGCAATGAAGGAGCCAGCAATTCCGGATATTCTATGCTATTATGCGAAATAAACCCGATAGAAACTGGTTGATAAAACAACGTCACATCGTCTTGCGATAGTTTGGTAAAATCATCTTTTGTGATTCCGAAGAATCGGGTATTATCGTCGCTAAAGCCTGCAAAAAAAGCACTCATAGCAGCTCTTAATCCACGTAAGATTGTAGTCTTACCGGATGCATTCTCACCAAACAAGATGGTGATCTGTTCGCCGAACTCCAGTTTGAGGTGCGAATAACATCTGTAATTTTTAAATTCAATCGTATTCATAAGAATTCTGTTTTCTGAGTTTTTTGTTGCTTTAATACATAAACACCGAAATATAGATGTTTATTCCCGTTTTATCAAATTTATCCGACATTATCAAGTTTTTTCTTCAACATCTGCCAGATAACCTTATTTTTCCTTACACTTCTACTTCACCACTCATTAGCTTTGGCAACAGGGTATCGCGAAGTTGTGCAAGGGTTTGGGATTCTTGTTGATTGGTTCTAATTCGCTCGAAATATGGTTTAACTATATTATCATATTGACTTATTAATCCGGAACAGCATGGTACTTGTAAGTCCTTGATTAATATTTGACTGATATTTTGTTGAGCTGAACCAATAGCTAAATTTTTAAGTTCTTCTTTCTTGTTTTTTACAAACATAAAGAGAAACGATGCTGGATATTTATCGTTAGGGATTAAAGCGCAAATAGCTTGGTTACAAGTCATTTCACTAGCAATAATGCCAAATTCGCCAACAGTAGCTCCATACATCGCTATTAGTATAGAATTTGTAGGAATCAATTTTGCAGAAGACTCTTTTAATGCAGTAGTTGTGATTTTCTCCTCTGTCTCAATAATAAAAGATCCTTGTAGTTCTTTTGATTTGACCCATCTTATAACTCCATTTTCATAATAGGATAAATTACTTCTTGAAGGTGTCCCTCCTGATGTCGTATTAACAACATCACCAAGTTTGGTGTAATTTAAAGATTCTTTTTTATCCACAAACCATCGCTTAAACAAAGCCTGTGCCTGCTCCTCCAAATTCGCATTCATCCGGTTGTTTAGCTCTATTTTATCGTCCAAAGACCCTAAAATAGATGCTATTTTTTGCTGGGTTATGCTATTTGAGTTATGTAATATTTCTAATGGGTGGATATGATTTCTATTTAATGTAGGAACTGCGCTACCACTACTGTAACTACTTAAATCTATGCTTTTAAGTAGATAATATATGTATTTGGGATTATTTTCCTTAAAGTCATCAATATACAAAACGGTATTATGAGCCCAGCACTTTTCATAATAATACGGTTTTCCAATATTCCCACTTCTGCCAATAGTGATACATGGCGATATATTTGACGCAATATTGTGATACCCTATAATGCCATTTGATCCAGCAACTGGTATATTACCTACAATCATTTCATGTTTAGTTAGATCATATCCTCTTCTGAAATTACACACATCACCCAGCCTTACTTTCTTCCAGCCTTTATTATCGTTATTCATTATTGCGTTTTGCTTTTAAATCGTTTATGATACGCTCTAACTCACTAATCCTGCGTTGACATCCCCTGAGCTGAGGGTTGAAAGAGTCGTTATAACTCTTCTTGGCCTCATTCATTGCGCGAATATCAAAAACATTATTTCCTCTGTCTTGCTCTCCAATAGCTGCCTGTTGCTGAATTCTTTTGTACTCAATTTGCACATTATATAATTGTTCTTCAGCCAAATGCTGATCAACATCAATCTGAAAATCTTGTAATTTCCTTAATGCTTGAATTTGTTTTTGAGCATCTTTAGAAGTCTGCTTTGAAGATCTGACGGCAATAACAATTGATATCACTGAGAATAAGAGGCTTATTATTACTCCCCATTGCTCAAAGGTCAAATTACAACTCATAACCTATACTTTTAAGTTGTTTCTTAATCTCCGACTCCAGTTCGTGCGATTTTTCGAACATCGAAGAAAGCTCGCCCGTCAAGCGCTTCATTTTTTCTTCAAACGGTTCGGAGTCTTCCTCCTGATCAGCAATACCCACATAGCGCCCCGGAGTAAGGATATAATCCTGCTTTGCTATCTCAGCCGTATCCACCACTGCGCAGAACCCTTTCTCGTGAACGAGTGTACCTCTCTCGAAAGCATCCACCGTGCGTGCAATGTGTGCAATATCATTCTCTTTGCCTTCATCGCTAAGGACACGGAGTTTACGCGACACCATCGTACCCATATTGCGGGCATCGATAAAGAGTGTTTTCCCTTTCTGCTTTTTGTTGCGGTTGATAAACCATATCGAAACCGGGATTTGTGTGGTGTAGAACAGTTGCGATGGCATAGCAATGATGCAATCTACCAGATCAGCCTCGATGATCGCCTTACGGATATCGCCCTCGCCGCCACTCTGGCTCGACAGCGAACCATTGGCAAGTACAATACCTGCACGTCCGTTGGGTGCAAGATGGTGAATAATATGCTGAATCCAGGCATAGTTAGCATTTCCATTCGGAGGCGTACCAAAAGCCCAGCGTACATCAGCAGAGAGTTTATCGGCTCCCCAGTCGCTCAGGTTAAACGGCGGATTTGCCATCACAAAGTCAGCCTTCAGCGAGGGGTGACAATCGTTGAAGAAAGTGTCGGCATTGTACGAACCCAGATCCGCTTCGATACCACGGATAGCCAGATTCATCTGAGCCAGCTTCCAGGTAGTAGGATTAGAATCTTGTCCGAACACTGAGATATTTTTGATATTTCCGGCATGCTCTTCGATGAACTTAGCTGACTGTACAAACATCCCGCCACTACCACAGCAAGGGTCATACACACGGCCGCTGTAAGGCTGAAGCACCTCTACGAGTGTTTTCACGATACAGGAAGGCGTGTAGAATTCACCTGCCAGTTTTCCTTCGGCTTCGGCAAATTTAGACAAACAATATTCGTAGGTACGTCCGAGGATATCCCGTTCGTCACCATGCACATGCATACGGATGTTTGTAAACAGATCCACCACTTCGCCCAGACGGCGTTTGTCCAGTTCGGGACGGGCAAAGTTTTTAGGCAGAATATCTTTCAGACGTTTATTCTCGCTTTCGATCTCGCGCATGGCATTATCGATCACACTCCCGATCTCCGGTGTGTGAGCATTCTGTGCAATCACTTCCCAGCGGGCAGCAGCCGGTACATAGAAGATATTCTCAGCTGTATATTCATCTATATCCTCTTCGAAACCTTCACCTTCTTCTACCAATTCCTGGTAGCGTGCATCGAATTTATCCGATATGTATTTCAGGAAAATCAATCCCAGAACCACCGATTTATATTCCGATGCATCGATATTACCACGCATCTTATCGGCAGCTTTCCATATCTCTTTCTCAAAGCCAATTTCCGTATTGTTTGCTTTCTTAGCCATATATCTTTTTCTTTTTAGAAGCTATAAAAAAATAGTATCCTACAAAGATATATATTTTTACGTTTGAAAAGGAGTTTAAATAACTCTTTCCCCCCTCACCTCTTCCTCCACAAACGAATGATGCCATAGAGTCCGTAGACGATCAGGGCGATCCCGATCAGCAGATATCCCCAGGGTGGGATAACAGCATTATCGATATCAGCAGACTGGCTGAGCCAGATGAAAAAAATACCGACGAGAATATCGAGAAGAACATTCAGGTATCGCCATACTATTCTGGTCCGCGAAAGAGATTTCTTTGTTTCCGGACGATCAGGTTTGCTATTCATCATAAACTATTTCTCCTTTCCTGCATCAATTTCAGCAAATGATATGAACCATAACTAAGCAGAGATAAAGCAATGATTAAATAACACCAGGATGGTAGTACATACGTACCGGTTTCCGGTGAACGATACATCAGAATGAAGAATGCTCCTGCCAGATAAAAGACGGCAACTCTCAGACACCAGAACAGATATTTAATTTTTGAAACTGTCTCCGGCTGTGCCTCACTTTTTTGTTTGTTGCTCATTGTATTTTCGAATTTAAAATTAGTCATGGACCAAATATATTCATTTTCTTTCAGACTTCAATTAAGAGCTATATATTTTGGTCAATAAATAATTGATTCGATTATTTCTAGAGAATATTCTGGAATCATGGTATCATTTTCGGATTATAAAATCTTCGTCAGGGATTGGATTGAAGAGGTAAAATGCAGGCAGTAAAAAAGACCATTCGGAAGGAATGATCTTTTTTATTATGGCTTCTAGCGTATTGAGTCTAACAGTGTTATCTATTAACATTTAGAGTTTCATACACCTGAAAACATCTTTAATTACGGAGATTAAAAGATAATCTCATTTTATTTTATCTTTAAGAGAAGACGACCTTCTCTCCATAAGAAAAGAAGGCCCTCTTAAATGTTTTCACAACGGAATAATCCTTATTGTGATTAGCTTCAGATGCCACAAAAATAACATACTTAATTTAATATCAAAATATATTATTGCTATTTTTTTATTATTTTCGCAAAAAAGAAATAATCTCATAAACTAAATACCTATGAAAAGAACATTAGGATTAGATTTAGGAACAAATAGTATTGGTTGGGCTTTGGTTGATCAAGACCATATTTCAGCAGCCGGTAGTCGGATTATCCCTATGGATCAGAAGATGCTCGGTGATTTTGATAAAGGAAATTCTATCTCTCAGACGGGAGAGCGAACCCGATTGAGAGGTGTGCGCCGTCTGTATGAACGAAAAATTCAACGGAGAGAGCGTCTTCATCGTGTCTTAAATGTATTGAATTTCCTGCCCGAACATTACCGGTCAAAAATAGATTTTAGCAAACACTTAGGTCAATTCTTCCCCGGAGAAGAACCCAATCTGCCATATGCTCCCGATGATCAGGGGAACCATCATTTCTTGTTTATAGAATCTTATCGGGAGATGATTAGCTATTTTCATGCAAAATATCCCGGTATATCATTGACGAATAAAAAGATTCCTTATGACTGGACGATCTATTATTTACGTAAAAAAGCACTTTCTGCTCCTGTTACGAAAGAAGAATTGTCCTGGTTATTATTGCACTTTAATCAAAAAAGAGGATATTTTCAGCTTCGTGGTGAAGAAGCTGAAGAGGGAGACCAGAAACTGATAGAGTTCTATGAGTTAAAAGTTGTATCTGTAGAGGACTCCGGTGATCGAAAAGGCAAAGGCGATAAGCTGGAGATCTGGTATAACGTCCATCTCGAAAATGGAATGATCTATCGGAGAAGTAGCCGCACACCATTAGATTGGGTCGGAAAGACTCGTGCCTTTATTGTTACTACGGACCTGAATGATGACGGAACACCAAAACTCACAAAGGATGGTGATATAAAACGGTCTTTTCGTTCTCCCGGTCCGGATGACTGGTTACTTATTAAAAAAAGAAGTGAAACGCAACTCGAGAACAGCGGATGCAGTGTCGGTGAATATATTTTTGATGCTCTGCTTGAAAATCCGGATTTAAAGATAAAAGGTAAATTCATACGCACGATTGAACGAAAATATTATCGTTCTGAGCTAACACGTATATTAGAAACTCAAATACGCCATCATTCCGAACTTCAGGATAATGATTTCTTAGAAAAAGCACTGGAAGAGCTTTATCCGAATAACAGGATCCATCGCGACACGATTCGTTCGGGAGGATTTCTCCGTCTTTTTGTGTCCGATATAATCTTTTATCAGCGTCCGCTCAAAAGTAAGAAATCTCAAATTGAAAACTGCCGTTTCGAAACTCGTATCTGGCGAGACAAAGAGGGGAATACACAGAAAGCCCCTGTAAAAGGAATCGCAAAGTCTCATCCCTTATTCGAGGAGTTCCGGTTATGGCAATTTCTGAGTAATCTGAAGATCTATAAAAAGAATGTTTTCATAGATGGGAAATACATCGATAACTATGATGTGACCGATCAGCTTCTGCCTGACGAACAAAGCTGGGAGGATCTTTTCGTATGGCTATCCCTGCGCAAGGATATTACACACGAGACTTTCCTTAAATATCCTCCGTTTAAACTAAGAAAGAATCAGAAGGATTATCGCTGGAACTATCCGGAGGAAAATGCGAAAATATACCCGTGCATGAAGCTGCGGTCTGATATCTTCAATGCCTTATTTAAAACAGAAGAATTTAGCCATTTCCCGAAAGATGAAGAACTGAAGATTAAAGAAATTTTGATCTCGGCAGTCTCCCCGGACAAAAAGAAGGAACTGTTACAGGATATATGCTTAAAGCAAAAAAATAATCTATCCTCTTCTGTCTTTGGTCCTTACCTCGAATGGTTAAAGATTGAAGAAGAGTTGTGGCATATTCTCTACTCAGTAGATAATAAAGAGGAATCGCATAAAGCGCTGATCCGTTATTCCCGGAAAAAAGGAATGCCGGCTGAATTTGCCGAACGATTATGCTCCATCCCGGTTCTGAAGAAAGAGTATGGTTCATACAGCGAAAAAGCCATTAAAAAGCTACTTCCGCTGATGCGTCGCGGTTCGTATAAACAAATTAATTGTATTGACCCGTACACAACAAACCGATTGAATGATATACGCCTGCGGATTAACTCCATTGATTACAACGATAAGCTGGCAGACAGAGTTTCAGACTCTGAATATTCCAAAGTACTGATTGGAACACTTTGTCGTGCCGACTGGCAAACAATGTCTTTTAATCTCACAGAGGCTTGTTATGCCGTTTATGGTTATTTTGCCGAAAATTCCGATGCTGTCCGGTGGACACACCCTTCGGATATATCTCTGTTCTTAAACGAGTTTAAGCAAAACACACTTCGTAATCCGGTGGTCGAACAACTTCTTACCGAAACATTACGAGTTGTGAAAGATATTTGGGTGCAACATGGAAAAGGAACGACTGATTATTTCGAAGAAATACATATCGAAATGGGACGTGATCTGAAGCAGACGAACGAAAAGCGAAAAATAGATTCTGAGCGTAATCTGGCGAATGAAAACACAAATCTGCGATTGAAGGCCTTGTTGATGGAGCTCAAAAATGATTCATCGGTTCCGGGTGTTAATCCGAACTCTCCGTTTCAGCTGGATATACTTAAACTGTACGAAGACGGTGTGCTCTCTGCGAATGAAGAAATACCCGATGATATCGAAAAAATATCCCGTCTTTCTCAGCCTTCCCAAAGCGAACTAACACGTTACAAGCTTTGGCTCGATCAGAAGTATCAGTCTCCATATACAGGAGAACTCATCCCTCTGTCCCGGCTCTTTACCCGCGAGTACGAGATAGAGCATATCATTCCTCAATCCCGGTTCTTTGACGATTCGTATACCAACAAAGTGATTTGTGAGTCTGATGTGAATACGCTAAAAGGGAATATGCTCGGAATGGAGTTTATAGAAACAAAGGGAGGAACAATTCTCCCTCCTACTTCTTCACGCCCTCGTCAGGTAACGATTTTAAAAACAGAAGAATACGTCGCACTGATAAATAAAAACTATGGGGGAAATAACAATAAACAGAAGCGCGAAAAATTGTTGCTTACCGAAATACCCGAGAGGTTTGCAGCGCGACAGATGAACGATAGTCGCTATATAGCCCGTTATACATGCTCGTTGCTTTCGAATATTGTTCGCGATAAAGAGGAACAGGACTGGATCGTGGCCCGTCTCATCCCTACAAACGGAGCTGTTACTACACATTTAAAACAAGATTGGGGCGTAAATGAAGTATGGAGTCGCCTGATGACTCCCCGTTACGAGCGCTTAAATCAGATAACATCTTCGGATGCTTACGGAGAATATACGGAGAAAAACGGAAAACGCTATTTTCTGAACAGGGTTCCGTTCAATGAACTGAGAGGATACAACCCGAAAAGGATTGATCATCGCCATCATGCAATGGATGCTATCGTTATCGCCTGTACAACGCGTAGTCATATCAATTTATTGAATAATGCAAATGCAGCGGGTAAAGACGGAAAAGAGCGTATAGATTTGCGCACAAAACTTTGTCACAAAGATAAACAGACAGGATCCACACGCTGGATTATAAATTCACCGTGGTACAATTTTGCCCATGAAGTATACCATACTCTGGCAACCATAACAGCAAGTATTAAATCAAATACACGTGTGATCAACAAAGCCACTAATAGTTATCTGAAATGGGCTGTTGCTCCGGATGGTACCGTTAAGAAACGACACTTCAAACAAGTTTCCGGTGATCACTGGGCGATCCGCAAACCGTTGCATAAAGAAACGGTATCCGGAAAAGTAACTTTACGCGAAATGAAAAAGGTGCGTCTGTCTGAAGGTCTCAAAGTTTGGGAGTCACTTGTAGATAAATCCCTAAAAATGCAGGTGAAAGAGCTGATACGTCTTCAGTATACGGAGAAAGCCCTGATTAAATTCTTTAAAGATCGTGACTATATCTGGGACAAAAAAGATATTTCAAAAGTAGATATCTACGTATATAATGAAAATTATGCAGCTACCAGAACTGAATTATCTGAAGCATTTACGGAGAAAAAAGTAGAGAGCATCACTGATTCAGGTATTCGTACAATTATTAATCGTCATGTAAACAGTAGTAAATACAATGGAAATTACGCTGAAGCTCTTTCTCCGGATGGTATTGAAGAGTTGAATGCAAACATTGTTGAGTTAAACGGAGGAAAGCCTCATAAACCCATTTACCGTGTGCGTGTAAGCGAACCAATCGGATTGAAATACCCGATCGGAGTAACCGGAGCAAAGAAAGATAAATGGGTGGAATCAGCCAAAGGAACAAACCTTTTCTTCGGCATATATGTTGATAAAGAAGGAAGTCGCTCATTTTCAACCATTCCGCTCATCGAAGTTGTTGAGCGTATAAAACAAGGGCTTCCGCCTGTCCCTCCGAAAAACGAGAAAGATGATACTCTGTTGTTTTATCTTTCTCCCGGAGACTTAGTATATGTACCTTCTGTGGAAGATATGCAAAGTCAAAGTCCGGTTTCACAACAAGAGTTGAACGCAAACCCTGACAGAATATATAAATTGGTAAGCTTTTCAACTGTTCAGGCATTCTTCATACCGGCTAATATCGCTTCGCCAATTGTTGCAACAAAAGAATTGGGGGCAAATAATAAAGCCGAAAAAGCATGGGACGGAGTCATGATCAAACAACATTGCTTAAAACTGGCTGTTACCCGTTTGGGACAAATCAGTTTAAGCAACGATCAACATAAGCACCATGATAAAGAAAACTCTTTACTTTGGAAATCCGGCGTATCTGTCACTGAAGAATAATCAGCTGACTATTGATCAGAAAGAACAAGAAAAAACTATCCGTACAATCCCGATTGAAGATATCGGGATTGTACTGCTTGATCATCCTCAGATCACTCTGACTCATAATCTGATAGAAGCGTTGCTCGAAAACAACAGCGCTCTTATCACGTGTGACCGGAAGCATCTTCCTGTAGGGCTGCTACTTCCTCTGGAAGGGAATACCCTTCAAAATGAACGATTCCGTCATCAGATAGAAGCCTCACTACCTCTGCAAAAGCAGTTGTGGCAGCAAACAGTTCAATACAAAATCACCAATCAATGCACTCTTCTGGAGAAAACCTGTAATGCTCAGACAGGCAATATGAAGAAATGGATTCAGGATGTTCGTAGTGGAGACCCCGACAATCTTGAAGCCCGCGCAGCAGCCTACTACTGGAAAAATATTTTCACGGAATATCCCGGATTCACCAGGGATAAAGAAGGAGATTATCCCAATAATATGCTAAACTATGGCTATGCAATCTTGCGTGGCACCATAGCACGTGCACTTGTTGTAAGCGGACTTTTACCTACTCTGGGCATACATCATCGCAATAAATATAATGCCTATTGTCTGGCTGATGATGTCATGGAGCCTTATCGTCCGTTTGTAGATAAACTTGTACTCGAAATCGTGGATAAAGAGCAGGAAGAAAACATATTAACTACATCTCAGAAAATCGAATTATTAAAAATCCCTACACTTGATGTTGTGATCAATGGACAAAAGAGTCCTCTCATGATTGCAGCCGGAATGACTACCGCCTCGCTTGCTAAATGCTTCCTCGGTGAAACACGCAAGATACTCTATCCAACCCTGTAAGCACATGAATTTGATATTTTAGACTCTCAGGAAATGAACAGACTCAATGAATATAGAATTATGTGGGTACTAGTATTTTTTGATTTACCTACCGAAACCAAAAAAGAGCGCAAAGCTGCCGGGGATTTTCGAAAGAATTTATTGAAAGATGGATTTACAATGTTTCAATATTCTATCTACATGCGCCATTGCGCAAGTCAGGAAAATGCTCAGGTGCATCAGCAGCGCGTGAAAAATATGCTTCCTCCCTATGGCGAAGTCGGAATATTAACGATTACAGACAAACAATTCGGGATGATAGAATTGTTCCGCGAAACCAATACAACCAAACCTGCAACCGTTGGAGTACAACTCGAACTTTTCTAATAGATATATAAAACTAAAAAAAACCGCCCATTGGACGGTTTTTTTAGTTTTTACTACCTCATTTTTTTAATCCTAAAATTAACCACAACATCCTGATTATTAATATAATACAAACAATCAGCTGTGTAAGCCAATACAAAAGTAGTAATCTGAAAGCTAATCACAACCAACCTGAAAAAACATCTCGAACAATGTATGCTGTGTAAGCCAATACAAAAGTAGTAATCTGAAAGCTAATCACAACTATTATGCGTAATGTCTTTTTCGATCACCGGCTGTGTAAGCCAATACAAAAGTAGTAATCTGAAAGCTAATCACAACTGATACCACGGATATATCTTACCAGTGTTAGCTGTGTAAGCCAATACAAAAGTAGTAATCTGAAAGCTAATCACAACAAAGAGATTGCGTCTGTACACGTGGAAAAGCTGTGTAAGCCAATACAAAAGTAGTAATCTGAAAGCTAATCACAACAAGAAGGATGCGAAAACAGACCTGACGAATGCTGTGTAAGCCAATACAAAAGTAGTAATCTGAAAGCTAATCACAACTACAAAATGACTATCACTGACTCGCGTGGGGCTGTGTAAGCCAATACAAAAGTAGTAATCTGAAAGCTAATCACAACGCGTTCGGGTTTCGAAATCCGGCGGAATTGGCTGTGTAAGCCAATACAAAAGTAGTAATCTGAAAGCTAATCACAACATAGTGCTATCATATATTCTGATTCCATTAGCTGTGTAAGCCAATACAAAAGTAGTAATCTGAAAGCTAATCACAACCATTAGATATAATATTTTTATCTGAAGAATGCTGTGTAAGCCAATACAAAAGTAGTAATCTGAAAGCTAATCACAACAAAAAATGATTGAGTTAGCAAATAAATTAGGCTGTGTAAGCCAATACAAAAGTAGTAATCTGAAAGCTAATCACAACTACCGCGCTCCTGTTTTTTCGGCGAGTTCGCTGTGTAAGCCAATACAAAAGTAGTAATCTGAAAGCTAATCACAACAAGTAAGCCATTCGATAACTCTCTCTCATCGCTGTGTAAGCCAATACAAAAGTAGTAATCTGAAAGCTAATCACAACAAACACATCTATCTTAGTTCTACATGAAAAGCTGTGTAAGCCAATACAAAAGTAGTAATCTGAAAGCTAATCACAACTACTACTTCCGGTTCGTAATCCTGATCGAAGCTGTGTAAGCCAATACAAAAGTAGTAATCTGAAAGCTAATCACAACATTAAATTCCAGGACCGGCGGATCAATTCGGTTGATAAGGTTGTTTCCTGATGAATTCCTCCGGGTTCACTTAGAAGATTCTTCGTGTTTTATCCTGAAGGGATAATTTGTCTGTAACCGGGGCGTATAAACAATCCTCCGCAGGAGTTAGATTGTTTATACCCCCGGAAAGTGATCATCCTCTACCTCTACAACCCCGAAGGTGGTTGTTTGTGAATATCTTTTGATTGAGATCTCATAGCTAAATATTAGCATCATCGCGATAATCTTAGCTCCGGATTATAACGATTGTAAAATCAGAATGTAATGTGTAAATAAAAGACTGAAAGCTAATCACAACGGATAGTATGACTTTTTTTATTTTATTGTAACCACATACAGAATGCTGCAAATATAAGCATTAAAAGACAAAAGAGCAGACGGCAAATAATTTTATTGGAAATTATTTTTATTAAGACATAATATATTATATATTTGTAGCGAAGTCTGGTCTTACTTAATTTTACATTAATGTATGACTAAAATTAATACAGAAAGTATATCCTTGTATGATGGTACATCCCTCTCGTTCCAGGAAATCAGAGATACAGTTGTGTGTTTTGTTATTAGATTCAGAAGAGCCAATGTAATTAAAGGCTTAAATGACAGTGGTACACCTATTTTGCATACGATCAAACAAATCCATGAAGAAGTGATGCATTCTGACTTGTTCACTCATCTATACTTTTTTAAATCTGTAGTTATAAATATGTCTTTCTTAAATACTCATTTTACGTTTAAGAAAATAAACCGGAACAATATTATTCTGTTTTATTATAAATATGGGATACACTTAAAGAGAGATACAGCTACTCAAATCTCCAAAAAACTTAAAAAAATAAGATTACTTTCATAATTGAAATTGATTTTGATCTCCTTTTTTCAGAAAATAACGGTTTCAGACAGCATTATTCTCTTTTGGCTAATTTATTACTATTATACTTTTTTATTTGATTAATTATGCTTTATATTTGCAGTGATGAATAACTCAACAATGGCTATTGGTTTTAACAAATACAGACCAGACTTCAAAAATAACATTGTTTTGTTCGGGGAGAATGATAATTTTTAAACAAATTACAAT